>DAINBV010000021.1:0-64704 GCA_036732725.1 Geobacteraceae bacterium | reverse complement strand
CCGAGTGTCGGCCAGAACGATTATTACGCTTTGCGGAAGCATAGCCCTATTCAGGATATTCGTTGTCGTACGGGGAACTTCTTCAGGAGTTCCCCGTTTTTATTCCTGCAATTCCTTCTTCAATTGCAACCGGCGTGAGACCGCAGTTGGCTAAAATTCCAATCAGCATTGTATCGGGATATTGCTTCTTCCAACCTTCATGGAAATGATCCGCTGCCACCAGTAATCCACCGGAGCGTAGTCGTTTGGCCAGGGTTGACACGACGCGTGTCAGTTCATCCATATGATGAATGATCGGTCCTCCCAATAATCCGTTGCAGAGAACCAGATCGAACTGTTGCCCGGGTGATTGTGGCTGGAGCTGCAATAAATCGTACGATCTGAAGCTGATTGATGTTTCTGCGCCGACGCTAAACAGGAAGTCCGTTTCATTGATGAAGCGTTGCTGCCGTTGCATGTCATTCATAAAGATACCGTAGGCCGCTGACCATACTTCCAGGGGGTGGAGTGTCCAACCTTCAATCCGCAACTGATCCGCTCGGTACCCCATTAACAGCAATTCCGTGGCCAGATGACAGGTGCCTGATCCGTCTCCGCAGGCGGCATCAAGGCATGTGATGGTGTTGGTACTGTTTTGCTTGGTTTGCAACCAGTTACGGATGTCATTCATCTGTCGTGGATAGCGGTTACCTGATGAACCATAATAACGGTCGGGCATGAACAGCCAGAAAATGAAACGGCAACAGAACATGCTGTCAGAGACAAGTGCGCTCAGGAGAGTGGCGGGGTTGGTGTATCGTGCCAGCCAGGGGGGGAAGTGTGCCACCATTTCAAACCAGCATGAAGATGTCTCAAACGGAGTGCTGCTGAAAACGGTCGGGAAACGGAGACGGGAGCGCAGAAAACGATAAAAAGGAGGTCTAATTTCATCCAAGCTTAGCCACAACTCGCTTTGACGCACATCTTCTGCGGAAAACAGTAATCGTGGGGCTGCCCAGGGAGGGGAGCAAAAACGGAGATAGGTTCCAAACTGTCTCTTTAAACGTTGGATCTCGGAAGCAAAAGCGCCTGTATCGCATCCTGTGAGGATAAGCGATGCAAGCGCTTGATCTGCTTCTGCTGCTGAACGGGAAGGGATAAATATATGTGATACGACGGATTCAGCCAGCACTCTTAGAATGGTTTTGTCGCGTAGCCATCGATCTGGTCGGCGTTGGTATCCATTGTTCTCCCCTCGGCATCTTTACCGGAGAATTTGAATACCAGATGTGAAGGATCAATAGTGGCGCCGTTATTACCGTTGCCGATATCAATCGTGCTGTTTTGGTTAAGGGTAAAGACCACGTTCGCTTGTCGGGTAACTGGGTTGTAGGTCACCGAAAATGGGCGTTTGTCAACCGTAACTTCATTGGATCCCGGTGTCATGGTGTTGTTATAATAGCCGCCTTCCGTGCTCTTGGCCCTGGAAATTTCCCAGTTGGCCGGGTTGATAACCGAGGCAAGGTCCATTTCATTGGTGAACTGAATGGCAACCGATGCTTTGGCTGTGGAATCGGGAGTTGACAGCAGCGTGGGGTCCAACATCCAGAGAGGCGTACTTGCCCCAAGTCCCGAGTTGAAGCTTTTATTATTTGCAGCTTCAATATAGGCGATTTGCGGCTTGTTGCGCAAAAACTGCAAATCAGTGGCATACTCGGAATTCTTTGTAGTCAGGATCTTGAGCTGTTCATCGGCTTTATCGGTCTGCCCCAGCTTGAGATAGGCTGCTCCCAGCTCATAATTGGCTGCCGGAAAATCTTTTTTCAGGGTCAATGATTTTTCCAGTTGCTTTACTGCATCTTCCGGACGATCCATCTTGTTGTACAACACGCCGAGACTGTATGGTACGTTGCCATCTTTGGGAGCCACTTTGGCAACCTTGTTGAATTGTGTTTCTGCTTCTTTGAAACGATCGGTCTGGGTGTAGAGAATCCCCAAGGTGTAATCTGCGACCGTGTTGATCGGATCCATTCTGGCAGCCACCTTGAACTCTTTTTCCGCATTGGCGTACTGTTTGTCCTGAAGATAGGCGTTGCCAAGGTTGTTACGGGCAGTGACCGAGGTGCGGTCGTTCTGGGCAACCATTTTAAACTCATTGATCGCTTCCCGGATTTTCCCCTGGCTTTGGTAGATCTTGCCGAGATAGGTATGGGCCGTTGCATTCTGGGGATCAAAGGCGAGTGCTTTCTTGAATTCCTTGATCGCCTCGTCATTTTTGTTATTGCTCATATAGGTTGCAGCTTTATAGATAGCGTATTGAGCCACCTGACTGCGTTGCGACTGAACATTGGCATAAATATTTGAAATTGAAAAAGCGTCAGACCCTGATGAGGATGTGCTGGCCATGGTGTCCCCCTCTACAACTGTATTCCGATACCTAGTTTATCGGCAGAATCATTCTGAATATTGAGTGTTTATTACAGCCCGTTTCGGTGGTTCCGGAGCTGTTCTAATGAAGACGATATGCTGTTGATTACAGAACTCCACCCGGATGGCAAAGGTTGACGAAACAGGCGCATAGCCGGGTACCAGGGGGAGTCAGGGCGCTGGAGCAGCCAGCGCCAGTCGGGAGCAAAGGGGAGCATCACCCAGACCGGTTTTCCCAGTGCTCCTGCCAGATGAGCCATCGCGGTATCGATGGTAATCACCAGGTCAAGCTGCTCGATCAGTGCCGCACTGTCGGAAAAATCGGCAATCTGATCGGTCAGGTTGGTCATCGGGAACGGTAGTGCTTTGTCCCAGCCGATTTGCAGTGAATACCAACTGATGCCCGTAATGGTTGACAGTGGATATAATTCTTCCGACGGGCAGCTGCGGGCAGGATCGGGATACGCTTTGCCACCCCAGCAGAGTCCGACTTTCAAGTCGCCATCAGAGCCGCCGAGTCTGTTCTGCCAGTGCATGACCTTTTCAGCCGGCGGTTTCAGGTAGGGGGTTCTGGTAGGTATTGTTTCCAGCGTGGTCCCAAAGATTTGTGGCAGACTTAACAACGGAATATGCTGGTCAAAGTGCGGCAGCAACTCTCCCCGGGCTACAATGGAGATAGTGCCCTGCAACGATTGCATCAGCGGCACCAGTTCACGGTGGCATTCAAACACTACGTGCACGCCGGATGTTGCCATGAGCGGGAGATATCGGCAAAACTGCAGGGTGTCACCATACCCTTGTTCTGCATGGACTAGCACCGTTGTACCGGTATGCAGCAGGCCATCCCAGCGAGGCTGGTGAAACTCCCGGCGTGGCGATGTGAAATTTTTTCTTTTCCAGCGCCATTCGTACTCTTGCCACCCTTGCCGGTACTCTCCTGCCAGCAACAACAACAAGCTGTAGTTCCAGTGCGCTTCCGCATTATCAGGATCGCTAGCCAGCACCTGCAGGCAAGAGGACCGTGCCTGTTCAACCAATCCCAACGCCTGGTAACAGCTGGCCAGCGCAATCTGCGCCTGGTGCAAGTCGGGTGCTAATCTGAGCGCCTGTTGAAAACTTGCGGCAGCATCCCCATGTCGTCCCAGCGCCAGAAGAGTGACCCCACGGTTATTCCAAAGATAGGGGGAAGCGGCAAAAGGATCTGTCAGTTGATCATACCTATCAACAGCAGCAAGATAGTCTCCTTGCAGATGCCGGCAATGACACCATGCCAGTGCCGCATCGAGGAAGTTCCGGTCTCGCTGGAACGCCTCTTCAAAGCGGGTTGCTGCTTCGGAATAAGCGCCGTTGCGTAGCAGGCTCATGCCGTGCTGAAACAGGCTCTGGCAGGTATCAAGAGTGGAGGATGGTTGGTCAGGTGAAGTCATGATCTGCCGCGGTTACGGATTGCGGTAGCGTTTGTCACGCTCGATTTCAAATTTATCCAGCCGGTATTGCAGTGTCTTGTAGCTCATTCCCAACAGTGGGGCAGCCTTGCCGATAACACCATCGGCGCGCTCCATCGCCTTGATGATCAGGGCTTTTTCCAGTGCTTCGAAATCGATTCCTTCCGGGGGAAGATCTATGTTGAGACCGCCGGCATTGCTGGCAGCGGCACTGATTTCAGCCGGAAGATCCTCCGGTTGAATCATGTTGCTCTCTGCCATCAGCACTGAACGTTCAATGACCGACTCCAGCTGGCGTACGTTTCCCGGCCAGCCGTAATTCATGATCAGACGTAACGCCGGTTTGGATATCCCCTCAACTTCGATCCCGGACTGCTGGCTGTATTTTTTGATAAAGTACTCCGCCAGGGTCTTCAGGTCGTTCCCCCGCTCACGCAACGGCGGAAGGTTGATGCGGATGACGTTCAGACGATAGAAAAGATCTTCCCGGAACCCGCCGCGCCTGATCTCCTGTTCCAGCTCACGGTTGGTGGCTGCCAGAATACGCACATCAAGCGGGATGTTGATTTTGCCGCCGACCCGCCTGATCTCCTTTTCCTGTAATGCCCGTAGCAGTTTGGCCTGCATGGCGACGTTCATTTCTCCGATTTCATCCAGAAAGACCGTACCGCCATTGGCAGCCTCAAAGATGCCTATTTCACGGGCGTTGGCGCCGGTAAAGCTCCCGCGCTCGTGTCCAAATAGCTCGCTCTCGATCAAGGTGTCGGGAATTGCGGCACAGTTGATCGCCATAAAGGGCTTCTCAGCCCGCTGGCTTCCTTCATGGATGGCCCGGGCAACCAGTTCCTTGCCGGTTCCCGATTCCCCGACGATCAGTACGCTGGACGACGAAGCGGCAATTTTGGAGATAACACGGAAGACCTCTTTCATCTTGGGGTGTTCGCCATGGATGTAGGGAATGGTTTTGATCGCTTCGAGCCGTTTACGCAGCACCCTGTTTTCCCGCAACAAACCGATATGTTCCAACGCCTTGGTCACGGCCAGGCAGAGTTGATCCCCTTCGATCGGCTTCTCGAGGTAATTGAAAGCGCCTTTTTGAATTGCCTCCACAGCAGTCCTGATGGAGCCATGGGCGGTCATCATCACGACACACTGGTCCGGGTCAACTTTTTGCACCTGTTCCAGCAGCTCCATCCCCGATTGTCCCGGCAACATCAAATCGGTCAGGATCAGATCAAATTCTTTTTTATCCAGCAGTGCCAGAGCTTCATGGACGTTGGCTGCCTCGCAAAGCTCATAGCCACCTTTTTTGAGGGTCAGTATGATGATTTCACGTTGTAGCCGTTCATCATCAACGACCAGAATTCTTCCCTTGTAATCAGCCACGTATCATGCCTCCTGCGCGGTGTTGGATAGCGGTAGTGTCACGGTGAAAACGGTTCCGATGTTTGGCGTACTTGCAACAGAAATCGTGCCGCCATGTTCTTTGATAATCCGCTCGGTAATTGCCAGTCCCAGGCCGATTCCCACATCCTTGGTAGTAAAGTAGGGCTGGAAAACCTTGGCCAGATCCTCGGCTGCAATGCCGACGCCGTTGTCGGCAAAGGTCAGAATCGCCTGGCGTCCGCTTTCGTCCGGTGCTGCTGTCAATTTGATTACACCGCCGTTAGGCATTGATTGTGCGGCATTGGTAATGAAATTCAGGATGCAGTTACGCAAAAGTTCCTGGTCAACCCACAGCGCCGGTAGCGCGGGATCAATGGTCTGTTCTACCCGGCACTGATATTCCGACAGCTTATCGCTGATAACCGGGAGCGCGTTGGTAAGAATGTCTTCATATCTAACGCTGTTGCGTCGTAATTTGAGCGGCCTCCCATAGTTCATGAAGTTCAGCACCATGTAATTGGCACGGCGCACTTCTTCCTTGATTTTATCCGCCAGCTCGATCAGTTCCATCTTGTTGCCGCACTCGGGGAGCATCTCGGTCTTGATATGATCAATGGCAAGGCTGATGTAGTTCAGCGGATTACGAATTTCATGGGCAATCCCCGAGGCGAGTTGTCCAACCCGTGAAAGGTGTTCCGCCTCGTAGAGCCGTTTTTCCAGGGTTTCACGTTCACGCAGTTTTTCAACCATGTTGTTAAATCCGGTGGCAAGCTCGCCAATCTCGTCGTTGTTATCCACCGGGATGGTGACCGACAGATCACCGGCAGAAACTTTTTTGAAATCATCCACCAGGCGCTGGATCGGGTTGGTGTAGCGCCGGGCAAGGAAGATGGTCAGTGCGATACCGACGGCAAAGACCATGCAGGTGGCAAACAGGCGGCGGATAAAGTTGGCGTGCTGGATGTCACGGATGTTGTCCAGCAGCATGTTGATCTGCACATATCCCAATTGCTCATCGCCAACAATAACCGGTACGACGACTTCATACGGTTTCTGGGAAAGGATGCTGGCGTTTGAACCGGTGCGCTGGGCAGCCCGGACCCCCTTTTCCAGCTTTTTTAATTCGCGTTTGTTGCCGATTTTGGCCGGGTCGGAGGAATCAATGATTTCCCCCTCCGTGTTGATAATGTTGATCTCGTGGATCCCCTTGTCGCGAGCCTTGTCGAGAAATTCATTCAAACGGGACGTTTCGGCCGAAGAGGTGAGATCTTCGATACTGATCTGAATCGCCTTGGATATCTCCTGTGAGCTGTCCTGGATTTCCCGTACCAGATCGTTCTGGGCTGACTGGTTGAGCGCAAAAAGCGACAACATGGTCAGGATCAGGAGCGAAAGCATAATGATAATCAGTTTGGTATTAAGTTTCATTGATACCTTGGGGGGCGAAATGCCAGCACTGTTTCAAACTGATTCAGCGAAGGAGCTCAAGCGCCTTGTCTGAGGCCACCTGGGCTGCTGCCACACAGTCGTTAATACCGATGCCACGATAGGAGTTGCCGGTCAGGAGCAAGCCGGGATGGCTGTGCAGGCACTCATCCATGGCCTGCAAACGGCCAGCATGGCCGACGGTGTATTGGGGAATCGCCTGGGGATGCCGGAAAATACGGACAAAGGATGGTGCCGCGCTAATACCCATGACCGCCTTGAGATCTGCCATTACCCTGGTCTGTACCTCGTCATCGGAGAGCTTGATGTATTCAGGGAAACAGGCTCCCCCCATCATGCTGCGCAGCAGAACTTTTCCCTGGGGTGCTCGTTGTTCGAACATGCTGGAATCCCACAAGGTTCCCAGTGTGCTGCACCCTTCTTTTTTGGGAATCAGATAGCCAAAGCCATCCAGAGGATACTCAATCTTGTTCTGTTCGTAACCGAAACAGACCACGGTCATGCTGGCATAGCGAATCTGGCGCAGAAGGCCGGAAAGTGTGCTGTCAACCCCATCAAGCATCTCGGCAACGGAAAAAGCGGGAGAAGCTGCGATCACGATATCGGCTTCATATTGCTCACCGGAGTCGGTTGTCAGGCGGTAGGAGCTTCCCTTGCCTCCGGTAATCGAGGTTACCTGAGATCCGAATTGTACGTGCTTTCCCAGAGAAGAGGTCAGGGCATCAGCCAGATACTGGATCCCCTCCCGGAATGAGGTCAGAACGCCTCCCGGGCCGGCTGCGCTTGATACCACCTTGCCGGCGGCAATATCCCGCCGCTTTTTTTTCGCCAGCAGGATCATGGCTCGCACCAGGCCGCCGTATTCCCGTTCCAGTTCGGCTATGCGCGGGAAACAGGAAATTAGCGACATCGTTTCCGGGTCGCCGGCAAAAATCCCCGAGACCATTGGCGCAATTAACTTGTCAAGTGCTTCCTTGCCCAGGCGGCGGCGTCCGAAATCGGCCAGGGTTTCATCAACCCCGGCGGGAGCTGAAGCGATAAAGGGGGTCGGTTCAAGCGCCAGTCGCAGTTTGCCAGGCCACGAAATCAGTTTGCTTTTGAGAAATGATGAGGCGCCTTCCGGCAAACGGTGTAATACCCCCTCGGAATAAATAAAACGTTTACGGGCATTGTCGTTACTACGATGCAGTTTACCGCTAACTGCCAATGCCTCGCATAGCTGAAGTGTCTGTGGTTTGCTGTCAAGAAATCCGTTGGGCCCCCATTCACACAGATACCCCTCTTCCTTGATACTCAGGATTTTACCCCCTCCCCGGGATTCTTTTTCCAGCAGGGTCAGGTCAATATCGATGCCGGCTTTGGTTGCTTTGTCACGCAGAAGCCATGCCGTAGCAAGGCCGGAAATGCCTCCGCCGATGATAACAATTTTTTTCATGGTAATCCTTGTGCATCATTGCTAATAGATACCTAGCCGTGATGATTGGTTAGTGGAGGATGAAGGTACTCACTGCCGAGCGGATTTTATACTACGTTGGGCTCTGGCGGCTGTCAAGCGCCAGTCATGAATTTTACCGCATAAAGAGGGGAACGCTCCTCTTCTACAGAAAACATACCTACAGGAGTTCTGAACGAATGCAATCTACACCGAAGCTGGTTGTCTGTGCCTATCACAATGTGGGGTATTATTGTTTGCAGGAATTATTGCGTCAGGGGGCAGATGTGGCGCTCGTGTTTACCCATGAAGATTCACCGACCGAGCAGATCTGGTTTTCATCGGTTCGCCAGCTGGCTGTTGATCATGGAATACCATATCTGACCAGTGATATTTCCGACCCGGAAAATGTGGAGCGGCTGCGGGAAATCGCGCCGGACTTTATTTTTTCATTCTATTACCGGAATATGATTTCCCAGGCAGTGCTCGATATCCCGCCAGCGGGCGCGCTTAATCTGCATGGCTCCTATCTCCCCAGATACCGGGGGCGTGTACCGGTTAACTGGGCGATTATCAATGGTGAAACCGAGAGCGGAGCGACATTGCATTACATGACTGCCAAGCCCGATGCCGGAGATATTGTGGATCAGGAAAAAGTGGCGATTGCCTTTAGCGATACGGCCCACGATCTGTTTGTCAAGGTGTCAGACGCGGCGGTAGCGGTGTTGTCACGCGCCTGGCCTTTGTTGCGGGATGGACTTGCGGCACGGACTCCAATGGATTTGTCAGCGGGAAACTATTGCCGAGGACGCAAAGCGGAGGATGGGGTGATTGACTGGAACCGCTCGGCGGTGGAAATCTATAACCTGATTCGCGGGGTGACACGCCCCTATCCTGGAGCATTCACCTTCCTGAACGGTGAAAAGATCATCATCTGGTCGGCCTGGCCACAGGAAGGGACGGCACAGCCGGGTGTGGTCGTGGCAACCGGGCCGCTACTGGTTGGAACCGGTCAGGGGCTCCTGGAAATTCGGGAGTGCCAGCCAACAATGCCTGCTATTTCCCTGTCAGACCGTCTTGGCTAGGAGAAACGGTTATTCCTTGTCACCGACATAGATTGACGCAATGCCGAAGGTCAGCTCCTGGACGCTGGGGGGATTGAAACCGGCATTGACAATCATCTGTGAAAATTCCTGCTGTGACGGAAATTCCAGTACCGAATCGGGGAGGTATTTGTAAGAATTGTAGGTTGAAAAGAGCCCGCCGATCATCGGGAGCAGCTGCCGGAAATAGAAATAATAGATCTGGCGGAACAACAGTGAGCGCGGGGTTGAAAATTCCAGAATAATCAGTCTTCCCCGCGGTTTGAGCACCCGCCACATTTCCGCCAATCCGAGTTGGCGGTCAACTACATTGCGAATGCCGAAAGCAATGGTGATTGAATCAAAGGTGTTGTCGGGGAATGGCAGGTCCTCGCACGGTGCAACCTGCATGTCGATTCGACCGGCATAGGGGGATTGAGCTACTTTGATCTCCCCCAGCTCAACCATTTCACGGCAAAAATCAGCCCCGGTTATCCTGACGGAAGCTGGTGTTGTCCGGGCGATTTCCAGCGCCACGTCTCCGGTGCCGGTGGCCACATCGAGAATGCGCCCCCCTGCGTTGTATTTCAGCAGTCTGACAGCTTTCTTGCGCCAGGAACGATCGATACCAAAACTTAACAAGCGATTGAGAAAATCATAGCGTGGGGCAATGCTGCCAAACATCTGCTGGATTTTCTCACCTTTTTCGGAAAGTCGGAACATTTTTGTACTACCCTTTGTCTCTGTAAAATGGTATATATCAACACTTTTCAACGCCTTATAGCATGATTTGCACGAATAAAACCAGTAAAAACCTGCCGCAGGTTGCGACAGAGTATTCTTTGTAAAAGTGTCAGCAAGGAACAGATGCCGATTCCGTTTTTTCGCATACAGGATGTTGCCGATATCCTGATTATGACCTTTCTGGTCTATCAGCTCTATATCTGGTTTCGGCGCACGCGCTCGATGCAGGTGTTGCTCGGTTTGGGGGTCGTGACGCTGATCTACTTTGCGACGCGGTTTCTTGGCTTGTACATGACCAGTTGGGTTTTGCAGGAATTGGGAACCGTGCTGATTGTGTTGGTGATCGTGGTGTTTCAGGGTGAGATCCGGCAGGCGCTCTATCGCTTCAGTCTGTTGCGCCATTTTTTTGATCAGCATCGTATCCCTTCGGTCTCACGATTTAACGAACTTGCCACTACTCTTTTTGATTTGGCAGAGAAGCGAACCGGCGCCATCGTTGTCTTGCAGCGGGAAGAAGAACTGTCGGATCTGATGTTGAATGGTGTCCGTCTTGATGCTGAAATTACCCCGCAGATGCTGGAAACTATTTTCTATGATGGTACACCACTCCATGATGGCGCCGTTCTGATCAAGGATGGGCGGATTGAGTGTGCGGCGTGTCATCTTCCGTTGAGTGCCAATCCGGCCATTCCCCAGCATTTTGGTACGCGTCATCGTGCGGCTGTAGGGCTCTCCGAACGCTCGGATGCGGTCGTGCTGGTAGTTTCCGAAGAGCGCGGCCAGGTTTCATGCGTGGTTGGCGGTGAGTTGTCGTTTCAGTCAACGGCAGAAGCGCTCTGTGCTCGTATTGATGAGCTGGTGCAGACGGGACAGGAACAGCAACCATTGAATATTTGGCAGCGCCTCTTTTCCAACCTGCTTCCCAAAGTGGCATTTTTACTCTTGGTGACCGCATTCTGGGCATTGGTCACCTCGCGCCAGGGGCAGATTGCGACGGTCAATGTTCCGGTCAGATTTCATGGTGTCGATAAGTCGTTGCTGGTCGTTCATACGCAACCGGAAGAGTTGGAGTTGCAGCTCAAGATGATTTCCAGCCTGGCACCACCGCCTGGCAAGCTCGATATTGTGGCGGATATTGATTTGTCGGAACTGCGTGAAGGTCAGTCGGTTGTCAGGGTGAAGAGTGCTGATGTGGCGCTTCCGCCGGGCATGGTGATTGCTTCGATCTCGCCACCATCAGTCAAGATTGTGGCGGAAAAAAAGATCCGCAAAAAAGTACCGGTTAAAGTCGTGTTGCGGGGGCGTCTGCCAAAGTGGGCAAAAGGGTATCAGGTGGTAAGCAATCCCTCGTTTGTTGAGGTTGAGGGGGCGGCGGGGCAGGTGGCGCGAATTGACCAGGTTGTCACGGAGGAAATAGATGCGGCTGGGCTTGTGCGTGGCAAGGAATATCAGAAAAATCTCCAGCCAACCCTTAAAAATGTCATTCTTTTGCGGGATGAGCCAATTACGTTTCAACTTAAAAAAACAGTTGTTCCGTGATGCTCCTTGGTGAGTGGCACGCTTTATGTTTTCTGTGGGGTGTATGAAAAGCTTGACAAAAGTAATGGTGTTGTTATATAAAATAACGCCACAGATTTAAAATTAAAACAAAGGAGGGGAAATGGTGCTTAAACGCTCACTCGTATTAGTTGCCTTTATGTTGCTTGCTACTCCACACCTTGTTCTGGCCTCAAAAACCCACATTGTCCGAAAAAGTGAATCTCTTAACTCCATTGCTCACAAATATCATGTGTCGGCTGATGAATTAAAAACAGTTAACAACCTCTCGTCATCACACCTTGATAAAGGGATGAAAGTTATTATTCCATCCCACGTTGCTGCAGATGTGGTCAAAAAGAAAATAGCTGAAAAACAGAAGAATTACACCGTTGCCAAAGGTGATACCCTGCCGAAAATCGCTAAGAAAACCGGCGTTAAAATGGCGGATATCAGAAAGCTGAACAGGCTGAAGGGTAACCGAATTGCAACGGGGCAAGTTCTGGCGTTGGCTGCGCCTTCTGTTATGGATGACAAGTTTGAAAGTTCAAAAGGGTTTGCATCGCCCAGTCTGCAGCTTGTTAATCGTGATCTGTTGAATGAACAGGAATTGGTCAATACGTTGGCTGAACTGACGGATGTGGCCCAGGAAAAGCCGGTGGATCTGGCGAAAACCTTGAAAGAAAACAGTGCCGGTGTTAACAAGCTTAAAAAGACGGCCTACAGTTTCCTTGGTGCGCGGTATGTTTTCGGGGGAAATAGTAAAAATGCCCTTGATTGCTCCAGCTTTGTACAGCAGGTGTTTCGTAAGGAAAATGTCAACCTTCCGCGTACTGCCCGCGAACAGTTTTCAGTCGGAAATGAAGTAGTGCGTGGCGATCTCCGTAAAGGTGATCTGGTGTTCTTTCAGACCTATGCCAACTTTCCCTCTCATGTCGGAATTTATCTCGGCAATCGCAAAATGATTCACGCTTCATCACGTGATCGGCGGGTAGTTATTTCGTCCATGGATACCTCATATTACACTTCACGTTATCTGGGGGCTCGCAGAATCGGAAAAGTTTCTGCTGATGCGTTGAATTTCGACGAACTGCTGCTCGGTATTGAGGAAGAACAGGACACAGATGCCATTAATAATGATATGTTAGGTGTTTCGCTGAATATTCCCAATTAATTTGTTGTTGTACCTAGTTACAAAAAAATCCGGACTGCCAGGTCCGGATTTTTTTGTGTCTGGAGATTCAAAGGATCGTGCATGATGGATATTGTGTTGGCGTACCTTTCCGGGCAGTCCGACCGTTCCGACCCGTATATATCGCTGTTGCCGGTAGGCCTTTGTTCGTTACAGGCCTGCCTGCGGCGTGATGGCCATAATGCCAAATTGGCAAACTTTTCCGGGTGGTCGCACCAGGAGATGACCCGCTATTTGTTGGCTGCTAAGCCGGCAATGCTGGGGATATCAATCTGGACCCATAATCGTCATACTTCGTTAGAGCTGGCCCGGCTGGTCAGAAAATTGCTGCCGGGGTGTCATCTTGTTGCCGGTGGCGCCCATGCCTCGTTTCAGTATGCCGACTTGTTGCTGTCTCACGACACACCGTTTGATGTCGTTGTAATTGGTGAGGGGGAAGCAACACTGGGGGCGTTGGCGCAGCGTGTTGCCCGTGGCCAGGAATGGCATGATCTGGACGGGATTGCATTTTCCCGGAATGGCGAGGTTGTTGTTACCTCTCCCCGTTCATTCCTGCAGGAGCTTGACCAGCTACCGTTTCCTGCCTCGTGTCTGGAATATTCCGTCGGTGTTGACCAGCAGTTACAGCCGGAGTTTATCCTTTCGTCGCGCGGCTGCCCCTCGGCCTGTACCTTTTGCAGTTCTCCTGCCTTCTGGAGTCGCAAGGTGCGATTTCGCTCTCCGATTTCCATGGTTGACGAAATAGTTTTCATCCGGGATCGTTACGGCTTGATTTATTTTTCAATCCGCGATGACACCTTCACGGTTGACCGGTCACGCACGATCGAATTCTGCCGTTTATTGATTGAAGCTAGGCTCGGTATCCTCTGGAATTGCCAGTCACGGGTCAATGTACTTGACCATGAATTGTTGGTCTGGATGAAGCGGGCCGGTTGCGAATGTATCCAGCTTGGTGTCGAGTCCGGTTCACCGCGGATTCTCAAACAGTTGGGAAAGGCAATTACGCCGCAGCAGGTTGAACATGCCGCAGGATTGATTCGTGCGGTCGGTATTAATCTTTCCATCTATCTGATATCCGATATACCGGGAGAAACGGAACAGGACCAACAACTCACGCTGGAGCTGATCCGCCGGGTTCGTCCCGATGACGGCTATGTCTCTCCACTTGCCTATTTTCCCGGCACCAGGCTGTTCGAGTCTGCCCGTGAGTCCGGTGTCGTCTCGTCACTTCTGTTCAGCGAACAGCAGGGAGATGCGTTGTTTGTTGCCGCTTCCCCGGCTCGTAATCAGCGTCTGTTGAAAACGCTGGCCCGTAGTGGGGTAAAAAAGAACGCTTCTCTTTTCAGGCAACAGAAAGAGTTGCTTGGGTATTGTTATGCCAGCAATGTCATTGCCGGTGAATGGTATCGTCAAAATGGTGATATTAGTGCGGCGGAAAAGGAGTTCAAGGAAATCTGCGAGCGCGATCCGGATAATCCGTGGGGGGCGTTTCTGCTGGCAGAGTTGCTGGCTGAGACCGGGCGGAGCAAGGCGGCGCAGGCGTACTACGCTACCGTCTGTACTCTGGTGAGCAGGCATCAACCTTCCCTGGATGTCTTGAAGAGTTGACGTTGGTTACATTTGCTCCGCAAAACCGGGAATGCAAAGCTGCACAAGGCATAAAAAAAGGCGGAGCCAATTAATGACTCCGCCTGAATGTGTCGTTATGCAATTATTTAACGATTCTGATACCGGGGATGAAGGAGATCTTGTCAAACGTTTTGTTGAGGGTCTTGCTCTGGAAATTAGCCAATGGCGGAGTTTCCGGGTATTCGATGCTGTCGCCGACTTTTACTTTCATTTCCGGAAGAGCCAACCATTCTTTTACACCTTTTTCGTTGGTAGCTTCAACGTAGGTGTAACCGCCGGAATTCATGGTCTGTGACACTTTCCCTTTTTTACCGGCACCAGCAGGAATTTCCTGAGCTTTCATGCCAGCGTGCGGGTCGCCGCCAGGAGCTGCTGCATTAGGTGCTGCACCTTGAGCAGGCATTTGTGCAGGTGCTGCGGCAGCTGGTGCTCCTGCAGGTGCTGCAGCTTGCGGCGCTTCCGTTTTAGGCTTGTCGTTACATCCTGCCAGAGCGATTGCTGCAATGGAAAGTAGTACTAATATTGATTTTTTCACCTTCTACCTCCTGTTATTTTTATTGCCCATATTTTTTATCACGTTTTCAATCATTCTTCCAAGAAAAAAATTGAATATATGATATTATCTACCCTTGATTTCAGCGCCAGGAGGTCTCTCCATGTTCGAATCAGCAGAAATAGGTCATACAATCAGTAAAGCCACCTGGAAAAAAGAAATTCCCGTGTTGCGCGAAGGATTGCTGGATGCCCAGCTCGATTTGCTGCAATGCAAAAAGTTTCCGGTGATTATTCTGGTCGCCGGAGTTGACTGTGCCGGTAAGGGTGAAACTGTCAACATCCTGAATGAATGGATGGATCCGCGCCACATTGAGACCCATGCGCTGCGAGACCTGACCGATGAGGAGCTTGAGCGCCCCCGTATGTACCGCTACTGGCGGGTGCTGCCACCCAAGGGCAAGATCGGGATTTTTATCGGCACCTGGTATTCGAACCCGCTGGTTGACAATGTGTACGGGGTTACCAAAAATGCCGAGCTTGATCAACAGTTGGAGCGGATCGTTCGCTTTGAAAAAATGCTCTGCAACGAAGGTGCGCTGATTCTCAAATTCTGGCTTCATCTTTCAGAGGGTGAACAGAAAAAGCGATTGAAGAGTCTGGAAAAGGATCCCAAAACCCGCTGGCGGGTTACGGAAACCGACTGGCAGCATTACAAACTGTATGATAAGTTCCGTCAGGTCTCGGAACGGATGTTGCGGCAAACCAGTACCGCCGAATCACCCTGGACGATCGTGGAGGGGGCTGATGCCCGCTACCGTTATTTGACCATTGGCAAGGCGGTCTTGAATGCGCTGCGGCAGCGTCTTGATACCCCTGAAGCACCGTGCCACGAAGAGCCGATACCGCCGATCATGCCGACAATTGACAATCTGTTGTTGCTGCAAACACTGGATATGTCAAAAAAGATCAAGAAAAGCGAGTACGAGGAAGAGTTGGAAAAATACCAGGGGAAACTCAACCTGCTCACCCGGCATCCCGACTTCAAAAAACTTTCACTGGTGATCGTGTTTGAAGGGAATGATGCCGCCGGCAAGGGGGGGACGATCCGTCGCATTACCCAGGCGCTGGATGCCCGTCAATACCGCGTGTTGCCGGTTGCTGCACCGACCGAAGAGGAACGCGCCCAACCGTATCTGTGGCGTTTCTGGCGTAATATTCCGCGTAAAGGACGCTTTGCCATTTTCGATCGTTCCTGGTACGGGCGGGTGCTGGTGGAACGGGTGGAAGGATTCTGTGCGCACCTGGATTGGATGCGGGCCTACGCTGAAATCAATGACTTTGAAGAACAATTACACCGCAAAAAAACACTGGTGCTCAAATTCTGGCTTTCCATCAGTCAGGAAGAGCAGTTGCGCCGATTCAAGGAACGGGAAAAAATCGGTTTCAAACGCTTTAAGATTACCGATGAAGATTGGCGCAACCGTGACAGGTGGAACGAATATGAAGTGGCGGTGTGTGATATGATTGATCGCACCAGCACGGAAATTGCTCCCTGGACCCTGGTGGAAGCCAACGATAAATATTACGCCCGTATCAAAGTGCTTAAAACCGTTTGTGAAAGAATAGAAAAAGTGCTGGGAAAATAAGAGTCGCAATTCCCGCACCACACCAGGCGTATCCACATGGATGGTACGCTATCATCAATAAAGGAGCTTCATGAATTTTCAGGATTTCAAATTTCACCCTCAAGTTGCCGCCGGCGTAACTGCCGCCGGTTACAGTGCACCGACCCCGATCCAACAACAGGCTATCCCGGTAGTAATGGAGGGGCGGGATGTTATGGGACTTGCCCAGACCGGAACCGGTAAAACCGCCGCATTTGCACTTCCGATTCTCCATCGTCTGGTTGCGGGTCCTCACGGAGCTGTCAAGGCACTGGTGATTGCACCAACCCGTGAACTGGCAGAACAGATCCACGAATCATTTATGCAGTTGGGGCGCCACACCCGTCTGAAAAGTATGACCATGTACGGTGGTGTCGGTGTCAATCCCCAGATTGAAAAACTTAAACATGGTGTCGATATTATTGTGGCCTGTCCCGGGCGTTTGCTGGATCATATGGCCCAGGGAACGGTCAATCTTTCACATCTGCAGGTGCTGGTGCTGGACGAGGCTGACCAGATGTTTGACATGGGGTTTCTCCCCGACCTCCGCCGGATCCTCAAACAGCTGCCTGCACAGCGTCAGACCCTGCTTTTCTCGGCAACCATGCCCCCCGATATCCGTGCCCTGGCCAACGAAACACTGCGTGATCCGGTTACGGTGCAGGTCGGTAATACCGCCCCGCCGGTCACGGTCAGCCATGCCCTCTATCCGGTGTCCCAGCACCTGAAAACTGCACTGCTGCTGGAGTTGCTGCAGCACACCGATACGGAGTCGGTACTGATCTTTACCCGTACCAAGCACCGCGCCAAGCGACTGGGTGAACAGCTGGAAAAAGCCGGTTACACCGCCGCATCGCTGCAGGGGAACCTGTCGCAGAATCGCCGCCAGGCTGCCTTGGATGGTTTCCGTGATGGTTCTTTCCAGATTCTGGTCGCCACCGATATTGCCGCTCGGGGAATCGATGTGTCCCAGGTTTCCCATGTTGTCAATTACGACATACCGGATACACCCGAGGCGTATGTGCATCGGATTGGCCGTACCGGCCGGGCCGCCAAAAGTGGTGATGCCTTTACCATGGTTACGGTGGAGGATCAGGCCATGGTGCGCACCATTGAGAAAAAGCTGGGAGCCACCTTGGAACGGCGCACGGTGGAGGGGTTTGATTACAGTGTGCCAGCTCCCCAGAAAGATCAGGAATTCGCCCGTCCGCCACGGCAGCCGCAGGCGCGCCGCAAACCGGTTGAGGTAAAAACAGCAGGGGAGGGGGGAAGATCGCAACCGGCCGGCAAAAAAACTGCCACCGCTAGCGGCGCCAAGCCGCAGCGGCAATCTCGTCCGGCTGCCCCTTCCTCAGCGCCAACTGCCCGTCATCCGCAACGTGCGCCCCGGGCGCGCTGACGTGGACAAATGCCGGCTAACGTTTTGCCAAACTTGATTTTTTATCCGGTCAATGCGATACTGCCACAACATCAACGAGTAACAGGGGGAAACAGCTATGTTTGGATTTGGAATGCCCGAACTGATAATCATACTGGTGATTGTATTGGTGGTTTTCGGAGCCGGTCGTTTGCCTGAAATTGGCGGAGCGCTTGGTAAAAGTATCCGCAATTTCAAAAAGGCTTCCGATGGCAAGGACGAGATAGAAATTAAACCGAAAAATGACGGTAGCGACAAATAAGAACAAACAGTCATTTTTAGGGGCAGTAATAACATAATGGGGGAAGAGCAGATCTGCTCTTCCCCCATTGCTTTGTGCACCATTTTATGCTGTCGGTTTTGGTCAGTGACACTCCCGTTCCAGCTGGTCGAGGATGCCGATCAGGGTCAACGAACAGGCGGTCATCTCATTGCACAGAGCGTATGCTTTTGCCGTATCGCCGCTATTGTGGGCCACCACCGTCTGTTTCCCCAGCTCATGCACCCGCTGGTGGGGGGCGTCGATCTGCCGGAACAGGGGTGTGTGCCCGCATTTCTCGTTGCCGTGACTCTGATGCCATTTTCCGAAGGCGCAGGTGAGGTGGCTCGGGAGGGTGCCGGGGTCGATCTGGCGAATGCCATGCAGGTGGGCCTTGATTTTGCCGGTGAAAAGCATGTGGGCGGTCTTGGCCCGGTTGAGGATCAAGGCGGTGTCTTCCTGGATTTTGAACTTCCCCAGGGTGACCATCAGCTCTTCCGATACCGCCAGCAGGGAGTGTGCCGAACGGATGCTTTCCCTGCTGCTGCTGGAAGTGGTCTGGGCAATGTCGCTGATCCTCAGGATGTTGCCGGAAATTTCCACTGAGGTGGCATTCTGTTCCTCGGCGGCGGTGGCGATCTGATTGATCTGCATGGTGACGGCGTTGATCTCGTCCAGAATTTTATGCAGCGCCTCGCCGGAACGGGCGGCATCCTCTGATCCCTGCTCCACCTGGTGTACCCCCGCCTCCATGGAATCAACGGCATTCCTGGTGTCGTTCTGAATTCCTTTGATCATGACCGAGATTTCCCGGGTCGCCTGGGTCGTACGTTCAGCCAGGGCACGCACCTCGTCGGCTACCACGGCAAATCCGCGCCCCTGTTCACCGGCCCGGGCAGCTTCGATGGCCGCATTGAGCGCCAGCAGGTTGGTTTGATCGGCAATGTCCTGGATGGTATCGGCAATGTCGCCAATCTGGTCGGAACGGCTGCCGAGACTCTCGACGGTGGTTGCCGCCGACTGAACCTGGCTGGCAATGCGTTCCATTCCCTGCACGGTCTGGTCAACCACCGCGGCCCCTTCCGTGGCCACCTGGCCGGCCCTGGCTCCTTCCGTGGCAGCCTGGCTACAATTCCTGGCAATGTCATTGGAGGTGGCGGACATCTCTTCGCTGGCGGTGGCAACTGCGGTGGCCTGGGCCACCAGTCCCGAAGACTCGTCGGAGATGGTCTCTGCCATATCATGCACCTTGCTCGATGCATATACCACCTGGATGCTGCTCTGAATGACCCCTTTTACAATCTGCTGCAGCTTGTCGAGAAACTGGTTCAGGTTGTTCCCCAGCTCCCCCAACTCATTGTTGCTTTTGAATTCGATCCGATGGGTCAGATCTCCCTCACCCTGTGACAGGTTGCCGACCAGTTTGTTGAGTGCTGACAATGGTTTGATGATACTGGCCGAGATGATGCCGTTCAATGCCAGTTGCAACAGAAGTCCGATCAGTCCGATGGCGAGCATGGTGGAGATGTTTTTAGCGATGGCATTGTTAAATGAACTGTCGGCTGCTTTAGCGCTCCGGGCCGTCAACTCCGACAGTTTGAGGGTGTTGATGCGGATGATCTCCACTTCTTTCCCGATTTGTCCGCTGAGCTCTCGCATTTCGGGAGTAATGCCGATCTCGGCGTTGAGCAGGGGGCGCAGTTTGCTCTCGTAGAGCGTTACGATCCTGTCGAAGGATCCCTTGGCATCCTCTATCAGACGCTTCTCTTCGGGGGTTTCCACCCCCTTGGCCATGTCGGCTATCCGTTGCAGGTTGGCCTCTTTTTTGCGCGCCCATTCCTTGTCGGCCCGCTCCAGATCCCTGATGACGAGAGCATCGGCAATTGCCTGGTATTGGGAGAGTCCGGCACGGCTGGCAAGGGCGGTCTGTTCCGATTTAAGGGACTGGGCGGCGCTGATGTTCTGGAGTTTTGCCAGCTGACGAAGTGAAATTGATCCGGCGATCACCAGGATGGCAATTATGGTGGCTGAGAGTACGGTGCCTGAAATAAGACGGGTCTTGATTGTCATTGCTGATCCTCTGGCTGGTTGTAATATGACTAAATCGCTCGACTTTGATTTTAATGAAAATACAGAAGGTCGCCAGGGGTGTCAATAAAATATTAAAACAGCATCTCAACATTGGTTTGGGTGTGGAAACAAGGTGGACAGGCCGATTCGGTCAAACAGGGAAGGGGAGCCGGTTACATCTCAGCACGACATTCCGACATTATGGACTCAAGTTTGGCGAGATTGCTTTCGGTCATTGGTACGGCATCGATTTCAGGCAGGGGGATGGTATCTGCGTCGATGGTGGGGTACAGATCAAGCTGAAATCTGCGGCTGTTTTCGTTGACGATGCGGACGATGCCGGCCAGGGTATTGACAATAATGTCGTCATGCTGGCTGTGGTCATGGTGGTGCGCCACGATCTGCTCATAGAGAATCGGTATGTTGAACTGTTCCATGACCCGGCAGCCGAATTCCACATGCAGCTCTGCAAAAATATGAACCAGTAACTCACGTTCCAGCGGGATGCTGCACGATGGAGCTTGGGAAATAGACTCCATCGCCTTCAACAGGTAGAGCTTGCCGATGTCATGCAGCAGTCCGGCCATATAGGCGAGATCGGCCAGGCGTTGATGTCCTGATTTAGAGGCTAAATAGTGACAGCCAAGAGCACAGGCGTGGGAGTGTAGCCACAGATCCTGCATGATGCTGTTGACGAGCGGATCGTGCGAGGTGTGGAGCGCGGCTTGCGATGCCGCGATGGCAAGGTTGGCCAGCTGATGGGTGCCAAGGCGGATGGCTGCTTTTTCAATGGTGTCGCAGCAGGTCAACCCCCGGTAGGAGGTTGAGTTGGCCATCTTGAGAACGTGCGCCGAGATCGCCTGGTCTTCCTTGATCGTGCCGATGACGGTAAAGAAGTCAGTTTCGGGCGATTCAAGCAGGTTTAACAACTCAAGCGCGATCGGGTTAAATACCGGCACATTGATCGGTTGTGCATACAGTGCTTCGTACAGAGCAGTGGCGATGATCATGGAGTCCCCTCGTATGTCGATCCGTCTGTATATAGTTGAAGCAAGTCATTTGTCAGCTTATTTTTTTAGAATGAAACGTTTGTTGTTTCTTGTAGGTTATTGGGATTTAACGGTTCTGGCGCGAGTGTGGTCATGTTTGGCTCAAACCCATCGGTTTTTTTGATCAATTTAAAAAAGTTGGCGTCTGTCAGGGGACGGCTGAAGTAGAACCCTTGTACTTCTTCGCAATGGTGGTTTCTGAGGAAATTGAGCTGTTCGACGTTTTCCACCCCTTCGGCGACAATCGAGAGACCAAGCGAGTGCGCCATGGCAACAATCGCGCGGATAATCACCGATCTGCTGCCGTTGCCGATCTCGGTTACAAATGATCGATCAATCTTCAAGATGTCGAGCGGGAACTGCTGCAGGCAGCTCAGGGAAGAATAGCCGGTGCCGAAGTCGTCGATTGAGAGACTGGTGCCGAGTTGCTTGAGCGCCACCATCTTCTGGATCGAGTCTTCCACGTTATTCATCATCAGGCTCTCGGTCACTTCCAGATCAAGCTCGGCCGGCGGTATCCCCGATTCCTCTATGATCTGGCGAACCATATCCACCAGGTTGGCCTGGCTGAACTGCCGTGGCGAGAGATTTACCGCCATCCGCATGGGGGGAAGCCCCTGTTTGCGCCACTGCATATATTGCAGGCAGGCGGTGCGGAGCGCCCAGGTTCCGATCGATACGATCAAACCTGAATTTTCAGCCACTGGAATAAATTCAGCGGGATCAACCTGGCCAAGCTCGGGGCTGTTCCAGCGGAGCAGCACCTCCATGCCGATGATCCGGCCGCTTGCCAGCTGGATCTGGGGTTGGTAGTGGAGGCTCAGTTCATTGTGTTCGATGGCGCGTCGCAGGCATGATTCAATCTTGAGCCGGATGCTGTTTTTCCGGTTCATTTCTTCCGCGTAAAACTGAATGCCGTTTCTGCCACGTTCCTTGACATGATACATGGCTGTGTCCGCTTTTTTGAACAGCTCTTCGGCGCTGTAACCATCATCCGGAAACTGGGCAATGCCTATGCTGGCGGATATGTTGAACTCCTCTCCACCCAGCCGGTACGGCCGGCAGATTTCCTCCAGAAAACGATGGGCGACCGTGATGACGTCGTCACTCTTTCCCAGGGTGGTCAAGACGGCGACGAACTCGTCACCGCCGATGCGTGCGATGGTGTCGCTGGCGCGGGTGATGGCTTTAAAACGCTGGGCTGTCTCTTTGAGCAGCTGATCGCCATAGGAATGTCCCAGAGTGTCGTTGATGACCTTGAAATGATCAAGGTCAAGCAGCATCAGAACAACTCCACCTTTCTTGCGCTGTGCCGATGCCAGGGCGTGGGAGAGCCGGTCATTGAGCAGGATCCGGTTCGGCAAGCCGGTCAGCGGGTCGTGATTGGCCTGATACATGAGCTGATTTTCCAGCCCTTTTCTGGCGGTAACGTTATGTACGATCACCGACAGAACCGGTCGTGCTTCATGGCTGATACAGCTGGCATTGACCTCGGTAAACTTGATGTCGCCGGAATCGTGTTTCAGTCTCATTTCCCTGGTCTCGCTGAGAATCCGCTCGCTTTCTTCCGTCAGCTCATCGGGTGAACCATCAAACAGTTCCAGCAAGGGAGTGCCCCGTAATTCCTGGATACTTTTTCCGGTCAGCAATGCAAAGGCCGGATTGGCATCCAGAATAAAATATCCTTCCATGGTTGCCAGCACGATCCCCTCGGCAGCCCGATCAACCAGGGTGTGATAACGGGACTCCGATTCCTTCTGCCGTTGCAAGGAAGAGGTGAGACGCGCAAACACCAGGTACAGGGCGCCGGCCGAAAAGAGCGTCAGGGCAGTGAAGAATACAACGAAAGTGCGAATGGTTTTCTCCCCCTGTTTCAGTATGCTGCGGGGCGCCTCTACCTGCAGGGTGAAAACGTGCTTGCCGTAGAAATCATTGAAATTCCGGTAGCCGTACATGGCATCGTTGTTGGCGGCCAGCCGGATCTCCTGTTCAGGTTGCAACAGTGGCTGGGGAGTTGATACCAGGATGGGGGTGGTGGGCGCCGCTGTTACAAACGACAGCTTGCGCTTTGTCCTGGCGGCAATCACGGAAATCAGCTCCTCATCGAGAAAGCGCCCCATGACCAGGGTCCCTTTGGGAGTCCCCTTGAAGTCACTGGTCTGTACCGGTCGTGAGACCGTCATCAGTATCCCCCCCGGGATGGCAAGAAAACCTTTGCAGGAACTTTCCGCCGAAAGTTTGATCAACGGAGAGTCAGGTTGAAAATGGTTCCACAATTCCGGCGGGATCGGCAGTTCCCGGTTGCTCTGAAAATCAACCATCCGACGGTACACTACCGCTCCCTCCTGGTTAAAGAAGATCACCAGGCTCAGTTTCAGTTTTGAGAATACGGCATCGGAGAGATTGCTTTTAATGAAGGGACGGTTGCCGTCTTGCACGAACTGATAGGCATCGTCCCAGCCGCTATAATCGGTGGCAATGGTGTCAACCTGATCGAGTTCGGAGCGGATGCTCTCGGCTGCACGGGCGACCTCCGTATGCATGGTGGACGATTCAAGCTCGGCGTAACTGTCGAGAAACAGCGATCGGGAACCGGCTACAAACAGTACCGGCAGCAGCCCGAGCGCCAGCACGAGCAGAATAACTGTTTTTGCACGATGTCGAAGTGCCATCTGGGTACCATCGGTGTTTTAAGGTTGGAATTTACTTAGTTAAAACCATACCATCCCGTGATGAATTGTCACTTGTTTTTTATTGATTTATTACGCTTCGGCAGGTGTAATTTTTACACTGGAGTGTGTATTGGCGGTTGGATTGTTGCTGACTCTAAAACAAGGGGGGATTGCGTGGGGCTAGCCGATGGTGCAGACAACCTGCCGTACCAGATACTCTCCGCCGATGACCATGTATTCGCCTTCCCCTTTTAATATGCTGCCCGGTAGCAGGTCGTTATAGAAGAAGATCTTGCAGAGCGGTACCCGCACTTCCCAGACGGTAGAGCCGAATTCCCAGGCCCGTTCTTCGTCAGAGGTAAAGGATGCCAGGTTGTTAAGCCGTACGATCTGCCGGCGTTTGTCAACCTGTTCAATGATGTCGTGTTCGTTGGCGTCGTAGGTTCCGCGATAGAGCAGAATTGTCTGTTGGCTCGGATATTTATGGGGCAGTTCGTACTGTCCATATTCATACAGCAGGTCGAGCTGCGATTGGATGGCGTTGGTGCGGGCGCTTCCTTTCATCACATCAACCGAAAAATCGAAATATGCCTCACTGTGAATCCCTGAAATGCGGGCGCGGTGAAACGTGGGGGTAATGCCGGTGCGGCTTTCAACCCAGCGCTTGAGCACCGCCCCCTCCACCGAGTTTGAATCCATCATCCAGCCGCGCAGATAACGCAGGTAACTGTTTTTAATACTCTTGCGCGCCGTGTCGGTGGTCTGCTCCTGCCAGTGATGCAGCTGGAATTTGACCGACATGAAATCATTGAAAACCACGGCCCGCTCTTCCTGGGAGGTGATGCCGGCCAGTTTCTCAAACAGGAAGCGATTGGCTTCTTTTACCCCCTGGATTTCAAGTGGTTGCGGGTTGTCATTGAAATGGCGTGAGGCGATGACCCACGGGGGGAGATTGCAGTAGTTAAAGGAACCGGTTCCCATGTGTCATCACCTCGTCGTGAAGGGGGGAGCGAATGATTTTCGCCCCTACAGAATTTTGTAGAGTTCTACCAGGGTCTGTTTGATTTGGCCGGTGGTAACGAAAGGTTCAACGCCGATCTTTTCCAGTTCAGCTTTGGGGTGTTCTCCCATTTGCGCGGTCACCACCGCCCGGCAACCGCTCAATGCGGTGGCGATTCCCTGCAGCAGATGCCCGCGCAGGGGGTGTTCGGGATCAAAGCTGCAGTAGCGCTCAACTTTTTTTTCGTCCACCAGCGAGGCCTTTCCTTCCGACACATCATAAATCAGAAAGCGTTCGGCATGGCCAAAATGCTGGTTAATCTCTTTGCCATCCTTGGATGCGACTGCGATTAACATGGTGTGACTCCTTTGCAAGGGTCAAGGGGAAGGTCTGTCCGGGCGCCACCATTCCCCGTGACGCTACGTTGCCACCAGATTATTCAGTTACAAAACTACCGCTTCGAAGCTGAAACACTTTTTGGAACAGGTCCGGCCGCAGGCCTGGCAGCCGATGCAGTTGCCGTCATTTGCAATTTTCATGAACATCTTGGCGGAATCATCTTCGTCAAGCTCTTCGAAAGCGAGCACATCGTGGGCGCACACCTTGTAACAGCGTCCGCAGCCGATGCAGGTTTCTTCGTCCAGTGACTTGATGTACTGGGGGGTCCATTCCTGTCTGTTTTTGGTGAGTGCAGTGATGTAAGCCATGGTCATTTCTCCTTTTTATGTGGTTGGAAACTATTTTCTGTCGAGATCGGCAGATCGTAATTTCGTTGGCGTATGTTTGTTTCGGTTAACCGCTGCTGGTGGGGACTATTCGTCCAGAAACGATGCCTGGACCCCTTTGTTCATTGCTTTACGAAGCCAGGGGGGCGGGTTGCCGCGCAGCACTTCCTGCAGTTTTTCAACGGTCTCTTTCACGCCGACTTCGCTGTTGGTTTTCATCGGCTGGATCTTGAGCGCCACCAGTTTGGCCGCGGCCGGTCCACCGATCTGCATGGTATAGACGATAATGCATTCCTGCAGTAATTTTGCCCGGGCGGCGATGCGGTCTTCCTCATCTCCTCCGTGTTCCCCCACCGCTACCGTATCGACGTAGTATGCTTCGTCCGCGCCGATCTCCCAAATGGTGAACTTTTCTGCCTGGCCAAAGTGCTGATCGATGTTCTCTCCGGTTGACGTCGTAAATGCGATTTTCATAATCACTCCTCTCTTACAGCAAAAAAGGCGCACCATCGTTTGATGGCGGCGCCTTTGCCGAATCTGATATTATATATGCACATGTAATGCCAGATTGTAACTACCGTTATTTGTTATATAAGCATAGATTTGTTGGCGTGTATTTGCAATGCATGTGCAATGTGTGATTAAAAATAAGGCATTATTTGCCGGGTGCGGCGGCGGGGCGCTTACCCCTTGACCGGTTTCACCAGGCTGGCGGCCAGTTTTGCCCGCTGGCGCGCCTCATCGGTTGTATCGGCCGTGGCCACCGCCACTCCCATGCGACGCTTGAGGAAGCTCTCCGGTTTGCCGAACAGGCGCAAATCCGATTCAGGCACAGACAGTGCCTGCGCCACCCCTTCAAAGGCGATCCCCGCTTCGGCCAGGCCACCGTAAATCACCGCCGATGCCCCTGGGCGGCGCAGGGAGGTATCGACCGGCAGGCCGAGGATGGCGCGGGCGTGCAGCTCGAATTCCGACAGGCGTTGGGTTGCCAGTGTCACCAGGCCGGTGTCATGGGGGCGGGGGCTGACTTCGGAAAACCAGACCTGGTCCCCCTTGATGAACAGCTCAACCCCGAAAATGCCGCGACCACCCAGGTTTCCGGTTATGGCGCCGGCAATCTCCCGCGACTTTTGCAGCGCCAGTGGCGTCATGGCCATCGGTTGCCACGATTCCACATAATCCCCCTGGATCTGCACATGTCCAATCGGCTCACAGAAGCTGGTCTCAATCTCGCCACTTGTTCCCATGGCACGCACCGTCAGCTGGGTGATCTCGTAATCGAAATCAATGAAACCCTCCACAATTACCCGGCCGGCTCCCACACGCCCCCCGGCCTGGGCATACTCCCATGCTTTCCGCACATCGCCAGGAGTCTTGATCAGCGATTGTCCCTTGCCGGAAGAGGACATGACCGGCTTGACGATACAGGGATACCCGATCCCCACCTGTTGCGGGGCGCCGTCAATGGCTGTCTGCAGTTCTTCCAGGGAGTCGGCAAAGCGGTAGGGAGAGGTGGGGAGCCCGAGCTCTTCGGCTGCCAGGCGACGAATCCCTTCACGGTTCATGGTCAGTTGGGTGGCCCGCGCAGTCGGGATGAATTCGGGGCGGTGCCCATCGACCCCATCCCGTTCGATCTCGGCCAGCATGGCCGTGGCAATCGCCTCGATTTCGGGGACCACCAGATGCGGTTTTTCCAGGGCGATCAACCTTCGCAATGCTTCGCCATCGGTCATGGTGACAACATGGCTGCGATGAGCCACCTGCATGCCGGGGGCATTGGCATAGCGATCGACACCGATGACTTCGCAACCGAGCCGCTGCAGGGCAATGATCACCTCCTTGCCCAATTCGCCGCAGCCGAGCAGCATCACCCGCGTAGCGGATGGAGAAAGTGGTGTGCCGATACGATTATTGATTCCCATACAAACTCCTTGTACACAGCCAGAATGATAGAGCGTGCAGGTGTATACCACCCCTGATTTCAGCTCGTCAATCCGATTGTGGAGTGTGGAACTCCGCCGGTGATCCTTTGGCCTGAAAACAGCAGTCGAATAACACAGAGGCACAGAGAGCACAGAGAAATCACTCTGTTAGATCTCCTTACACGGGTACCCCAAAGGTGGAAACCATCACATTGTTTTGTGTATGATTTTATTCCGTATTCTCTGTGCCTCCGTATTTCAAATGCATTTTTGGATTTAGTTGTGCGCCAGTTTCTGTGCTTCCTTGGCATTGGCCTGAAACAGGTTGGCGGCCTCGAACACCAGATTGAGTGTGCCGCGATAGCCGACCCACACCTTCTGGTGAGCCCCCAGCCGATCGAAGACCGGCAGGCCAGCCCGCAGGTGGGCGCCGATCTTCAGCTTGTTGGCGGCCTGGCGGCCATTGGAGTTGGCCACCAGCAGATCCGCGCCGCTCGCCGCAGTTTCCAGGTCTTCCAGGTCACCCACGAAGACATTTTCGCACGGCAGGCTGTCCAGCCCGCGGGTGCGGGTGGCGGAGAGCGCCGCCTGGATGTGGCACCCCATGCCGGCCAGGAAGCGGGTCATGGTCTTGAGGTTATCCGACTCCAGGGCGATGGCTACTTTTTTGTTGCCGAACTGGTAATGGCTGTCGACCATGGCGTCCATCAAGCGCGAGCGCCAGCGGCGATGTTTCTCGGGAATCGGCCGGCCACTGATGGCTGAGAGCGCCTCCATCAAGCGGTCGGTCTCGGCCAGGCCGGTCAGTGAACTGAAACCGTAGGCCGGGATGCCGAATTTTTCCTTCAGTTTCAATCCCGCTTTTGCCAGGGAATCGCCCACATACAGGGTGGCAACACTGCGACCCCCCTTGCTGATCTGCTCCACCGTGATGCCGCCGGTCGAGAGCGGCGAGACCACG
Source organism: Geobacteraceae bacterium (assembly GCA_036732725.1). Lineage (GTDB taxonomy): Bacteria > Desulfobacterota > Desulfuromonadia > Geobacterales > Pseudopelobacteraceae > CAIPTY01. The sequence continues at coordinate 36,172 of DAINBV010000021.1, read as the reverse complement.
TCATCGATATGACCGTCCATGGCATTGGAGATGTCCGGGATGGTCAGCACCGTCAGGCCGAACGACTCGATCAGTTCCTTCAACTCTTCCACATCAGCCGGGGTCAGGTGGCTGCCGGGGAGCAGGTTGACCTGGTCCGGGACGGTCGTCCCCCCCTCTGTCAGGGTGGAAACGATCGATTCCACGGCAGCGGCATACCCTTCCTGCAGCGACCCGCAGTAATCGGGGGTCGAGGCCCAGATGACCGGAACCTGGTCATGCTCGGGATGCTGCTCGCGGAACTGCTTGATGGCACTGTTGACATCATCACCCATGGTCTCGGTCAAACCGGTTGTCATCACCCCCACCACCTGGGGATGGAACTTCTCGATCACTCGTCCGATCCCCTTTTTCAGATTCTCCCAGCCGCCGAAGATGGCCGTGTCCTCGCTCATGGCGGTGGCGTTCAGGGCAATCGACTCCTTGTAGTGCCGCGACAGCTGCAGGCGGATAAAGGTGGAACACCCCTGGGCGCCATGCAGCAGGCCGAGCATGTTGTGAATCCCCAGATAGGCCATGGTGGCCCCCAGGGCAGGCGAATTTTTCTGCGGGTTGACCGTGGCGGCCTTGCCTGGCACGGCGACGCGGGAGGCTGCCAGGTCTTCACCCAGAAAGGTTGCGGCATGGGTTGTGGCGGCCTGCAGATCGCTGTCCAGCTGTTCGCTGCTCTTCTCCCAGGGCGCCGGGGCATTCAGTACCGGCCAGATCGGATTGTTGACGGTCATATCCAGCTGCTGCGCAAAGGTCACCATGCCGTCAAAACCGGCGTAGGGATGGGAGCGGCCGTGGTTGATGTCCATGAAGGGGGTCTTGGTTTTCAGAGCCAGAAACTTGGTCTTGCCGCCGGCCACGATCAGGTCGGGGAGCTTGTCGGCCATGACTGCCAGCAGGCCGGCGGTGGAGGTGTCTTCGATGATCCGGGCATCGGCATGCATCAGCCCTTTCATGCGGTAGAAATCCTCCAGGGTCGAGTTCTGGGTTCCGGCCGCCAGAATTTCCACTCCCAGTTCATTGAGGGCATTGACCATTGACCAGGTCTTGACTCCGCCGGTGAACAGCACCGCCCGTTTTCCGGTCAGGCGTGCCCGGTACGGTGCAATCGCCTCCCGGCATTTGCTCTCTTCCTCGGCAATCAGACGTTCCACCCGATCCTGCATGACCCGCTTTTCCAGTCCTCCCACCGCATCGTCCAGTTCGCGGGCAATATCACGCAACGCCTTGATGGTATCGGTCATGCCATAGAACGACTCTTCGATGTACGGCATGCCGTAGGTTTTTTGCATCTTCTTGGCCAGGTTGGTCAACGACTTGGAGCAGATAATGATATTGAGCTTGGCGCGATGGGCGTAACGCAGATCCTCGAATTTGGAGTCCCCTGAAAAGCAGGAGAGTACCTGAATCCCCAGGCGGTCGAAGAGTGGCAGCATCCCCCACAGGTCACCGGCGATGTTGTATTCTCCGATCAGATTGATCGGAAATTCACCGAGCACGGGCGGCTCACAGCTGCCGATCACGTACTTGAACAGGATTTCACCTGCCAGCCGGTTGCCGATGTTCTTGTCGCCGATGAAGCCGGGGGTGTTGACCGGGATGACCGGAATCGTGATTTTTTCCGAGGCCGCCTTGCAGACCGCCTCCACATCGTCGCCGGTCATGGCGGTCACGCAGGTGGCATAGACAAAGATCGCCTTGGCCTCGCCGTAACGTCCGGCCAGGTCGAGGATCGCCTTGTACAGTTTCTTCTCGCCGCCGAAGATGACGTCGTTTTCCAGCATCTCGGTGGTAAAGCCGCGCCGGTAGAGTTGCGAGCCGGAGGAGCGGGCGCCACGGTTATCCCAGGAGTTGCCGGCGCAGGCGATCGGGCCATGTACCAGGTGGATGGCGTCGGTGATCGGCATCAGCACCACCCGGGCGCCGTCGTAGGCGCAGGAGCGTTCGGTCCCTTCTCCCGGTTCGGATTTCTTGCAGAATTTTGGCGCTCCCTTGTCCTGGTTTTTATCGCATTCCGGGGCGTCGTAATAATCCGGTCTGGCCATGAGGTACCTCCAGTGGTGTGTTGTAATTAGCTTGCTTCATGCTGGGCAGGTCGTGCTCACTCGTTGGCGTCGTTGCCACAATAGTGTTCACGGTTGTGTGCTGGTACTGGTTCATAGCATGTGGTGTGCCAAGGGAAAGGTGAATTGCAGGTATTTGATATTGTTGTTGTATTTGTTGTGATCGGTGTGGTGCGTAGAATTTATGCCCAAAAAATAGGCATGATTTGGATGCGGGGTGGTGAGTCAGGCAGGGATGGACAGCAGGCCTGGAGGGGATGGTTCTGATGCCCGCCGGTTGTGGCCGCTATCCGAAGCGGTAGATCTGGGTGCCATTCTCGTACAGTTCGATCGGGCCATCCTGGGAGACCTTGATCACCTTGCCGAAATGGGATGCGGCGCAGGCCGCCGTGGTTCTTCCGCCACCGGCCACCATTTCCCGGGCGTGGGACGTGTCGATGATGAAGCCGGTATCCACCAGTTTTCCCTTGGCGTTGAACACGGTCAGGCCGTCCGAGGAAAGGATGCGCAGGAGTGTCCCGGCCTGCTTCAGCTCACTGACCCCCCGCTTTTTTACCCGCTCGATCAGCAAACGGCCGATCGGATCGGAACCGCCGACCGCCCCTTTTTTCAGTTCGGCCAGTTTCCTTCCGCTGCCGCCATACACCATCACCACCGTGCCATAGCGCATCTTGGAGAGGGCATAGAGGGTCCAGATCAGGTCTTCCGCCGCTTCAAGCTCCATGCTGTCAGCCAGGAAGGCCCGGAAGATATCCGGATCGAAGATGCTCCACATCCCCTTGCGCCGCACCATGATCCGGGCCGGGCTGGTGAGCACCTCGATATCCGATGCCTCGTTGACCGTAACGGCAAAGGCGCCGGTGCCGATTCTCCTGATGATGGAAAACAGCTCCCGCTGGGTCTGGCGTTCCACCTCGTTCAGCAGGGAGATGCCGGAGAGGGTGACGATGCCATTGACCTGTAACTGGATTCCGGCCAGGAAGAACAGGTTGCTGCCGTCAATGAAGCGATAGGTCAGGGGGTTGTCAAAAAAACCGGGGCCGATGCTCTGGGAACTTTTCAGCGGGACCAGGGTGTGTTTGCGCAGTTTCATCACGTTCCGCAGTTCCAGCGGTGTGGTGCGGTGGATGATGACGCCGGTGGTGGCCGGTTTTCCTTCGTACTTCTGGTAGGAGAGGCTTTTCAACAGCTGGATCAGCTGCTGGATCGGCCAGAATCCCTTGCGGTGATCGCCGCGCAGGGAGCGGGCCACCGTGATATCCATGATCGAGGCAACCAGGGCGGTCCGGAATTGTGCCGCATACCCCTCCTGCCGGAAGCCGCTGTAGAGCATGGAAAAGGCGGTCAGCAGCTCTTTGCAGAACGACTCTTCCAGGCGGGTGAACGGTATCTTGTTACGGCTGGCGCTGAACTGGAACTCCCGGCCGTCGGTCACCACCGGCAGGGAAATCATATGCCCCTCAGCTTGCCGGCGTTCGGTGGCCGGGGTCAGGTGTACCTGGGCGCCGCCAAGAAACGAGCTGATGTTGCCGCTCATCGCCTCAAAAATTGTCATTGGCATCGGGGTGGTACCTCCTGGGGGATTATTGTTCTCTGCATGTTCTACACCAGTGCTAATTCAAGTTGTCTGAAAAAATGGTGCCCGTAACTTGATCGTTACATCACCCATTATCCGCAGATTTCACAGATGTACGCAGATTAAAATCAAAAGACTGATTACTGTGACTACTTAAAAACGATAGGCTTTTAAGAGGATTGTTTAAGGTTTTATCTTCGTTACTCTGCGGACAAATCGCTCTTCCTTATTCCTCACCCTCCATCATCTTCGGTAACTCCGTCCCCTTGATCAGCCGCTTTTCATCCGACTTAACCCGGCGCTCAAGCTTCTTCAAATCTTCTTCTGGTGGCAACTCCTCCGGCTTGATACCCCGCTCCACCAGCATTGTTCTAACACTTCGGTTATTCTGAACATGCTCGTCAGTTATGGAGGACTCACCCTGCATATCATGTTGACGCACATTGTGGTTGGTGATTTCCGTGGCAAGGTTTTTTGCGGCAATGGTTACGGTCGGCAGAAAATCGGCCAGTGGGCGACTGTCGGGAATGCCAAGTTGCTCCTTCATTGACTGGGTGTTATTGCCGCCAAAAAGAGCATGATCACCCTTGGAACGGATACGTCCGAACCCTTGTTCATCAACACCTCGCTCATAAATGTTCCTGGATAATTCCGTTTCTGACTCGCGAAGTTTCTGGCGGGCTTGTAGCCGCTCCTGCAATTGAATGCGCTCTTCAATGATCTCCTGCTTGCGGGTTTGTAGAGCAAAGTAACTTTGGGCGAAAGCAACCTGTTCTTTGCGTGGGTCACCGTTTTGGGCGATCAGGTAGCAGGCATAGCGGGTGAGCATGATATCTTCAACCGGTCTTTCAGCTCCGGAACCGATTGGGACCATTTTCGTGACGTCACGAAAATGGTCGGAGATGTTAACCCCTGCCGATTTGCAAGAGATGATGGCCTTGTCAATGGCGTTCTTGAAGTTCTCCCAACGGTCATAACCCAAGACCGCCTGCAACTCACGAGCGTACCAGAATTCAATCTCGGAATCCGGCCATATGTTGGAAATTCCATCAAACTGAGCATGTAACCGAACCATCAATTCTTTATTCATAATGTTCCTCCAAAACCATTACGAGCATCACCTCGAAATGGTTATCTACTCACTCGCAGTATTCCGGTATTTCTGGATAACTGAATCTATTATTCCAGCTTCATCCGCAGATTTCGCAGATTCACGCAGATTAAAGTCAAAAACGGATTACTGATAAATCCTTTAAAACCGGCTTGTTCTGTCTGTGCTAATCTGTGTAATCTGCGGATAGTCCTTTGTTTTGATTTAGCACAAGGCGTTTATAGTGAAGGCTGGCTGATCCAAAATTTATCAAAAGCCCCTTGCTGATCCCAGACGCTTTCAGATAATTGATGACTTGAGCCTCTTCTGAACCAGTTATTTGTTGCAGTGCCTTTAACTCAACTATGACTGAACCGGAGCAGACAAAATCTGCTTTGTAAAATGCTTTAAGTGGCTGCCCCCGATACAAGACCGGCAGTTCCTTCTCCCGCTCATAAGGGATCTGACGGAACAGAAACTCCTTCTCCAGAGCTTCCTGATAAACAGCCTCAAGAAATCCATGCCCAAGCTCACCATGCACGGCCATGGCCGCCCCAATAATCGCATAGGTTTCCTGATCTCTGACGTTTTTATCTGCGTTAATCTGTGTAATCTGTGGGTTCATCTTTCAATCTCCTTCAGCATCTCGGTCATCATAGCCTGCACAGCAACCAACTCAATTTCCAACTGTTCAATCTGTGCCAAGCACGATATTCAATAGGCCTGATTAGCTTTTGTCAAATAATTTATTTTGCAGTAATAGCGTTACTGTATTGTGGGGAGAATAGGAGCTTCCCTTGTTATTCGGATATGATCGTTTGCCCTGCCATTTGCACCACCCATCCCGATTGCCGGTTTACAAAATCCTTGATGCTCGTTACATTGAACCATTGCGAAAACGGCATCTTCAAACGGGAGTCACAACCATGCATACGGGACAGGATTGCAGCGCCATCAACCGGCTGCTGGAACGGCGTAACGCGGAACTGGCGTCAATGATCGAGATCGGCAAGACCCTGACCTCCTGTCTTGACCCCCACGATATTCTGGAAGCGATCATGAAGCAGGTGGAACGCCTGATCAATCCCAAGGCGTGGTCGCTGTTGCTGGTTGATGCCAACAGCGGTGATCTGACCTTTGAAATTGCGGTTTCTCCGGTGGCGGAGCAGCTGAAGGGGTTCCGGCTGAAGCGTGGCGAAGGGGTCGCCGGGTGGGTTGCGCTGAACGGAGAGGCGCTGCTGATACCGGATGTCAGCCAGGATCAACGCTTCGCCCGGCATCTGGATGAAAAACTGTCGTTTACCACCCACTCGATCGTCTGCGTGCCAATGAAGATCAAGCAGCAGGTGGTGGGGGTGATCGAGCTGATCAACAGCTATCAGGAGAGCATATTTGAGAATAACGACCTGGTGCTCCTCTCGGCGATTGCCGATTTTGCGGCCATCGCCCTGGAAAATGCCCGCAATTACCAGCGGATCAATGAACTGGTGATGACCGATGACGTGTCGGGGTTGTATAATTCGCGCCATTTCGGGAAGTTGCTGGAACATGAACTGGAACGCGCCAAGCGATACAACGATCCGCTGTCGCTGGTTTTCCTCGACCTGGACAAGTTCAAGTCGGTGAATGATCAGCACGGCCATCTGGTGGGAAGCCGCATGCTGGCCGAATTCGGCCAGCTGATCCGGCGCCAGATCCGTTCGTCGGACCTGGCAGCGCGCTATGGTGGCGATGAATTTTCGATCATCCTCCCCCACACCACCAAGCAACAGGCGATCAAGATGGCTTCCGCTCTGCTTGCCAGTATGAAGAACACCCGCTTCGTATCGGATGACAATCTTCCGATCAATCTGACCGCCAGTTTCGGCGTGGCCTCATTCCCCGAGGATGCGGAGAGCAAGGCCGACCTGATCCGGGCCGCTGATGTTGCCATGTATGCGGTCAAGGAATCGGGGCGGGGAGCTGTGCGGGGGTTTTCACTGCATAATTATATTCTCTGAGCGCATCTCCCAACGATTGACCGGCGGCCATCCAGCCGCCCGTCGTATACCCGCCAGTTTTCGCTCTCTCCCCTTATTTCAAACTACTGCTCTTCACCGTTGAGCCCCGCATGCTTCGGACGTTATCGCATGTGCAAAATGGGCATGCTCGCAGGCGCGGTAATGATCGGTACGCCCCATGAAGTAGCGATCGTGGATATCCCATGGGCCGAGCTGTTCCTTGAGTTGGAAACCGAGATTGTCCAGTTCGTCTGCCAGGTGGTCGGGATCAAACCCGGAGCGCATCGGCTCGCCGATCTGCTCAACCGCCTGGAGCATGCGCCTGACCCGTGGCGCGGCTTTGCGCTGATGGTAGGCCTCGTTATCCAGGTAATCGAATACCAGACTGCTGCCAGGGGGGGCAAGATCGGCGATCTGCCCCAGGGTGGCGAACAGGTCGCAACGCTCCAGGTAGTAGGTAACACCAAGCCAGCTGAAAAAGGTGGGGAGGGTGGGATTGAAGGAGGATGCTTGCAGGGCGGAGGCTAGGTTCTGGCGGGTAAAATCAAGCGGAACATAGTGCAGCTGCTCCGGTTGCGGCCAGTTCAGTTCAGCCAGACGCCGGCGTTTATGGGCCTGGGTGGCGGGATGGTCCACCTCCAGCACGCTGATCCTATGGCACAGTTCCGGGCGGCGGTGGGCAAAGGTGTCGAGTCCGGCCCCCAGGATCACGTACTGCCGGATGCCGTTATCAATGGCAGCTTCCAGCAGCTGTTCGGCGTATTTTGCCCTGGCAAGCAGGATCGGGGCGGCTGCTCCGCTCTGCATGATCCAGCGCAGGGCCGACATGCTGTCGGCAAAGGCAGTGGCGCTGTGCGGGTTGTTGCGGCGCAGGGCAGAAAGCAGCAATTCTTCCAGCTCTGCGTATTCCCGCTCTGTCAGCAGCAGTCCCGCCAGATGGTCCGCAAAGATCAGCGGCTGATCATGCCGGTAGTGAAAGGCGCGGTTGAAGGCGGTTATCAAGGCGGTCTGGCTGGTGCGGTCCGGTTGCATGGTTTACCTCCTCAGTTCGGAATATGGCAGGCCACCCAGTGCTCTGGTCTGATCTGCCGCAGTTCCGGTGGTTGCTGGCGGCAGCTCGACGCTGCCCGGCTGCAGGCTGAATAGAAGCGGCAACCGGCCGATGAATCTCCGTGCGTCGGGGGCGCAGCCGATCCCCGTGGCGTGGAGCCGCTGGCGGCAGCAATCAAGGCGCCGGTGTACGGGTGGAGCGGAGCGTCGAAGAGCGTGGCGCAGGGGGCCAGCTCGCACAACCGTCCCTGATACATCACCGCCACCCGGTGGGAAATATGTTTCACCAGCGCCAGATCATGGGAGATGAACAGCAGCGAGAGCCTGCAGGATTGGTTAAGGTCCTGCAACAGGTTGATGATCTGGGCCTGAACCGACACATCCAGGGAAGCGGTCGGCTCGTCGCACACCAGCAGTTCCGGACGGTTGACCAGTGCCCGGGCAATGGCTGCCCGCTGGCATTGCCCCCCCGACAGCCGGGCCGGTGTGCGGTGGTAGAATTGGTCCGGGTCGAGCCCCACGGCGGCCAATGCCTCGCAACTTTGCAAGCGGATGGCGTCCGGTGTTGCTCCACCGGCCACCCGCAGGGGAAAAGCGACGCTGTCGCCGATGGTTTTGAGCGGATTGAGCGAGGCAAGCGGTTCCTGAAAGATCATCTGCATTCGGTTGCGTATCCGGCGCAGTTCATTGCCGTGCAGCCGGGTCAGATCAACCCCGTCCAGCAGCACCCGGCCGGAAGCGGGGCGGGGGATCTGCATGATGGCGCGGGCCAGGGAGGACTTGCCGCACCCCGACTCACCGACCAGCCCCACGATCTCCCCCCGTGCGATCATAAACGATACGCCGGCCACGGCCTCCCGTGTCCCCCCGGCGACGGGGAATTTGACCACCAGATCCTCGATGGTCAGCAGCTGGTGAACGGTTGTGGGACACATGCTCATACGGAACCCCCTTGCATCCGGCTCATGAGCGGAAACCAGCAGGCGTAACGTTGCTGCAGTTCCTGATCGGACACCAGCGGCGGTTCTTCCTGCTGGCAGCGTTCCCCGGCGCAAGGACAGCGGGGGGCAAAGCGGCATCCCGGCGGCAGGGCGCTGAAATCGGGCGGCTGTCCGGTGATACCGGGGAGCCTGCTCCGGCGGGGGGCGTCAAGCCGGAGAGTGGCATTCAACAGGGCTGCGCTGTAGTGCATGCGCATCCGGCTGAAGAGTGTGGCGGCCGGGGCCTGCTCCACAATCCGTCCGGCGTACATCACCGCCACCTGATCGGTGTAATCCGCCACCATCCCCAGGTCGTGGCTGACCAGCAGAATAGCCATGTTCCGCTCCCGCCGCAGGCGTTCCAGCAACAGCAGGATTTCCCTTTGCAGGGTGGCGTCCAGCGCCGTGGTCGGCTCATCGGCAATCAGGAGTTTCGGCTCGCACGCCAGGGCAGAGGCGATGGCCACCCGCTGTCGCAGGCCGCCCGAGAGCTGGTGCGGGTAGCTGGCGAACCGTTCTGCGGGAGAGGGGATGCCGGTTGCCTGCAGCAGCCCTAGAGCACGCGATTTTGCTGCGCTCCGTCCGATGCCGAGATGCAGCCGCATCGGCTCCATGATCTGCTCGCCAATGGTCATGACCGGGTTCAGCGACGACAGCGGATCCTGCAGTACCACGCCGATTTCCCGTCCCCGCAGCTGGTTCAGCTCTTGCTCGGAAAGCTGCCCGATCGGAGAACCGTCAAAGATGATCCGGCCATGGCTGGCAACCAGGCCGAGTATGGCGCGGCAGAGCATGCTCTTGCCACTCCCCGATTCCCCCACCAGCGCCAAAATTTGCCCCTGTGCTAGGGTCAGTGAGAGCGAGTCGACCGGACGGATCGTGCCGTTTTTACTCTGCAGTTCGACGGTCAGTTGATCCAGCACCAGCAGTTCAGTTGCGCTCATAACCCCTCCGCAGCCGCTCCCCGATCAGGTTGATCGACAGTACGGTCAGAAAGATGACGGACATCGGGATCATGGCCACATGGGGGGCCTGTTCCAGCGTATCCCGCCCGGCGGCGAGCATCCCCCCCCAGCTGGCAGCCGGTGAGGGGACACTCAGGCCGAGAAAACCGAGCCCCCCTTCGGCAATGATCACGAAACCGGCCACAATCAGGGTATAGGGGAGCAAGGTTCCCATGATGTTGGGAAGAATTTCCCCGGTCATAATGGTGATATCGCGAGCTCCGCAGATCCGGGCCGCCAGAACGAATTCCCGTTGGACGATTGTGAGGGTAGCGCTACGGACCACCCGGATGAAACGGGGCGCAATCAGCAGTCCCATCCCCATGGTAATGGTGGTCAGGCTCGGACCGAGCAGGGCGGTGAATACCAGCAGAAATACCAGGGTGGGGAAGGCGAGCAGCACGTCGGTAATGGTCATGATGACCCGCTCGACCCATCCCCGGTACAGGGCGGCCGGCATGCCGAGCAGCAGGCCGACTCCCAGGCCGAGCAGCGGTGCGCAGATGCCGATTGTCAGGGAAACCCGGGCGCCGAACAGGAGCCGGATCGCCAGATCCCGCCCCATGGCGTCGGTGCCGAGCAGGTGTGCCTCTCCCGGCAGGGCGGCCAGCTGTTCGCTGTCGATCTGGTCGGGTGCGAAGGGGAGTGGCCAGAGGGAAGCAGTGACGGCGCCGAACAGGAGCAGCGCCAACCAGCTGCAGGCGGCATAGAAGGAAAATCTCCCTCTGTCAAAGTGGGGAGTTGGCTTTGTTGCTTGATTACTCGCCATTGCCGCCACCTGTCCGCACCCGCGGGTCCAGCACTCCGTAGGCGAGATCCACCAGGAAATTGAGAGCCACGTAGGCGACGGCAATCAGGAACACCGTTCCCTGCACCAAGGGATAATCCTGGGCAAAGATGGCGGTTACCAGCAGCCGGCCGATGCCGGGGAGGGCGAAGATGGTCTCGATGATCACCGCTCCGCCGATCAGGTGGGCGGTCTGCATGCCGAGCACGGTGATGAAGCTGAAACAGGATGGGCGCAGGGCGTGGATCAGCAGGATACGCCAGGGCGGCACCCCTTTGCAGCGGGCCAGTAGGATGAACTCTTCCTTGAGGGTGGCGATCAGGTCGCTGCGCAGTACCCGCATCAGGGTCACCCATTCCACCAGGGCGATGGAGAGCGCCGGGAGCAGGAAGCCCTTCAGGTTGGCGATTATTCCGGCATGCAAAGGGTAATAGCCGGTGGCGGGGAGCAGCTTGAATTTCAGGGCGCAGAGCAGAACCAGCCCCATGGCCATGACGTAATTGGGGAGCGCGGCACAGCCGAAGGCGAGGGTGCCGGTCAGCCGGTCGATCCACGAACCGGCGCGCCAGGCGCTGATGATCCCGGCCGGCAGCGCCAGCAGCAGGGCAAACAACTGGGAGAGGGCCAACAGCTCCAGTGTCACCGGGAGATGGCTGGCCAAGGTCTGGCTGACCGGTTGTTCCGTGGCCAGTGATTTCCCGAACTCGCCCTGGCAGACGCCCCCGAGCCACGTAGCATAGCGCAGCAGCACCGGCCGGTTCAGTCCGAGGCGCTCCCGCAGTTCGGCCAGTTCCGCTGCACTGGCGCCATGCCCTGCCACTTCGGCTGCGATGTCGGCCGGCAGCCGGTCGGTCATGACAAAAGTCAGGGCAGTGACCGCCAGCAGCACCAGCAGCAGGTGGAATAATTTATTGCCGGTCTGTCTCATGGCGCAGTCACTTATTGTTGCTGTTCCAGCCAGGCCTCGCTGACCCGGATCACGCCATGACTGACGTTGTCGATCCCTTTGACTCCCGACTTGGCGATGACGTGGAAGCGCCGTCCGCCGCCGTAGAGAAAAACCGCCTCTTCGTTGATCAAGCTGGCCACCCCGCACAGCGCCTTCTCCCGCGCTTTTTTCTCCCTGCTGATCTGTTGGAATGTCAGCAGCTCATCCATTTTCGGGTTCTGATATTTGCTGAAGTTGAGTTTGCTGCCGGAGTAGAGATTGCTCTTCAGCTGCGGTCCCATGTCGTCAAAATCCCTCAGCTTCCAGCCGGTGATCTGGTAATCGCCGCTGATCCCCCGTTTCGCCAGCTGCCCTTCGGCCAAAGGGGTCAGGGTAAGCGTCACCCCGACTTCCTTGAACAGGCGCTGCATGATCTCCCCTGCCTCCTTGCCGCGCGGGGTATTGGTATGGTTCAGCTCCAGCGTGACCGGCTTGCCATACTCCGCCAGCAGTTTGCGGGCCTTGGCCGGGTTGTACTCCCGGTAGGCGGCATCGCCGCAGTTGAGCTGTCCGCCAAAGGGATCCTTTGCCAGTGGCAAGGTCCCCTTGTAATCGGCCTTGAGCAGCAGTTCCTGGTTCCAGGCGTGGGCCAGCGCCTTCCTGACGCGGGGATCGTTCAGTGGTGCCCTGGACGTGTTGAACAGAAAGGTGTAGGGGCCGCCGGAATCACTGGAGTAGATCCTGAGTGAGCGATCTTCCCGCGCCTGGAGGATGCTCCCCCCCCGGTCGGTCTGGATCACGTCGCACTCCCCGGACTGCAGGCTGTTGAAACGGGCCTGCATATCCGGCAGGGGGCGGAAGACCACGCTCTCCAGATATCCCTTGCCCGTGCGCCAGTAGTGGGGATTTCTGACCACGGTCAGGTGGTCGTTGGGGAGCCATTCCTTGAACAGGTACGGCCCGGTTCCGACCGGCGCCCGATTGTGCCGATCCTCCTTGAGCGCCTTGGGAGAGGGGATGAATGCGGCGAATGACTGGGGATCGGACAGGGCGTGTTTAAACGAGGACCAGGGGTGTCGCAGGTTGAAGCGGAGCGTGAAGTCGTCCACCTTCTGTACCGATTCGATCGGCTCCAGGGATGAGAGCCCGAAGTACCTGTTGCTCGGATCGAGCAGCCGCTGCCAGTGTGCCGCCACCGCATCGGCGTTGAACGGGACGCCGTCATGGAAGCGCACTCCCCGGCGCAGCTTGATGATCCAGCTTTTGCCATCCTTGGCCGGTTTGGCCGAAAGCGCCAGTTCCGGCAGCAGGTTCCCCCTGGCGTCCATGTCGAACAGCCGCTCTTCCACTGCCATGGCCACATTCCGGTCGGCCAGTCCCATGTAGTTGGCTTTCAGCGGATCGAAGCCGCGAAACTCCAGTTCAACTCCGACGGTCAGTGTGCCGCCGGGGCGGGGAGTCGCGGCAGGCGCGCACGCTCCGGGAGATGGTAATGCCAGCAGTGCCAACAGACAAAATCCATAAACAACGAGAACAGCTTTCCCCATGCTCCGCCAACGTTTGTTCATATCATCCCCCTTGCTGGTAAAGGTGTACTCCGTCCTGCCGGTTATTGTAGCTGGAACTGCAGCTTGAATCCTTCGTAGATCGCCCTGCTGGCCCGGCGGATGTAGTCGTCGCTGTCCGGGATTCCTTTTTCCATCAGGTAGTTGCTGTTGACATTCAGCCAGTAGGCCAGTTTCTGGGCGAACATCATCCTGGTCAACCTGACCATCTTCAGCTCCATCTCGTTCAGTCCGGCAAAGAGTGGATAATCGAGCAGGGTGCCGGAGATAAACTCGTTCAGCCCTTTTCCCATCTCCTTGCTCAATTCCACATTCCGCCCATCCCAGAGTGCGCGGAACAGAAACTTTTCTTCCTGGGCAAAGCGGATGTAGCTGATTCCCTGGTCGATCCAGCGATCACCGCTCCGGTCTTCCAGCATCCGCTGCTTGAGCAGTTCCATTGCCTTGAGGCAGACTGCGTCCTCCAGTTCCCGTACATTGGTGAACTGGGAGTAGATCGGCATGGTGGATGAGTTGATCGCCTTGGCGACCGTGGTGACGGAAAATCCCTCCCAGCCGGCTGCCCGTACCAGTTCAAAGGCAGCCTCAATAATGGCTTCACGGCTGAATTGCGAGTTTCTGGGCGACATGCTCACCCCTCCCTGATTAGGTCTGATTCTGTTATATAAAGCGTTTATATAAACGGTTTATATTTGTCAATATCTTTTTATTGTGGCGGTTTTCTGTGGGGGATTATTTTCAGGGGAAGAGGAGGCGGCGCTTGATGGTCGTTAACGGTCTGATTTACGTTGCGTGAAGCTGCTTTTCTGGGTTATTGACGGCTTCCCAACGATGAATCAACGGCTGTAAGCAGCGTCTTTAGCGGCAGAAACAGCGCAAGCGGGGTATCCTGCAAGGGGATGAAGCCGAAGCCAAGGTAGAATTGCCGGGCCTTCTCATCCTTGGCATCCACAAAAAAACCGACAATGCCGCCGGATTCTTTTGTTGCTGCCACGATCCGCTTTACCGCATCGGCCAGGAGGATTGAGCCGTACCCTTTCCCTTGCCATCGTTTATCAACCGCAAGCCGGGCGAGTTTGGCGGCGGGCAGACGTGATGTTTTGGGGAGAGTGCGGTTGTAATCCGGGGGAAGAACAGAGGCATCCACTTCCAGGAAAGAAAGTGTGAAGAACCCCAGGATATCCGCAGGTGACTCATTATTCAGCAGCACAAAAGTATTCGACAACCCTTTGTCGCGATGTTGACGGGCGGTTTTACGCAGGAAGTCGTTCAGGGGTATTGTCCCGCAGTCGAAACCGGCGCGATTGTGGGTGGCGTCCAACGGGCGGATAATCATTTTACGACTTGGGTGTGGGTTTGCAGCGCCGCGATAAGTTTTTCCGAGGGGGTAGGCGGATTCTCCAAGGCATGGAGAAATGTCCTGGCATCTCTTTCGGAGAGTCGCAAAGTTTCTTCCCGTTCCAGAATTTCACCGGCACGGTCGAGGCTACTCTGTACAATGAACTGGTTGAGCGTTGCCCCGTACACAGCGGCGGCGCGCTCGATGAGCAGGCGGTTTGCGTGGGGGATTCTGGCTGTAATACGGTCATCGGCCGCCGGTTTTCGGGATGTTTTACGGGTAGTTGCTGTTTGCATGGAACGTTTCCTCCTGTTGGTGAATTGTAGCTTTGTGGTGCCAATTTGGCAACTTTATATTATTACTCACGCTACGACGCAACGTACAACACAAAGCATAAAGATCAGTTTAAAAGCCTTTCGTCGCGTCGTAGCGGCGTTGCGTGACACAAGTTTTCCTGCTTGGATCGCTTTGAAGGTCGCTTGTAAGACGGCGTGAGGGGAATGGTCGGTTGATTTTTTTTGTGCATTTTCATACCTTATTGCTTACAAGGCTCCCTTCGAGGCGTGCATGACCAAGACGCCTCTTAAAACTACAGGAGTATTCCCATGAGAAGGCTCATCGCATCTACATTTGTGTCACTCGACGGCATCATGCAAGCGCCCGGCGGAACGGAAGAAGACCCGACCGGCGGTTTTACCCTTGGCGGCTGGATGTTCAACTACCTGGAAGAAACCATGGACATCTCGACAGCAGGTTTCGACGGCAAGGATCGGGAGCTGCTGCTCGGTCGCAGGACTTACGAGATCTTCGAGGCGTACTGGCCATACCAGCGCGATGACGATCCGATTGCGAAGACGCTCAATGCAGCCAAAAAGTATGTTGCTTCGCGCACATTAACGACGCTCCACTGGAATAACTCGACCCAGCTCCACGGCGATGTGGTCCCGGCAATCATCGCTCTCAAGACCCAAGCGGGCCCTGATCTACAGATCATCGGCAGCGGCAATTTGATTCAAACGCTGCAAGGCGCATCACTGATAGACGAGTACAACGTGTGGACGTTTCCCGTACTGCTTGGTCGGGGCAAACGCCTCTTTGGCGAGACTGCCAGGCCATCCGCGCTACGGCTCGTGTGCTCCCAGGTTTCGGCCTCTGGCGTTGTGATGAGTACCTATGTGCCGGATGGCGATGTCCGGCCCGGTTCGTTCGCGAGTGTCGAGCCGAGCGAGAAGGAGCTGGCACGACGCAAAAAGATGGCACATGAGATGTGGTGAGGTGAGGTGAAATGAAGAAGAGATCCGTGGGCGCTAAGGAAGAGTTATGGATTCACCCTCCTTAACTACAAAAGGGACTCTTTCGAGCCCCTTTTGTTTAACGGCGTTCAGGTTTACCTCTGGATCAGTTACCGCATCAGTTCGAACTGACGATCTTCACAGGTTTCGTCCTTGATATCGATGAACTTGTTGCAGATTTCGGTCACCATGTTGACTACGCCCTGATAACCGATCAACGGGTAGCGGTGTTTGTTGACCCGGTCGAAAATCGGGAAGCCGAAGCGGAACAACGGTACGTTGGCGTCGCGGGCGGCGAACTTGCCGTGGCTGTCGCCAATCACCGCATCCACGGGATCGGTGACCAACAGGCTGCGCAGATGCCAGAGATCCTTGTTCATGTGAATCTTGCATCCTTCGCCGTACATGGAGGTGTCCAGCAGTGCCTGTAGCTCTTTTTCGATCTTCTTGTTGCCACGGCTGCAGAGGATGTGATGCGGACGGGCGCCCATCTCCAGCAGGAAGGAAACATACCCGAGCAGGAAGTCGGGATCGCCGTAGACGGCAAACTTTTTGCCGTGCATGTACTGGTGCGAATCGGTGACGGCATCCACGGCGCGACCGCGCTCGTTTTTGAGTGATGCCGGAACTTCCTTGCCGAATAGTTCGGCAACTTTCATGATGAAGGCGTCGGTCTTCTCGATCCCCATCGGCATTGGCATGGAGACATGCTTGCCGGAGTAGGTGTCCTTGATCCAGGCAAAGGTCTTGGGTGTGGCGTAGGGTCCCAGGGTGATGGTTGCCTTGCCGTTGATCGAATCAGCCGCATCGTCCAGTTTGGTTCCGCCGGCATAGGTGTGGTAGCTGCCGTCGCAGGGGGAGTCAAAGGCATCGGAAATATCGGCCAGAATCGTATTGGGCACGCCGAACTCTTTCAGAATCCGTTTGTACTCACGGTAGTCGCCGGTGTTGCAGTCAAAGCCGGCAATCAGGTTGAGCTTGCCGGTGCAGCGTCCTTCCACCTGTTTCCCCTCGGTCAGGGTCTGCAGGATGGAGAGCAACATGGAGTCGTAACCGTGGATATGGGTGCCGTTAAAGCTGGGGGTGTTGGCGTAGGGGGTCGGCAGATCCTTGGGCACGCACCCTTTCTGTTTGGCGTTTTTGATAAAGGCGGTCAGGTCATCGCCGATAACTTCCGGCATGCAGGAGGTGAAAATTGAAATCATCTTCGGCTTGTAGATGGTATAGGCGTTTTCAAGCCCCTCATGCAGGTTGTTCTGGCCACCGAAAACTGCTCCATCCTCGGTCATGGCATCGGATACACCCGGCGCCGGTTCACGGAAATGGCGGTTAAGGGTTGAGCGGTAGTAGGAAGCGCACCCCTGCGAGCCGTGTACGAAGGGGAGTGACCCTTCAAAGGCATGGGCTACCAGCTGGGCCCCCAGCGGCTGACAGGCGTGGGCCGGGTTGATTACCAGCGCCTGACGGGCAAAGTTCTTCTCTTTGTATTCTTCGGTATTGATCCACTCTTTGACCCGCTCCACTTCTTCCGGAGGAGTTGCGACGATCTTTTTAACTTCAAGTCCCAGTAGATTTGACATTTGTATTCTCCTCTCCGGATAGCAATCTCTATCACGGCAGATTTGTGTAAGATTAAGGCAATGGAACACGGAAAAGGCCGGATTTGGGAGGATTGTCGCGGATAAAGCCAAGCTGGATTTTTATAAATAATCTGTGTAAATCCGCCGCATCCGCGCAAATCCGCGTTCCATTGCAGTTAGTTTTCTCAGAACGGTGCCTTGACCAGTTTCCAGGTCGGGCTGTTGATCGCCATGTCGATGTCGCGGGCAAAGACTTCAAACCCTTTGTAGCCGTGGTATGGTCCGGAGTAATCCCAGCTGTGCATCTGGCGGAACGGGATCCCCATCTTCTGGAAGACATACTTTTCCTTGATGCCGCTGCCGATCAGGTCGGGCTTCAGGGCGTCGGCAAATTTTTCAAATTCGTACTCGGACGGGTCGTCGTACACCACGGTGGCATCCGGCATTTCCGGAGCAGTACGGTCATAGTCATCGTTGTGGGCAAATTCGTAGCCGGAGCCGACGCAATCCATTCCCAGGTCTTCATAGGCGCCGATGGTGTGACGGGGGCGGAGTCCACCTACCAGCAGCATGACCTTCTTGCCATCCAGGCGCGGCTTGTATTCTTCGATGATCCCCTGCATGATCGGGTCGTACTTGGCGATCACTGCCTCTACTTTTTCCTTGATGGTGTCGTCGAACAGTTCGGCCAGTTTACGCAGGCTCTCCCTGATTTTGGTCGGGCCGAAGAAGTTGAGCTCGATCCAGGGAATGCCGTACTTTTCTTCCATCACCTTGCACATGTAGTTCATGGAACGGTAACAGTGGATCACGTTCAGCTTGACCGTGTGGGTGGCGGCGATGTTTTCCAGCTCGCCATCGCCGGTCCAGACAGCCTTGACATTCAAACCGCACTCTTCCAGCAGCGGCTTGGTGGACCAGGCGTCGCCACCGATGTTGTATTCGCCGATCAGGGCGATGTCGTAGGGGCTTTCCGGTTCAGCAAATTCGCGGGTTCCGATGATGTAGTCGCGGATGGTGTCGTTGGAGATGTGATGTCCCAGTGACTGGGAAACACCGCGGAATCCTTCGCAACTGCAGGGGATGATCGGGATGTCGAGCTCTTTGGCGCTGGATTTGGCGACGCTGTTGATGTCGTCACCGATCAGGCCGACCGGACATTCGGAGAGTACCGAGATCCCCTTGGCCAGCGGAAACAGCTCGTGGGCTTCTGCCAGCAAGGTTTTAAGCTTCTTGTCGCCACCGTAGACGATGTCCTTTTCCTGGAAATCGGAGGTGAACTGCATGGCGAAGTTGTCTACACCGGTGGTGCCACTCATCATGTTACGGCGGGTGCCCCAGGAGTACCAGCCGCAGCCGACCGGGCCGTGTGATACGTGCACCATATCGCGGATCGGGCCCCACACAACCCCTTTGGCTCCGGCATAGGCGCAGCCACGGGCGCTCATGATGCCAGGCACCGTTTTCTTGTTGGATTTGACGCAGGCCGAACCTGAGCCCTGGTCGTTGGCGCCCAGATGGGGCGCGCGCTTCTTCCTGGCCTTTTCGGGATAGACGGACAGGGTCTCGGCAATCAGAGCCTCTGTCGATTCCTTGGTAATGCCATCAATTTTTCGTATTTTATCTGACATGAGTTGTCTCCTTTAGAGTGTTGTTAACACTCCCCCCTTGATAGAGGGGGGCTGGGGGGGGATTTGCTTTAAGGTCAACTGCAAATCCCCCTGAATCCCCCTTTATCAAGGGGGACTTTCTTTACGCTGCTTCTGCTACACCGACGATGCTCTCATCTTCTTCTTCCATGATGCCGAACTTCATCAGCAACTCTTCCAGCTCTTCCATTTCCAGCGGGGTCGGAACAACCAGCATCTTGTTGTCGGCGATCTTCTGGGCCAGGGTCAGATACTCTTTGGCCTGGGGATGTTCCGGAGAGTACTCGATAACGGTCATTCTGCGCAGCTCGGCTCTCTGGACCTGATTGTCGCGGGGAACGAAGTGGATCATCTGGGTGCCGAGACGGCGGGCCAGCTCGGAAATCAGTTCGAATTCCATGTCAGTCTTACGGGCATTACAGATCAGGCCGGCCAGACGGACCTTGCCGGATGAGGCGTACTTGAGAATACCTTTGGAGATGTTGTTGGCAGCGTACATGGCCATCATTTCACCGGAGGTAACGATATAGATTTCTTCTGCCTTCCCTTCACGGATCGGCATGGCGAACCCGCCGCAGACAACGTCACCCAAAACGTCATAGAATACGAAGTCAAGGTCATCGGTGTAGGCGCCATTCTCTTCCAGGAAGTTGATGGCAGTAATAACACCACGGCCGGCACAACCGACACCCGGCTCAGGTCCGCCGGACTCAACGCATTTGATGCCGCCGTAGCCGACTTTCATGACTTCTTCCAGCTCCAGGTCCTCGACCGTCCCCAGTTCACGGACCAGGTCCATAACCGTATTCTGTGCTTTGGCATGCAGGATCAGGCGGGTTGAGTCAGCCTTGGGGTCGCAACCGACGATCATCACTTTTTTACCGAGTGATGCCAGTCCCGCTACCGTGTTCTGTGTGGTGGTTGATTTGCCGATGCCGCCTTTGCCGTAAATTGCTATCTGTCTCATTGTGAAGCTCCTTTCGCTCACCCATCCGTGAGCTGTGTGGTTTTTGTAGTGCGTTGAACATAGTTCCGACTGTTGTGACTGAGCTATGCTTGCCAACGAACTATCGTGCTTGTAAGAATGGTGGGGCAAAAAAAATGACGCCCCGGTTTATTTCCGAAGGCGCCATTGCCTGGGTGCTGCGTATGAGTTGCTGATGTTTTTGTTATAGCATTTCGCGTGCCAAAATAATAAAATACGAAATTACAGTATGTTGCGTGTTTGTTGTGAGTATCTTACATGCTTGTCTTGAAAATATTGTGCTGCTTTTAGTAAATTTTGCCTGTTATTTGTTCAATTGCCCACCAGCTGGGGATAATGCCAGCAGCTTGCGGCTATGCTGTTCAATTTCCGTAATGATTCCGCGATCAATTCTTCGTCCCCAGCGGGGCGGAATATGGCTCATACCGTAATAGGCACCTGCCAGCATGCCGATGATTGCTCCGGTGGTATCCGCATCCCCCCCCTGGTTAACCGTTCCGACCAGACACTCCTCAAAATTGCGCCCCCTGAAAAACCAGTGGAAAACCGTCTGCAGCGTGTCCACCACATAGCCGGTGGCCAAGCCACGATACGGCTCGAAGTTAAAGGTCGGGAAGTTGGCCACCAGGCTGTCCGCTTCACGGCGCAGGCGTGCTTTCGAACGACCGGCCAACGCCAGTTGCAGCATGGTTCCCAGGCAGAGGCAGGCCGCATCGGAAACCGGATTATGGTGGGTCAGGTGGGCCTGCTCGATCAGGTAACGACCCATCAATTCCTGATCGGGAAAAGTATAGAGGGCGACCGGCAGGATCCGCATGGCAGCGCCGTTGCCGGCATCCCATTCATTGGGGGGGGCTTCCAGGGTGCCATGCAGCATATAGCGCCTGATCCCCTTGCGGCAGGTGTCGCCGCAATCAACCGGCCGGGATTTTAACCAGCTGGCAAAATTATCGGCAATGGCGGTCAGAGACCAGTGACCATGCTGAACAATGGCACGGGAGATACAGAGCGCCATCTGGGTGTCATCGGTCACCTGTCCTTCCTTGAGCCGCAGCCAGCCGCCTCCCACAATATCCTTGAATGTGCCGTATTTTAAGGCAATCTCGGTGGCGGTCATGAATTCAACCGTTGCCCCCAGGGCATCGCCAATCGCCATTCCCACATAGGCGGCGCGGGCGCGATCATGGAGTTCATCGGGGTTGCAGCTGTTAGTCATGGGGAACTCCAATCGAGTGTGGTGATGAAAATCAAGTTGAAATCCAGAACAGACGATCAGGGCACTGCAAAGAATGAACCGATACAAATCTGCTTAAAATTGATGCAAAATTGTGGTCGATGGAAAAGTGGCGGCCGCCTTTCATGTGGCATCTGTTGATGCTATCCGGCGTATGAGTTCTCTCCGCAGCCCGATTGGTGAGCGTTTCAAGGGCTTTTACCTGCCGTGGGATGATCATGGCACGCTCTATGCTATTTCAGTCGCCAGAGGCAACGACGCCCATGGGATCATACCTGTGGGCTTTTTTTGTTTGAAAGGGGAAGATGACATGGCAACTGCATGCGAGATGAAGAATAAGATTCAGGGGCATCCCTGCTTTGGTGGCAATCATCAGAAAAACGGCCGTATGCATCTGGCGGTTGCTCCCAAGTGCAATATCAAGTGCGGCTATTGCTCACGCAAGCATGACTGCGCCAATGAGTCGCGCCCCGGCGTCACCAGCCGGATCGAGACTCCACTGGAGGCAATTGCCAAGGTGCGGGATGTTATGGCAAGTCCGGTGGTCGGACCGATCATCAAGGTAATCGGGATTGCCGGACCGGGCGACCCGCTGGCTAATGAGGAAACCTTCGAGACCTTTGAGCTGGTGAAAAAGGAATTTCCTCACCTGATGCTCTGTCTCAGCACCAACGGTCTGTTGTTGCCGGAGTCGATTGATCGCCTGTACGAACTGGGACTGCATAGTCTGACGGTTACCATCAATGCGGTTGATCCGGAGATCGGTGCCAAAATCTACCAGCATGTGATCTATCACGGCAAACATTATAGCGGAGTGGAAGGGGCCGCAATCCTGATCCACAACCAGTTCGAGGGGCTGAAGCGGGCCGGCGAGCTGGGGCTGACCATCAAGGTCAATACGGTGCTGACCCCGGGGATCAACGACAGCCAGATTCCGCTGATCGCCGAGCGGGTCAAGCAGCTGGGCGCCTTTGTGATGAATATCATGCCGATCATTCCCCAGGCCGAGCTGGCACATATCACCCCTCCCTCTGAAGAGTATCTGGCCGGGGTCAGAAAGGCGAACGAGGGGATCATCGGACAGTTTGCCCACTGCAAACAGTGCCGAGCCGATGCCATTGGCTTGATCGGACAGGATTTGAACCTGACCATCGGCAAGTCGGCCTGCGCAACGGCATGAAAACGGCAGCCATGTGTGTTGCCGATATCGTTCCATTTCTGGCGCTGGCTGGCCGGGAAGGGTGGATTGCCGAGGCGTGGGAGCTGGAGTTCCTGCTGGACCTGTTTCCGGCAGGATGCCTGGTGGTGCGGGACGGGAACGGTCAGCCGGTCGCTTTTGTGACCTCGTTGAAACATAACCGCTCGGGGTGGATCGGTAATCTGATTGTGGCGCCGGAATATCGGGGTAAGGGAATCGGAGAACTGCTGTTCTTGGCGGCGCTTCAGGCATTACGGGAAGCGTCGGTCGAGACGGTCTGGCTGACCGCCTCCAGGATGGGGATGGCGCTGTACAGCCGCCATGGTTTTAACCGTATTGACACCATTCTGCGCTGGAGCGGCGCTTCAAGACAGAGTCATCCGGTCTCCCCGGAGAGTGGATCGGACAACAATGCCGCTATGCTGGATGCTCTGGCATGGGGGGATCGCCGGGATCTGCTGCTGGAACGGACTATGGCGCGGGGAACGTCAATCTGTGACAGCCATGGTTTTATAACGGTTCAGCCGTGTGGCGGCCGCTTTCAGCTGGGCTCGTTCATAGCCTTGGATCAAAGCGGGGCACAAAAGCTTCTGGAAGCGGCCCAACAGTTGATCCCGAACGGATCTGGGCTCTATCTGGACAGTCCGGCATTGAATCGCTCGGCGGCGCGGATCTACCATGCCTGCCAGTTGCGGATTACCGGGACCAATGAGCTGATGTACTTCGGCGTCCCACCGTTATATCGTCCGGAATTGCTGTTTGGCATGGCGACTATGGGGAGTTGCGGGTAATCAAATAGCAATACATGTATCTGAAATTATTGCAGTCCGCTGAAGCTCTGCTGCTCGTCTTCCGAAAACATGCGCGCCACTTCTATAACAATCAGCAGTCGTTCGCCGTGGTTGATGACGCCGGTAATAAATTCGCCGGAAATGCCGCCGGAAAGCGCCACTGAAGGCGGTGGCTGAATTTCCCTGCTATCGATGCGGATGACCTCGGACACGCCATCAACAATGAAGCCGGTCATGCCGCTCCCGACTTCCATCACCAGGATGCGGCTCCGGCTGTCCCGCTCCCGTTCGCACAGGCCAAAGCGCCGGCGCAATGAAATGATCGGCACCACCGTCCCGCGCAAATTGATGATTCCTTCCACATAGTCGGGGGTGTTGGGCATTTTGGTGATGCTGGGCATGCGAATGATTTCCCGCACCGTAAGCACATCGACGCCGTATTCCTCATTATCCAATTCAAAACTGGCCAGCTGGATGATTCGATTGGCTGTTTGAGAAACCGCTTCCACTGCAACAGGTAAGTTCATGGCTAACCCCCCTACGCCAACCGGAAGCGGCTGACCAGATTCTGAAGCTCCTGGGCCTGGGTGGCCAGCTGGGCTGCTGCACTGGCGGTTTCGTCGGCGCCGCGTGCTGTCTGATGGACAACTTCGGTAATCTGCTGGATGTTGCTGGTGACTTCACTGGTGGTGGCCGTCTGCTCTTCAGCGGCTGTCGCAATCTGGTTGACCTGCATGGAAACTTCGTTGATGCGGCTCAGAATATCTTCCAGGGCCTGGCCGGATTTCTGGGAGGAAACGGCCCCTTTTTCCACTTCATGAACGCCTTCGTCCATCGCTTTAACTGCTGCATTGGTTTCTTTCTGAATCCCTTTGATCATGTCACCGATTTCACGGGTTGCCTTGGTGGTTCGTTCGGCCAATGCCCGTACTTCATCGGCGACCACGGCAAAGCCGCGACCCTGCTCTCCGGCTCGTGCCGCCTCAATGGCTGCATTGAGAGCCAGCAGGTTGGTCTGATCGGCAATGTCCTCAATGGTGCCGACGATATTGCCGATCTGTTCCGAGCGGGTGCCGAGCGCTTCAATGGTTTGTGATGTTTGGCGCACCCGGTCGGCAATGACGTTCATACCGACGATAGTTTCGTTGACAACGGCTGCTCCGGCATTGGCCGAATCGGTGGTGAGCTGTGATGCATCGGCAGCCATGGTGCAGTTGCGGGCAATGTCGCTACTGGTTGCCGACATCTCTTCGCTGGCGGTTGCGACCGTGTTAGTCTGGGATGCAACCTCCTCCGCCCCGGTGGCGATCTGGGCAGCGGTTGAGTGGAGCTGATTGGAAGCCGAAGCGATGCCGTTTGAAATATCAACGGTCCGGGTGATCATGCTGCGCATGCTTTCGACCATGTTCTGCATGGCTGTCATCAGTTGCCCGGTTTCATCCAGTGATGTTACCTGCACCGTAACCGTCAAATCACCTTCGGCAATGCGATTGGAAACCGAAACAGCCTCTTTCAGAGGCCGGGTAATGACATTCGAGATAAAGACACCCAACACAATTGCCATTATCACACCGACAGCTACCAGGGATGACATGAAAATCGTCGCACTGCGTGCCTCGGCAGTATTGCCTTCCGATGTCAGTTTCGCCTGGGTCTCCTTCGACTCCATCATCTTGTTCATGATTTCCTGCTCGTGCGCGGCAGCTTTTTTCGCATCTCCGTGCAGAAGTGTCATTGCTTCCGCATTCTTTCCGGCATTATCCAGTTCCAGCACTTTGTCGATATAACCGCCATAGACCTTGCGCGATTCCTTGAACTCGGCGAACAGCTTGCGTCCTTCCTCGGTGATGATGGTCTTTTCGAATTTATCAGCACGTTCCGCGATAGTCTGACGGAGTTGTTTGAGGGTGTCCTGTGCGGTTTGACGTTCTGTAGCGTCTTTCGTTTCCACAATGTCGCGCAGGTTGATGCGTACCCGCTGAAAAGCGACCGACATGTAGGCCAGATCACTCAGCGGGGCGGTTATTTTTTCATACAATTTTGTGTCGGCGGCATCGCTCTGGCGTAGTTTGATGATACCCATGGCGCCAATCACGGCGGCAATGGTTGCTACCAGCAGGAATCCGATAATGAGCTTTGTTCCGATCTTTAAATTGCTGAACCAGGACATAATTGATCCTCCCTTACACAGTATTTTTCATCGTGACGAATGCTACCGGCAAACAACAATGCTGTCTATTAGGGGAAACCATTAGAAATGTTTTTTGTTCTGGTGGGGTACAAGAATGGAACAGGTTTCTGGGCAGGATGTTGGGAAGGGGAGCCGGAAGGCTATCCGGTGCCATCCTCCATCAGCTCGGCAATAACCGCCCAGCGGGCAAGTCTGGCCGCATTGACGGCAGCAAGTTTTTTCATCAGGTTGGCGCGATGCACCTCTACGGTTTTTAGACAAATGTTCAGCTGGTCGGCAATTTCTTTGGAGGTACTCCCCTTTCCCACCAGCATCAGGATTTCCCGCTCCCGCCGGGTAATCTTCGTCGAGAGGATGTTTCGCTCCTGCTGGAATGCGGAGTTGTTGCGTTGTTGCAGGATAATTTCATGGCGGTGCATGCGGCCGGTAATGGTGGCAAGCAGTTCCTCGGCGGAAAATGGCTTGGGCAGGTAGTCGTCAGCTCCTTCCGCCATCCCGCGCCGGACATCGCCCCGCTCACCCAATGCAGAAACAAAGATGAACGGTACATCGGCACATTCCTTATCCCGCTTCAAATTCTCCAATACCAGATGTCCATCCATACCGGGCATCATAATGTCGCACAGAATCAGGTCAGGACGCTTTTCATGCAACAGGGCTAACCCGGTCTGTCCGTCGGCAGCGCTCCTGACTTCAAACCCTTCCATCTGGAGCATTACCTCCATCATGCTGCGATATGAAGAGTCATCCTCAATTATTAAAATGAAATACATGGTATCTTTCTCCTTCGGGAGTTGTTACCCGTTTGAACCGGGATTGCCGAGCGGAATGGTAACACTCATGACCGTTCCCTTGCCGACGGCGCTTAGCACCGAAATGGTGCCCCCCAGGCGCATCACGGCATCCTGCACGATGGACAGCCCCAGCCCCAATCCGCGTTGTCCCCCGATGTTCCGGCTGCGGTAGAATGCATCGAATATGGACGTCTGCTCATCCTCCGGGATGCCGATGCCGGTATCCGCTATCTCGAACAGTATCCGCTCTGGTTGGCGCCGGACACGCAGGGAAACGGTGCCATCCGGAGGCGTATAGCGGAAGGCGTTGGTCAGCAGGTTTTCCAGAACCCGGCGCAGCTGCATCTCATCAATCAGCGCACTGCCGCAATCAGCGGCAATCGTGACGCTGCATTCGCGGCCGCTCCCCCAGACGGTTGCCACTTCTGCGGCAACGGCCCGGCACACATTGCCGATATCAAATGGCATCAGCTGCATTTCATCGGTGTATTCTTCTTTCCGGCTGAATGAAATCACCGAATTGATCAGATGTGACAGCTGGCGTGTCGCACTTCGGATATGCTCATTCTGTTCAAGCCGCTTCTCCGGGGTCAAGCGATCCCAGTAGCGATCCAGGATGTCGGCGCTGCCGAGCATCAGGCCGAGCGGAGTGCGGAATTCGTGGGCAATGATATGCAACAGGCGGCTCATGGTGGCATTGGCCGCTGTCGCAGTATGTAGTGCCTGCTGCACCTCATTCTCCAAAAGCTTACGTTCGGTAATATTTCTATGAGAAACCACAACGCCTTGTCGGGAGCCAGTCAGCCGCGATACGCTCATAAAAAACCAGCGCTGTTGATCCGGAGAGTGACAGGGATATTCCATTGTGAAATTCTGAGCATCACCGTTCAATACGGTCTGTATACCAGACAATGCTCCTTTTGCTCCTTCATCGTCACAGTCCCGGCACACACGCAGATACGAAATGCCGACGTACGCATTATAGGTTGCCGGAGCGTTGTTTTCGCGGGCAAATCGAAGCCAGGATTCATTGACCGTAACGATAAAGCCGTTATCATCAAGCACGGCAATATTCGAAGTCAACGAGTTAATAATATTTGTCGTAAATTGTTCATTTTCACGAAGCTGCTCTGTTCGTTCCGTCACTCGTTGATCCAGTGTCTCATTGAGCTGCAGCAACTCCGCGACCTGTTTCTGAATCGCTGCTCCCATTGTCTGGAAATTGGCAATCAAACCGGTCATTTCGCGCGTCATCGGCTGCGGCCAGCTGACCGCCTCACCGGAGGCAATGCGCATCGGCAACTTCCGGGTGGCCTCTTCCAGTGTGTGGAGAATCGACGAATATTTTGCCGCCAACAGCCGTGACAGGGTAATTGTCGTTAGGATCAAAAAGGCGATGATGCCGAGCGACATTGACGTCTGACGGCTGAGTTCCTCTAGTTGTGGCGTGAGTGATGACTCAATAACAACTTTCCAGCCGTTGCCCATGGTAAGCGGCAACTGTTTGACATAGAACGATGAGAGCCAGCGTTTTGATGCGCTGACCCCCGGCTGCAGCCCCGGTGTCCATTGTCCGACCCCGTTCTCCAGAGGCGTTACCGTGCCATTTTGAGGCAGGGCGTAGGCGTCCGTGGGTTTCAGCGCTTCATTTGTGCTGATGACCACGCGCTCTTTGTGATCAATGACGGTAATGGTCATGGCGCGCTTGCCGACAGCCTCCTTCAGCAGATGCTGAAGCGCTGAAAAATCGACCACACCAAAGGCTGATCCACGGTAGGTGTCTTTTTCAACTATCGGGGCGAGCAGGATGAGGCGCGGGCCGGGAGAGCCGATTTTGCCGTTAAAAACAAAAAATACGAACGGGTGGGACGGGGACTTGACTCTGGGGATGTATGCCCGGTCAGATAAGTTGAGGCCAATGGTTGAAACGCCGAATTCGTCTAATTGCGGCGAGAAGGCCTGTGTCACTGATGTGGTATCAATGATTCCCATCCGCTTGAATTCGGGGTTTGTGGTGCGCAGGGCTTCTACTATGCGTTGCAGTTCCGGTTGCGCTTTCCGTTTTGGATCGCCGGTCAGTTCGGCAAGGCTTTTTACCGCGTCTTTGTTGAGTGTGAGCCAGAGCGACGTGCTGTACTCGGCGACGTCGCAGACCCGTGAGGTTGCATCACGGTAGTTCGTCAACTGCCGAGACATGGTGCGCCGGATGTCGTAATAGAGAAATCCCATGGCAGGAATCAGTACGAACAGTGCCATGGAGACAAACAGAATCTGGTACAGGCTCGGCAACAGCCGGGTACGGCTGCGATAGGCAAAGGCGACGCTCAGCCCCATCGCCACCAGGGTGTTGAATATTCCGTTGACTCCCTGTTTCAGGGCGATCAACAGTGATGCCCAGGGGGTAAAAGACATCACCTGATGATAGAAGATCACCACCAGCAGCAATCCGATGCTGCACCAGAAGAATATGTCGCCGGTCACCAGCTCCCAGCGGCGTTTTTTTACCAGCAGACCGGCCACATACGCTTCCAGCGTGATGATGATGATTGCCCAGGGGTGGTGCCACTGGTACCAGGTGCAGGTTGCCGCCACCAGTGCGGCAATGGTGCCGGCTGCAGTTCCGTAACGGAGCAGGGCGAACATGGTGATGATGGAGCCGAACAGGAAATCGACGTTGAAAAAAAGTTCCAGTTTGAGGAGGTTAACGGCAAAACCGGCCAGACCGAACAGTATACCGGTGGTCAGTATGGTTGTCAGCGATGGCGGGTTTTCGGCTCTGGCCGCACAAACGGCTGGAGATGTGGTCATGGAATCTCCCGGATACGATCAGACCTGGTAGAGCGGGTGTAATAATTAGAACACTGGCAGAATATATCAGAATATCCGGTTTCTTCATGCAAAAAGACCTCCGAGGTTTTTAAAAGCCACGGAGGTCTATCGCATGGAGCAGATGTGTAAAACAATCTACAGTGTGAACTGCTGTACCAATCGCTGCAGTTCCACGGCATTGCCGTTCAGCTGGGCCGCTGCGGTCGAGGTCTCGTGGGCGCCATGGGAAGTTCGTTGCACTACTTCGGTGATCCTCATCATGTTGCTGGAAATTTCACTGGTGGTGGCAGTCTGTTCCTCGGCTGCGGTGGCGATCTGGTTGACCTGCATGGCAACATCGTTCACTTGCTGCAGAATATCCTGCAGTGCCTCACCTGACTTGGCCGCCTCCATGGTGCCGTTCTCCACCTGCTGGACTCCCTGTTCCATGGCATCAACCGCCCCTTTGGTTTCACTCTGGATCGCCTTGATCATCTCACTGATTTCCCTGGTGGCCCGGGTGGTCCGTTCTGCCAAGGCCCGCACTTCATCAGCCACCACGGCAAAGCCGCGTCCCTGTTCGCCGGCCCGGGCAGCCTCGATGGCGGCATTCAGCGCCAACAGGTTGGTCTGGTCGGCAATATCCTCGATGGTGCCGATTATTTCACCGATCTGATCACTGCGTGCCCCCAGGCTGGCGACGGTGGTGGCCGAGGCCTGCACCCGCTCGGCAATCTGTTCCATTACCCGCACGGTTCGCTCCACCACTTCAGCGCCGTTCTGAGCCGAGCGGGATGCCCGCTGGGCTCCTTCGGCCGCCATCTGGCAATTCTGGGCGATGTCGCCCGAAGTGGCCGACATTTCTTCGCCGGCCGTAGCCACCGTAGTGGTCTGTGCCACCACTTCCTCGGCGCCGGCGGCGATATTTTCAGCAGTAGTGGTCAGCTGACCGGCAGCGGCAGCGACCTGGGATGAGGTGCTGGAGAGTTTGTTGATAATTGTTTGCAGGTTGTGGGTCATGGTCTGCATGGCCGCCATGACGCTCTCCCGGTCGTTGTTGGCCACCCGGACGGCCACGGTCAGGTCACCTGCCGCCACTGCCTGGGCAATATGGAGTACCTCAGCCGGGTCCCCCCCCAGTTTTTTCATAATACTGCGGACAATAATCAGCGCCAGCAGTGCAGAAAGAATCAGGGCTGCTGCTGTCAGCAGCAGCATTACCCCCTGCACCTTTTGACCATCGCTAACCGCCTCCTTGACGCTCTGTTCGCTCTGTTTGTCGATCTGTTCGGCCAGTGCCATCATCTGGGATTCAGCGCTGTGGGTTGCTTCCTTGTAGGCGCCGATGGCCGCATTGGCATCTTGGGTGGTGGTGATTCCGCCGGACTTGATCTGTTGGTACACCTTGCCGAAGCCTTCGGCATAGCTGGCGACTGATTTATCAATTGCCACAATGGCATCCTTGTCCTTTTGGGCTTCCATCAGCTGTTTCATGGCAGCGGTACGTTTATAGTAATGCTCCAGCGCGTCGGACCATTTTTTCTGGTACTCATCAACTTTGCCGCCATCGCCGATGCTCATGAACAGATCTTTTTCGTAGCGCCGCAGCATGTTGATATTGGCGCGTGAACGTTGGGCATATTCCACCAGTTTATCGGTTTCTCCCGCGATGCCGGTTACTTCAGACTTCAGTTTGCCGACCCCCCAGACGCCGATGCCGGCAACCAGCGCCAGTAGCAGTAAAACAATACCGAAAGCTGCAATCAATTGGGTTTTCATTTTCAAATTTGCAAGCATGGTCTACCTCGAATCATGGGGGTCTGTAGAGATGGATATGAGTCAACAGCTGTGTAGGGAAACGATTTATTTGTTTTAACAGGTCAAAAAGCAGCAACTTTAACTTATTAGGCATATTAAATGTGGTGATTAATGTCAAGATAATTTTATTACTTGTTTTTAGTGCGTTGGGCGATTGCGTTGTCGTTTTGCCGATGAAATGCAGGGGAGGGTGGAGGGGCCGCCATGCCAACCGGGAAAACATGGAGTTAAATGTCGGTATGATCGATGCATAGACAGAGTCAATAGTTGGAAATCGGCAATGGCGCCGCAATCCTTGTACCGGGTTGGGGCGTTTTTCGTTTGAGAAGAGGAGCCATACCATGAACAGCTCAACAGTGATTATCGACGACACGACCTTGCGGGACGGCGAGCAGACCGCCGGCGTTGTGTTCTCCAAGCGTGAAAAAATCAATATCGCCCGCATGCTTGACTCGATCGGGGTCCAGGAAATCGAGTGTGGTATTCCTGCCATGGGTAAGGAAGAACAGGATTCGATCAAGGGGTTGGTTGATCTGGGACTGGCTGCCCGTTTGATTACCTGGAACCGGGCGCTAGTGCCTGAAATTGAGGCAAGTCTTGCCTGTGGTGTGCAGGCGGTGGATATCTCTCTCTCGGTTTCCGACCAGATGATTGCCCATAAACTGCGAAAAGATCGCAGTGCGGTGAAGGAACAGCTCAAGGTGGCGCTCGGCTTTGCCAAACAGCACGGCCTGTATGTGTCGGTTGGCGGCGAGGATGCCAGCCGCGCTGACCTGCAGTTTCTGGTGGAGCTGATGGAAATCACTCGTGCCATGGGGGGGGATCGTTTCCGTTTCTGCGATACCCTGGGAATCATGGATCCCTTTGGCATGTTCGACAAGGTGGCCTTCTTGCGTAAGGCCGTCCCGGAAGTGGAGATCGAGGTGCATACCCACAACGATCTGGGAATGGCGACCGCCAATGCCATCGCCGGGATCCGCGCCGGCGCCAGGTTTGTCAATACGACCATCAACGGTCTGGGAGAACGGGCCGGTAATGCGGCGCTGGAGGAGGTGGTGATGGGACTCAAGCATGCCTGTGGCGTGGAAACCGCAATCGATACCCATCGTTTCCGCGAGATGTCGCTGTTCGTGGCCAAGGCCTCCCAGCGTCCGCTGCCGGTATCGAAGCCGGTGACCGGTGAGCGGGTGTTTGCCCACGAATCGGGGCTGCATGCCGATGGGGTCATCAAGGATCCCCATAACTACGAAGGTTTTGACCCGGCGGAAGTGGGATTGACCCGCAGTATCGTGGTCGGCAAGCATTCCGGCACCGGCGGTTTGATCGAACGCTACCGCAGCATGGGAATTACGCTCAGCCGTGCCATGGCGGAGTCTTTGCTGGAGCGGACCCGGGCGCTCTCATGCCGGCGCAAGCGGGATTTGAGCAATTGCGAATTAATGGCGTTGTACCTGGATAGGGAGGCGCTACCGAAGGCGGCCTAAACCAACCCCCCTCAGTCCCCCCTTGTCAGGGGGGAAGCCTTGAAGTCTCCCCTTAGATAAGGGGAGATTTAGAGGGGTTAGCTGCGAAAAAATAAGTGTTACAGCATACTTAAATGAGTCCCGTAAATCTGAGTAGCATCAGGTTTACGGGACGGAGCCGGGCAGATACTCAACGTGCAGACAATCAAAAGGGGGATACCATGTGTGAAAGCGGAATGTTCATAACCGTGACAGAAGCGGCGCAATTGCTGGAAACAACCGAGACGCGGGTGCTGATGATGCTCAAGAAAAACGAGCTGCAAGGGAAGCTGGAGAACGAGGTCTGGATGGTTGAAAAGCAATCGCTCAAGCTCTGTAACAAGCCGAAGGCGGCCGATATCGTCAAGCCTGGTGGCTGTGGCGGTGGCTGTGGCAGCGGGTGTGGCGGGCATTAGTACGTTAGAATAGAGCGAAATGGGGTGGTATCATGTCAATCATCATCAAGGTCTCGGATCTCAAATTCAGATATCCGCGCGATATTGCCAACCGGGATGAACCGAAATTTGCCGGTCTGCCCGATGTCTCTCCCTTCAACCGTCACGATCTGTATGACGTGTTGCCGATCCTGACAGCTGTCATGGATGACCTGGCGAGCGTTGACGGGGAGGTGTTGCATCTGGTGGAGGACATTCTCAACCAGATGCCCGGGTTTCTCACCACGCGGGGGGAAGTGTATGATTATCTGCTCGGATCGGCACGGGAATGCTTGAGGTAGTTGGAGAAATCTGGGAATATGCCGGCGCGGCCATGATTGCCATCACCAGCAACGGTTCCCTGACCAGGGATCAACGGGCGATCATGGGGCGCGGGGTTGCCCGCCAGGCCGCTGTCCGTGTTCCGGGCCTTGCCGAGCAGCTCGGCAGCTTGTTGGCACAACAGGGTAACCATGTGTTTGATCTGGGAAACGGGATTGTCACCTTTCCGGTGGAAGAAACGGCCTGGTCGCTTCCCGATCTGCGAATAATCGCACGTTCCGCCCGGGAATTGCGGGAGCTGGCGGATCGTTCGGGGTGGCAACGGATCGTGGTGCCCTGCCCGGGGTGCGGCGGTGGCGGTCTGGCGTGGCAGGAGGTCAGGCCGTTGCTGGAACCGTGGCTGGACGACCGTTTCGTGGTGATCAGCCAGAATACAAAAACGGCGGGCTAGCCACAGGGGTCACCGAGGCTGCAGAGTTATATATAACGACGCGTTGACAAAAAGCTTGAATTAATAAAGTTTTTAATTCTGCTTTGTCGTATTCAAAAGCAAATCCCCCTCAATCCCCCTTTACAAAGGGGGAGGTCCTAACGTGGCGAAGCAGGGTTAACCGTTTGATTTTACTCTGTGTTCTCTGTGTCCTCTGTGGCAAATGCTTTAAGGTTCAAGGTGGAAATCGACCATGCTGCATATCATCCAGAATGACCCACAAGTCCCCCCCGGCAACCTTTGCCATGATCTGAACGTTCCGTATGTCGTGCATCATCCCTACCGGGGGGAGCCATTGCCCGAGGCCGCCTCGCTCGGCGCCCTGATTGTATTGGGTGGCGCCATGGGCGCCAATGATGATGACAGATACCCGTTTTTAACTGATCTGAAGCAGTTGATCCGTGTGGTTGTGCAACGGGAAATCCCCTGTCTTGGCATCTGCCTCGGCGGGCAACTGCTGGCCGCTGCCCTGGGGGGTGCGGTTGTTTCCAACCGCTGGGAAGAGTTGGGGACTCTTTCGGTGGAGCTTACCGCGGCTGGAGTGGCGGACCGGCTTTTCAACCGGTTGGCTGGAAGCTTTACCACCTTTCAGTGGCATCACGACAGTTTTGATCTGCCTGAGGGGGCAATCTTGCTGGCATCGTCAGCCGTGTGCCCAAACCAGGCCTTTCGGGTCGGCAACTGTGCCTGGGGGGTGCAGTTTCATCCCGAGGTGACGGAGCCGATTATTCGTGACTGGTGTGCCTGGGATCCGACAACCTTACAACAGTCAGACCGGCTGGTAGAGGAGTTTTCAGGCATGGGAGCTTCGTACCGTAGCATTGCCCGGCAGCTGTGGCTGAATTTTCTTGCCACCTGCAATCAGGAGCTTTCGGCGTCGGCTGCACAACGCTGACAGCGGCGCTCAGCAGCTTTCCGTTTCGATCTGGTCCAGCAGTGTCAGTGCCGGCTGGTCATCATACAGCTCGAACAGCTCCCTGATGTTGTTGATGTAGGAATGGATAAGAAACAGCTCATCCAGGCAGCGCCCTCCCTTGGTATCCACCTGCCCGACCTGCTCCAGTTTCAGCCGGAATAACTCCCAGAAGCGGTTGGACTTGAGCGGATCATCGATATGCCGGCGCAACATCAGCATCAGCTCCCGCGAGTTTTTATCCCCTTCAATCCCGATAAACGAAACATAGCGATCCGTTTTTTTGCCCGTTGGCATACATCTCCCCCAATCCCGGTTATTCAATCTTGTCAAGCCTGAGGGCAAAGGTGAGGTCGCATCCTGCCAGCGGGTGATTGCCGTCCAGGGTCACTTCCGTGTCGCTTACCCTGCAGACGATCATGGTCCGGCTGACCCCTCCCTTGAATTCAATGCTTAATTTTTGACCAACCTTGATCTCTTTTCCAACAGGAAAATTCTGCCGGCCGAGGGAGATGATGTTTTCCGGGTGGCGGGGACCGTAGGCTTGCTCACAGCCGAGCACGATGTTTTTTACCTCTCCGGTACGCATCCCGATCAGCGACTGCTCCAGGGCGGGAAACAGCTGGTCTGAACCGATGGTGACGGTCAGGGGACCATGCTCGTCGGTGCTGTGAAAGATGCGCCCGTTGTCCAGGGTGCCGATGTAACTGATGGTGACCGTACTTCCTATTTGTGCTTGCATCATAACGTTGCTCCTGTCAGCACTCTCTTTTCATTCAACACACACCCACAGGCACCGCAACTACAGATTCGCAGGCCACAGACATGGCAACCGGGGTTGCTGCTATCACGGCCATCCACGGTTGCTCTGCAGGTTGGACATTCATAGCGGTACCAGCTGAAGCCGCAGTTACGGCAGATCAACTTGCCTGCTTTGTCATCCATCTCCTTGATGTGAATTGAACCACAAATCAGGCAGATCGTTCCCATTTCCGGACAGTTTCTAATGCCGTCACGCTGTTTACGATAATGATCGAAGAGTTTGCTGGCCGTCTCCCTGTCAAGTGGTTCCATTGGCGCTTCCTTTCGAGGGGCTCTCATGCAACTTTGCTGCCGTATTTGCAGGGAAATGAGTGCGACATCGAAATTTTCGAAGTTCTCCACTGGAGCAGCAGTGAGTTGCCGGGTGTTATCGGGTGGGGAAGTACGAATTTGAAGGTTGTTCTGGGGGGGGGATACTGCTTTCAGAATGATGGCAGCATCGATTGATTTATCGGCCTTTTTCCAGGGTGTCGTCATGCATGATCTTCTGCAGGACAGAGCTGAATTGTTCGAGACGGAACGGCTTGGCCAGAATCCCCTTGAAGCCGTATTTTTCAAATTCCGACATGACCGGGCCGTCGGTGTAGCCGCTGGCGGCAATGGCCCGGGCCTGCGGATCCAGTTGCAGCAGTTGTTTGATGGCGGCCTCCCCTCCCATGCCACCCGGAATCGTCAGATCCATGATCACCACATCATAGGGTGCCCCTGCTGCCCGGGCAGCCAGGTATTTTTCGATGGCGCTGGCGCCATCTTCGACCGAATCCGATTGATAGCCGAGTTCCGACAGCATCTCCCCGGTTACGTTGCGAATCAGCTCTTCATCGTCCATGACCAGAATTTTACCCTCACCTGCATGCTTCTCCGTTGCCGGAATGGTGGCGGCGGGAAGCTGCTTGTCGCTGGCCGGCAGGTAGACCTGGAAGGTTGTGCCAACTCCCGGCTCCGATACGACCGTGATATGTCCATGGTGTTTGCGG
>DAINBV010000020.1:0-64723 GCA_036732725.1 Geobacteraceae bacterium | reverse complement strand
GGGTGGGTCAATTTTGGACGCCGATGGTGGGTCAATTTTCAAAGCCGATTGACAGCAGTATCGGGCGTTTTTCCAGAAGTGTCTGCACGGAGGCCGAATTGGCCATCATGGCTGGACCGATTTCTGATGCAATTTGTTCAAGGGATCTAAATCGGGTTTTCAACTCATTATTGATATCTGCGGCAATTATGGAAGCTGTCGAAAATTGTTGTTCACTTGCCAGCTGTAGCATCTCCCTGTGCAAAACCTGGCTGGAGTAGAGCGCCAGTGACCAGATGCCAATCAGGAAAATGACAGACGTGAACATGGTCAGTTTTGATTTGAGCGACCAACTCCGTTTGATAGTGCTATTCATGCGCGTATCCTCTGACTTCAAACCCCGGTTTCATGGCACTCAGGCACCGCAAAACAGAACATGCTCCCTTTCCCCGCCCCTTCCGACTCCACCCACAGCCGACCGCCATGCATCTCAATGATCCGCTTGACCAGCGCCAACCCCACCCCGGTACCTTCGCTTTTGGCATCCAGCTGGTTGAACAGGCCAAAGATGGTTTCATGGAAATGCGGCTCGATCCCTTTGCCGTTGTCTCTGACAAAAAAGACGCACTCCAGGCCGTTGTTTCTGGCGCCGATCTCCAGGCGCGGTGTTGCCTGATCTCCCATGTATTTTATGCTGTTTTCAATCAGGTTCTGAAGCACCACGGAGATACGCCTGCGGTCACCGCGTATTTCCGGCAGATTCTGATTGATAACGACCTCAATCGACGACCCTTCAAGCAGACCGGCCAATTGCCCCAATGTATCCTTGACCAATCGGTTCATATCAATACGAGAAGGCTCATTCATCTGTTTGCCAACACGAGACAACTCCAGAAGGTCATTGAGCAGGTCTGTCATCGTTGCAGCCGCACGCTCAATCCTCTTTAAATCATCTCTGGCACGCGCATGATTGCCTGCGTCCAGATCAAGCGCGATCATATCGGCATAACTCTGGATAGTGATCAGTGGGCTCTTCAGGTCGTGAGATGCGGTGTAGGTGAAGCGATCCAGTTCGGCGTTCCGTACAAGCAGCTCTTTTTCTCGCAGCATCCTCAGCTTTATCTCCGCCTCAAGATATGCGGTTTTAGCTTTCACCTGTCGTTTCAGCACAACACTCCAGAGAATCAAACCAAGCAGGACAAGTACTCCAAAGGATGCGTATTTGATGATTTCTTTCTTGTTTATGCGTGAGCCTTCAAGTTCACCGAACCATTTTTTGTAAATGTCATCGTACTCTCCGCTGTTTTTGATGATGTTTAGCCCCTGATTGAGGCGTTCCAGCAGCGCCTGATTGCCGGCCTTGACGGCAAAACTCCACGCTCGACTATAGGAATCAACCAGCGGGGGCGATGTGTCAATGCCGGTAAGGTTTTGATTTTTTATCGTCAGCAGACCGATAAGTTTCGGCATGATGGCAGCATCACCCTTTCCGGCGGAAAGAAGCTGCAACGCCTCCGGCCCCGATTCCGCATAAACAATGGTCATGGTTTTAGCCAGACCGCTCGAAACAAGATAGTTGTGAGCCAGGTCATTGTTGGTCACGATGACTTTTTTACCGGAGAGTTCCTTAAGCGAATGAACGCTGGTTGCCCCTTTTTTGACAAAGATTGCATCGTAAACCACGGTATATGGCACTGAAAAATTGAATGACTTTTGCCGTTCAGGGGAAGGCGCCATAACAGGAATCAAATCTATCAGTCCTGTTTCCAGACCTTTTACTGCCACACCCCATTTACCCGCCCGGATATCAATTTCAAGATCCATTGTTTTGGCAACGGCTCTTGTTATTTCGACACTGAATCCGTCCGGTTTCCCTTGTTCATTTATAAACGTGTAGGGATGATAGTTGTCCTCGATAATCGCTTTCAGGCGTTGTCCAGCGGAGGCTTTTTGTACAAAATCAGCGGCCTGCCCTTCAGGCGGAACAGCCGAAAATGTCAGCAGTAACAACAGCAACAATCCGTATTTTATCAGGCTGGTCATAATCATGTACCCTTTTCGAGCAAGCCTACATCCTCATTGCCCGCTACCGAGTCCGCCAGGGCGCCGATCACTAGCAGGTCGTCACCCAGCATAGTACCTTGCACATTTGGATGGATAGTACTTTAGGTGTACTTGAAGTGTCTGTCTGTCAGGTAAGCATTACAGGAAAAAGTATTTATGTTTGGGGGATGATTATGGACAGGAGTAAATAACAAAGGAGAGAATTTTGCTGAAATAAAAATAGTGACTTACACGCTCGGGCGGATCAATACTGCGGATGGGGCTGGTTTCGGGAGTGTTTCTTTTCTAGTACTTCAGTCCCCACGCCGAATTACTTCTTGCTCCGTGCGAACCGCTTCTGACTCTGCACAACCCAGGCTATGTGATGTGCTGCTTTCCAGCACGCGCCTCATCTCGGAAATCAGCATGCCCGTTTTGAATGGTTTCGACAGATAGCCGTCAAACCCTTTTTGCAGGTATTTCTCCTTGTCCCCGCGCAGAGCGTAGGCGGTCAGGGCAATCACCGGCTGGTGAAGGGACGTTCCCTGCTCCTTTTCGCGAATTTCCCGCAGGGCATCATCGCCATTCATAACCGGCATCTGGATATCCATCAGCACGAGATCAAAGGCGCCGTTTTTCAGCGCTACCAGGCATTCCAAACCATTCTCCACCGACACGACGTTGTGCCCTAGTTTGCCAAGCAGCGCCATCCCGACTGTGGCGTTGATCGAATTATCCTCGACAAAAAGTATCCGTAGTGGCGTCCTAAGCCAGGTAACCGCTGCTTCTTCATTGGTGTCATCCTCCGTGACATCCGTTCGAGCAACTAACAAGGGAAGGATCACCATGAAACAGCTGCCGACGCCTGGCGAGCTTTCGACGGTAATGCTGCCACCCATGAGTTCCGTCAAGCTGCGGCTGATACTCAGGCCAAGACCCGTACCACCGAAGCGGCGTGTTATGGAACCGTTCTCTTGGGCAAACGGCATGAAGATATATTCAAGGGATTCGGCAGAGATGCCGATGCCGGTATCGCGTACCGCGATCTGCACAAGCACGGCGTTATTGTTACGTTCCAGAACCTGCGCCGAGATGGTGATACTCCCCTGTGTCGTGAACTTTACGGCGTTCCCCAGCAGGTTGAGGAGTATCTGTTTGAGCCGTAGCTGATCTCCCACCAGGTGAAGGTGGGCCTTAGTGTCCACATACACTTCAAGAGCAAGTCCCTTTTCATAAATTATATGCTTTTGCATCTGGATGACATCGTTGATGCAGTGATGCAGACTGAATTCCTCAAATTCGATCAAAATCTTTCGAGCCTCGATCTTGGAAAGATCAAGGATATCGTTGATCAGGGAGAGAAGGTTATCGCCGGACAGTTCGAGGTTTTTCACATAGTTCATCTGCTGTGTTGTCAGATCCGTCATCTTCAGGAGTTCGGTCATCCCGATGACGCCGTTCATGGGGGTGCGGATTTCGTGGCTCATGTTGGCCAGGAACTCGCTCTTGGCCCGGTTGGCGGATTCTGCTTCGGTCTTAGCGTAACGCAGCTCGATTTCGGCCATTTTCCGTTCGGTGATATTCTCATGTGAAATCACGGCATAATTTCTGGCGTGAACTTTAAATGGGTCAACCCGGCAGATGAACCAGCGCTCCTCTTCAGGCGAATGGCAAGGATATTCCCTGGCAAATGTCGGCAATACTCCGTTAAGTACAGCTCTGATACCTGCGGCAATTTCATCAATATCCGCTTGCTCGTCTTCCACGCTTGTTTGGCAAACTGCCAAATAATCAGCACCTTCACCGCATGTCCCTTCCACTGCATTGTTTTCAGCAGCAAACGCATTCCAGGTGCGATTGGTCACAACTATGATTCCTTCTGCATCAATCACACAGATATGTGAGCTGAGGCCGTCAATCATGGAGTGAGCAAAAGTGTGCTCCATCCGTATCGCTTCTTCTGCCTGCCTGCGGGCCTCTTTCAATTCCCAGGCAATTAATGAGTACTTGATAGTATGAGCGATGTTTTTAAATGCTTCAGGTGATTTTATGATGTAATCATTGACGCCACTTTTCAGCGCCGCAACGGCAATCTGTTCAGTTCCGTGCGATGTCATCATGATGACCGGCCACGACTCGGCAGCCATGACGACTAAGTCGCCGCCATCCCCATCAGGCAAGCGATAGTCAGTCAGCACAAGATCGGGAGCGTGACGTCTCATAGCGCTTTTTGCATCACGTATCGTACCGGCAAACCCCAGGCGGTACTCTTCCGAGGCACTTTCAAGAGCGCGCTGAATAAACCCCGCGTGACTGCTGTCGTCCTCAACAATCAGGATGTATGTGGCATTGGAGTTATCCGTCAGCATGGGAGCTTCCTTTTATGGAATCAGTTTCAACGTGCGCAGCTCATCCTCAAGCTTGTGTAACCTGATTGGCTTGACAAGATACGAATTGGCGTCCGACTCGTAGAGTGACTTCATGACGGTGCGGGGATCATCCAGGGAAGTTGTCATAATGACCTTGACCCTTTGCGCCAAAGGGATGTTCATGTGCGTTTCCAGTTCCCGGATTGCCAGCGTTGCTAACAGCCCATCGGTTTCAGGCATCATTATGTCCATTAGAATCAGGTCGTAGGGGCTCTTGGCTTCATAGGCCTGCCGGAACTGATTGATTGCCTTTGTGCCGTTATCAACAACGTCAAAATCGCCATACCGGGAAATCATCTGCTCCAGTACCAGACTGGAAACGGGATCGTCCTCAACTATCAGGCATTTCATGATGTACACCTCTTTGTGTTTTGCGCGGTGACAATTCGTTGCAATAAACCAAATTATCCCTTTAAGTTGCTGTAAGATTTGTCGAACCGCCCTTCAGTTTCCTTGAAGGCATTCAAGACCTCAGGGTCAAAATGTTCAGGCATGGTCCTGCCGTCCCCCTCCGTAATTATCCTGCAGGCCGTATCATGGTCAAAGGCCGCCTTGTAGGAGCGAGGACTTCTGAGCGCATCGTAGATATCGGCAATGGCTGTTATTCTCCCTTCTATCGGTATCTGTTCGCCGGCAAGTCCGCGGGGATAGCCGCTACCATCCCATTTTTCATGGTGCGTAAGTGCGATGCTGCGCCCTATTCTCAGCTTTTCGTTTTTACCGATAATCATCGTGCCGGAATACGTATGCTCCTTCATTTTCGCAAACTCATCCTCCGTCAATTTGCCCGCTTTTTTGAATATATCCGGATGTGAGTGTATTTTCCCCACGTCGTGCAGTATAGACTGAAGATGTATGTCTTGAACAAAATTTCCATCAAGTCCAAGCTGAGAAGCGATTATTGCCGAGAATTCACCCACCCTGAGGATGTGGTTGCCGGTATCTTCGTCATTCGCTTCGGCCGCCCTCGCAAGGGCATAGATGGTATAGGTAAACGCCTCTCCGGTAGCCGTAATCTGTTGTGCCAGGCTTAGCTCGACACGTTCCCGTTCTTCAATGTCCTTTTTCAGTTCAACGGTGCGTTCCTCGACGATCTGCGCAAGATATTCATTCTGCATCCGCAGGAGTGCTTCTGCCCGACCCAGTTTGATGTGGGCGCCGATCCTGGCCTGTACCTCATCAAAACGAAACGGTTTGGTGATAAAATCCACCCCTCCGGCATGAAATCCCCGTACCATGTTTTCCGTAATGTTCAGGCCGCTTAAAAAGATGACCGGTATATCCTTGAGTTTGTGGTGCTGTTTGATCCGCTCACATACCTGAAAACCATTCATTTCCGGCATGGAGATGTCCAGCAGAATAATATCAGGCGGTTCGCTGACAACAGCCTCCAGAGCTGCCGCACCATTGGTAAACGAAAAGACATCGTTCCCGCTGTACGCTAACATCAGACGCAAACTATCGAGTATCTCCGGTTCATCGTCTACGACAATAATCCGCGCCTTTCGTGATTCCAATGCATCTTCGGAATAAATGCTCATATCGCTCCTCGCGATAATTACCGAGTCGTTGGGAATTCGCACTGCGCCGCCCAACCGCTCACTAATTTCCCTGGCCGCCACGGCATAAATCTGTTGGCGCACAGCAAGCACCATGTAGTGGGATTGCCAGATTCACCTCTTTGAAATGAAATCACAGTGATCAAGCCAGCATGTTTACCGGTCGTTTATACCGGGCCAAACCCGAAGTAGCTTTCCTTGAGTTTTCAGTGATAATTTTTTTCGCGATACACTCAAGGAGCGTGAATGTCACAGGATTGCTTTGAAACGTGATCCGTTCGTCTGCACCAAGTCGCGTTTCGTACGAGCGTTTGCAGTACTGATCTTCGGAACTGAATACCACTACTGCTTTTTTGTGGAACATTGGATGTTGCAGCTCATACTTACGAATCATTACGAGCGTTTCCAAGCCATCAAGTTGCTTCAAATTATTCTCAATAACAAGAAGGTCATAACGATTTCCCAATTGAAAGCCATTGACAAAAGAAAGAATGGCGTCCCGTCCGTTAGTAAAATAATCAATAGATCCGTATTTGCCGAGAGTTTGCGAATACCTGGTTTTGTCTGTCTTCTCATTATGAGCAAATAAAATTCGCATAATTACCTCGTCGTACTTTTTCTGTTTCAATTTATCCGAGATAGCGCTGCCAAACGTTCACCGATTTCACATGCCGCCACGGCATAATCTTCGGCGCCTCGGCAGCCGGGCATATAGGACCGAACAGGCTGACGATGGGCAAAGGATTCGGCCAGTTTTATGTCGGTGCGAATTCCTGATAGCAGCCTGCCCTGGCCGAATTGACGTGACACCCCGTCTGTGACGCTACGGTGTTGTCCAATGCGGCGATCCTGCATGATCGGTAGGAGTGCCAGTAATTTAAGCTCAGGATTCGGGCCTGATGCCACCCGGAAGAGTACCCGTGCCAGATTGCGTATTCCTTCTCCGGACAGGTGATGGGGAACAAAGGGAACCAAAACCCTTCCGGCTGCAAAGAGGGCATTCATCAGCAGATTATCAAGTGAGGGTGGGGTGTCTATGAATATAACGTCATACTGTTCCGTCAGCCCTTCGTCGTGCAGTGCCCTGGCAAGACGGGTATGGTCACCACTGCCGGAACCGTGTTCAAAGAGGGGATTGGCGGGAACAAGATCAAGGTTGGGCCAGGCAGTCGGATATACGGCCTCGCTAAGCAGGAACGTATCAAACAGGAAGAGGCTGTGAACCGTGGGGGCATTCCTTGGCGGGGCGACATCAACTCCCACGGCACAATGACTCTGGGAATCCATATCTATCAGCAATACCCGTTTACCTTGCGCAGCAAATTCCGCCGCGAGATTGACCGAAGTAGTTGATTTACCGGTGCCGCCTTTGCGATTGGTTACGACAATTATTTCAGCGTGGCCGCTCATCAGAACAACTCGATTTTCATGCCGGAACCGCCCGCTGCCGATGACGTTACTCCCAGGATCGCATTGTGGGCCGACAGTTGTTCCTGCATGACATACTTATTCTTCAGCTCGTCCAGATGTTCACTCAGTTGCTTGGCGGGCGTTTCTCCCGTGCCTTCCAACCAGAGCAATGTCTGCTGTGCAAAGTTGGTCTGGTAGTCAAGGCCGTTATTGACATGCTCCAGGCGCTGCCGCAGCACATCCTGAAACTGTATTTCACCCAGCACAATTGATACCTCTTCCACAATTATCCGGTTGGCCTCATCAATACCTTTAATCATCTCTTCAAGATGACCAGATGCGCTTTTGAAGCGAACTTCAATGCCCGACAAATTATCTGCCAGAGTGGTAAACTTGTGTGAATCCTCATTACTGGCAATCGTTTTCCTGGCATTTTCGGTCTCAATTTGTGCCTGTCCG
Organism: Geobacteraceae bacterium; assembly: GCA_036732725.1. Taxonomy (GTDB): domain Bacteria; phylum Desulfobacterota; class Desulfuromonadia; order Geobacterales; family Pseudopelobacteraceae; genus CAIPTY01. The sequence continues at coordinate 56,844 of DAINBV010000020.1, read as the reverse complement.
GTAACCCGCTTGATTCTGTCGGCGATCTCCTTGGCTGCTTTGTTGGACTGGTTGGAGAGTCGGCGCACTTCATCGGCCACAACCGCAAATCCTCTGCCGGCATCTCCGGCACGAGCTGCTTCTATTGCCGCGTTCAAGGCCAACAGATTGGTTCTATCGGCAATTTCGGCAATGTCATCCACCATCGGTCGCATCAGCTCCATCTCATCCGATAACTTTTGAATTCGCGTGAGATTATCTTTTAACAATTCGCTCTGGCTGTCAGAAAAGTCATTCAGAGCCTGAATCACCTGTTGATTTTTATGGACCTGCTCATGGGTAACGGTTATCAACTCACTGCTTTTTTCGGAAGATGAGCCGATCAGGTCTACCTGGGAACTGGTTTTCTCATGAATCGTTACCATTCTTCCGACCACCCCCAGCACGGCAGTCTCCGTCTGGCCGATCGCCTCCCGCAACTGATTGCCAAGCACGGCGTTATACTGAGAAAGATCTGAGACGGTCTTCAGGTAGTTTTCCCTGATAAATATATGCTGGGCCGAACAGTGACCATGGGTGCAGAGGGTGTCGTGAGTGATATTCAAAAGATGCTTGCGGTAGATCAGAGCAACCAACGCAAAGGTTGAAAATGAGGCCAATGCGCCGGTCAAAGCCACGTCAAGTTCCGTGGACAGAGGAATCAGTCTGATGACCCAGGGATGCAAAAAATAGATACAGACCGACACCACCGCCATACCGCACAGCATGGCTGCCAGTATTCGTGAAAGCTTGTTAGGGGAATCAAAAATTTTGCCTGGAAGGTTTAAATCGATTTTCATGGCTTATGCTCCTGGCAATACCTGTTTGATAACCTTGATCAGGTCGGGACCGGCCACAGGCTTTACCAGCCAGCCGGTGGCCCCGTACTTTTTGGCCTCGTCCTTCTTCTCCTGCTGGCTCTCGGTGGTGAGCGCCAAGACCGGAATAAAACGGAAACCGGGGAGGGTGCGGAGGTTTTTTATGAACTCCAGTCCTCCCATATTAGGCATGTTGATATCGGTAATGATCAGGTCAGGTTTAACGCCACCCTTCAGCTGAGTGAGAGCCAGAAGCCCGTCCCCCGCGCATTCAACTTTGAATCCGCTCAGCTCCAGCGCTGATTTGAGGCTCATTCTCATTGTTGCAGAATCATCTACCACCATGATGGTCTTTGCCATGTTGTTCTCCCTATGCCGGCTTCAATGCCGTATCCAGCCAGTCAGCCAATAGTTTGTCCTTCGGTCTGGCAAATATCGAGCGCTTGGCCGCCATCAATACCTGCAGATTGGCCGGGTGCAGATGGGAACATTCGGAGAGGTCGATTTTCCCCTTCGGATGATTTTGCAGCCACTCCAGCAAACTCTCTGCGTCCTCGCCCTCCGCCATGTCACAAAAAACAGCACGATCTTTCTTGAATGTAATCGACATCAGATAATCTCCTTCATATCAAGCACCATCAGCACCGAACCGTCACCAAGCAGGGCGGAACCGGAGTATGCTGCAAGCCCCGCCAACACACCTGTCATCGGCTTCAAGATGATATCCACGGTTTCACGGAAGTCATCGACAAAAATACCGACTGATTCGCCACCAAGGGTGACAATTAACACCGCCAGTTCATTCTCTTGATTAGCCTTGGGAGGAACGTGCTGCCCCAGTAACACATTCAGGGATTTGAGCGGCACAATCCGTCCGCGCAGCACAGTGGCTTGATTCTTCTTTATGGTCCGAATATCGGTGCGCGCAATCCGTACCGTTTCCACAACAATCCCCATCGGCACACCAAAGATCTGGTTGTTCGATTCGACAATCATGACGTTGGTTACCGCCATGGAAAGTGGCAAGGAGAGGCGCAGGCAGGTGCCTTTGCCCTTCTCGCTCTCCAGATGGATGGTGCCGTTGACCTTCTCTATGGCAGTCCTGACCACATCCATGCCAACGCCGCGCCCCGAGAGATCGGAAACAACTTCGGCCGTTGAAAAACCGGCGGCAAAGACCAGATTTACGGCTTCCTGATCGCTGATCCGTTCCCGTCGATCCTCGTCAATAATCCCCTTCTCGTATGCCAGGCGCTTGATAACTTCAGGATCGATACCCTTGCCATCGTCCCTGATTTCTATCACTACCCGGTCCGCTTCCTGGGTTGCGCGGATAACAATGGTGCCTGCGGCTGGTTTGCCCTGGGCACGTCGCACATCCGGCATTTCGATGCCATGATCCAGGCTGTTCCTGACAATATGCACCAGTGGGTCGCCCAGCGATTCAATGACATTCTTGTCGGCTTCGGTTTCCTCACCTTCCAGAACCAGGTTGACTTCCTTGCCCAGCTTGTTTGACGTATCACGCACCAGGCGGGGAAAACGCTGGAATACAAAGGAAACCGGCATCATGCGGACCTGCATGATGGAATCCTGCATTTCCTCGGCGATCCGATTGATGACAGCGTACTGAGACTTGATTTCACGGGAAAGATCCCGCACACCAAAGACGGTCTCGGCACGTCCAGCCAGATAGGGCAGGGCGTTCTTTGCCACCACCATTTCGCCGATAAGATTCATCAGGCGGTCGATCTTGGCCTGATCGACCTTGATGCTCTTGGGTCCGACATAGGCATCGTCGGAGCGACGCCCATACTTGACTCCGGCATCCGGCTGTGGTTGTGCAGCGGTCACAGATAGATCGGCCCGATCAGTCAGATCCGACTGATCGGGCCGGTCGGATGTAACTGAATGTTCAAAGTGACTGTCAATCCAGGCGAGAAGCGGTAACGACGCCCCCAGTTCAAGAGCTTCATCCAGCGCAACTTCCATGTTTGACATGAGTTCGGTTGAAACGATCGCCTGCAGGCAGCCGGACAATGAGGCCGCTACCGATTTGATCCGGCCTGCCAACCAGGCAACATCGTTCGGCATGGAGAGTATTTCACGCTGTGCCGCAATAATTGCGGTCACCTCAGGAGGGTGATTGACTTGTTTGAGTCGCGGCGTTCCCGGCTCTCCTGATTGTACGGACACAGAGGCGGCATGTTCGTGCCAGGCTGGCGGCTTTAGAGTGCGCAGTGAAACGATGATAACCTCCGGCACAACGACGTTGTCCGGTTCATGTTCTGTCACCAGCAGCAACCAGCGCAGCGCAGCGGAAAGCCACAGCTCCGAATTCGACAACTCCAGCATGCTTCGTGTGGCGCGGATCAATCCGGCCATGTTGCCGGATTGCAAAAGTGCCAGAGCGTCGCACACAAAGTCCTCATACACCGGACCGCCATTGGGGTCCCCCTGCGGCAGAATCAGAAAATGAGCGGGTACCGGGATGATCCGTACCTGATCCGGCACGTAGCGGTAGTATTCCTGAAGTTCCTCAAGGGGCGCTGTGCTGAGAACTTTGAAATCAAGCACACAGCAGTAGGGATCCAGTTCGGCAAGTTTTGACCAGGGATGGCGCGCCTCTATGCCGCCCCAGAGGATCCCGGGAGTCTGGCGTGACTGGTAAAAGGGGTCGTCTCCCTGAAAAAAGCAATCTTCACCCGGACGGTAGGCAATCCAGTGCAGAGGTTCACCTGAAATGGCAGCACGGTAGGCCGTCATCCTGATCTTTTCCGGTAGATCTGCCAGCGGTAGCAGCATGGCGGGATTATCAGCAACCGTTACGATCGGCACTACTCCCACCACTTCGCACTCGGCACCTTCGCTGCGTACGATCATCACGACAATCAGCTGGCGCAACTCCGCAGCCAGACGGACGGAATTGTCAACGTGCTTCGCGTCCGTGCTCCCGTGCTTTTCAATCTCGTCACAGAGCATGCCGACAAAATCCATGGCATCCAGCAGCCGGTCAGCCAGAAGAGGAGAATAGGCAACTTCTCCGTTGCGCACGGCATCCATCAAATCCTCGCCCGCATGCAGCACCCTGGTCAATTCAGGCAGATCGAACAGGCCGCTGTTCCCTTTCAAGGTATGGACAAAGCGGAACAGCTCCGTCATCAGCTCGCTGCTGGCCGGCTCTTTCTCCAGCTGCATCAGCTTTTCACCGATACCCTGCAGCGACTCTCGGGATTCGGAAATAAATTGTTCGAGCAATTGATTCACGGTTTGACCTCCCCGAGCAACAAGCGGCAATTGGTCAGCAACTCGTCCGGCTTGACAGGTTTGACGAGATAGAGATTGGCTCCCGCCGCGTAGGCCCGTGTCCTGTCACTGGCAGCAGCTTCGGTGGATACCATCAGCGCCGGAGCCTGGAAAATGTCCCGGCTGCGCAGCTCGCTCATAAAGCTGTAACCGTCCTGTTTAGGCATATTGACATCAACGATATACAGCTCAAAGGGCTCCTCAAGCGATTTCTCCATGGCTTCGATACCATTGACCGCTTCATCGACCTGATAGCCGGCCCCTTCAAGTATGTTGCGGTAATACATGCGCATGGTAGCAGCATCATCAACGATCAAGATTCGCTTCATTGAGCCCCCTTGGATTTTTGGTACACCACAGAATCCGAGAATTTGCGGACCTGGTAAAGTGAAGAGATGCGGCTCATAGATTCCGAATGTCCGAGGCAGAGAAACCCACCGGGGTTCAGCGCATCAAAAAAAGTATCAGCGGCCTGACGCCGGGACAGGTCATCAAAATAGATCAGAAGATTTCGGCAGAAGATTACGTCAAAATCCCGATAACCACGCACTTCCGTCGGCTTCATCAAATTTACTCTGGTGAATTCGACCGCATTTCGCAAATCGTCGCAGATCTGGTAGTCCTCACCGTTGTGACGGAAGTATTTGTTAAGCAGAATCTTTGGCAGATTCTTGATCGACCTGTCTGAATATTTCCCGAGACGTGCCTTGGTAAGGATGCTGGTATCAATATCGGATGAGATGATTTCCACATCCCACTGGTTGATGCCGGGCCAGTATTCCAGCAGGTACATGGCGATCGAGTACGCTTCCTCACCTGACGAGGAAGGCATCGACCAGATTCGGAGTGGGCAGTTATCTTTCTTTCGCGCTGTTATCTCAGGCAGGATCGAGTTAACCAGGCATTTGAACTGGTATTCCTCACGAAAAAAATAGGTCTCATTGACTGTCATCAGGTTAGTCAGGATCTGAAGCTCTTCACCAGTCGTTTCAAAACGAAGAGTGATAAAATAGTTGCGGAAATTGCCGGAATCGGTCGCCTCGATACGCTCGATCAGACGCTTGTCCACAAAATAGCGTTTCGAATCTTCAAACTGGATACCGGTTTTGCGGTAAAAGAACTCCCGGAATTTCAGGAAATCTTCCTGACTGATAGGTTTAGTGGTCATGACGCGTCAGGAGGCGCTGATGCGCTTTAGCGCCAGGTCGGTCGCAAAGTGAATGTACGGTTCATCCGGAAAGCGCGCTTTCAGCTTTTCCAGGGCTTCCCACGAATAAGAGGTCCCGACTTCCCCCAGCAGATCCACCGCCGTAGCGCAGACATTGACATGGGAATCGTGCTCGATGACTTCATTCAGCCACTCCTCGACCTGCTCATGCCGCAGCGATTCGAGAACGTTCACCGCAAAAATGCGCACATCCGGATCAGCGTCTTTGAGGAGCTGCCCCATGATCGGCGCCACTTCGTCAGGCAACAGCTTCATCGCCTCAATCGCCTCGTTGCGCAGGCTCGCATCCTCGCTGCGCAGACAGTTCACCAGGCCGGCCACCGCCTCCTCATCACCCAGATGCGTGAGGGTGGTCAGGATTATTTCACGAACCGAGCTGTCCTGCTCACGCTGTAACTGTTCGATTAGTGCGGCGGTTGCATCGGGACACTCGGCCAGATCCCGCGCCGCCCAACGCCTGGCGGCCGGGCTGGGGTCGGAAAGCTGCAGTTCCAGACTGGTGCAATCTCGATCCTGCTTGCGCTCACACTGTTCTATTATTTTTGTTGGCTGCTGTTTTATGAATGGCATGGGAGAATCCTCTTTGAATTCATAACCCCTCCTGTCCTCCCCTTAATTAAGGGGAGGTACGCTACGATGGACGCCCATAAAGTTGCCAACGGGTTTGCCATTCGCGTCCCCCCTCTTAAGTTAAGAGGGGGACAGGGGGAGTTATGTCGGTGCTGAATAGTTGCAAATGAACTTACTTCATCCTTCAGCCTTCATAATTTTCATAATTGCTTTTAGTACGAGACCCAGGTGATAAGCTGCTTGGCCACTTTTTCAGCGGTCATCACCAGACTGGCTCCGCCACGACTGATCAGTTCCGCCGGCATACCGAAGACCACGGCAGATTCCTCGGATTCGGCAATGGTACGACCGCCCAGCCTTTTTATTTCGCTAAAGGCGTCGGCGCCGTCATAGCCCATACCGGTCAGCATGACCCCGATCACATGTTTTGGGTCGCAAAATTCCAGGGCAGAACGTCCCATCAGTTCCACCGACGGATGCCACATGAATTCCCGGCTCTCCGGCCTGGCCAGCACGGTCAATATGCCGTTGCGGCGCCCCAGCACCATATCTGCTCCCCCTTTGCCTATGTAGATCATCCCCGCTTCGAGCGGCATCGGTTGGGCTGCTTCCACCACCGTCAGCGGACACATATTATTCATACGGTCAGCAAAAGGGCGGGTAAACGAAGGAGGCATATGCTGGGCTACCAATACCGGCCAGGGAAAGTCCGCCGGCAGCAGCGGCAGGATATCCTCCAGGGTACGGGGCCCACCGGTGGATACGCCGATCAGCACAACACCGTCCTTACTCATTCCGCGTCGCATGGTAGTCGGACGTGCTGCCGGTTTTTCCCGCTCTTCCCGTAAACGCTCGGCCAGCCCCCGGACAGTTTTGCCTTTGACTTTGGCCCTGGCGGCAGCGCGAACCTTGCTGACCAGGGTTTTGCTGATCTCGTCAATGGATAACGAAATCGTCCCGCTCGGTTTGGTTATATAATCCACAGCGCCAAGATGCAGCGCCTCAAAGGTCGCCAGTGCCCCCTTTTCAGTCAAAGACGAGACCATCACCACCGGCACCGGCCGTTCTGCCATGATCAGCGAAAGAGCAGTAATGCCGTCCATCTCCGGCATATTGATGTCCAGAGTGACCACGTCCGGCACGAACTCGCGGTTCAGTTCCACCGCTTCCTTGCCATTATGCGCAGCACGGATGATAAAATCGCCCTCAGCCAGAAACACCGTATTCAACAAGCGCCGCATCAGGGCGGAATCATCAACTATAAGGAGTTTGATCATGTTTAAATCTCCAAGGCTAACACCAACCCCTCCCCGCTCCCCTTATCAGGGGAGAGCCTTAAAACGTCCCCCCTTATCAGGGGGAGAACCTTAAAGCTTCCCCCCTGATAAGGGGGGATTGAGGGGGGTTAGACATTTTACGCGGCCAACTGCGCCAGTTTCGCCATATCACTGTTATCAATCAGATGGGCAGGCTCGATCAGCTGCACCATCCGTTTCTGTTTTTCCAGATTGGCCATGCGCGACATCAGGTTGGCCTGTTCAGCGGAAAGATGGGGCGCCGGTTCGATAGCACTCTTGTGAATCTTGAGCACTTCCGCCACTGAATCGACAATAAAGCCGGTCCGCATGCCGGCAATCAGGAACACCATCACCCGCTGCCGGTCGGAACGTTCGACCGTCGGCATACCCAGACGACGGCGCAGGTCTATCACCGGCAATACCGAACCGCGCAGGTTGATGACCCCCTCCACAAAGGGCGGTGCCTTGGGGACATGGGTCAGCTCTTCAGGCACCCGGACAATCTCCTGGACGCTGTCAATCGGTACCCCGAACTCTTCCTTGTCCAACCGGAACACTACCACCTGCTCATCATCGTCAGATGTCATGTCATCCGGATCAAGGTCATTTTCCCTGTTACTGTTATCTTCTTCCAAGGTCTCCACGGTTGTTAGAGCCTCCTTTACGGCGGAATGCCGGAACAGATTGTTGGCGGAGATAATGGAAACCAGCCGCTTGCCGTTGTCCAAACGACATATTTCAGAGATGTCGCCCAGATCGCCATCACGGGCCAGCAACCCCGGCATGGCATCCACATCGGACTTGGCCACGCGCAGTACTTCATTGACGCTGTCCATCACCACGCCGACCGACGACGACCCCAACGAAACAACCACGATGCGGCTATGGTCGTCATTCTCCCGGCTCGGGAGGTCAAACATGCGGCGCAGGTTGACCAGCGGCAACAGACGGTTGCGCAGGGTCATGATACCCATGACATGGGAATCAGAATGGGGTACATGGATGATCTCTTCCGGTATCTGGACGATCTCCTGCACATCTTCGATGGCCATGGCATATTCCTGGTCAGCCACCTCAAAACTTACCAGCTGCAGTTCATCGCCGGCATCGTCATCATCCATCTCCGTGCCATCAGCACGGCTGGAGGTCAGGTCGGTATTCTTGGCAAGAGCAGCAATTTCGGCAAACTCCCGGGCAATCAGTTTGGCAAAATCGAGCACCATGATCATGGCGTGCCCGCCAACGTCTTTGATTAGTCCCGAGAGCAGATCCGTATTGACGGTGCCGCGAATGGACTCGACTCCTTCGATCTTGCTCGACTCTACGCCCACCACACTTGCTACACGATCGACGACAAATCCCAGTGGCTGGCCGATGTCGATCACCACGGCCCGGGTCGAATCGTTGTATTCACATTCATCGAAGCCGAAGATGCGGCGCAGGGAGATAATGGGGAGCACCTTGCCGCGCAGATTGGCCAGCCCTTCCAGGGTAAGCGGCGCCAGTGGCACCTTGACCACATCCGGTACCCGGATGATCTCCTGTACCGGGGCCATGTCCACGGCAAAGACCTCGTTTCCGGCAATAAAGGTGACAAACTGGCGGGTATCCGAATCCTCTAATTCAAGGACTTCGTCCCCTACTTGTTGCAGAACATCCTGCTCTTCCGGGGCTTCTGCTGCCATTTGTTCCGGAGTTTCCTGTTTATCCTGATTTTTCCTTGTCATCTGGTCACACTCCTATCAGGCTGCTTGCAGTTCGTCGGCAAGAGAGGCAATTTCTTCAATGGCAGCGGCCAGTTCTTCGGCCCCCTGGGACTGCTGCTTGGCAGCGGCGGCTGATTCGGTAGAAGCCTTGTCGGCTTCCTGGGCAGCGGCAGAAATCTGTTCGATACCTGTTTTTACCTGGCCGATGGCGGCGGCGATCTCGTTGGAAGCTGCCAGAATCTCCTTGGCGCCGGTCTCTACTATGGCGATGTCGGTTTCAATCAGTACCAGGTTGGCCGTGGCGGCCTTGGCTTTTTCCACTTCACCGATGGCGGTTGCCACGATCTCGTCCAGGTCGCGCCCGACCATGCCGATCTGATCCTGCACCGCCTTGACCAGGTCCTTGATCCGGTCGGCATTTTCGGCGGAATCATGGGCCAGGTTACGGATATCGGTGGCAACCACGACAAAGCCTTTGCCGAATTCACCGGCGCGGGCCGCTTCAATCGAGCCGTTCACCGCCAGCATGTTGGTCTGGATCGAAACGGTGGTGATGGCATCCACGATCTTGTCGATGCGCCGTGCTACCAGTTCCAGATCCTTGATCTGCTTGATGCTGGCCCGTGAGGCGGTAGCGGATGAAGAAATGCCGGTTATCAGGCCGTCAATCGACTCTTTGTTGGTGCCCAACAGCCCCTTGATGGCGAGAATTTTATCGCCGCTGGCAGTGGCGCGGGCCTGGGCGATCTCGGTGCCCTTCTCGATCTGGGTAATGGCGGCCGATGACTCCTCGGAGGCGGAGGACTGGACTTCAGCCCCTTTACGGATCTGCTCGATGGCAGCCATGATCTGGGTGCCGGAACGATTGATTTCCGATACGGCGGAGGAAAGCTCTTCGGCGGCTGAAGCTACTTCTTCAGCACTCTTTGCCACATCGGTGGAGTTTTTGAGGTCTTCGGTCAACTCGGAAAGGCTTTTGGCGGTCTGCTCACATTGGGCCAGGGCCGTGGACTGCTCGGCTACGGTCTTGCTTGACTCCTCGGCGGCAGCTGACTGTTCCTCGGCGGCGGCGGCAATCGCTTCGGAACCCTTGAGAGCCTGCTCTGACGCGACTTTGGACTGTGCTGCTCCGGTGGCAATCTCTGCCACCGCTTTGACGATCTCGATGGCGTCCTGCCGGATCTGCTCCAATTGCAAGGTAATGGTCTTACCGTTTTCCACCTCAGCCTCAACTGATTTGGCTGATTCACTGATCCCCTCGGCGATCACCTTCACCTCCTGCTGGATCTGGCCTACCAGGTCCTGAATCTGCTTGGCGCTCTTCTCGGAGGTTTCAGCCAAGGTCCTGACCTCATCCGCTACCACGGCAAAGCCTTTGCCATGTTTACCGGCCCGGGCAGCTTCAATGGCGGCATTCAGGGCCAGCAGGTTGGTCTGATCGGCAATCCTGACCACCGCCTTGATGATGTCGCCAATGTTGGCGGCCTGTTTTTCCAATTCTGCTACCAACTGCACCGAGGCTGCCTGACGTTGGGCGGCAATGGCGACATTGGTCACCATCAGCGCGATATCGGCACTGGTCTTGGCCACCAGCGACTGTGTACCTTCAGCCTTGGTCTGACTGATATCGGCGTTTTGCAACTGGCGGTTAATGGCGGCGCCAACCTGGGTAAGGGCAGCCAACGATTCCTGGGCAGCGCCCGAGGCTTCCTCGGCGCCGGCGGCAATCTGATCGGAGGCGCGCTTCAACTCCTCTGATGCAGAGGCGGCTTCATTGATGCCGGCGGACAACTGACCCGTGGCAGCAGCGATCCGTTCGGCTGCCTGCTGCTGTTTAGCCAGGGTGCGGGCCTTCTTGCGTTGAGCTTCGGCCTCGCGGGCGGCAACAGCCGAATTTTTCACGTCAGTACCGGTGGAAGCCGTTTGGACCTGTGTCGCTGTTCTTTTTACTAATGCCATGGGTCATCTCCTTTGGGTTGTGCTGCCGGAGCGGCAACATGTATGAAAATCTGAAACAGTGAAAGAGAGAGTAATGAAAATTGAGCTGTGGGTCTGTCAGGTAAACAGTACAAATGAAAATATATTTAGAGTGTAGATAGCAGAGTGCAAATTTAGGCGTAGAACTGAGATGACGGCTCCAGGGCGATTCCAGGAGTGCTTCTCACCGCTTCATGCCCCCCCGCTACCCAAATACAGGTCTGTTTTGAATCAATAATGCAGCCTGACTTGCGCAACTTACCGATTACAGCGGCAGCAGCCCAAATAGCCGGCTGATCCTGACCGGTTATCCTGTATCGCTTGCTGGTAAATAATGAGCTGCGATGGCATGAACAGAACAACTGCAGCCCGGCAAAGTCGATTTCGGTTACGCCGGAAAGATCGATACACACCTCGTCAGAATGTTCAAGAGAGGCCGACAGCTGCAAGAGCAATCGGCCGACGCTGGAGATATTGATCTGACCATCAATTCTCAGGGTAGTCGACGTCACTTTTTGTTTGCTAGGATTGAACATTGTCATGGCTCCTTTTCGGGCACATTAGCCGGATTCGGGACCACTGTCTGTCAGGTATACCGTACAAAATAATTATATTTATCGAGATGGGCGACGGCGGGGCAACACTGAATAGCAATGCCGATTGACAACCTTCGGATGAGACCGCATGATGTCTGCGATTGTTCCGGCGACCGGGATCTTTAATGCAACCAGACTTACACTTTTATCATCGGAGCAGTAACCATAACCATGTCCGCAAATTACTACTCGATACTTCAGTTGCACACCGACGCCGAGCTGGAAATAATCGAAGCAGCCTATAAAAGGCTGGCACGAAAATATCATCCGGACATCAACGGAACAACCGATGCCACGCTACGCATGCAGAAGATTAACGAGGCATATGAGGTGCTTGCTGATCCTGAAAAACGCGCTTTGTATGATCAGGAGATCCGGCATAAAGTTTTTGACGCCGATGAGTTACTCAGGCAGTTGGGGCTGGCGGAAATCCAGCTTATGGACGAGCAGCTGTTGAGAGAAGAGCTTGAAGAAGAGCTGGCGGCTGTCAGTCATAAACTGCGCCTTGAACAACTTAAACTAAAAAGGGCGGAAAGAAAGTCGCTACGACTGACGGACCAACTTAAGGAATGCCCGCCAAGGATACGACACACTCACCCACCGTCAGCTTCATCCAATACAGCTTTTGGCAAGAGTGCACTGCTGCTGTTACAGAGAAAATACTTGTTGTTGGAGAGAAAACTTGCCGATCAGCAGCTCCATAATCAGCAGTTACAGGAGCAATTGACGGTGGTCGCCGGACAATTGTCGAAAGAGGGGAGTGAGCGGGAAAAAGCCACCAGCGGATTAACTCGTCTCGAACATCTGCTTGGAGCGGAAAGAGATCGACGAGAGGAATGCGAGGAAAAAATGCGTCTGGCTGAATATGAGCGTCAGGCGAGAGAGAAAGCCGAGGCATTGCGTAGTGCCGAACAGACAGATAAATCCGAACCACAAGAAACGATCACTGAGGAAAGAGCGCAGAGAGAACGGGCGGAGTTGGCTGCGGTCCGCAGAGCGCTCCATAAGCTGTCACAGGAATTGAGCTGAATCAGGGTGTGACATAGTGTCAGAATATCTAAATGAATCCCCGACTACATTTATCAATATCTGTTTCAACTGATCAATTTTGTATGGCTTGATGACTAATCCGGCTATATTCTCACTGGTTATGCGAGAGGTGACAAATGTATCCCCAAAACCGCTGGTTATTATTATCGGCAGCGTTGTATCGAGTTTTTTCAACTCGCCAAACAACTTGTAACCATCCATAACCGGCATGCCCATGTCGGTCATGACAACGGTTATGTCTGCGGTATGCTTCTGATATAATTCCAGTGCCTCCTTGCCATTCGCAGCCTCAATAACTGAAAATCCGAACTTTTTGAGTATAACAGACGTAATAAAGCGCGTCTGGTCTTCATCCTCTACCAGCAGTATCGTGCCACTCCCCTGCCAGGGCGCTAGGGGAACGGGGTGCTGTATTGATTCTTCCTCTGTCGGGTCACTGTCCAGAACAGGCAGGTAAATTTTCAAGGTTGTACCCTGGCCTGGCTGGCTGGAAAGCTGCAAAGCTCCCTGATGCGATGTTATGATGCCGAGTACAGCCGACATACCCAGGCCACGCCCGGTAAATTTGGTAGTATAAAACGGCTCAAAGATGCGCAGCCTGGTTTCATCGTCCATGCCGCAGCCGGTGTCGGAGACCTCCAGGCAGGCATAGCAGCCGGGCGTAATCAACTCGCCGAGATGATCCTTGTCGGCCTGCTTCGCCTTGACCTGCACCCTGGCAAGCGATACTCGAATTTCCCCCTGCGCTTCACCGATTGCCTCCGCTGCATTGATGATCAGATTCATGACGATTTGGCTTAGCTGACTATCATCGCCCATGATGAACAGAATCTCAGGTGCAAGGTCGAGTTTGATCACCGCATTCTGGTTGATGGTTGTTTTCAGCATATATGACATGTCATTCACCAGTAACGTCACATTGACCCGAGTCATGACCAAATCGGATTTTCCGGCGTATGACATCATCTGGCGGCACAACACAGCTGCACGTTCAGCAGCTTTTTCAATATCAGAAATATAGCTCACGGCTGCTTCATGATCCAGATTTATAAGAGTGCAATACCCGCTGATAACCGCCAGAATGTTGTTGAAATCATGGGCGATACCACCTGCCAGTACGCCAAGGCTCTCCAGTCTTTGTGCCTGATGCATTTGCTGTTCGAGTTCCTGTTTTTTTTCTTCCGCCTGTATTCGTTCGCTTATTTCCTGGATAACCACGACAAAGTAATCCGGCTTGTACTGGTAAGCTATACAATCGTACCAGCGACTGTTGAGCTGGAGATGCTGCTCGAAGTGGATGGTTTCCCCGGTTCGTGCAACATGTGCAAAGGTTTCAATCCAGTCAAATGGATCATTTTCAATTCCTGGGAAGGCTTGTGTAACTGTTTTGCCTTTTGGATCAACGCCGGTCAGTTTTACATAGCTTTCGTTCACATCATGAAAGAAATAATCTATCGCTTTCCCGGCAGCGTCACGAATAATCTCATGATATGCCACCCCCATGGAACTCTTGTCGAAAAGTGATCTGAATTTGAAATTCGCCTCCTGCAAGTCATTATTCCGCTGCGCCAAGATAGTCAGCAGATTATTGAAGCTGTTGATGAGTTGGCCGATTTCATCATTGCTCGCAATCGGCAGAAGTCTCTGAGGCTCGTCTGTAGCGGTGATGGCTAGTGCGTCCATGGCCGAAGCCAGCGGTGAAAGCATTTGTCGCAACACCCACCAGGTAATTCCACCGGCAAACAAGCTTAGAAAGATTGTCACCAGTAAAAAACGTCGTTGCATTGAGTGAATAGGAGCAAAGGCTTCTGCGGTGGGCAACGAGGCGGCCACATACCAGCCAGCCAGCGGCACTTGCTTGGCCGAGGCGAGCACTTCCTCTCCACGTGAATTGACAAAAACTCCGGTTCCCTCGTACCCCTTAATGAAACGGTCCGTCAACTGGCTGGCGCCTGGGGCGGCGGACGGTGTCATGATGCGACGCTTGTCGGTTGCCGTGACTACCATCCGATGTTGCGGATCCACCAGCAGATAGCCGCCGCTCTTTCCATAACGGTTATTGGTCAGCACGTCGAGAAAGCTGGGCAGATTAAGATTGATAACTCCTGCCAACACGCCGATTACCTTGCCTTTCGTATCGTGGACTGGGACCGATATACTGAAAATCGGAGCATTCAGCCTCTTGCTCATGACCGGCTGCCCGATCATCGGTTTTCCCTCTTTAATCGAGACAGAAATGTTTTTCCTGTCCATGAAATTCAGTCCAATACGTCCTGCTGACTGTGGTATTTCGGCAATCACAATGCCATCACTCCCGGTGACGAAGACGCCATCATTGAACAGTATCTGAAGAATCTGGTGTTGATCCAGTAGTGCCTGCAAGGATGCCGTTTTACCCATCATGGCCGGATTGATTTCCGAGGCAATTTTTTCAAGGACTCTCAATCTGGTTATCAGCTCATCATTTAGCTTTGTACCAATATACGAAACCGTCGATAACTGTTGTTCGCCTGATAACTGTTCCATATCCTTTTGCAGCATCCAGCTTGCATAAAGCGACAGCGACCAGATGCTGATCAGAAAAACAACCATCGTGTAAAGGGTCATTCTTGTCTTGAGCGACCAACTCTGTTTGCAATTAAAATTCATGCGAAACGACTCCCGTCTGCTTGCTGACATCATTACTTTCTGAACCTTCTTACGCATCAATAAAACAAACTCTTGTCCTGTTCAAAAGTTACAGTGAAGCGCTGTCAATCGGCTCCAAACGAATGTTCCCAAAGCATTTTTTCTGTAAGACCGAACGGATTGCAGACCTGCTGAAACGAAGCTGCAACCACAAGACTTTTCACGGTTTTGAATCCTAGGAACATGATTGCATGCTGCAAGGACTGGATCTCGCGTTGACAGCCACAGAAAGACGAATTAGTCATTTTGAGTACACGGGCGGTAACTGCTGGATCTGAAGCTACCACCCTGGCGACATCTTCAGCTGTCGTCCCCTCGACATTTATCAACTGCATGACTTTTGTCGCAACAATGGGTATTGTTGGCAAATCAGCGGCATTCATAATCATACGTTCAAGTTCACGGTTCATTGTCACCTTCTTGCTGGGGAGGCTCAAAGATGTAAATCAGAGCGATGACTAACGTCATACTCACCGTTATCACAGGGTAGTCGACGGGATCAGAATAAACGCCGGCAAAAACGACGACCATAAACATTGCTGCCATGAGAATCGCGGCTGCGATAGTGCGCACCCCCTCAATCAGGTTTTTATTCCGGGCGATACGGGAGTAAGATTTCAAGTCTTGCGGCAACATGCGGTTGCGTGAGATATCCACTAGATACTCCTTGCGATGAAGTAACTTTCCCTGAAGATTGCTGTGACGGTAGAGTATATTTTCCGGAGTGTCTGTCAGGGAAACAGTACAATGAATAATTTATGGGCTCAGCCAGGAGCTTTTTGGCCCCCTAGGGCTTATTTTCTCGCCAACGCCAGGCCTGATCCTGCGAAAGAGTCTTCTTTATATCTAAGTGTTACCGTGAGAGATGGCGTTACCCCCCCCATGTCACTTACATGGCAACCCAGGCAACCTTCAGATTCCATTTTTGCCAGACCAGCCTCGTTTAAACGGGTGTTTGTTACCAGTTTACCTTGATAGGCAGTAAACACTGTACCAGGTGACGGATCTGGATTAATGCCTCTCCAATGGGTGGAGGTTATTTCTTCATTCCAGTTAACGCCTCCAAAGTTTGCGCACCCAGTTAAGAGTAAAATAGCTGCACCAATAAATAAGTTCCCTTTCATAACGTCCCCCTTTGGGGCCAGCGATAGCGCTGGTCTGGTCTGGGGCGTTTAAATACAAACGCCCAACTTGGGAATACAAGAAGGGCGTGTACTAATTAAATGTGCGCCCTCTTTTCGGCGACCCGGCTATCCTCTGTCGAGGACCCGTGGTTTTGCGTCGCTGGGTTACCCCAGGTTTGCTATTTACAGAAGAGGTATTATTTACAAGGCAGGGAATCATTCAGCCTCCCCTGCGGGGATTCCAAACCCCCAATTATTTTGCCATTATTCACCTCCATGCCAAAGTAGGTATGCACACCAAAAATAATGCATTGTTAATAGAATATTATGTGTTCCTGAGATGCCTGTCTGTCAGGCAAACTGTACAAAATTAAATTTTTTATAAAGGAGACTCGGTTTTAAGGAAGGGAGATGACACCGTGTTGCAGCGCAAATATAACCAAGGAAGGAACGTTGCTGATCTCAAGTTTCATCATAAGCCTGCTGCGATACGTTTCTACACTTTTGATAGAGACCTGAAATATGTCAGCGATTGTTGCATTAGTATTGCCTTCTACCACTAACTGCAAGGTTTCTCGCTCTCGACGGCTCAGACTGTCGAGTGGCGTTATGGGAAAGGGTGTTTTTTTCATGTTTGGCGCTACAATGCCTTCACCGTAATACTGACGCCCCCGCATGACCGCACGTACCGCATTGACGGCACTGCAACCGGCCGACTCCTTGAGGATATAGCCCCGCGCCCCGGCTTTCATTGCACGAATGACGTATTCATTGGTGTGATACATGGAGAGCATGATGATCCTGGTGGCAGGCATACGTGCGAGAATCTGGCGCGTGGCATCGATCCCGCTCAATTCCGGCATGGAAATATCCATCATGATGATGTCCGGCCTGAACAACTCGGCCTTTTCCACCGCTTCGCAACCATCCCCAGCTTCACCGACAACGACCATATCGCTTTGCGCCTCGAGAATCGTCCGTAAACCTTCTCTTACAATGGCGTGGTCATCTGCTATCAGGATCGTTACCGACATGTCATATATCCTCCAAAGGCATTGTGACTGAAATCGTGGTACCTTTTCCGGGGGTTGATATCACCTGGAAAATCCCACCCAGCAACTCGGCTTGTTCACGCATGATTCGCATGCCCCATCCGCAGCCATTCGGATTATGCAAAGGTACTGCGGGCATATATCCATTTCCTTCATCAACTACTGCAATCCAGAGCATACCGTCGGCACTCCTCAGTTTGATTGTCACAGCCCGAGTAGCGGCATGTTTTACAACATTCATGAGCGACTCTTGCACTATGCGAAACAGTGCAGTTTCCTTTTTCAGCAAAAACCGTGGAATGGGTTCTTCAAGCTGAAATTTGACCGCAATACCGTTACGCTTTGAAAACAGGTCGGCGTGCCAGCGCAGGGATGCCAGAAGGCCATAGTCGTCCAGCACCGGCGGCCTGAGGCCGACCATGATGCTTCTGACGGTTTGGCTCATTCCTTTGGTTAATTTTGCCGAGGCATTGACCCTGGCAGAAAGTTTCTTCGGCACTAAATCAGCTATTCCGTCACCGATGATAGACAGATTCATACCGAGCACGGTCAGATCGCGACAGATTTCATCATGCAACTCCGTGGCAATTTTATACCGGAGCTGCTCTTCCATTACGATCAGGCGACTTGCATAACTGCGCAGGTCAACCTCGGCCTGTTTGCGTTCGGTAATGTCCTGAATCAAGCCGTCGTATGATATGAGGTTTCCATGTACATCCTTGAACATAATAGTCGTGTCTCTAACCCAGCGGATCTCGCCATCTTTACGGATAATCCGATGATCCATGGGGGGGATCTCCACCCCGGCCAGGAGCTGACGCACCCGAGCTTTTACCACGTTGCGATCCTCCGGTTCAACCATCTGAATCCAGAGAAATGGGTTGGAGACAAACTCTTCCTGGGTGTAACCCGTTACTCTCAGACAGGCATTGCTTTGGGTTGTTTCCATGGCTTGGCCGTTTTCGATACGCACTGTATACAGGTAATCCGTAAGCCCCTCCGTTATCCGGTGATAACGGTTTTCGCTTTTTATCAATGACTCCTCGGCCTGTTTGCGGTCTGTGATGTCCTTCAGGACAAGGCCGCATTCCTGCCCCGAAACGGTGGCCATGGCTTCAAGCAATACGATAAACAGACGGTTTTCGTCATTCCGGAGCGCTACTTCGCATTCCGTTTTATCCGGGGTCGTAAAAACCGTTCCGAGATAGTCGTTGAATTTTTGACGATATTCGTCCGCGACTAGCCGTTCGAAGCGCTGACCTAGCAACCGTCCGCGTGCGACACCCACGAGGCTTGCGCCTCTCAGGTTGACAGAATTGATGATCCCGGTTCGGTCAAGAGTAAAGTAGCCTACCGGAGCGAAATCGTAGAGATCAGAGTACTTGAACAAAACCGACTCTAGCTCGTCCTTTGCGTTTTTGAGCTCCTCGTTCTGCATCTCCAACTCGATTTGGTGAACCTGCAGTTCATGAAGGAGTCGCAGCGTTTCCCTATCATTTTGAGGTAACACCGCTTCAGACATTTGAGTCTTCAGAAGATCTTCCGCACGGCGGCGCAGTTCGCTGTCTATCGCTGGCATACTCATGTATTTGTCAATACCAATTCCACCCTTCAACTCGATGAAACAATGAATCCTGAATTCTCTGATTATTAAAATCGCATACAAACGGTCCTCTGTCTGTCAGGTAAACAGTACAAACCGAATAGTTTTGAGCTTATCAACATTTCACAGAGTACAGTTCCTGAGAGGTTATTACTATCAGGGAAAGTACTGATGGAGAGTGGTGTTTTCTGGGTGACACGGGGAATATCTCTGTTGGTTGGTGCTGCTAAAGGTGGGTAATTCCTTCGCGGATGGCGTATCTGGTGAGATCGGCAATTCCTCTGATGTTCAGCTTTTCCGTGATGTGCTGACGGTGCGTTTCGACGGTTTTTTTGCTGATAACCATAGCGGCGGCAATCTGGGTGGTGCTGCGTCCTTCAGCTATGAGTTGGAGAACCTCCCGTTCTCTGGTCGTGAGGATGGAAAAGACAGGGGTCTTTTCACTAAGTTGTTTGTGAACATATTCTCCAATTACCTCACCCAAAACAGGTGGGCTCAGGTAGGTATTGCCGGCAACTACCTCATGGATAGCATCAACCAGTTCCTCTCTGGCTCTCTCTTTCAGCAGGTATCCGCGTGTACCGGCATTGAGCATCTCCACTATCGTGTGTTTTTCCAAGTTCATCGACAAGGCTATGACCTTGGTGCCAGGGCTCTTGGCGATGATCTGGCGGGTAGCTTCGATGCCGTTCATGTCGGGTATGGCGACATCCATGACGACAACGTCCGGTTTATATTTACTCGCGAGGGCGACTGTGCTTTCACCACTGTCGGCCTCGGCTGCTACGTCAAACTCGTCGTACTTCTCCAGTAGACAGCGAAGGCATTCGCGCATGTCTTTTTGGTTGTCGGCAAGAAGTATCTTGATATGCATGGACATAGCCTTCCTTGCCCCTGATAGGCATTCAATCTAATGGATTGTGGATGTTGTGGTCATCTTAAGTATACCAGAATATATAAAGTTCCCACCACAATGTGCCTGATTCTACATTGTCACATTGGTTTCACGCGGTATCAAGCAGAGATGATACTATCATAGTATTGTTAGAATATGTCTGAACGGAAATAGTTGTTGACAATTAGCCTGCTGACAGTAAATGTATGTCCATACGGACGTATTTAGTGGTGGCCACACTGCCAATAGATAATTATAACCGTACGGATATACTCCATGCATACAACGCTTGATTGAGTATTAGTTGTCCGGACGGACATGGGGTGTGTATGAAAATCAAGGAAGACGCTACAACTACATACGGCAAGGTAACAACAGCCGAAGACATTGGGCGCATCATACGCGCAAAACGAAAAGAAACCGGTGTCCGTCAGGATATGGCTGCCGGCATGTCGGAAGTCGGCACAAAGTTTCTTTCACAGCTTGAGAACGGCAAGGAAACGGCCGAACTGGGCAAAACCCTCCATGTACTTCGAAAGTTGGGGCTGAATGTCTACATCTTTCCACGCTCGGCAGACCCGCTAAAAGGCTGAAATGGTGACGAGTCAACTCATAGTATATCTCAACTCCACCAGGGCCGGCATCCTCGAGCGTGAGGGTCGGCTACTGAAGTTCTCATACAGCGCCGAGTATCGAGCTTTACCTGGTGCTTTACCGATATCCCGGCTCCTGCCCCTGGGTGCAACAGTATACGGGGACGATGCAACCAGGGCTTTTTTCTCAAATCTCCTCCCTGAAGGTGCCGTGCTGACCCAGGTTGCGCACCAGGTCGGGATATCGAAAGAGAATCTGTTCGGGATGTTGGAAGCTATCGGCGGAGACTGTGCCGGCGCCATCTCGGTCAATGCCTCCGAGGGCCAGCCCGAGACGGTCGGTACTTATCGGCATGTCACCGAAACAGAGCTCTCTGATGAGTTGGACAAATTGCCGAGCCATCCATTCCTGGCTGGGGAGGAGGGTGTCAGGCTTTCGCTTGCCGGAGTCCAGAGCAAGCTGCCGGTCTTTTTCGATGGGGATAACTACTACATCCCGGAAGGTGCCAGTCCCTCCTCTCACATATTGAAGACTGCCATAGCGCATCTTGATACTACCGTCGTCAATGAAACGTTCTGCATGACGCTTGCCGCCCGGGTCGGTTTGCCGGTCCCGGCGGCACAGGTTGTCACCATTGGCGGCAAGCATGTCTTCATGGTCGAACGCTACGACCGTAAGCGTTCCGCTGCCGGCGACATTGTGCGTCTGCATCAGGAGGATTTCTGCCAGGCGCTCGGCCTACCACCGGAGTTAAAATACGAGAAAGAGGGCGGCCCGGGGTTCAGTGATTGCTTCAAGCTGGTTGAGGAATGGAGCGATGAACCGTTGCTCGATGCCAGCAATCTGCTCAACTGGGCTATCTACAACTTCATCATCGGCAACGCCGACGCCCATGGCAAGAACATCTCGTTCCTGTACAATGAGGGACTCGTCAGGGTGGCGCCGTTTTACGATCTCATCAGTACAGCAGTCTACAGGCGTCTGAACAAC
Organism: Geobacteraceae bacterium; assembly: GCA_036732725.1. Lineage (GTDB taxonomy): Bacteria > Desulfobacterota > Desulfuromonadia > Geobacterales > Pseudopelobacteraceae > CAIPTY01. Next base: position 35,331 of record DAINBV010000020.1, on the reverse strand, counting down.
AAGTTCGCCATGAAGATGGGTAGTCAGCTTGACGCACGCTATCTCCCGCAAGATACCCTTGTCAAATTTGCGGCTGAGATCGGTATAGACATACGTAGTGTGAAGTCAGCATTTGTAAAGATGATGGACAGCATTGAGGCCAAATCGACGCAACTGTTCGATGAGTATCGTGGTACGTTCGGGGCTTTGGTAATCCTTGGCGAAATCGCCAGGGTCATCGAATATCGTATTGCTAAAGGCAGGATATTGATTGCGTAACACAAAAATCGAAGTGACTACACCAGTCACAATACAACACACACAACACAATGATATTATATGATTATTTTCATCGAACACAAAATTGAAAATCCTCGTGTCGGCGGTTCGATTCCGTCCCTGGCACCACTTAACACCTAATATCGGTAGATATTTTAGAAAGCCACCTAGAAATAGGTGGCTTTTCTGTTTTCTACTGTTGCGAAAACTGTTGCGACTCTGTTGCCCACTTTAAACCTCTACTGAGCATGACCCGTTTCAGCCGAGCCTCGGCTGCTGAATTTGGGGAAAGGCTTGACTCATCGGTATACCGGTTATAGTGTGGCTCAAAATGCAAGCTGTATCGGTGGTGTGTTGTGCAAGCGACTAAATTCTACGAAATTCTCTCCTCCTACAATCACTTATGGAGTACGGTTCAGTGCATTCCGGTGGCGAAATATCTGCTTGGTCTTGGAGAAAAGTCCGTCCGCTCCAGTGCTCGGAAAACTCCGGACACGGTGACAACGCTATGACGATGCTCCCGTGGCAACCTGGAACCACACCGTTGATGCTGGCGCCGATGCAGGGACTGACCAACCGGGCCTTGCGCGCCTATTTCATCGAACATGTCCGCCCCGACGTCATCTTTACCGAGTTCATGCGCGTCAACAGTGCACCGGCGGGAGCGGGGCTCACCGCTGTTGACCTGCGGGATATTGCCTCCGAACAGGACGGTGTGCCGCTGGTGGTACAGCTGGTCGGGCATGGTCGTGAGGCGCTGGTCCTGGCGGCCCGGGCCGCGCAGGAGGCCGGCGCTGCACACCTCAATCTCAACATGGGGTGCCCCTATGGCCGGATGGGGGGCGGCATGACCGGCGGGGGAATGCTTCGCTATCCGGACGATCTGTCGGAGGTTATCCCGGCTCTGCGGGATGCCATTGCCGGTTCCTTCTCAGTCAAGATCCGGGCCGGGTACGACGATCCGGATCAAATCCTGTCGCTGCTGCCGCTCTTCGAATCGAGCGGGGTTGATTTTCTGGTGCTGCATCCCCGCACGGTGGTCCAGAAGTACGACGGAGTTGCCGACCAGGGGGTGACCGCCCGGGTGGTGGGAGAGACCCGGCTGCCGGTAATTGCCAACGGGGATATCCGCAGTGCCAGCGCTGGTGGACGGGTGTTGGGTGAGACCGGTGCTGCCGGGCTGATGCTGGGAAGAGGAGCGATTGCCGATCCTCCGCTGTTCCTGCGTCTGCGAGGCAAAGTGACCGGTGAGCCGGGGCGGGAAGAACGGAGACGGGAGCTCGACCGCTATCTGAGAGAGATTGTGAGCCGCTACGGCCAGCTGTTTTGCGGCGATACGCAGGTGCTGAACAAGGTCAAGGAGATCATCGCCTACCTGGATGATCCGGAGCTGGCAAAGCCGCTCAAAGAACTGCGGCGGGCTAAAACCGTGCGGGCCTTCGAAGCTGCTCTGCACGGGCTCTGCTAAGCAGGCATTCAAGGAGTGTTTTACAGAATGTTTTTGATGAGTTCGAAATCAATCACCTGTTCTGCCTGGCTGGTTACCAGCGAAATCTTCTCCGTATCCTCGGCAGTAATCTTTGAAATGTGGGTGGTCAGGGCGGAAAAAACCTCGGCGGTGGTCTCGGTGACCCGGATGTGCGGGATGCCGCTGTCATCGACGATGCGTTGCGTAATGGCGGAAACCGGGGCGTGGCCGGGGATGACAATGCCGGCAATCTTGCGCTGAAAATCCGGGATGGTATAGAGCGAAGAGAGGGTGACCAGCAGTTCGTCACGCGAGCTGGTGGTGATCAACAGGGTTGAGTCCTGGAGATTGTCGATGACCTTTTGTGATGATGCCGCGCCCAACTGGACGTGGTGAATGATTCTTTGACGCTGGTTCTGATCCCCCTGCAGCGGTTTACCCAGCAATTTTGAGAGATTTTGCAGTGTCGGATCAGCCAGAACCGAAGAATAGTTAAATGCCCCGCTGACCTTGATCCCTTTCGGTGCAAAGTATTTTTTCAGATATTCCAGCGACGACTGGCGCTTGTCAGGGAGCATCTTGTTGACCAACAGCAGTTTGACGTTGACCCCTTCCTGCTGATACAGCGCCAGATTCATCCGTACCGAATCGATTACATTACCGATGCCGCCACCGGCGACCATCAGCACCGGGGCTCCCAGCATGCGTGCCATATCAGCATTGTTCAGGCCGATGACCGAGCCGACACCGCCATGGCCGGCGCCTTCGATCAAGATCAGGTCACACTGGGATTCAAGTTCACGGCACGCGTAGCGGATCTGTTCGGTGGCCCATTCTGTGGTTTGCTCCCCATCCAGAAACCGGCGGGTGGCGCCTTTGGCCAGCACCAGTGGCGACATCAGGGCGATCCGCTTTTCCTGGCCGAAAACACGAGCCATCAACGCCGCATCCTTGTCGACAATGAGCCCGTTGAAATCCTGGCATTTGGGGCCGAGCGGCTTGATGTAACCGACCCGGGCATACTGTTTGAGTGCCAGATGCATCAGCGACAGACTGATGGTCGTTTTTCCGCAGTGTTGTCCGGTTGCGGCAATAAAGAGCTTCTTACACATGTACGTCCTCGTAACATAAGTGCGGTATGGGGTTCCGTTACTATAGAGGCTTACGAGGAGGGGGACAATTATGTATACCTGTATACGTGTATACGTGTATACGAAGGTGAGCCCCCTTTTTGATGCTGTCAGGGGGCGGGAACAAGGGAACGGCCATGGAGAGTCCGGCAACGATCACTATTGTATATGATGCCCTTGAGCGGGTCTTCTGTCGGCTGGATGATCTCTGCAGCCGCCCCGTGGAACAGCTGCTCTATAGACTGCCCTATCCTGATGCCTGGAGCATGGCCGAGCACCTGGAGCACATTTCCCTGGCCAACCACTTCCTGTTGCTGACCATCGCCAAGGGGGTGGCCATCGCACTGCGCCGGGCCCGTAGCCAGCCGGTTCCGCCGGGGGAGAGCGACTTGCAGTGCCTGGCCCCCATCGCCGATCACACCGCCTTTCCCTGGGAACCGCCCGGTCACATGATCCCTGGCGGCAGCATGCCGGTCGCCGAGGTGCGGTCACTGCTCACGGCCCAGCATCTCCGCTGTCGGTCACTGCTGGGGCAGATGACAGCCGGTGAGGGGCGACTCTGTTGTTTTCACATGTCGGTGTATAACCTGGGGAAACTGGACATGTATCAGTGGCTCTATTTCCTGGCCCAGCACGCCTCATGGCACGTGGCATTTTTAAAGGGGAACGGGGTTCTGTCTGCGTAGGGGAAGGGGCACCCGGACCCGCGAAATTGTGAACCCCGTACAGAAGGTCTCTATGAAGCGCTGTTTCTGCGCTTGATATTATGCCTAATGATTGCTATGCAGTTCTGATGATTGGAAAATTGAGCGGGGGAGAAGATGGCCTGTTTCTCTCCCCCCATATACTGTGAGAGGATGTGTATGATATTCAAGGATTTGAAACCGGAAGAAACGGAATTGGTGGGCATGTGGCTTGATCTTGGCCTCAAGGTTATGGGTGATGCGGTTGCCGATCGGGTGGAGTGGCTGACCGCCACGCGGCTGGAAAAGTTGGCGGAGAACCGGGAAGAACTGGCCGAATTGTATCGCGATCCTGGCGACGGTCGCCTGTGGGAGAAGGTGCTCCCCTTTGTTGATGGACCACCGACGCTACGCTGCCTTACCCCGGCAGAGGCAATGGCCCGCTTTGGTGTCGGTGCCTGATCTGTCATGCGAGGAGCTGTGAACATGTTTGACGGGATTTTCTGGGATAACGACGGGGTACTGATGGAAACCGAGCAGCTCTATTATCAGGCCAATGCCGAGGCGCTGGCCCAGGCGGGAGTGGAACTTTCCCTGCAGGAGTTCTGTCGGATTTCCCTGCGTCAGGGAGAGAGTGTACTCAAGCTTGCCGCTGACGGCGATGAGGCCGAGCTGCGCCGGGTTCGGGATGAGCTCTATTACCGGCTGCTGGGGGAGGAGTCGCGGGTTTATCCGGGCGTTCAGGAAACTCTGGAAAAACTGCATGGCCGGTTACCGATGGCGATTGTAACCAGCTGCCGCCGGGAAAATTTTATGCAGATGCACCGTAGCAGCGGTCTGCTCGACTATTTTGATTTTATCCTGACCCGCGAGGACTACGTCGCATCCAAGCCCGATCCGGAGCCGTACCTGACCGCCTGTGTTCGCGCTGGACTCGACCCGTGCCGCTGTCTGGCAATCGAGGATTCGGAGCGGGGTGTTACCTCCGCCGCCCGGGCCGGACTGGCCGTGGCGGCGATTCCCGGCGACATGAACCGGGGGGGCGATTTCCGCGCCGCCCGCTGGCAGCTGGACGGTATCCACCAGCTTGCGGCACTTTTAAGCCTCTAAAAAAATTGAAACTCTGATGTATAGGGTGAACATGGACAGCTCAATAGGCCTGGAAAAATTGTTGTGTGCCGGTTTGTCCTGACAATGACAGTTGGGCCACAGAGTCACAGAGACACAGAGGAAATCATAAAGTTTCAGAATGTTGCCAGAACCCGATTAGTGAGCGTAATTAATCCAGTACCGATGCGTAACTCTTAATTTTTTATCTCTGTGGCTCTGTGTCTCTGTGGCAAATGCTTTAGGAACAGCCAGACCAGCGGTGGCAAAATCAAGAGATACACCCAGCCGATCAGCCGGAAGGTCTGCCCCACACCAAAGGCATCGGCATAGCGCCCCACCAGCGGGCCGGTGATGACGAACAGTAGCCGGAAACAGAGCGATTGCAGCGAGAGCATCCCGGCCCGGGTGCTTGATGGAATCTCGCCCTGGGCCACATGGAGCAGATACGGTCCCCGCATCCCCCGCATGGCCGTCAGCAGGTAGTAGAACAGGAACCCCCACAACCCGGTCGCCACCCCCAGTCCCAGGTATCCACCCCAGACCAATGCCACCACCAGCAGGATCATCCCACGATCACCCAGCAGGCCCCGCAGCCGGTGGCTCGAAACGGCGAAGATGGCAACGATCAGATTGGCGCCGGCCCAGACCGGACCGAAAGAGGCGATCGGCACGCCGTTGTCCCGCATGTAGGGCTGAATCAGCCAGACCGGGTAGAAGGAGGCAAGTCCGAGCACGATGCTGAGCAGGACCGTCACCCGCAGGCGCCGGTTCTCCACGAAAACGTAGCGCGCCGAAGCGATTGCCCCGGCCAGATGGCTGCCGTGGCGTTGCGGTTCCCGCTTCGGTTCGCTGATCCCTCTGGTGATGGCGAGCGCCAGTAGCCAGACCGCCACCTGGAGCAGGAAGGGGGAGATCGGGTAGTTTGCGTAGAGGACGCCGGCAAAGAGCGCCCCGGCCGCCTCGCCGGTCTGGCCGAAGAAGGTGGAGCGCCCCTCGCAGCGGCCGTAGCTCTCCTCTTTTCCGCGCTCCTTGAGCGACTCGAACAGCAGGGCGCTGTCGGTGCCACTGATGAAGGATGTGGAAATGCCGAGCAGCACCTCGGCGATCAGCACGTCGCGGAATGAGGTGGCCATGGTGTAGTACCCCCAGCCAGCCACCCCGAGCAAGGAAGCCGCGGTCAGGGCGGTACGGTAGCCGATCCGGTCGCTGATGTAGCCGGAGGGGTACTCCATTACCACCATGGCCACGGCGAAGATGCTCTGCAACAGCAGAATCTGGGAGAGTGACAGGCCGATGTGCTCCTTCCAGAACAGGGTGATGATCGCCATGGGGAAAAGGGTCATCTGCAGGAAGGAAAAGGCGTAGAGCAGCGGTATGTTGCGTCGCAGGGTTGTCATGGGGGAGAGTATGGACTATTCCGGGACGATTATGAACCCGAAAACAGTAGTTGTAATAAGCTGGCGTGGAGAACATCAGAAATTCCAAAGGCGACCGAGTGGCCGCCTTTGGCTGTTGTAGCATCATAATCCCCCCGAATGCAGTGGCATCCGGGGGGATTTGTCATTATTGCCCGGGATTCGCCTGATCTTCGGCTTCCGCGGCTTCGTTGCAGCGCTCCACAACCTCCCGCAGCCAGGCGATCTCTTCGGGAAGAAACTGTTTCGAGTACTCGCAGCCGACGTTCAGCGCCCAGTGCAGTGGCGGCATGGTCGTGGAGGCCAGTACGTATCCCGGAACTCCCACCCATTTGACATCATCGGCTGCCCAGGTCTTGAGGCGCTCTTCGCTGTCGAACAGCATCAGGTAATCGTTCCCGTCCGATTCGATGATCAGGGGGAGCACCTCTCCTTCCTCAACCGTCGCTGCTCCGTCGAGCTGCTGTTGATCAAGCGTCGGAACGCAAAAGGTGGTGTTGAGAAAGAGATCGTAAAAATTCGACTGACGTTTGGCATCCTCCACATCCAGGCGCAAGGTTTTCAGCGCCATGTCGAGTCCGGTCAGCTCCTCAGTTGTTTCTGATGTTGCTACCATCGGCTGGTCACCTCGATCAGGTGGTAACCGAACTGGGTCTTGACAGGTCCGAGCAGTTTGTTGAGCTCGCCGGAGAATACGGCTTCATCGAACTCCTTGACCATCTGGCCGGTGCTGAAAGCACCGAGATCTCCCCCCTGCATTCTTGAAGGGCAGGAGGATTTGTGTTTGGCTACTTCGGCGAAATCGGCTCCAGCTTCGATCTCGGCCTTGAGCTGCAGGCATTGGGCTTCTGTCGCCACGAGGATGTGGCGGGCGGTAGCAGGCATGGGAACTCCTTTTAATGAGTGAAAAAATTTTCGGCATAGTAGCTGAAATATCGGGGCAGGGCAATCAGCAAAACGAGTGGCAAGACTGATTTTTATCCCGGATGATGCCCAACGTGGGGTGGCTGTCGGGTTGCGATCAGCCGCTCGGGAATAACATCGCCGATGGAGAGTTCCTCCCGCAGTCTGCTGGTCAGGAACGCCTCGACCTCCTGCAGCGCGGCGGGAGTGAACGGCACATTCATCAGTATGCCGCCGGCCATCATACCGTGCCCACCGCCGACCCCCTTGCCGGCCACCAACCGTTTGATGATTTCACCCGCATTGAGGAGTGTGCTTGTGGTGCGGATGGAGAGTATTGCCTGATCATTATAATGCCCCATGCTCAACACGGTCTCGATCCCTTCCAGCCGGATCAGATAGTCGGCGATCTCCGAGACCACTTCGGGAAAGCAGATCGACCGCAGATTCACCACCGCCAGCTTCCCGTAGATCGTCGTGTTTTCAACCCCGTTGTGTATGGTCCGAAAGTGCTCCACCGGCAGTTTGGGATAGGTGATTTCATATAAAAGCCGCTTGTTTGCCACGGGGAAAAGCCGAAGATAGGCGTCCCGGTCGGGCTGGTTCGCCTCCCGTCCCAGATCCTGGGTTTCGGATTTGATGGCGTAGAACAGGGCGGTAGCCAGTTTGGTGCCGATGTGAATCTGTTGCGCCACCAGGTATTCGTACAGAATTGTGGCGGTCACACCATAATCAGCGCGGATATCGGCCCAGCGGCATTTTTGGGTGGCTTCACGCAGCGGGTGATGATCGATGACGATATCGACCCGGTAATCGGGCGGCAGGGAGTTGTTGCCGGTCCCCGGCTGGCTGTCCAGCAGGCAGATCGCGCTGAATTCATTCAGGTTGACCATTTCGAATGGAATGAGCGTAATTTCCAGCACCTTGGCCATGGCGATATTCTCGCTGCGCCCGATCATGCCGGAAAAGGCAATGACCGCCTCCCTGTTCAGTTTCATCGTCAGTAGATGTCGCAATGCCATGGCCGAAGCGAGGCAATCCGGGTCCGGATTGTCGTGGAGGATGATCAGCGTCTTGCCTTTGCCCCGCAACCATTCCAGCATGGCATCGGAATGCTGTTTTGAGCGCCGGAGCCCTTCCGGGGCGCAACTGTCAGTTGTCATACTGTTTTTCCTTCGCATTGATGTGTCGTGAAGATGGGTGGAGCTGAAAACTAATCAGATGACAAACGGTGCGGCTGCCATTGCCAGGCAGGCAACTATCAGCAACAGGGTGTTGCCGATGAAGTACGGCACAATACAGAGTGCCACCCCCCAACAGACTACCTTGATGTTGCAGGTTTTTCTGCCATACATGAAATAAGCCGAGCCGATCAGACCAGCCAGAATGTTTATGGCGATCATGGTCATGCTCATATTACCGAGCAACGACCCGATGCTGAGGTTGCCCAGGTCTGAAGCTGCTGTTCCTGGCGCTAACTTTGATGAAATGTCGTTTAAATCTGATATGCCCTGGGTTACGTCTGTCATGCTATCCACGTCCTTATGGGGTGATGTTGTTGCTCTCTGATGATTCTACTCCGATTACATTCTGAAGTGCCGAAAATAAAATTGGGGCAGCCGTTTGGGAATCAATACCCCGGTTTACATGAAAATACTAGCGTCCAGCTCTCTTGGGTGTAGATGTGGCACGGTTAATGGATATTCTGAATAATGGCACCTTGTGCGGTATAAATTGCGTGAAATGACTGAATCTATAAACTTCAATCCAGGCAGGACATTATATTCAGGAGGTAAGACACAATGTTTAAACGTTTCGTATTCACCGTAGCCGCAATTCTTTCTTGTTCTGTTTCCATCGCATCGGCGGCGGAAACCATCACCCTGGTCGGCGGGTCCACATCGATTGTAACCGTTGTCAACCCGATCAAGGCGCCCTTTGAGAAGGCTACCGGCATCACACTCAATGCCACGGCTCTCGGTTCCAAAGTGGCGTTGCAGAAACTCGACGCCGGCGACGCCGAAGTATCTACCGCCGCACATTCGTTTGACGAGTTGACCACGGTTATCAAAAAAGACAACATCACCCTCAAGAATCCGGTTTCCGCGTTGAAGTGGGTTGAACTGGCTCCACCGACCAGTTACAAGGTCATCGTCAATCCGGCCAATCCGGTCAGTAAGCTTTCCAAAGAGCAGTTGGCCGGTATTTTCAATGGCAAAATCAGCAACTGGAAAGATGTGGGCGGCATGGATGCCCCGATCCTCTGCGTTATCAGCAATCTGAGCCCTGGAACCAATGAGGTTTTCAGCAAGACCTTCCTGGATGGCAAAAAAATCATGGTGGAAACACTGGATGCCTCATCGGCTGCAGACCTCCGTCAAAACGTCGCGGCCAACCCCGATGCCATCGGACTGGTTGCGGCGGCTTTTATTGACAGTTCGATCAAGGGAATTGAAACGCTGGAAATGAAGTCCAAGCCGATCATTCTGCTCACCGTCGGTGCGCCTTCGGCCAAGGTTCAGAAACTGATCGATTTCGTGAAAACGGAAGGCCCGAAATATATCAAGTAGTCCGTAGCCGGAAATTCCGGCTGCATGATTACCAGTCACCCTGTAGAGAAGTTGATCATATCGGCCGGAAAATCGATTGGCTGAGAAGGTGCCGCAACCACGCCACAGACCGCAAATTGCGGCTTGGCGCGCTTTATACCCCTTTGGCATGGATAGTGTACTTCAGGTAGTACGGTGACCGGATCGATTGTTACCGCACAACCATCAACCCCTGACAACCAGGCCCACGCCCCGCTCTCAGCCATGAGATGCGGGGCGTTTTGTTTGTAGCGGTCATCACCGGAAACATCGCCATCAGGCATGAATGGAGCACACGGCTCAAAGGGCGGGGATCATGAACGACTGTAATTCAGTCTCCATGGGGCGCCTGGTTTCGCCACCCCGATACAAGCTGGCGTCCGCAACGGACAAGGAGATTCATATGAGACAGATCGCAATTTACGGAAAAGGTGGCATCGGCAAGTCAACCACTACCCAGAATCTGGTGGCCGGACTGGCGGCCATGGGGAAGAAAATCATGATCGTCGGTTGTGATCCCAAGGCTGACTCTACCCGCTTGATCCTGCATGCCAAGGCACAGAACACGGTCATGGATCTGGTGCGAGAACTGGGGACGGTTGAGGATCTGGAAATCGATGCTGTGATGAAAACCGGTTATGAAGGTGTCAAGTGTGTTGAGTCGGGCGGTCCGGAGCCGGGGGTAGGGTGCGCCGGTCGTGGTGTCATCACTGCCATTAACTTTCTGGAGGAAAACGGCGCCTACACGCCCGACCTGGATTTTGTATTCTACGATGTGTTGGGTGATGTGGTCTGCGGCGGGTTCGCCATGCCGATCCGTGAAGGTAAAGCGGAAGAGATCTATATCGTCTGTTCGGGTGAGATGATGGCCATGTATGCCGCCAATAATATTTCCAAGGGTATTCTCAAGTATGCCACTTCCGGCAAGGTTCGTCTGGCAGGGCTGATCTGCAATGCGCGCAAGACCGACAAGGAGTTTGAACTGGTCTCGGCTTTGGCTGAAAAACTTGGTACCCGGATGATCCATTTCGTACCCCGTGACAATCAGGTGCAGCGGGCGGAGATGCGGCGCATGACCGTGATCGAATACTCTCCGGAACATCCCCAGGCCCAGGAGTATCGTACCCTGGCGCAGAAGATCAACGACAACAAGCTGCTGGTCATTCCCACCCCGCTGGAGATGGAAGAGCTGGAAGATCTGCTGATGGAGTTCGGGATCATGGAAGCCGAAGATGAAGCCAATGTGGGGGTGGCAGAGGCGGCCTAGTCACTGTTCCCGTGACTTCAGTCGTAATCGTCGCTCGACAAACATTGTCCGTGGCAGGTGGCGGGTTTGGGACATGGTTCCCAAATCGTTGCCGGCGGAGCTGAAACAGTTGTGTAGTTCAAAAGGCGGCCCATTGGCCGCCTTTGCTGTTGAGGGGAGCTTATGGTAAAAAACTGCTTGCCCTGTCTGCCACGTTACAGTTTAGCGTTGTCCTTGTCATGGACGTGACGCATACTATGGCAAAAGGAGAGCTACCGTATGAAGATTCAGAAACTATCGATCGAAAACCGTCCCAAAGTCTATGCCCTGCTGCAGCGCGCCTTTCCCGGCAGCAGCTACGAAGCCGTGTTGCTGCAGAAGCTCCACGAACATGGCAAACAGCTGCATGAGTGGGTCTGTATCCATACCAACAAGGCGATCGCCTACCTCGCTTTTTCTCCGGCCTACCATGGCAAGCAGCTCTGTGGTCTGCATCTGGCGCCCATGGCGGTGGCACCCGATTTTCAGAAACAGGGGGTTGGTACGGAACTGCTCAATTTTGCCCTGCGGCAGGAAGCGATCAAAAGCCAGCCGTTGTTTGTCCTGGGTGAACCGGAGTATTACCGGCGTTTCGGTTTTGAATCGTGCCAGGAACCGCTCTGCCCGTTTGATAACGGCAATGCGCATTTCCTGAGTATTCGCAATAGCGGTGACATCGACTTCACAATTGGCTACGAACCTGAGTTTATGTCTGTTGCCATACCGGCCGCCATGTCTGCCGGGAAACGTCGCAAACGCTGATTAAGAGCAGTGGGATCGCGGGGACGTGGATCTATGAATAAAGGCGGCCGATTGGGCCGCCTTTATTTTTTGGATACTAATTAGTGATGTACGTCATTACGGCAGCTGACACTTGCTGCTCGGGACAGGATCAGTTGTCGCGTCCCCGCCCGCGCCCTTCGTCCTTGCGCTGCTCGCGTTCCTGTCCACGCGGCTCCTGCTGTCGCTCCCGCTCCTGAAAGCGTTGCTCCTGCCCTTGAGGACGGGGCTGCTGGCGCTGCTCATGTCTTTGTTCCTGCCGCTGCTCCTGGAATGCCGGGCCACGTGGCTGGGGCTGGGGCCGCTGGATTTCCTGTGGCGCTGTTCCTCTCATTCGTTGCTCTTCCGGTCGTTCCCGCCGGGTGGCGGGGGGAGCTTTCTGCTCGCCCGCTGACTGAAAGTGCTGGCGGACAGCCTTGTCGCGAGGCTGGTAGCGATAATGCTCGCGGTGCAGATCCTGCTGCTGCTCTACCCGCGGATAGCGTTCTCCCGTGTACTGCTTCTGGTAGGCTGGTAGCGGCGCCCGTGCCGGAGCACTGCTCCGTTTCCACTTGTCCCATCCTCTCCGCTGCTGCTCCCAATCGCGTCCCCAGTGATTGCCCCAGCGGGGGGGGGCATCCCGTTGCCAGTCACGGAAATATACGGGTGGCTGACGGTAATAGCGCACCGGTACGCGCAGGATATAGAGCGGTACATAGGCCGGTTCCACGATCGACCAGGGGCCGTTGTACCAGCTGCTGGCGTACCAGTAATCGTCCGTATAGACCCAGTACATGCCGTCATAAAAGAAATAGTTGCTGTTGAGCCGCGGGGCGTAGTAGACCGGGTAACCCGGTATCGGCGCCAGTTCCGGGTAGTTCGACATGTTGAAGCCGATGCTGACGTTGGGCAGCCCGATCCCAACCCCGATGCTTACCTGGGTTGAGCCGAAGGCTGCCGAAGCGCAGATCAGTAATAGCAGTGCCATGATTCCACAACGAAGCTTGCGCATACCTGTTCTCCTTTTCTGTAGGGTGTTCGATTGTTCTTGCTGGCAACGGTGGTTTCGTCACCATGGTCTGCACTATACTCGTGGCGGTGGCGAGTAGCAACTGGTTATCTCCGGAGAACCATCAATCATGCCGTGGCAAGTAAAGCTACAACCGGTCAAGGTATGCTGCGCGACTCACGGAAACTGACCATCTGTTGCCGTTGCTCATCATACAGGTCTTGATGGAGTGACTTGAGGCTGGATCGCAGGGTAATCGGGGTCACGGTCTGCAGTTCGGGCACCTGGCGGTAGCATTGTTCCAGGTTGTAGTTCGGGATGCCGGGGCGCATGTGGTGGACATGGTGAAAACCGATGTTGCCGGTCAGCCATTGCAGTACTTTCGGGAGCTGGTAGAAGGAGGCCCCCTCCATGGCCACCCGCCACGGATCCCACGACTCATGGCGGGCCCAGTAAACCCCCGTGAACTGGTGCTGGATATAGAATAACCAGATTCCCAGGGTGGCGGCCAATACGACCACCGGCAGCTGCACCAGCAGATAGGTACGCAGGCCGATGGTCAGGCTGGCCACAACCATGATGGCAGCGATTGCCAGGTTGGTTACCATGACGCTGATCCAGTCGATCCGTTTGGCTCCCTTGCTGGGGAGCCGGTTACGCAGCAGGAAGTAGTAGGCCGGTCCGATGCCGAACATGATCAACGGATGGCGGTAGAGCCGATACGCGAGCCGTTGCAGGAACGGGGCGGAGCGGTACTCTGCCACGGTCATCAGGGTGATGTCCCCCATGCCGCGCCGATCCAGATCTCCGGCAGTGATGTGGTGCCCGGCATGGCTGCGGCGCCAATCGTGAAACGGGGTAAACGTGATAATGCCGCACAGGTATCCCAGGTTCCTATTCCAGCGGGGAGTGGCCAGGAAGGAGCCGTGGGTGCAGTCGTGAAAGAAGATAAAGATACGGGCGAACAGTCCGGCGGCAGCGCCAGCCAGCAGCAGCGTCAGCCAGTAGGGATATTCAGCCTGGACGGTATAGCTCATTATGGCCAGCAGGAGCATGTAGGGGGGGAGCGTAGTGGCCAATTGCCAGCTTGAGCGCTGCAGGTCGGGGCGGGCGTATACGGCTGTTGAACGGTACCATGCCGGTTTCTCTTGTTTGGCGACGATTACTACGGGGTTGAATGACATACGGCACCATCCGCACTTCGGAATTTTCTTGCTGTATGAACTAAATATACCAAAAAACGGATTATTTGAAGCTGAAGGTGGAAACTATTGGAGAGAACTGCTTGATTTATGTGCCTTTACTTCAGTTTTTATCCTATGCGCTGCGAACTAAAATGCTTGTATGTTATATGGTTGTCCTGTATCTTAATGAGAACTACAATCTATAGGACCTTCTGATAAGCGATAAGACTAAACCGTCAGTGATGGCGGGGCGGATAGCTCAGGGTCTCTCCGTGAGAGACAGCCGGGTGCCGAACTATCAGTTACGGCACCCGTTTGTTCTGGTGCCGGACAGGTCTCTGCCGATCCCTGTTGTGGGGAAAAGCGGGGAGGCACTTTCGATGACTTTTTTACTCGACCGCAGCAGAAGTTTTCTGAAGATTGAAGAGTCAAATCTCCTTTCACTCCATCGCTCCATCCATTCCATTGTTCCGTCGCTCGATAGCTGTCAGGGACATCTCTGTGAAGCATTCATCTGCGTGGTTCAGGAACATGCACTGCAGCGTGTCTATCTGGCCCTGCATGACCAGCAGTCGAAATCCAACCATGTCTTTATTTCCGCCCCGGTCAAGCCCGATGCTAAAAAGATCGCAGCGCTGACACAGGCAGCCCACGCTTTTCTGGAAAAAACCGGTTTTGAAATGAAGCCGATCAATATCAACTTCAGTGCCGCCATCCGGGAAGTAATTATCAAAGATGTCAAGGTTATGCGGGAGCCTCCCCTGACCGTGCAGCTTGATGCGGCGAAATTTGAAGTGCAAAGGTTGTTGGCGGAAAAAGAAGAGGCCGCTCGCACGGCGTCCCGCAGAGAGAGTGAACTGAAGGGGGAACTGGATGAACTCAAGGCACGCCACGTAGCGCTCAGCGCACCCCAAGCGGCTGTGATCGCCCCAGCTGTCATCCCCGTGAAGCTGGATGGCGAGGAAACGGAAAGCGTTGATCATGCCACTGTTGAACTGAAGTTGCAGCCGTTGCGGGGAGAAATCGACCGCCTTGCAACCGCGCTCAAGAGTGCCGTGGAAAACCTGAAGCTGGCCAAGGAAGAGGCGCGCCAGGCGAGGAAGGGACATAAGAACGTCCAACTTGAAAACCAGGAGTTGCGCGAAAAACTACAAGCCGCACAACGGGAGCTTGACAAGAGCAGCCATGAAATAGCATCGCTCCGGGTTGAACTCCGGCAAGCCGGAAAACTCCATCAAGCAGTTCTGCACGAGCAACTTGCTCTCAAGGCTGTTGCCGAAGCTGCCAACCAGGCAGAAACAGCTGACCTGAAAACAGAGCTCAACCGGCTTGCGTCGGAGTTGGCCGGTTACGATACGACCCGTAGCGGTGAAGTAGAACTGTTGCGAGCTGCACTGACTGAGGCGAATTCGGCCTTGTCTGCCGAACGGGCAAAGAATGAATCCGCCTTGCGGGAAATGGATGCTCTGGAACGTAATGCCTCTGTCGAGCTTAAACAGTTGCATACAAAGGTTGATAGTTTGACCGCCGAGAAACAGCAGCTGGAAAAAATCGGGGAAGCAATTAAAAACAAGGCGCGGGGAGAGATTGAGCGGCAGCAGCAGATTAACCAGGCGCAGCGCTCGGCAGCCATAAAAAAACTGCATGCCTTAAAGGACGAAATTCGCCAGCTGGCCGAGGCGCGAGCGGTGATGGCATCGCCAACCGGGATGCCGTTGGTGCCGTCAGGTACCGGCATCCCCGCTTCTCCGGCGGATGAGTGGCATGAGCAATGGTCTGCCAATCAACCGGAAAGTTTTGCATCTGATCCGTTTGGCTCGGATCATGCCGCTGAAAATGTTGAATTCCTCCCCGACAGTTCGTTGAAAGGGGTTCCGTATACCTCTGCCAGCGATGTGGTGGAAGTTTACCGCTCCTATAACACGATCCAGGCGGCTCCGAGCGGCAAACAGCCCCAGCGATGCGACGGGTTTGTCTGTCTGGTTACGGAAGCGGGTCAGTGCCGGGTGTACGTGGCCTGGTTGATGAACAGCAGCCGTGAGGTGCTGGTCTGTCTGCCTGCCGTTGTTGCCGAGGGTGATCAAGCCTGCCGGCGCATGCTGCGGGAAGGTATCACCTATTTTGAAAGAATCGGCTTTTTTATCGACGCGCTTCATCTGGAGCAGAACGGTGAACAGCGTCAGGCGCAACTGGAGCAACTCGGCATATTCTGGCGCAGCTCCATAGAGTCTGCTGCCTGAATTCTGATGGTAACTACGAGTCTCGCACAATCTCTTTTTGAGGACTGTTTCAGTCTTTTATCCGTTGGCATCTCCGCTGTCCGGCGCTATACTGTGTACAGCAGTAGAACAGTTCAACAGAAGGGAGAATGAGCCATGTCAGATCTATTCAAACAGGGCGCTTTCAGTTGGGCGGAGCTTGCTACCACCGACGTGGAAGGAGCCAAGAAATTCTATGGCGAGCTGCTTGGCTGGACGACCGAACTGGCCCCGGTGGAGGGGATGGAGTACACCCTGGCCAAGGTCGGTGAAGAGCGGGTGGCCGGGATCATGTCCAATCAATGTGGCGGTGGTGAAATCAAACCACACTGGGGAATCTACATCACGGTTGACGATGTGGATGCCACGGCACGCAAGGCCGAGGAGTTGGGGGGTAAGGTGTTGATGCCTCCCACCGACATTCCGAATGTGGGGCGCTTTGCCGCGCTTACCGATCCCCAGGGAATCATGTTTTCCGTGATCACCTATCTGCCGATGTAGCAGGTAATCAAGCCGGGGGGAGGTTGCAGGCAGGTAAGGCAGCTCCCCCCTTTTTTATGCAGGGATTGAAACCGGGCAGGGCGTCATGAATAATGGCATGCATCAGGAGTTGATTGAAAAACAGAGGCAGTTCAATGCCGCGCTGGAGCTGTATAGCTCCCGTCCCGGCTACAAACTGTTCGGCACGTTCGTCTCGCTTGCCAATCTGGCATTGCAGGGGTGGCTGTTGTGGCGCATCGTGCCGTATTCCATCGGTCTGGCCGGGCAGCTGGCGGCGTTGCTGGGCGCCTGGCTGCTGGCCGATTTTGTCAATGGTCTGGTGCATCTTTACATGGATCAGAACGACTGCTACGATTCGCTGGCCGGGCCGTTGATTGCCAACTTCCATCTGCACCACAAAATCCCGCAGTACAATCGGAAAAACCTGGCGCACGTCTATTTCGTCGAGTCCG
The DNA here is from genome assembly GCA_036732725.1 of Geobacteraceae bacterium. Lineage (GTDB taxonomy): Bacteria > Desulfobacterota > Desulfuromonadia > Geobacterales > Pseudopelobacteraceae > CAIPTY01. Next base: position 18,328 of record DAINBV010000020.1, on the reverse strand, counting down.
GCTCGAAAATCTGGCTGGTTCCCTGTCTGGCGGCCCTGGCCGTATTGACCGAACTGGGCGGCGTCGCTCCGCTGCTGTTGTACCTGCTGCTCTACAGCGGCCTGCTCTCCTCGCTGGCCGAGGTCTCCCACTACCTCTGCCATACCTCCCAATCGCCGCTGGCGATTCTGCTCGGCAACTGCGGCATCCTGCTCTCCAAGCGTCGCCATGCCATTCACCATCTGCAGGATAATCTTGGCTACGCCTTCCTGAACGGTGTCAGCGATCCGCTCCTCAACCTGCTGGCCGCCCGCTTTTCACGCGGCTACAAACAGCACACCGACCTGCATTACGCCACTACTCCGCTTGATGGTATTTGTTTAAGATAACAATTGCCCTCGTTTAAATGAGAGTCAATTTCGATATGTGCAATGGGGTGTGATGTGCGGCTGAGGGGGGGCGGAACGTTTTAAGCCACGGAATTTAAGGCGTGACGTCCGTGGTCAAATGTTGTGTCGGGAAGCTGGATTATAAGGAAAAACGGGGCAGGAAGGGCTGAACATCAGCCGTTCCCGTTTGTGTGATCATGCTGATGGGGTGTCATTCGCTGCAGGTTCTGCTACGGTTGCTTCTTCTGTAGTTTCGTCGGTTACTTCGTCAGCGGGTGCGCTGTTTTTCTCAAGTTTGCGTTGCAGTTTTTCCTCGTTCTTTTTCTTTTTCTCCAACTCTTTCTGCCGCTTTTGAAACTGGAAATTCGGTTTTGCCATGGTGCTGTTTCCTTTCTGATGGCAACAAAAAAAGCCCCAGGGATTCCCCAGGGACTTTTGATGTTAGTTGGAGTCGTTATTTAGGCTCTTACTACGTTTGCGGCCTGAAGCCCTTTCGGACCCTTGGTTACTTCAAATGTAACGCTATCACCTTCAGCAAGTGATTTGAAGCCGTCGCCCGCGATTGCGGAGAAGTGGCAAAATACGTCATCGCCATTTTCCTGCTCAAGAAAACCAAAACCCTTGCTGTCATTAAACCATTTAACTGTTCCGTTTACCATGTGTTCTTTCTCCTGATCCTGCTGTTCGATTTTGTCTGATGTATTTCAGACGTAGAAACACTAGGCGCTTTATTTTGTCATAAGTCAATCATCAAATATGTGAAGTGATTTATTTAAGCTGATTTCTGGTATTATTTTAGTGCTGATTAATTGCTGTACAAACCATGACAGCTGTGGTGAAAGCTCGCGGAGCCGCACGCTGGATGGGGGTGTTTATTTTTCCACGGCGTTGTGTGAATGTAAAAACGTACAGTTGCCATAATCTATGGAATTGGTGCACAGTTGCTGAATATGAAGGAGAACAGCGAGGTGTCCCATGACACAGAGAGATGAATTACATGTTCCCATGTCGGATCTGATCAATGCTCTTTCCGATACGATTGATCTGGTCAGTCCTGTGCTGGCAGATCACCATAACCGGGTCGGGTGGATTGCCTACGCCCTGGCCTGCCAATTGGGATTGCCGGAAGAGGAACAGGTTGATCTCTGCTTCGCGGGAAAACTCCATGATATCGGTGCTCTTTCCCTGACTGGGCGGATCAAGCTGCTCACTTTCGAAGCGTGTGAACCGAACAACCACCCAGAAACCGGCGCCTTGTTGCTGGAGATGTTTTCCCCCCTGGCCCGTTTGGCCGAACTGGTCAGGTACCACCATGTGTGGTGGGGTGATGGCGCCGGCCAGGAACAGGATGGCAGGCAGGTGCCGCTGGGAAGTCATATCCTCCATCTGGCAGACCGGATCTCTGTGCTGATTGGCGCGCCGGAGGGGGTCAAGTTGCTGGTCAAGGGACCGGAAATCGTCTCCACGATCCGGCAGACGTGCGGGGATATGTTTGCGCCTGCTCTGGTCGAGGCGTTTTGTGATCTTTCAGGTAAGGAGGCGTTCTGGCTTAACCTGATCTACCCCCGCCGCAGTCAGTCGTTTGATCAGATGGCGCATCTCCGGACGTTCGAACTGGATACGGAAGGAATCCTGGGGTTAAGCCGGATGTTTGCCCGGATCATCGATTTCAGGAGTCATTTCACCGCCACCCATTCCAGCGGGGTCGCCGCCACTGCCGAAGCGCTTGCCCAGATCTCCGGACGTCCGGCAGCGGAATGTGCGCAGATGCGGATTGCCGGACTGCTCCATGATCTGGGTAAGCTGGCTGTTCCGGCCGAGTTGCTGGAAAAACCGGCCCGGCTCACCGGCGATGAGCGCGCGCTGATCCGCTGTCATGCCTATCTGACTCGCCGGGCGCTGGAGAATATCGGCGCCTTTGATACCATCACCAGTTGGGGCGCCGACCACCATGAGCGGATTGATGGACAGGGGTACCCGTTTCATGTCAGGGGGAGGGAACTGTCACAGGGAGCGCGCATCATGGCGGTTTCGGATGTCTTCACCGCCATTACGGAAGATCGCCCTTACCGGGCTGGTATGGATCAGGCTTCGGCCCGCAAGATTCTTAACGATATGGTGTCACAGGCTGCGCTCGATCCCGGTGTTGTCGATCTGTTGATCGGTAATTTTGATGAGCTTAATTATGTGCGGGCCGGCGCACAGTCCGAGGCGGTACGGGAATACCGGGAAATCAATGACAAGGTGGCGGCAAGAATCGCTGCCTAGTCAGGTGCCTGCCGGAGCAGGCAGGTGACTGAGCGTTGTGCTTGCATGGGAGCGGCTGCCGGTATGATACGGCGGCTGCTCCCATTTTTGTGTTGTGCTGTAAGGAAATTGCGTGTCAGAAATGGTCGCAAAAACGGTACAATAGCTTGTCAAGTGTAACTTCTTACAGTTGTCGGAGGGATGGATTTGCTTCAAGATGCACCTATCATGGTGAATAGTGTCATCTTCATAACCGATTGATTGCAAGAGTTCGGCGGGGTGGTTGCCATTATGATTTTTTATAGTATACTGAATGCTCTGCTGGGTAAGGAATTGTTGAAAATTTGCCGGAGCTGAAGAGACGGGCATGAAACTATTGAAACAGTACATACTGCTGGTAGTCGCCTTACTGTTGCTTTTCCCCGTTACAGGCTACTGCATTTCCGTGGACAACAGTACGTCTGCCATGGATGCTGCAGTAAGTTCCCTCACCTGGTCCCATACGGTTAACAGTAATACCAACGGGATACTGCTGGTCGGTGTTTCCCTGAGTCCGAAAAATGTACCGGTCGGCTCGGTTACCTATAACGGTCTGCCGCTCTCCCTTGTCGGCGCAGTGCAGGATCCCACTAATTCGCGGCTGGAAATATGGTCGCTTCTGACGCCCCCGACCGGTCCTCACAACGTGGTGGTCACCATGAGCGGGGGAACCTCGGTCAACATGATTGTCGGCGGTTCCGCATCATTTATCGGAGTTGACCAGACAACCCCCTTGCACGGAGGGTTTACCTCCGATAACGGCACCCTGGGGTTGGCGCCCAGTGTGGTGCTTTCAACCAGCCATGTCGATCAGGTAGCGGTCGGCGCGGTGGCCATGGAGGGTTTGAATGTACTTGCCCTCGGCACACAAAACTCATTGTGGGGACAAATTTATATTCTCGGACTCTTGAATTCAGTTCAAGGGAGCGGTAGTTGGGCGCAAGGGACCGGTGGCAATGTCACCATGTCCTGGGTCACCGTGCTTGCCCTTGGCTGGTCGACGGGTGGTGTTGTCCTCAATCCCGACCCGGCCTATCTGCCGGATGCCATGATCAAGAACAACGGCGAGGCCGATGCCGCCTATCTTACCCCCAACCTGTATGAAACAACCGCTTCGATCCAGGCCAAGACCCAGTCGGTGGTAAACGGTACCACTGCAACCTATCTTCTCAAGTTTGCCAATAACGGCCTGCTCAATGACCAGCTCAGAATTACCGGCACCGCGAGCGGATCGAACTTTACGGTGCAGTACCTGGATGACAGCTCCATTGACCGTACCGCCGCAGTGACCGGAGCGGGATATACTACCGCGGCGCTCCCTTTTGGTGGCAGCAGGGTCTGGACACTGCGGGTCACGCCGGGGGCTACGGTGGTCGGCGGCACATCCTACCCGGTGTCAGTCACGGTCAGATCGGTGGATGCCCCGACCATGACCGACCAGGTCAAGGCAACCACCAGTTCTGCCTCCCCCGTACTGACCATGATCAAGAGTGCCGACAAGGCTTCCTACAAGCCGGGTGATGACATAACCTACACGCTCAACTGCAGCAACGGCGCCAGCCTGAGCAGCGCCTCGTCGATCGTGGTGACTGATCCGGTTCCTTCCAATACCGGCTTCAAGATCGGTGGGGTCAGTTTCAACGTTGGCAGCTCGACCCTGACGGCTGCCTATTCCTACTCCAACGATAGTGGTGCAACCTATGCCTATACCCCGGTGAGTGGCGGGTGTGCGGCGCCGGCAGGATATGATTACTGTGTCAGCAATGTGAAATGGACCATGGCCGGCTCCATGCCAACTAACAGCTCATTCAGTGTCGGGCTGCTGGTACGGGTAAAGTGAGCGGTTAAATTACGTACAAAAATATCGGATGGTTAGGAGATCCGAGACTTTGTTTTATAATCAGGTACTTGACAGAACTAGTTGGTATGCGACAATAAATGGAAAATTATTTTACAGTCATGGTCTGAAGAGCGAGGTAACGAGGTATGATGAGTCTGCGATTGCTGTTTCTGTTGCTCCTGCTGCCGGTTTGTGTGATGGCGGCCGAGAAGCCGAACCTGGTGCTGAATCTCAAGGCCGAAAAAGAGGTGGCTGTTACCGGTAAAGACGGCAAGACCCGCTTTGAATGGCGCGAGAGTTCTGTTTTAGACCCAGGTAATGTGGTTCGGTATACCTTGTTCTACACCAATTCCGGGAGTAGCGAGGCTCGCAATGCCGTGATTGTTGATCCGGTGCCGGCGGGAACCACCTATGTCGCCGGAAGTGCCGAGGGGAAAGGGAGCGAAATATCGTTCAGTATGGACGGCAAGCAATTCAGCCCGCCGACCATGCTCAAATACCGGGTCAAGGGGAAGAGTGATGAGATGAGCGCCATACCCGAGATGTATACTCACATCAAGTGGAAACTGGTCAAGCCTGTCCCGCCTGGCGGTAATGGTTCGGTCAGTTTCAGCGTTAAAGTAAAATAGAAAGGTGCGATTGACATGAAAACACTATCGCTTAAAACCAGCTTGGCCGGTATTGTCTGTTTGCTTGCGCTTACCGTGGTACTGTTCTCCGTTGCTGCGGAACCGGCCCATGCCGCCGGTACCCCTGCCGGGACCAATATAACCAATACGGGATCGCTGAGTTATTCCGATGCCAATGCCAACAGCTATACGGCAACCTCCAATGCGGTTACCGTAACCGTTACCGCGGTCTACGCCTCCTCCCTGGTCTGCTCGACAACCGATCAGAGTGCTGCGTCTAACACCACGGTCTACTATGCCTGTACCGCCACCAACACCAGTAACACCAACGACACAATTGCCCTGTCGGCCGCTTCCGTACCGGGGTGGACCACCACCTTGTATTTTGACACCAACGGCGACGGAACCCATCAGGCCGGCGAGACCACGGTAACCGCCAGCACCGGCAATCTGGCCGCCGATGGAACCTATCGATTCTTCATGGCAGTTACCGTTCCGTCCGGAACAGCCAATGGCACTACCTCTGTCGCCACGCTGAACGCTCTCGGCGCTGGAGCAGGCGCGACGGCCGCGACTCCCGTGGCCCGGACAACAACTGCCCAGGCCCCCAATATTACCGTGTCGAAAAAAGTGCGTAATATTACATCCAATACACCACCGGTGGGGTATTCCGTAGGACCGATAAACGCCAAACCGACAGAAGTGCTGGAATACCAGCTGACGGTCAACAATAGTGGCGCGCTGACCGCCACCTCAGCCGTGCTGACCGATTCACTGAATGCCAATCTGACCTATGTTGCCGGCTCACTCTGGTCCGGGTCGAATGGCACCAGCAATAACGGGGCGGGAAACACCAACAACACCGACGGGAGCACCGGCGAGACCTGCGCTATTGATGCCTGCGCCGCCGCAAAATTCGTCAGTCCAACGGTTACCTTTTATATCGGAACCGGCGCCAGCGAGGCAGCCGGTGGAAGCCTTACGGCAGGGGCAACTCAGGTATACCTGTATTACCGGGCAACCGTTAACTAACGTGCTGTTGATGTGCCTCACCTTGAATCCGCATGGAGATAGATTACCCAAACAATGTCAACCAACGAGCGCCGATGCATATTGCGGTGGTTTTCCGCAACGCTCTTCTGGGCATTCTGCGGAATCGCGGTCTGTTTTTGGGGAAACGCCCATGCTCTGACACCGGTTGGCACGACCATTCCCAATAGTGCCTCGGTCAGCTTTAGCGCATCGGGCACATCGAAGGTCATCCCCTCCAACACGGTACTTGCCACCATTATCCAGTTCAGCAAGGTTGCGGCCTCGACGCCGCTGGACGGTACCATCCTGCCGGGTCAAACCGTTACCCGGACCTTCACCATCACCAACCAGGGGAACGGTAACGATACCTTTAACCTGCAGGTGGCCAGCTCCCAGGGGTTGATCGAACAATTCCGGGGCGCCGATGGCGTTACCCCGCTGACCGACAGCAACGGCGATGGCCAGGTCGATAGCGGCTCTATGCTCCCCGGCGCCACCCTGACCGTTACACTGGTCATGTCCGCTCCTCTCGATGTGGCGACCGGTGTGATTGACAACAGTCTCATTACCGCCACATCGATCGTGACTCCAACGGTTACGGCCAACGTTACCACCGCTACCACCATTTCTGATCCCCATTTGTGGTCTCCCCTGATCAAGAGCGTTACCCCGGCCGGTCAGGTTACCCCATCCACTCTGCTCTCCTATAGTGTCACCTTCGGCCATACCGGGAGCGTGCCTGCCACCAATGTGGTGATCAGTGACAAGCTCGACCCCCATCTGATCTATCAGGCCGGCAGCGCCAAGCTCCCGGCGAATCTGGCCGGGGCAACCGTCAGCTATGATCCGGCGACCCGTACGATTTCATGGCGGCTTCCTTCTGTTCCGCCCGGTTATGCCGGCTCGCTCGGTTTCATCGCCCAGGTACATCCCGACACCTTGTCCGACACCATCATTCCCAATAATATTGCCATTGTCAGCGAGCAGAATCCGAGGGCGCAGCTGAGTAACACGGTCTCATCACCGATTGTTGAACAGCCGCTCCAGGTTTTGATCCAGGCCGATAAACCGGAAGTGGAGCTGGGCGGATTCATGGGGTTTACGGTAACCGTTGAAAATACCAGCAGAACGCTGACCGCCAAGCAGGTTACTCTGGTTGACCAACTTCCCCAAGGGTTCAGGTATGTTAAAGGGACCAGCAGTGTTGACAAGGTGGTGGCAAAAGGGGAGGGGGGAACGGACAAAACTGCGGTCACGGATTTGCTTTCCGGGAGCACCAGCTCATGGCTGGTGGGGGATCTCCCTCCCAAGGGGAGACGGGTACTGACCTATCGAACCATTGTGTCGATCAATGCGCCGATGGGAGACGCCTTCAATACGGTCTCGGCAAAAGGGACGACACCTGCCGGCTACTCGCTGCTCTCCGGAGTGGCGGTTGCCAAGGTCAAGGTTATCGAAGGGGTGCTGAACAGCAGGGCAACCATACTTGGCCGGGTTTTTGTCGATGTGAACCGCGACCTGATGCCGGACGGGGATGAACCGGGAGTCAGGGGGGTCAGGCTCTACCTGGAAGACGGCTCCTATGTGATCACTGACGGTGAGGGGAAATTCTCCTTTGCAGGGGTCGAAGCGGGTGACCATGTGCTCAAGATCGACCGGACAACGATTCCTCCCCTGCTTGAGCCGGAAGTACTTGACAGTACCTTTGCCGGCGATGCCAATTCACGCTTCGTATCACTACCGTTCGGCGGTATGGGGCGTGGTGATTTCGGACTGGTGCTGAAAAAAAACGTGCCGGTTCAGGAAACGCTTCCTGCACCTGATACGCGCAAGGTACGGGAACTCTCCTTCGGAACTGAAATCAACCAGGCGCCGGAACCATTGGAAAAGCGCATATTGACCATGCCGGACAGCCCCGAAATCCTGTCGCCGGAATCAGGCAGCATGTCTCGCCGTACCTGGACCGATATCGTGGTCAGAATGCCGGACGGGGCATCTTTCAGCGTCTCGGTCAACAAGCATCTGCTCTCACACAAACAGATCGGCAAGACGATTGTGGAAAAGTCGAGAAATATCCGTATCTGCCAATTTGTGGGGATACCGCTTGATCAGGGGGTTAACCGGATCGTGTTGGAGGTGACCCACGCCGGCGGGATGACCGAGGTTAAAGAAATTGTGGTGACCGTTGCCGGTGACCCGGTCAAGATACTGCTTACGCCGGACAAGCTCGATCTGCCGGCCAATGGTACTTCGACAGCACAATTTACGGTCAGTTTGTTTGATAAGTGGGATCGTCCTGTTTCGGGCGAATATCAAGTGACCATTCTCACCGAAAAAGGTGAAGTCCTGGAAAAGAACAGTGATACGGCACACCCCGGGCATCATGTCAGGGTGCAGGATGGCAAGGGGATATTTACCCTGCGCTCCGGCCATAAATCGGGCCCCGACAAGCTCAGGGTGATTGCCGGTACTGATCTGGGCGCCGAAGCGGAACTCTATTTTACTCCGGTAGCGCGAGAGTGGATTGTTGCCGGTATCGGGTCGCTGGTGGCAGGTTATGCCTCCAATTCCGGCAACCCGAGCGGCCTCGATGCCCGGGGAAAAAGGGAAGACGGTCTGTATGAGGACGGGAGGTTCGCATTCTTTGCCAAAGGGGCGGTGGCTGACGATTACCTGGTGACTGCCGCCTATGACACGGATAACAAAAAACGGAGTGAACTGTTCCAGCGAACTGCTCCTGACAAATATTATCCGATCTATGGCGATTCGTCGGAAAAAGGGTACGATGCCGAAAGCCAGACCAAAAAATATGTCAAGGTTGAAAAAGGGCGATCATCGCTGATGTACGGCGATTTCAAGACCGATCTCTCACAGAACGAGTTTACCCGGTATGACCGTTCCTTCAATGGCGCCAAGGCTGACATCGACACCAAGCATGCCACCTTGCGCGCCTTCGGCAGTTCCACCAACCATGCGGTTAATCGTGATGAACTGGCTGGTAACGGTACCTCGGGCTATTACTTCCTGAGTAAAAAACCGATCATCGAGAACACGGAGAAAATCAGGATTGAGGTTCGTGATCGCTTTCACACCCAGCAGGTGATCTCCTCCAAGGAGAAACAGCCATTTAGCGATTACTCCTTTGATTATCTGACGGGCGCCATTCTCTTCCGCGAACCGGTGCCGTCACTCGATGCAAACCTCAACCCGGTTACGATCGTGGTCATGTACGAGACCGAGCATGCCGGTGATGATCATGGCATTTACGGAGGGCGCGGCGCCATCCGCACACTGCTCGGATCAGAACTGGGGGCCACCGCCATTGTGGAGGAAAAAGGGGTTGCCAACGATACTCTGTACGGGGTTGACGGTAAGCTGATTCTTAATGAGAAGAGCGTTTTGAAGGTTGAGGCAGCCCAAAGTTCCACCATCGAGAAGGGGACCGGCAAGGCCTGGAAAACGGAGCTTGCCACGCAAATCGAAAAAGCGAGGCTGGAGGCGTATTTCCGGCATGTGGACAGCACGTTCCGCAACCCTTCCATGTCCGGGAACGAGACCGGTACGGAAAAGTATGGGGTCAAAGGGAGCTACCGCCTACTGGAACCGACCCTGCTGCTGGCCGAAAGTTATTATCAGTCCGATCTGATCGCCGGTACCAAGCTTCTCTCAAACAGTGCCGGTGTCTCCCATAAGCTGGGGGACTACACGGTTGATTCAGGAGTGAAATATCTCCAGTCCCGTGAAGATTCCGGCAAGGATCGTTCCTCACCCATGCTCTATGCCGGGGTGGGGGGGAAGCTGACTGATAAACTGGAAGTCTCCCTGCTGAGAGAACAGGCGTTGACCTCGGAAACGGTGAAAGATAATCCGACCAGGAGTGTGGCCAAAGCCAATTACCGGGTAACGGAACGTACCTCTGCTTTTGTTACCCAGGAATTGCAGGAAGGTGGCGATAACCGCAAGAATTCCACGATCGCCGGTATTTCCACCAAGCTGAACGACCGGATGATGATCACCACCAGCTATCAGGGGACCACCGGCAGCGAACGTTCAAGCAAGGCCGGGACCGAACTCGCCTCCAAATGGGATCTGTCAAAGGATTTGATGGTGACCAGCAAGACCGGCTACCAGATGGAAAACAGCATGACCGGCGATCGGGGACAGGCGCTGCTGGGGGTTGATTCCTCCTGGCGTGCCACCAAAAACCTCAAGGTCGGACTCAGGGCCGAGCGGGTTCAGCTGGTCTCCGGCACCAACGACCCGGCCGGAGTCAATACCGCCTTGGCTCTGTCGTCTGAATATCTTGCCAGGGAGGATGTGAAAATCGGTGGCCGTTACGAGCTGCGGATTGCCCCCAATGAAACCAGCTATCTCTATGGTCTGGGTGGCGCCTGGAAAATGACCCGCGAGTTCTCGTTACTGGGGAAGGCGTCCTACTGGATCAGTGACAAGAATATCGGCAGCGATAAGCTGTTTGATGGGGAGGTGGGAGGTGCATACCGTCCCATGGGGAGGAACTCGCTCTACCTGCTTGGAATGCTCCGATTCAAGCTCGACAGCAAGGGGAGCGTGCTGAACTATGGCGATACCAAAGACCTGATCGGTTCCCTGGAAATGTCCCGCAAGGTTTCGCAACGGCTGACCACGCGCTACAAATATGCCGGAAAACTCAGTTGGTACGAAGGAGCGGGTATCAGCTCCCGTGCCTATACCGACATGTTCCTGGCGGGATTGATCTACGATATTACCAAAAAGTGGGATTTGGGAGTTGATCTGAAGCTGATGAACCAGTACGAAACCGGGATGAGCTCCCTCGGAATCGTTCCCAAGCTCAGTTACCTGGTGCAGAAGAATGTCAAGCTTGCTGTCGGCTATAACCTGGCGCGGCTGGATGATCGGGATCTGACGGGCGAATCGTACCAGGCGCAGGGGCCGTTTGTTGAGTTGAAGTTCAAATTCGACGAGGTGACGGTTGAGGAACTGTATCGCAAGGTGAGTGGCACATCGCGGGTGGAGGTGTCAGCCGAAGCCCCCAAAGCTGCTCCTGCCGCGATTCCCACGGTTACCGTAATTCTTAAGGCCATGTTCAGTGAGGATCCGGTAGAACTGTACGGCAGTGCCCGCTCGATGAAGTTTATGGTCAATGACCGGGAAGTTGTCTTGCCGACGGGCGATGTCACCGTTCGGAGCGAATCGGCGGACGAGGTGATCGATATCAAGGGGAGCGAGTTAAGCAAACCGCTGGAGTTCCGGGTTGAGGTTGCCGATGTGCCCAAAATATCTTCCTGGCGGCTTGCGATCTCCTCTCTGGACGGGGTCCCGCTGCGTGTCCTCAACGGGGAGGGAAATCCGGGGTCGCTGGTCTCCTGGGATGGGCGGATCGAAAGTGGCGCCTTGCTCAAAGGGGGAGATATCTATCAATATCAACTTGAGGTGGGATACCAGGATGGGAGTCGTGTTACCAGTCCGCTGCGACGGTTTGGCCTGAATCGAACCTCCCTGATTTCAGTTAGTTTTAGTGGCGGGGCATTTATCACCGACTCGGCGGTACTGAGCAGGAAGGCAAGGAATGTGTTGTCCGAGACAGCCGCACTATTGAGGAAATACACCGAAGAGAAGGTTATCATCGAAGGGCATACGGATTCCGTGGGATCGGAAAAATATAACATGGATCTTTCCCGCCGGCGTAGCCAGTCGGCGGCCGACTACCTGCTGAGCGAGAAGATTGCGGCTGAGCGGATTGTTACCAGGTGGTACGGAAAAACAAGGCCGATTGCGAGCAATCAGCATGAGGAAGGGCGCGAGATGAACCGTCGCGTCGACGTGAAGGGGGAATTCCGTGACCTGAAACGCCCGGAAATCCTTGATCAAAGCCGGACCGCTCCCTTTGTCAGGATCAATAAGATTGCTCAGCCGTTGGATCAGACCGGCCGTTTCTTCAGCAAACTGGCTGACAGAAGTGAGCGGGTCGAGATTGAAATGGGGGATGAAAGCGGCCGCTCGGTCAGCAAGTCGCTGGAGCTTCCCAACCTGTTATTGCTGGAACCGGCCGGCGGCACCACCCGTGTGATCCACCAGTTCCCCGACTATGCCGACCCTAAAAAACCACCGGAGCTAAGGCTGGCCTACACCTTTGTCGGATCGGCCACTAAAAATTCCAAGCTGACGCTCGATGGCAAGGAAATACCGGTTGACCCGCAAGGGAAATTCTCACTGGTGCTCGAACTGCGCGAGGGAGAAAATGTCTTCTGGCTGCATGTGGTTACACCGGATGGCTATGGTAAGTATGTCAAGATGACCTCTTCCGTGGTACGGGAAAACAGCGCTGCTCCACTCAATTACCAGGCCGGACCTGGCCGGTTGATACCAGTGGCAGGAAGCGGCGCCTCCAATAGTCTGGCTGAATTGCCGGAAGCTCCTGCTCTGCCATTGCCATCGAACACTCAGCCCGGCAAGCTGCGGCAAGCATATACACTTGGATTCGGTGAGTATCGCCAGTTATCGGCCCTGGAAGCTGCCAAATCGAAATTGACCGCCGCGGGGCTGCATCCGGAGGTGCTGCAGGGTGAGCGGACGGAAGCACTCTTCCGTCTGCAGGTGGCTGCGTTTGATAACCCGCATGCTGCTCGTAGCATGGTAGAAAAACTGAAGGGCGTTGCTGCCGCAGGGTTTATTCTGGCAAACGGACAGGGGCGTTTTGTGGTCTATGCCGGTTCCTTCCGTAACCGGAGCATGGCTGAAAATGAGCAGAGCCGTCTTGTCACCCAAGGGATTACAGCACAACTCACAACTGAGACTATTTCAGTGCCCACCTATCAGCTGGTTGCCGGCAGCTATGACACCCTGCGGTTAGCGGTACTTGAAGCAGCCAAGCTGGAACGGCTGGGTGTCAACCCGCTGGTTGTCGATGCCGCAAGATAGGGAACAAAGGTAGGGGATGTATGGGAAAGTTCTGGATACGAAAATTCATAAGCCGGGTCATGGAGATCATTCTGGTCGTGATGCTGGTGCTCGTCTTTTTTGCCATGTTTACGACGCTCCTGTTCAGGTTTTTTCCGTCCGGTGTCAGCCTGACCGAAATTCTGGAACGTAAGGAGGCCGGTGTTGGCAAGGAGGTGGAGAGGAAGCTGCTCGGCCTCGATGACGGGGGGGGGAGTGAACCGGTAGCTGCCCGTCTCAGCCAGGCTTACAACGAGGTTAAGAGTAAGGTCGCCGGGGCAATTGTGTGGGGGAAAGCCCGCACCGGTATGTCACTTTATGACCGGGATGCGATCCAGACCCTGGAAAAATCAACCGCACAGATCCGGTTTGACAGCCGCAATTATGTCAATCTGGGAAGCAATACCCTGGTTATTATTAAAAAGATTGAAAAGAATCGGGCCGGTAAGGATCGGCGCTCTGTCATGCTGATTACCGATGGTGAACTGTCGGGGCGTCTGGATACGGCAAAACTGGAAATTACTTCTCCCAACGCGTTTACCCGGCTGAATACGAATTATATGCAGGGTCTTACGACCGAGTTCCGGCTTTCCATCAACCCTGACCAATCATCCTCGATTGTGATCTACCAGGGTGAGGCAGAAGTATCGGCCCAGGGGAAGACGATCAAGATCAGGGAAAACAGGGGCGTAACCGTCAGACCGGGGGAGGCACCCCACGTTGTTGACCTGTTGTTTCCCCCTGCGCAGCTGCTGCCTGGTGATGGAAACGTGATACCTTACCGTGAACAACCGCCCCAGGTTCGCTTTTCCTGGGAAGCGACTGCCGGGGCAACGAATTTTCATCTGCAGCTGGCAAGCGACCAGAACTTCAAAAATATCCTGTTTGACCGACGGCTTGCTGAAAACCGTTTCATGCATGGCAACCTGAAAAAAGGGGTTTATTTCTGGCGGGTCAGCAGCATCCGTGACGGACTGGAAGGAAGAGCTGGCAAAGTAATGCGGCTGGAAGTCAAGCAAAGTCTGGCGCCACCTCCGTTAAAGGTTTCGTTCCCGTCGGAAATTATCATGGGGGGAAGTTATGTGCTGCACGGAACAGTGGCGCGCGGGAGTACTGTTTTTGTTGACGGAAAGCAGGTTAAGGCCGATGCGGAAGGTGCTTTCTCCTGCGAAGTCGTCATCAAGCCGGGGATGAATCTTGTGACCGTCGAGGCATTTGATACGCTCGGCAACGCAACCTATAGATCACAGTATGTTCAGGGGGGAGCTGATTGATAATGAAACTACAATTTCCCATAATCCATTACAGATGTCCGGTGCGATTCAAGATCCTGATTGCGTCGTTGTTTGCGGTAACCGTCTGCCTCGGTCTGATTACGTTTACCATGGCCAGGCTGTTCCATACCGACAAAACGGCCTATATCCACGACTTGACCTCGGTGATTTCTCTCAATATGGCCGAGGAAGGAAACACGCTGATCAATTCCATGCAGGAAAAACTTGAAGTCTTTGCCCAGGTAATGGATGAACCGTTGGCCTCTCCGGAGCGGAAATCTGCCCTGATCAAGAAGCTGTTCGAAAACTACCACGAGTTTGTGATGATTTCAGAAAATGAGGGGGGGAGTGAAAAATATTCTGTCTATGATACCGGATCCCTTGAAAAGGGGGGTGTTTCCCGTGATGATATCGCTGCCTTCCGGCGGGCGAACCCTCTTCCGCTTGACAGTATCCTCAAGGGAGAGGTCTTTGTAGAGAACTCGACCATCTCTGCCAAATTGCCGTTGATGACCATGGCTGTTGCCAGAAAGTCCCGCAGCAATGCCAAACCGACCGTCCTGATCGCCGTGGTAAAACTGGAGCCATTGCTGAAGCTGGCGGGGCGCTCACGGGTGTTTGAGACATTCATCATCGACAGCCGGGGAGTGCTCCTGGCACACGCCGATCTGAAAAAGGTCGTCGCCAGGTTTAAACCGGCGGGTCTTCCCGATTCGAAGCAACTGTCAGGAACCGGAAGTCGTGGGATCACGATCGACTTTATCTTGAATGGGGTGGAGATGGTGGGCGGGTTTACAAAACTGGATGCGGGGGGGCTGTTTTCGGTGGTTCAAATCCCCAGGGCAGCCGCCTATCTGACCGCCAGGGAACTGCTCCGATCAATGCTCGGCGTTGCTCTGACCCTGCTGCTTTTCTCGGCGCTGTTCAGTATCTTCTGGTCTCGGGGGCTGACCAGGCATATTGAAAAGCTCTCCCGGGCTGCCAATGTCGTCGGTCGCGGTCAATTCGATATCCAGGTTGAAATGAAAACCCATGATGAGATCGAAGATCTGGCGGATTCATTCAATAAAATGACTACTGAACTGAAGTTCCGCGAGCAGGCACTGAATGAAGCGCACATACAGCTGGTCCAATCGGAAAAAATGGCAGCTTTTGGCCAATTGGGGGCTGGTATTGCCCATGAGGTGAAAAATCCGCTGGCCGGCATACTTGGCATGGCCCAGCTCTCGCTCAGAAAGGCAGAGCAGGATTCACCGCTCCAGAAAAATCTGTTGACCATTGAAAAAGAGACCAAACGCTGCAAGACAATCATCGAGAATCTGCTCAGGTTTGCCCGTCAGGAAAAAGTCGATTTCATGGAAGTTGACATGAACAGTGTACTGGATGATGCCATCGCCATTGTCAGCCATCAGATGGGGATCAACCAGATAACCCTGGAACGAGAGACGACAGAGGGGCTCCCCAAGGTGTTTGGTAATGCCAATCAGCTCGAACAGGTGTTTATGAATTTCATGATTAATTCCCAACAGGCAATGGACGGCCGGCCGGGAACCGTCAAGCTGATTTCCAGAATGGTGGATGACGAAACCATCGAAATTGCCGTGTCTGATAACGGCCCCGGAATCCCGGAAGAAATCCGCTCCAAGTTGTTTGAACCGTTTTTTACCACCAAACCGGCTGGTAAAGGAACGGGGCTTGGACTTTCCGTTAGTTATGGTATTATAAAGGATCATAATGGGAGCATTCGAATCGAGAGTGTGGTTGGTGAGGGTACGACATTTGTGGTTACATTGCCCGTGATGCATGCTAAAAAGAATGGCGTTGTATAAAATCTGCTGCGCGGCAGTCGCAGCAAGCCTCAAATATACCTGGAAGCGAGGTTACAATGGATTTGCATGTACTGGTTGTTGACGACGACGATACAATCCGGTCAGTTTTTGCGCAGGTACTTACGGAAGACGGCTACCCGGTTACCGAGGCGGCCAGTGGGGAAGAGGCGCTTGAAATCTTTCGCCGGGAGCTGCAGCCGATCGTCCTTACCGACATTCGCATGGGAGGGATGAGCGGCATTAAACTGCTGCAAGAGATCAAAGAGATCAATCCGGATACCCAGGTGATCATTATTACCAGTCATGCTTCGATTGATTCCACCATCACCGCCTTGCGGGCCGGAGCCTATGATTTTCTGCAGAAACCGGTGGAAGAACTTGACATGATCTCCACCACGGTAAACAGGGCGGCGGAGAAGGTCAGGCTGATTAATGAAAATCGCTCTCTGGTGGAACAGTTGAGCGCCATAAATTATGAATTGAAGCGGTCGAATGAGATCCTGCAGCAACTGGCTACCCGTGACGGTTTGACCGGTCTTTACAATCACCGTTTTTTCCAGGAGTCATTCTCCATGGAAATGTCACATTCCAAGCGGAACGCGACTCCTTTCTCCCTTCTTTTCATGGATGTGGACTTTTTTAAGAAATTTAATGATACCAATGGTCATCCGATGGGTGACAACTTGCTGAAAGGTCTCTCTAAAATCATCCAGGGGCGGGTTCGTGGATATGATATTGTCTCACGCTATGGCGGGGAGGAGTTCGTGGTGATCATGCCCGGAACCCCCAAGCAAGAGGCGCTGAAAGTAGCTGAATATCTTCGTCTGGAGGTTGAGGCCTATACCTTTGAAGGGGGAGAAAACATGCCCCAGCACCAGGTTACCATTAGCATCGGGGTCGCTTCTTTTCCGGAAGATGGCGAAGATACTGCCACATTGCTGCTCAACGCGGATCAGGCGCTCTATAAAGCAAAACATGAAGGGAGAAACAAAGTCTGTACCTGTGACGGAACAAGTTATTCACTTAATTGGTGACTCGTAGCACCTGTCGCCATCCTGTCGTTATTTCTGATCATCGTGCCGGGGACTCCCCCCGATTTTCTCTCGCCATCGTAATGCTCCTTGCTTCTCGCCATATCATCTCCCTCACGTTTGAATTCCCGTAGAGACGCATTGCAATGCGTCTCTCGATAAGATCCACTCTTTTCCCTGCTGTGTCGTACCACCATATTGTTCCCCCTCCAATTGCTCTCCCCATCTATCCGTAGTTTCTCCTGATTTGTTTAAAAAATATTTTTGTGGAAAAATACTTAATAACATCAGTTTGTTATGTGTCGGTTGCAGTAAAGCTGGCGACTTTACTAACTGCGAACGGTTGACGGATATCGCGATAAAAATTCATAAACTTTAAATAATTAATTGATATCAGAGTGTTACCGCGTGTGCTTGATTGTGAGATTTTATTTTTGTTCTGAGCTGCTGGCTAAAATAGTGCCTTGAAATAGTTGTTATATGGATTTCTTAGTAAATACGGAAAGTTATGCCAATGCTGTAACTTTTGACAGTTGCTGTCGTTTCGCGGTTGGTGAGAGTATGTGTATACGGAATCACAAGTTCTCTGGAATGTTACGTAATATCAGTATGTTGTGCCCATGCTGTAACTTTTGACAGTTGCTGTTGATTCGAACTTGGTGAGATGATCTGTTAACAGAATGACGAGTTCTCTGAAATCTTGCGTAATATCAGCCTTTTATACTGAAACTGTAACTTTTGACAGTTGATCGGTTTCGAGCTCGGTGAGAAGATATTTCAAGTTTACTGATGGGTTGATTGATTGATCTAACAATATCAGGATGTTGAGTTTGTACTGTAACTTTTGACAGTTGATTTGAAATCTGCATTGGTGAAAAGATAACAAACATACGGAATGAAATTTTAGTCAAAATCAACGATGCGTGTTGCTACACAAGCAGGCTCGCATAAAAAAACTAGGGAAAGGGGGTTCGTTGTTGAGCAGTTGGAGTGAATTGAAGAGATGGATGCTAAAGGGACGAAGTAAAACAGTAGTACAAATTTACAAGGAGGCAACAAATGAACATTCGTCAGAAAAAGTCATGGATTGCAGCAGCAGC
>DAINBV010000019.1:0-66948 GCA_036732725.1 Geobacteraceae bacterium | reverse complement strand
GTCAGTTTTTTCATGTCCAACTCCTTGTATATAACTCTAAACAATATCGTTAGTAAGAAATTAGTTAATCTCTTTAGTATTAATACCAAGCCGGAGAAGACTTGAAGTGACAGCTTACATTCGAGCAAGTGTGCGCTGATGCTTTATCGTATACTTTTTGATTAGCTTTTTGAAGTCTGAAACCCGTATCAGCAGCGTCGTTCACATTAACATTTGCCTGGGAAACCGTGCCATTACCCTGGTTATGGTAACCGGCATTGGAGTTCGGATGGCAAGGGAGACATGGTGTAAATCCATCGGTAGCTTTAACCGTCTTAAGTACATGGGTGGTGTGGAAACCGGCACCGCCAGCGTAATCCTGAACTTTGGCATTTTCGTA
The DNA here is from genome assembly GCA_036732725.1 of Geobacteraceae bacterium. Taxonomy (GTDB): domain Bacteria; phylum Desulfobacterota; class Desulfuromonadia; order Geobacterales; family Pseudopelobacteraceae; genus CAIPTY01. The sequence continues at coordinate 66,569 of DAINBV010000019.1, read as the reverse complement.
ATTACCGGCAACACGCATACCGGTGATCGAAGCAACCGGTGGGTAGCCGTGACAGGTATCGCACGAGCCATTCCCGTATTTCACGCCGTCCATATGGCGCTGTCCGTTGACCGAACCGCTGTTATCACCATTGTGCCCGTGACAACCGGAACAATCCGTGGCAGGTGTCAGAGTACCATGTGAATATGATGAGGTAAATCCGCTATCCCAAGGGTTTTTGTGACAATTGCTGCATGCAGCCTGCGTCTTGAGAGTTCCGGCAGGTATATAAGCTGCATCAGTCCATGAAGGAGCAACATTGGTACCTGTGTTGGCAGCATTCAGAGTAGTGCCAGCCGGATTATGGCAGTAAGTGTTCGAGCAGCTGCCAGCACTGAAAGTAGGTGTTTTGCCGCCGGTTACTGACAAGCCAGCGAATGAAGGTGCTGATGAACCATTGGCATGATTGCCGGCAGCTGGAATTGATCCATGGCAGGCGATACAACGGTCATCTTCAGTATCAAGCGCCGCAGAGCGGAGATTGTTAAAGTACTGCAAGTGCGTCTGGTGAGCACCGGTCTTAGCATTGGAACTTACCTGACCGACATCAGCAGCTGATGAATCCGATGGGGCAACCACGTGGCGATTAGCAGCCGTAATAGCGGTAGTGGTGTTTGTACCATGACATTTTGTACAGGTGTTGATCGAGGTGTATGTCGCAGTCCATGTTGGAGGAGTGATTGAGCCGTGACATGCTGTAGTTGCGCAGCTACCTGCGCCTCCCGTGTAACTGACATCAATCGTACCATTGATATGGGTGCTGGCATGACAATTGGTGCAGGTTGTATTTGTCGTGTCAGAGCCAAAATGGGTAATATGGGCGCCAGTCGACAGTTTTGTAGCAGAAGAGGAAGTCAGGTGGCATGAGCCACAGCCAGCAGTACCGCCCCAGGTTGGCACGGGTGAAGCTGCTGCGCCTTTACCGTTGCTGTGACAATAGACTGTCGCGCAGTTTGAACCGGAGATGGTCAGCGAAACCGAGGTACCATTGAAGGCCACGTCTTTGGTGCCATTGACATGCTTGGTCTTGTCGCTGATTGTAGTTGTTGCGCTTACGGTGGCAGAGTGACAGACAACACAGCCATACCCTTTGGTGGTGTTATGCATGGTGTGTGAACCGGTAGCAATGCCGTTGCTGTCATGGCAAGTGGTACATTCTGTACCTTGACCAATAATTGCGAGGTGATACTTGCCGCTGTTCCAGCCGACTGCATTTTGGCCAGCCTTGAATGTGCCGTCACCTTTACTGTGGCAGTACACATTGTTACAAGTAGAATCGCCGCCACCGGTTACAACAGTGTAACTGGGAGTCAAGCCGCCGGTCGATGCTAAAATACTGGTTGTGGTTTTGAAAACATCGGTATAAGTTCCGCCGCTATTGTGAGTATTGCCATTATGACATTCGTTGCATGAGTAGCTGTAATCTGATCCGCTCGCTGCTGAATGGCTCTTATGAGGTGTTGTTGCTTCGTTGGTATAACGTGTATAACCTGATGCGTATCCATTGTTACCAGGCGCGCCAACTACGTTTGCCTGAGGCGGCTGACCGTGACAATCGGTACAGTTACCTGCAGGAGCGGCATCTGTATGAGGAGCGTTGGTATTATGACATGTTCTGCACTGGGTTATTTGCGTAGCACCATCAGCTATCGATATGTAGGCGCTATGATTTTGCGTAGCATTCGGGATCAGGTGACATGATTGGCAAACACCTGAATTATCCGGACGAGCCCAACGCGTATCAGCATCGGTGTAAGCAGCAATACGACGGTATGAACTCAAGTTTTGTACGGAACCTTTGATACCTGAATAGTTCATGAAACGACGCAGCAGGTATTTGTTCGGCGTGTTTTTGTAGGAACTGGTATCACCGGTCAGATCATCAACGTGGGCATTATGGCAATCAACGCACTGAATAACCGTTGATTTCGTATGCTGTTTTACCTGTCCGCTATGCTGTTTAACGTGACAGTTGGTACAGAGGTTGATTGTACCAACATTATTGTCAGCCCCACGCAGACTTACGCGAAGCAAAGAACCGTTGGACTGAGAGAGTCCACCGACCTTTGATGTAGAATGGTTGTCGAAGGTGGCGCTATCCGAGTCGGCAAAGTGGACACCATGACAGGAAGAACAGACCACCAGACCTTTTTTCAATTTCATTTGGGCAGTCGGATTTGTGCTGTTTTGATACGGGGCGTTTGCGATAACCTTCGGTTTTGCGCTGGCGCTGGTGTAGCTCACCTGTACCACGTGCGTACCGACACCGCCTGCCTGCGTATTTCTCTGGCGGTGGCAGTCAAGGCACATCTGGTCAGAGGTATTGAGTGAACGGACATAGGGAGCAACCGTTGATTGGGCATAATCAACCGGGTCGCTGTTCTGGGAATCATTATGGACCGCATGGCAACGGGAACAGAGATTCTGCCCTGAATAGCCAAGCCGGTTCAAACCGTATTTATTGATCGAATACGGGTCGGTTGGCGGCAATGCTTTTGCTTGAGGTACGGTGTCTGGCCCAAACCACTTGTGAGAGGTTTGTTTAGGATTTACACGGCCATCGGGAACAACCGAGGCGTAATCCTGTTGGTCGAAGTAGGAGATCTGAGTTTGCCCTGCACCAACTTTCGTACCGTTGTGACAGGTTATACAAACGTTGGCAGCGGGATAGAGATATGTGGCGGCGCTACCTTTATGGCAGGCGCTGCAGACATATCCCAAACCACTCGTGGTAGGGTCATGTGCACCATTCATTGCAAAGGCAAATGACGGCAACATAAGCGACAGTGATACGGTGAATATTTTGGCGAGTATTCTCATGACCGGCTCCTCATAAAACATGAAAAGAGATTTTATCTGCATGGTTTATTTATTATGACAAGCAAGGCACAAGGCGCTGCCAGAGTTACTCATGACCAGGAATGGCCGTAAGGATGTATCACCCGTAGCGTTATAGTTGACATGCGGGTCGTGACAGGTGGAACACTCCATCCGTTGTGTTGCTCCAAAGAGACGAATCGTACGACCGGCAATATCAGTTTTGGTTGTCGGGTCGGCATTCAACGTTGAGGCGCCAAGTGCAGTTGCTGCAGCACTGTAGGAGAAACCGATCGGGTGGTCGTTGGTCAGGTCAGTCCCCAAGGCGGCGTCAACGTCTGTGCCGCCGAGGTTGGCTGGGCTCAGGTTCCCAAAAAAGCCGCCATCATAGGGAGCGTTGATCGCTGTTGCAACCCCGGCTCCAAAACCGACGTTATCGTACTTGTCAACGCCCAGACTGGAGGAATGCAGGAAGTTGATGGCAGACTTACCGTCATGGCAACTCAGACAGAGTAAGGAAGGTGAGTTAGGAGGAAGCGAGGCGCCACCGTACATGTTTTTCGAAAAGTTAGCCGAAGAGTAGAGTTTGAATGTTTGACCAGGTAATGCGCCCCGATTCCACAACAAGGCAGATTGGGAAGCGTTATGCGGCGTGTGGCAGTAGACACAAACCTGATCAATCGATCCCTTAAAATGGCCACCGTTTGTATTTGTGGATCCCAAATTGTGAACTGTCTTGCTAATGTCTTTTACTGCCGCAACGGATGATGTTGCAACCAAAACCAATGCTAATAATGCGAGTGTCTTTTTCATGATGTGCACCTTTTATGGAATTCTAATAAAAGTATAGTGGTTATTTAAATAATGAGCCAAGTTTATTGTTTTTACGTTTGTCGTCTTTACGCTTATCATCTTTGCGTTTGTCGTCATTACGCTTGTCGTCATCCTTATCGTTCTGGGTAGCTGGAGGAGTAACAACCGGAGCAGCAGGTTTGTAAATAACCGTACGTACTGACGTGGTTGCCTGACCGTTAGCATCTTTTGCAGATACCGCTACTGAGTAGGTACCGGCAGTGGCAAAATCAACGCTGAACTGATACGCGCCATTAACCACTGCGACCGGAACAGATGCCCCATTATTGATGTTGTAGGAGACTTCGACGCCGGCATTATTGGTTACTGTACCGTTAAAAGCAACGGTTTTTGAAGTTGTCGTGTAATCCTGCGCCGGCGTTGTAATGGCGAGATCAAGTTTTGCAACCGAATATGTTACGGTACGCTTAACCGAGGAGGTATTACCGACTGCATCGGTTGCGACCACTTCAATCGTATTGGTGCCAACGCTAAGGTTCAGAGATGATGTCCAGCTGTTGTTTGCATCAACTACCACTGCTGTACCGGCAACTGTTACCTGAGCTGCTTCGCTGATCGATCCGCTGATCGTGTAAAGTGCACTATTGGTTGTTGCGTTATCCGGGAGAGTCGAATCAGCAACGGTAATGACAGGAACGGTTCCATCGTAAGAGATGGTGCGAAGATCCTGAACCGTATTGCCGGCGGCATCAGCTGCAATTACCGCTATCTGGTTTTGACCTTCAGCCAGCGTAACAGCGGTACTGAATGCACCGGAGATCACATCAACCGGTACATTATTGACAAGCACGGCAACCTGACCGGCATCAACAACCGTACCTGAGATATTTTGAACTTGGACAGCAGTCATGCTGTTGTTGGAGAGAGCAGAAACAGAGAGTTTAGGTGCGATAGTGTCCAGCACAACGGTTGTCTCTTTTGACGCTACCTGAGTATTGTCAGCTTGAGCTGAAACAGACAGGGTATTAGCACCTTCAACCAAAGCAGCGCTGTATGTCCAGCTATTCCCTGAAACAACCGCAGTTCCTTCAGTCTGATTGGCATTGTTTTTTACTTTAACGGTTGCGCCAGCATCAACAGTACCGCTTACCACAACCGTAGCAGCGTTGGTGAGCGACTGGGCAGAGGTGATTGCAAGAGCAGGTGCAGGAAGAATATAAGAAACTGAAACAGTCTGCGGAGCTGCTGCATTGTTGGCTGCGTCTTTAGCAGATACAACGATGCTGTTGGCGCCCGCTTGCAATCCTGAAACAGTTGCTTTCCAGTTTGTCGCCGATACGAATTCAACCGGAGAAACGGTTGCAGCCGAAGTTACGATAACGGTTGCACCGGCTTCAACCGTACCGGTCAATGTTACCGCAGGCGTTGTCACGGATGCTGGCAGTGTATCGACCGTAAAGACCGGCGGCGTTGTGTCAACCGGATTACCACCACCATCAATACCGTAGACGGTCACGCCCGACACACTGGTTACCAGCAGACGACCATTAACCTGATCGAAAAGCGCGTAGGTTGGATTATTGAACTGACCATCACCGTACCCATTGGTACCAATCATGTTACTGCTGGTGCCAGGGAAAAGCAGTGGGGTTCCTGAACCGGCAGGATCAAGCACCTGCAGCATATTGGCATAATCGGCCACATAAATCCGGTTAACCAGCTGTGGCACCAGTTTGGTGTACTCGATTGCCACTGACTGCGGATAGTAGAATTCACCCGGAACGATCGGCTTGTTCATTTGAGTCTGTACATAGCCGATGTTTTTGATGAAATTACCATTCAGGTCGAAGAATACAATTCTGAAGTTCTGGATATCAGCAACCATCAGCTGCCGATTTACCTTATCAAAACTGATATGATTAGCACCCATCAACTGCCCATTACCAGTGCCGCGCGAGCCAAAACTCTTTACGAACTGATAATCAGGACTGAACACCGAGATTTGCGAAGCACCGGTATCAACAACATAGAGATACCCGAGATCGTCAACAGTTATGGAAACCGACGCGCCAAATGTCTTGGGAAGGGTCCCAATTATCGTGCCATCCTGCGCCATCCTGACAACAGTAGTGTCAGTTACCACCAGCAGCGTTCCATCCAAGGCAAAGGTAATTGCGCTGGCATAAATCTTTGCCTGATTTACCTGGCGAATCAATTTGCCAGTCGGATCAAGCTGTTTAATTGTGCCCCCCTTGAAACTTGAAACATAGAGGGAACCGTCGGCAGCAATTGCCACACAGTTGGGTAAGTCTCCGCCATCATGCAAGGTGGGGAGGGGGGATACGGTGGGTGCTACGGCGGCCATCAGCGTCATGGGTAGTGAAATAGCCACAACGACCAACGAGACCAGACATGCTTTTGCGAACTTCTGTGTTAGGTGAATCATTTGATGCCTCCGATATTATTGGAGATTTCGATTTCTACTTCTATGTAAGGTAACCTTTGTGCCCATTGAACATATATCTATGCTGCAGCAACTATGCCTTTTTCGGCAATTCAGTAAACATAATTTACATTTTTTTTAACTTACAGAATTTATGGGTGTTTTAGATTAGAATTGTTACTTACTTGAGAAATCCGAACTTCTTCATCCGATAACGGAATGCGTCAATTCCCAGATTCAGTTTTTTCGCGGCTTTTGACTGATTCCATTCGGTTATGTCCAGCGCCTGACGAATCAATTCACGCTCAACCTCTTCAATATCAACACCTTCCGGAGGCAGTGAGAAGCCGTTGATCATTGGTGTTGTCGATATTTGAGGAGCGACCTTGGTAACAATTTCAAGCGGCAAATGATCAAGTAGCAACGTATCATCGCTCCCCAATATTATTGCCCTTTCAATGACATTTTTGAGCTCACGCACGTTACCGGGCCAGTTATAACCCATGAGTTTTTTCTCAGCAACATCCGATAGTCCTTGAACTTTTTTATTAAAGTCCTTGTTGTATACCTGTACAAAATGGTTGGCCAACGCCAGAATATCTTCTTTACGCTCACGCAGCGGGCATAAAAATATCGGTATGACCTGCAAGCGATAATAGAGGTCATTGCGAAACGTTTTTTCTTCAATTGATTTTTGCAGATCCTTGTTGGTAGCAGAGATAATACGGACATCAACGGTAAAGACCCTGCCACCTCCAATTCGCCGAAATGAGCGATCTTCAAGAAAACGGAGCAGCTTGGCCTGCATTCCCATTTCCATATCACCGATTTCGTCGAGAAAAACCGTGCCACCGTCCGCCAGTTCAAACAAACCCTTTTTAGTTGCCTTGGCATCGGTAAATGCGCCTTTTTCGTGACCAAACAGCTCGCTTTCCAGCAAGGTTGCCGGCACAGCAGCACAGTTAATGGCAATAAATGGTTTCTCAGAGCGGTTGGAACTGTAATGAATCCATTTGGCGACCAATTCCTTTCCCGTACCTGATTCTCCCTGAACCAGTACGGTTGACGCCTCACTCTTGGCAACCTTATCAAGCACAGCCATTAGATAATGCATTGCAGGACTGGTACCAATTATATTGGGAGGGACGGATTTTTTGGTTTCAGTACGCAACCGGGCAACTTCACGTTTTAAATCCGATGTCTCCAACGATTTTTTGATAATAATCGACAATTCATCCAGATTAAACGGCTTACTGACATAATCGTAGGCGCCAAGTCGCATGGCATTGACCGCTGTGTCCAGCCCGCCATTGGCAGTAACCATAATAACGATGATATCTTCATCGTAGTCCTTGATTTTCTCCAACACCTCAATACCGCTCATCCCCGGTAATTGAATATCAAGCAACACCAGATCGGGTTGCTCCTCGCGCGCCAACCGCAATCCATCTTCGCCCGTGCCGGCCGTAACAACCTCATATCCCTGTTTTTTCAAATTTTGTTCCAGCGACCAGCGAATCAGGTGTTCGTCGTCAACAACCAGTATTTTGTTTCGCTTCATGCTCACTCCTCAAAACATCTGTCTGCTCCGGGCTGCAGGCCGGGAGTTGTACTGTAAATACCGTACCTTGCGTGTCATTACTAACAACCGTTAAATCACCATGATGTAACTGCACCAACTTGTAGCAGATTGGCAAACCAAGACCGGTTCCCTGGGCCTTGGTAGTAAAAAACGGGGTAAAGATCTTCTCCAGTATTTGCGGCGGTATACCTGAACCAGTGTCAGCAACTTCTATTTTAACGAGCAGCTTCCCATCGCGAACATACGAACTGGTTGTCAGGGAAAGAGTTCCGCCATTCGGCATCGCCTGAAAAGCATTTAAAAGCAGGTTCAACATAATCTGCTGCATCTGTTTGCTGTCGGCGTACACCGTTGGCAAGCCAGGTTCCAAGGTTATGTTTTTGACAATATTCTTCAGACTACGGTGTTGAGAAGCAAATTTACAGGTAGCATCGAGCACTTCATTTAAATCAATGCAGTCAAATTCAGGTGGCGATGGCTTACCGAAAAACAGAAGATCATTAACTGTTTTATCCAAACGAGTCACCTGCTGCAGCACTTCACCAAGGATTGCATGGCGCGGATCATTTGAAACGATATCATCCCTGATAATCGTTATGGCAGCCGAAATACCGGCCAGTGGATTCTTGATTTCATGGGCAATACCTGCTGCCATCTCACCGATGGAAGCAAGACGATCAGCACGCTCAAGCTGCTGAAAATGCAGTTGTTCCAGCTCTTGTTTGGCAACATCCAGCCGGTCAACCATGGAATTGAAGCTGCCAATCACTCGACCAATTTCATCCTTACCGCGGTAATCAATCTGAACGTCAAGATCGCCGTTTTCCACCCGCGCCATATTATTAACCAAACTATCTAGCGGGCGCTTTACAAATTTAAGTAATAAAAAAGAGATTGTTAGCGCAAGAAATGCGGTGATGGCAACCGAGGAAATAACGAAAATTCGTGATGCCTCAATCATCTGCTGTTTGGTGCGGTTAAGTGAATAATTTATATTGATTACGCCAATGACCCGCGCTTTGCTCCCATGGCAGGTGTGGCACGGTTCCTCGTTATAGATCGGCTTAACCATGGAAAGGACTTCACCGTAGGGGGGGATATCCATGATGGCAAAGTTTTTGGGACTTAAATAAAGGTCATATTCTTTACTACTAATCACTCGGCCGACTTCTGATGAGTTGGAGGAGCGGAGGATGACACCATGGGGATGAAAAATGCGAACGCCAACCAGCTGATTATGCTGCCCAACCATGGACAGAATTGAACCGACATCCTGCACGTTACCAAGATGCATGGTGTTGTAAATACTGTTTTCTACCGTATGTAACAAGAGCTCCGTATTCTCACGGGCAGAATCTATAAATTGAGCCTGTTGATGACGCACGTTGAATGTGGCATAGGTGAATATCCCGCCAACCAGCAAGGTTATGGTGGTGACAATTATGCGCGTAGCCAGACTTTTAAACACGAATGATTTTCCTGTCGGGAACACTGTTGAGATACACGTCATCCAGGCACAGATTTCAGATCAAGCCGGGCACGATTGCCACAACTCCAGCTTTTTCATGAGTAACATCATTATATCGTTTTTTGCCCTGATGAATACTGAGCTGCTCTTATACAACACCGAACAATACATTCTACGCTCAACTACTTATTTATCCGTATTTCCAAAAAAAGAGAGTATGGCGTCATCAAGACTGACAGCAGGTTTGGATGTCGCGGGTGGAGCAGGCTTGGGATCTTTGGCATCTGCAACCGGAAGCTGAAACAACAGGGAGACATCTCCCGCTACGGATGGAGAGTTACGAGTAGCACCAAGAGCATCAGCGACCGGATCAGATTCTGGTTGTGGTGAGGGAATTTCATAGTTTTCGATAAGTTGTGGATTAATGGAGAATGCCTTGTCATCAAATTCTCCTGCTTTGAGACGCCGCATCATATCTTTGTGCTGTTCTTTCATCAATTCTTCAACAACAACTTCCAAACTTTCCATTTTAAGTATATCGGCATAGCTGGTTTTGCGAGAAGAAATAATAACGCCGCCACGATACAGTAGCGTAATGATGTGCGGGTTGGCTATACCACTATCCTCTGTCTGGACATGGAACACTTCCCCTTTGTACATCAGGTTATGATTGAAACCAAGAACCATGCTGGCTGCCTTTACGCGAAATGGCGTACTTCAGTTTGTAACAGAAAGAGTTGTCTTTTGCAATGTCATAAAAAATGACAGCGTGCAAGAAAAACGACTTCCAAATCAAGGCGACAGCACCACAACAGAGCCCGCCAAATACCATCACATGCTTTTCGAGACAAAGTTATTCAGGTGGCGATTTTGGGGTTATTTGACGATTTTGATTGAAACAGGAACAGGAGCAGCTTCAGCAGATAGATCAAGATAACCGGTGATCACTTTTCTCCGTCAAGCAACAGCGCCTTGATTTTAGCCACTGCCTCCATGGCATCCTTGGCATACAGATCCGCTCCGATGCGGTCGGCGTACTCCTGGGTTACAACAGCACCACCAATCATGGTGAACGTTTTCACACCGGCAGCACGCAGTTTCTTGAGTACGTTGTCCATTTCCGACATGGTGGTAGTCATAAGCGCCGAGAGACCGACTGCATTGACGGAAAATTCCTTAGCCTTGGCAATGATCGTAGACGCTGACACGTTTTTACCGATATCATGCACTTCAAAACCATGATTTTCCAATAACGTACAGACAATATTTTTACCAATGTCATGAATATCGCCCTCAACCGTTGCCATCAGTATTTTTCCGAGTGATTTGAACGCCTCACCCTTCAACTCCTGTTTCAGACGAGCAAATCCGGCCTGCATGGTATCTGCCGATTGCATGACCTGGGGAAGAAAGAAGATGTTCTTGTCGAAGCGTCGCCCCACCTCCTCCAAACCGGGCAACAAGCCATCGTTACTGACCTGCATCGGCGTCATACCACTCGCCAGCGCTTCTTCCACCAACTGAACGATACCGTCCCGCTCACCATTGATGATCGCACGAGTCAGACATTGACTGATTGTCAATGGCACGTCAGACGCAATGGCAACTGCAGCAGGAGCAGCCTGTTGTCCGCGATACGCTTCTATATAGGCAGCCGCTTGAGGGTCGCGATTGAGCAACACCATGGATGAGCGCCAGGCATCCATCATGGCACAATCCTTGGGGTTAATAATTGCGGCATCAAGGCCGGCGGCCATGGCCATGCCAAAAAACGTCGAGGAAATCAACGGTCGCTGGGGGAGACCAAAGGAGATATTGCTCACGCCGAGCACAGTGGCAAGCCCCAGTTTTTCCTTGACCAGCCGAATAGTTCTCAAGGTTTCAGCGGCCCGTTTCTGTTCGGCGCTGACGGTCAACGTCAGGCAGTCGATTATAATGTTCGAGTCATCGATACCATACCTGCGAGCGGCATTACGAATACGGCGCGCAATGGCCAGACGTCCTTCGGCGGTATCCGGTATCCCTTTATTATCAAGAGTCAAGCCGATAACAGCGGCTCCATATTTTTTAACCAGGGGAAGAATTCGTCGCAAGCTTTTAGCTTCGCCGGAAACAGAGTTGATCAGAACCTTGCCATCAGCCGCCATCAACCCCCGTTCCAGCGCAGCCGGACAGGAGGAATCAAGGACAAGTGGCGCCGAGGATGTGCCGCTGACACAGAAAACCGCCCGCTCCATGGCAGCCGGTTCGTCAATTCCGGGAGCACCGACGTTGACATCCAGCAAATTAGCGCCAAGCTCCGTCTGTTCCAGCGCTTCGCGGCGAATGTACGCCACTTTCCCTTCCTGCAATTCCTGTGAATAGAGTTTTTTTCCGGTAGGGTTGATCCGCTCACCGATGATGGCAGTTTTACTGTTACCGCCAACCGCTGTCCAACCGCCGCGACTGGAAAGCCAGGTTGTTCCCACTACGGGAGAAGAACTCTCCCAACTCTTTTGGCGCTCGGCAAGCGCCTGCTTCATAACACGGATATGTGCCGGTGTTGTGCCACAACAACCACCTATAATCCGCACCCCCAGTTCCAGCATCCGGTCATGATAGGCAATCATCTCTTCCGGTGTACCGGGAAAAACCGTTGATCCGTCAATGAGTTGCGGCAAGCCCGCATTTGCCTGGGAGATGAGAGGCAAGTGGGTAACTCTCCGCATCTTGCATAATATGTCGTAGATACCATCAACGCCAAGCCCACAATTTGAGCCAACCAGATCAGCGCCGGCAGCAGTCAGGGTAATGGCTGCTGCTTCGGGGGTTGTTCCGAGCACAGAGCGACCGTTATCATCAAAGGTCATCATGGCAATAACTGGAATTGTGGCAGAAACTTCGCGTATTCCGATCACGGCAGCACGAATCTCCTTGATATCAAGAAATGTTTCCAGGCTGATCAGGTCAGCACCGGCATTAATCAGCGCATCTGCCTGTTCCCGAAAGGCATTCTTCATGTCATTAAACGTGACTTCGCCGACCGGTTCAACAAATTGTCCCGTGGGGCCTATGGAAGCTCCGACATATACGGTATCACCTGCTTCCTGACGCGCAATGGCAACCGCCCGGGCATTGATTTCAACCAGCCGGTCCTCCAAGCCATAATGTTCCAGTTTGAAACGAGTGCCACCAAAGGTATTGGTGATGATAATATCTGCACCAGCCGCCACATAATCGCGATGCACGGAGGCAACAGCTTCGGGCATGGTCAAATTGAGCTCTTCCGGTGACTGTCCCGGTTTAAGTCCCCGCTCCTGGAGCATGGTACCCATGGCGCCGTCCAGTATCAGTACCCGTTCGCGGATGGCAGTAAGAAATGGTTTCATGGTGTTCCCTTCTGGCGTGGTGTTGGTGGCGGCAAGGCCGGCGTGCCATCACTGGTTGCTGCCGGCACAGTCTCCTGGATCAATGAAAAATCGGGTGCCAGTGGTGCGCGCAAATCCAGGTGACGTAAGACCTTGTCACCTTTACCCGCCACCGTCAACTGCACCTGGGTAACAGCGGGAAAGTTGATGCCAATGGTATTGACAAGCGCATAGACCGCCAGCATTTCGGCATTGCTACCGGATGGCAGATCAGCGGCAAAAGCTTCGTTCAGATCCACCATTGCCCGGTTGTTGCTGATGACAGCAGAATTGACGATCGTTGTTTCAGGGAGCGCCGATTTCAAATCACCCAGTGAACCGTTTAACAGTTCTTCCATCAAACTATCGAGACATTGCGACTGTTCGGCACAGGAATCAAGTTCCCGCCCTTCCCTCACCAGGCCGGTGCCGTCGGCAGAGGCAAACAACAGCACAACTTTACGCAAGGCAACCGGCTCAGCCTGCTGTTGAGGAGGGGTCGGGGTAACCTCTCGGCTATCCTGCACTTTTTTCCAAACCAGCAGACCAAAGAGCAGCGCCAGAATGGCAAAGGGGATCATAATACTGATGTTGATTTTTTTCTTATGGGAAATTGTCATGGAGCGTTATACGTCCTTTTCATCATCAAGACTGACCTGAAATACGTCACCCAGTTTCCCGCCGAGAAAGCGGTTGCCAACCCGGACGAAACCGGCAGGGATATCACTGACGTAATAACTGTGGTTACCCACTTCCGATGCGGGACGAAGTATATTCTTGTCAGCCAGTATAGCTGCCACCGTACGGGCGGTTTCGGCGGCCGAGTCAACCAGCGTCACCGACTCCCCCATTACATCAGCCAACAGCGGTTTGAGCAACGGATAATGGGTACACCCCAACACCAGTGTATCAATATCGGCTTGCTGCAGTTCCTGCAGATAAATCTCAGCCGTCAGGCGTGCCACCTGATTGTCAACCCATCCCTCTTCTGCCAGGGGGACAAAGAGCGGGCAGGCACGGGTCAACACCGTAGCATCGGCACGCAAGCGCTTGATGGCACGGGTATAGGCACTGCTCCTGATAGTTCCGGCTGTACCGATTACACCAATGCGCCCATTCCGGGAAACCGTAACCGCCCGGCTGGCTCCCGGTTCGATGACACCAACCACAGGAATCGGAAAGAGCCGTTTGAGATGGGGTAATGCCACAGCTGAAGCGGTATTGCAGGCAACCACCAACAGCTTGATATCGCGCCCCACCAGAAAGGATGTAATTTCCTGGGCATAGCGGGTAACCGTTTCCGGCGATTTGGTACCGTAGGGGACACGCGCGGTATCTCCAAAGTAGATCGTATCTTCCTGGGGGAGCAAGCGGGTCAGCTCACGCAACACCGTCAGCCCACCCACACCGGAATCAAATATGCCAATTGCACGCCACGACACCACACGCTCCTGTTACTACATCAGTTTCAGAATTTTAAACTATATACTCTTTTAGCAGCTTGAATCAAGCCATTTGACTCTTGACAAATGCAGGTACGCTTACTATTTTTGAGTTATTAGCACTCAAACAGTGCGAGTGCTATTTTTTGGGGCAGATCATGAATCAGGAACTCACCGAACGTAGTCGTCAGATACTGGAAGCAATCATTGAAGACTATATAGTTACTGCTGAACCGGTGGGGAGTAGCGCGGTTGCACGCCGTCACTCATTCCCGCTTTCCTCCGCCACGGTGCGCAATGTGATGGCACACCTGGAAGATCAGGGACTCTTGACGTCACCTCACACCTCGGCCGGCAGAATTCCAACCGACAAGGCGTATCGCATCTACGTTGATTCGATGATTGGTCTGCGTCAGATTTCCCGCGAAGAAAAAAGAGAGATTATCAAGCGCTGCCGCCGTTCAGGAGCCGGACCTCAGGACATCGTCAAGGAAGCTGGACGGACAATCTCACTACTATCCAACTACATGGGACTAGTGGTCGCTCCCAGCGTCAACTCCGACTTATTTCGCCAGATCGAATTCATCCGGCTCAGCCCCCACAAGGTACTGGTTATTCTGGTAACCAGTAACGGCATTGTTCAAAATCGGCTAGTGGAAACTGAGTTCAATTTAAAGGAGTCGCAGCTGACCGCCATGGGCAATTACCTGAATCAGCTGATGCAAGGCTTGACCATTTCACAAGCCCGGTCACGGATTCTGGAAGAAATGCAGAGTGAAAAAGCACAGTATGATTCCATGATGCTACAGGCGCTGCGCATGAGTGAGCAGACCGTGGTGGGGAGCAACGAGGAGCTCTTTGTCGAAGGGCAGTCGCGCATTCTCGAGCAACCGGAATTCAGCGATGCCGGTCGCATGAAAGACATATTTCAGGCGTTTGAACAGAAAAGCCAGCTACTCGGACTCTTGAGCCGCTGCATGGCGTCCGACGGAGTGCAGATCTATATCGGCTCCGAAACACCGGTCAGCAGCTCTGCCGGTGTCAGCATGATTACCTCCCGTTTTGTGACCGCCAACAATACGGTTGGGTTGTTAGGTGTGATTGGTCCGACACGAATGGGATATTCCAGCGTGATTCCGATTGTCGATTATACGGCACGACTGGTGAGCAAACTGTTACAAGAGATGTAATACCAATTTAAAAAGGAAACCACAAACATGGGCACATCTGAATCACACGATACGACGGCAGAGCCGACCGCCGCTCCGGAACAACAGAACACAGACACCACCCCCAGCGAACAGACTCTGGAGGAGTTATTGGCCGTACGGGAGCAAGAGGCCAAGGACAACTGGGACAAATTTCTGCGTGAACGGGCTGACCTGGAAAACTATCGCAAACGGGTCAACCGCGAAAAGGAGGAGTTGCTCAACTATGGCAACAAATCGTTGATCGAAGAGATCTTACCGGTGGTTGACAACATGGAACGTGCCCTGGCGCATGCCGACCAGGAGAGCGATTCGGCGCTGGTGGAAGGTATCCGCATGACTCACGGCATCCTGATTTCAGCGCTCAAGAAATTCGGCGTAACAGCAGTAGAATCAATCGGCACACCGTTTAACCCCGACTTCCACCAGGCAATGACACAGGTCCCCAGTGATCAGTACCCTCCCAATACGGTGATCAATGAGTTCCAGAAAGGGTATCTGTTGAAAGAGCGCCTGCTTCGTCCCGCCATGGTGTCGGTTTCCAGTGCCGCGGCATAATGTTTTTTTGTTTTACCCCTTGTTTTTTTGCACATCAATACCTACGTTGAAAATTAACGAACGACCTGAAAAGGAGGATAGTAACAATGAGCAAAGTAATCGGAATCGACCTGGGAACAACCAACTCCTGTGTTTCAATCATGGAAGGTGGCGAACCGGTTGTCATCGCCAACTCGGAAGGCAGCCGCACAACACCTTCAATGGTGGCCATTTCAGATAGTGGTGAACGTTTGGTGGGACAACAGGCTAAACGCCAGGCAGTCACCAATCCGGAAAATACTCTCTACGCCATCAAGCGCCTGATTGGACGCAAATTTGAATCGGAAGCAGTCAAAAAAGACATCAGTATTTCCCCCTTTAAAATTGTCCGTGCCGACAATGGTGACGCCTGGGTTGAAGTACGCGACAAGCGTTACTCACCTCCGGAAATTTCCGCCATGGTACTGCAAAAAATGAAGAAGACGGCTGAAGACTATCTCGGCACAACCGTGACTGACGCCGTCATCACCGTACCGGCCTACTTCGACGACTCACAGCGCCAGGCAACCAAGGATGCCGGTAAAATCGCCGGCCTGAATGTTCTGCGTATCATCAACGAGCCGACTGCCGCTGCCCTTGCCTACGGCCTCGACAAGAAAAAAGACGAGAAAATTGCCGTTTTTGACCTGGGTGGTGGTACCTTCGACGTCTCAATCCTTGAACTGGGCGATGGCGTTTTTGAAGTCAAAGCAACCAATGGAGACACCTTCCTTGGTGGTGAAGATTTTGACCAAGTAATCATTGACTGGATCGCCGATGAATTCAAGAAGGATCAGGGAATTGATCTGCGCGGCGACAAAATGGCACTGCAACGATTAAAAGAAGCAGCGGAAAAGGCCAAGTGTGAGCTTTCAACCTCCATGGAGACCGACATCAATCTCCCCTTTATTACTGCTGATGCTTCCGGTCCCAAGCATCTGACCCTCAAGCTGTCACGCGCCAAACTGGAAGCTATTTGCGCCAACCTGCTGGCCAAACTGGACGGCCCCTGCCGTACAGCGCTGAAAGATGCCGGTCTGTCTGCCAGCGAAATCGACGAAGTCATTCTGGTGGGTGGCATGACCCGCATGCCGTCAGTTCAGAAACGGGTGGAAGACATCTTTGGCAAAACGCCAAACAAAGGAGTTAACCCTGACGAAGTCGTTGCCATCGGCGCTGGTATTCAGGGGGGAGTCCTCAAGGGTGATGTAAAAGACGTGCTGCTTCTGGATGTCACCCCACTGTCGCTCGGCATTGAAACTCTGGGGAGTGTCATGACTCGTTTGATCGAGAAAAACACCACGATCCCCTGCCGCAAAAGCCAGACTTTCTCCACTGCCGCTGACAATCAGCCGGCGGTGTCGATCCACGTCCTGCAGGGTGAGCGTGAAATGGCACGCGACAACAAGACTCTCGGCAACTTCGAGTTGACCGGCATCCCCACGGCACCCCGTGGAGTGCCACAGATCGAGGTTACCTTTGATATCGATGCCAACGGCATTGTGCATGTTTCTGCCAAAGATCTGGGAACCGGCAAAGAGCAGAAGATCACCATTTCCTCTTCTTCCGGTCTTTCCAAGGAAGAAGTTGAAAAAATGGTGCGTGATGCCGAAGCTCACGCCGACGAGGACAAAAAGAAACGCGAAGCAATTGAAGCCCGCAACCATGCTGACAGCATGGTCTACAGCACCGAGAAATCGCTCAAGGATTTCGGCGACAAGATCGATGCGGTCGAAAAAGGGAACATTGAAAACAAGCTGGCTGAATTGAAAAAGCTGATGGAAGGCGAAGACGCCGAAGCAATCAAGAAAGCAACCGACGAACTGGCCCAGGCTTCCCATAAGCTGGCCGAAGCGATGTATGCCAACAAAGGTGATGGTGCTGAAGGTGAATCGGCAGCCGCTGGTGAACAGGCATCTTCATCCAAACCAAAGGATGACAATGTTGTTGACGCGGATTTTGAAGAAGTAAAATCCGACAAAAAGTAGCAACGGGCTTGCCCCGATCAATCATTAACGCAGCACGTGTAGGGGCGGGTTTTAAATCCGCCCCTACACGTGTATCAAAAGGACACCGACGTGGCAAACGACGAAAAACGGGATTATTACGAAGTTCTTGAAGTACACCGCAATGCATCCGAAACCGAAATCAAGAAAGCGTTCCGCAAAATGGCTGTACAACATCACCCGGACAAAAATCCGGGAGATAAGGCAGCTGAAGAAAAGTTCAAGGAAGCTTCCGAAGCATATGAAGTTCTCTCCGACCCACAAAAGCGCGCCCAGTATGATCAGTTTGGTCATGCCGGTGTTTCCGGACAGGGAGGCGGCTTCGGCGGAGGTTTTGGCGGTGCCGGCACCCCTTTTGGCGACATTTTCGGCGATATTTTCGGAGACATCTTTGGTGGTGGAGGCGGTAGTCGCAGCCGGCAGCAGGGACGTCGTGGAGACGACCTGCTCTATAATCTGGAAATCAGTTTTGAAGAAGCCGCGTTCGGTGTTGAAAAGAAGATAGAAGTACCATTTGCCAAGCGCTGCACAGCCTGTAACGGCTCCGGCTCCAAGCCGGGAACCAATCCGAAGGTCTGCCCAACTTGCCGTGGTGCTGGTCAGGTTCGCTACCAGCAAGGATTCTTCAGCGTCAGCAAAACCTGCGGTCAGTGCAATGGCGAGGGGAAAATCGTGGATGATCCCTGCCCCGAATGTCGTGGCAAAGGGAGTACCAAAGACACAAAAACACTTTCCGTCAAGGTTCCGGCGGGTGTTGAAACCGGTTCTCGCCTGAAAATGACCGGTGAAGGGGGGCACGGCAAAGGTGGGCCGAACGGCGACCTGTACATCGCCATCAGCGTCAAGGAACACCCGATTTTCCAGCGCGAAGATACCAACGTAATCTGCGAAATACCGATCAGTTTTGTGCAGGCATCACTCGGTTGCGAGCTGGAAGTTCCAACCCTTGATGGCAAAGTTTCCATGAAAATTCCCGACGGGACCCAATCGGGCAAGGTCTACCGCTTGAAAGGAAAAGGAATCCCCTCGTTGCAAGGGTATGGCCGCGGTGATCAACTGGTAGTCGTGAGGGTTGAAACACCATCCAATCTCAACAAAAAGCAGAAGGAGTTACTGGAAGAGTTTGGCCGCATCAGTGGCGAAGAGATTCATCCGATGAAAAAAGGGTTTCTCGACAAGGTCATGGACTTCATCAGCTAAAAGCATGATGTTGTAGCATTTTTCTTGCTCGGCCAGGCGTTGTGAATTACTATGGCATACGGTAACAGCAAGGGGGAACGTAATGGACAAGCAACAACTAGCTGAAAAAGCAACTGAAACCTTGCGGCCATTTGAAACGCAAAATATGATGCAATCCATTCAGACCCTTTCACTGCACGAGTTCTTTACCAACCCGTTGGTCATGACAATGGTACTCGGTCTCTTCTTTTTTGGCGTCTGGAAGCGTTCCACGCCGGTACTGTTGACCCTGTTTTTTCTGATAGCCATGATTGTGGTCATGCGTTATCTGATGCCAGCTCCCGGCCAGGAGCTCTCAATGTCAGCTCTCCTCCCGTTTATTGGGGGAGGTTTGGTTATTGCCGGCATCATCATCTATTTTTCAATGATCAAATAAGAGAAAGCGACTAAACATGAAACTCATCAAACGTGACTGGTATTTTATCGGAATCATGGTTGCCGTATTGGCAATTTTCATAGCCATTTCCGGAAAAGAAAAAACCAAACTTGTGCCGAAAGATGCTGACCATCAAAAATTTCATGACATGATTCAGCAAGGAAAAACCAAGAAAGAGGTTGATCCCTTGTGTGCCGAATGCCATGATGGCGTAAAGATTGCCTTCCCCAAAGACCACCCCGCCAAACCGGGTGGTGCACCGATGCGCTGTCTGTTCTGCCACAAAATCAAGCGTTGATTCAACGTACTCATACAACAACAAGCATAACCATCGGGTATGAGTACGTTAGGTACAAACGCTTTCACGGACGGGCAACGGGTAGATTGGAACAGGTGAAATTGTGGAGTATGAACCAATTTTCAAATCATGCCCTAAATGTTTTACGGTCTGGGAAACGAGAGACGATTTCATGTCCGACAGCTCGCTGGAGTTGATCGGCTATCAAGCTAATATACAGAATGTGGAATCGAGTCTGTTTCTGTTTAATCACCTCAAACAGGGATGCAGCACCACGATCAGTATCTCTGCCTGTATGTTTTTTGACCTGTACACCGGAATTCGTCATCCTGAAATCAAGGCATTATCGCCTGAATGCCCTCGCTACTGCCTTGATGAACATAATTTGGGACGATGCGACGCCATGTGCGAATGCGCCTTTGTGCGAGAGATTATCCAGATCCTCAAAAAATGATCACCCCTTTGACGTACTTGAAAGCCGGACCGTGTTGCAACGGTCCGGCTTCTAAAATTGCCCTGTAAAGCCCTATCGCCAACCAAGTCAACCCTACACACCCATTCAGTACATTTCATACTTGAGCAAGCGACACTCGATGGCGCCATTGAACAGCACAAAGCGACGTGACGCCTTGAGTCCGATGTACTTTGCCAACTCAAGATTACCGGTCAATACATAACCGGTCCAGCCGCGGCACCGTTTTTTCAGAACATCGCCAATCTGGCAGTACAGTTCCCGCAGATCTTCCTCTTCTCCCAGGCGCTTGCCGTAGGGAGGATTAAGAATCACCACTCCCTGTTCACCTTCCGGCTGAAACGCTTCCAGATTGGCATGAAAAAAATGCAGTTGCCCTTCAAAACCGGCCTTAACAGCATTTCTCCCGGCTATTTTGAGTGCCCGGCTATCCTGATCCAGCCCGGTTATCAGGCCGACCGGAAGTTTTTTCGCTCCCTGCTCAGCCTCCCGCACAATCCTCTCCCACAAACGCATATCATAGTCAAGCCAGCGCTGAAAACCAAAACCACGCTGCAAACCTGGTGCAACCCTGGCGGCCATGAGCGCAGCCTCAATCGGTATGGTTCCCGAACCGCACATCGGGTCAGCCAACGGTATCGAACCATCCCACCCTGTCAATGAAACCACAGCCGCTGCCAGGGTTTCACGAAGCGGCGCATCATTGCGTTCCAGACGATATCCCCTTCGATCCAGGGGATCACCGGAACTATCCAGACTGACGGTACAGAGATTCTGATGCAGATGTACGTTGATTCGCATATCCGGCGCTGCGGTATCAACGCTGGGACGTGCGCCACAGGCAGCGCGAATCCGATCTACTATCGCATCCTTGGTTTTAAGAGCGACAAAACCGGAGTGAGTCAGGGCGGAATTGCGCAAACTGCAATCTACTGCCAGTGTCATGGTTGGCGTAATCAGATCATGCCACGGTATGGCGTACACCCCATGATACAGCTCATCGGGGGTGGTACAGGGGAAGACCGCCTGTTGCACCAACACTCGACTGGCAGTTCTGAGCCACAGATTGGCCCGGTACAATGCTTCACGATCAGCACTGAAGGCCACCCCCCCTTTCCCCGCTTTGGCATCATCAATGCCAAGCGCAGTGAGTTCGCCAGCTGCAATTTCTTCCGTCCCCCGGGGAACGGAGGCAAAACAGACTCGCTTGACTTCAACCGGCTTGAGCGGGCGTACTCCCGGACGGAGTATATGGTTCTTACTATTCATGATTGAGTCCCAAATTCTTTCTTCCACAGTAGTTCCAGCTGCTGGCTGGTTTCTTGCCAGGTACCGTTATTATTGATAATCTGTGTTGCAAAACGTTCTTTTTCCGCCAGCGGCATCTGACTCCCGATCATCCGTTCCGCCGCCGCACGGGGAATATGATCACGTGCCATCAGGCGCTGCAGCTGTACTTCCGGCAGCAGGCTCACCAGCCACACATCATCAACCCGATCAATGGCGCCCGCCTCGATCAGCAGTGGCGCCATATAGATCACGGTGGTGCTGCCGGAATCAGAAGCGGCTTTGATCGATGTCTCTGCCAGGCGACGGATTTCAGGATGAAGAATCTCTTCCAGCTGTTTTCGTTTGTCAAGATCGGCAAACACCAGTTCCCGAACCAGAGCGCGGTCAAGTGATCCATCTTCCCGCAGTACCCGTACGCCAAACAGCGCAACGATCCGGCCGATCGCCGGACTTCCCGGCAGGACCACATCCCGTGCCAACTGATCGGCATCAATGACAGGAATGCCGCGTTCGCTAAAAAAACGGGCGACCGTACTCTTACCAGAGGCTATGCCGCCGGTCAATCCGATTACCCGTACGCCGGACTGTTTCATTGCAACCCCTTCAATTCCTGATAGGCACGCCGGAAGTTAATATCAAAAAATGAACTGTACCCCGGCATCGCCTCATGCTGAGGCAAGCGAAACTCCCGCTTGGCAGCTTCAACACTCAGCCCCTTGCCCAACAAACGCAGAACTTCGGTGGTAAAATCGCGGAAAAATTCCTGAAAACGTACAATCCCGGCCGGAGTGGTCACCTCTCCCAGACCGGGGACCACGGTTTTGACATCGATCACCGACAGGAGTTCCAGGGTAGCGATCCATTCACGGAAATGCCCATCCCCCATGTATCCGGCCACGTCATTAAAAAACAGGTCCGAGGTAAACAACACCCCTTCCTCGGGAAGGTAGACAAACAGGTCCCCTTCACTGTGTCCCATTTCGGTGGCAGTCAGAATGATAACCGACTCACCCCGTTTCATGGTCATGCCGCGATCAAAAAAGGTGACCTGATTCTTGATCTGCCTGAATTCACTTTTCAGCGCCTGCCAGGTCGGACCTGATGCGATGATTTCCGCATTGGCCGGCAGGTCAAAATCGATGTAGTTGAAGCCACGGTGGTGGTGGGTCAAAATAATGTAACGTACCGGCAACGGGGTAACACTCTTGATATATGCCAGCAGTTCCGTGGTTGTTTCCGGCACGAAATGCGCTCCGGTCAGGATCACCTGATAGTTGGTGATAACGATCAACGCGTTGCTGGCAGCCTTGCCACCCGGCAAAGCAATCGCCGCATGAATCCCCTCTCGGATTTTTGTAAATTTGAAGTTGGCGGCCTGTGCCATAACCGGCCAACAGACCAGTATTGCCAGCACAATGAGTAACGTACGTTTCATACTGAACACCTCCGGCCGCATTCTAACAAAACAGAAGCAACAAAGACAGATTTTTAGCTTGAGTTGACAGGATGATTGGTGTAAATATAGCACCCCGTTGTTATTGACAACGGAACCGGACAGGGGCGGTTAGCTCAGCTGGATAGAGTACAGGCCTCCGAAGCCTGGGGTCGTGGGTTCGAATCCCATGCCGCCCACCAAAAATTCAAGGAGTCACGCAACAGGCGTGACTCCTTTTTTGTTACCACCCACGGCAGATATCTGGCAAAAACTTTTCAGGAGGTTCCTCCATGCATGACCAACTCAGACTATGGGGATTATCCCGGCGCCCTACCCTGGTAATCTTTGACCTGGACGGTACACTGGCCGACTCACTTGAAGACCTGACAGCATCAATCAATTTCATGCGTACTGAATTCGGCTTACCTGCCATGACCCAGGAGGAGGTCAGGCGCTGCATCGGAAAAGGGGCGCGCAATCTTGTCATCAAATGCCTGCCGGAGGATGACACCCGGATCGATCAGGCGCTGGCATGTTTTCTGGCACATAACGGCAGCAACCTTGCCGTACACTCCAGGTCATATCCCGGTGTATCTGAACTGCTGGCAGCCCTCAGGTTTGCCGGGATCCCACTGGCGCTGGTATCCAACAAGAACAGCGCCCATTGCGAACTTCTGCTGTCGACACTTGGTATTGCAGAGTATTTCCCGATCATTCTGGGCGGAGATGCGGTGACAAGCTGCAAGCCATCACCAGTCCCGTTACGGGAAGCAATCCACCGCGCGGCAGCCGAGGCGCAGAGCACCATCATGATCGGCGACAGCATTAACGATTTTGAAGCAGCCCAGACAGCCGGCGTCAGATCTATCGGATGTAATTTCGGTTTTGGCGAGCAATGGGAACTGGAGCGGGCAACCGTGCGGATCGATTCCCTGACAGAGTTGCTTCCGCTGCCGTGGCAGTGACTAATTGATTACCCGAGTTACGTATGCGCATCTTCATTGCCATAGAACTTCCCGATCAGGTCAGGAGCATGCTCGCCGGTTTGCGAAGTGAACTCCCCGGCGCACGCTGGCTGGCGGCAGAGCAATTACATCTGACCATGGCCTTCCTCGGCGAACTGGATCAGAGCAGCGTAAATCGACTGACCGATCAGCTGACCAAACTACAGCTGCCAGACTTCTCACTCCATTTTAGCGCAATCGGCTGTTTTCCCGATCAGCGCCAGGCACGGGTACTCTGGGTCGGGGTGCAATCTGAACCGCTGTTGACGAAGCTGGCCCGTTCGATCCAGCAAACCATCCTCAGCTGTGAGATCCCCCTGGAGCAACGCCCCTTTTCCCCCCACATCACCCTGGCACGTTTCAAACCGCCCGCCGCCCCCCAAATTCTGCAACCCTACCTCCGGCAGCACTCACAGCCGAAGCTGCCAGCAATTGAGGTGCGGGAATTCATCCTCTTCCAGAGCCGGCTGACCTCCCAGGGCGCCATCCACACCCCGCTTGAACGTTTTGCACTCCGCAGAGCCTGCCCCATCCAGGAACGATTAAGCCATCACCGTTTATAGCCAATCCGGCGCAACAGGTCGTACCGTTCCTGACGATCCTGGGCATTCTCTACCCCCTGGGGTGAATAGCCGTCAATCACCCCCATGATCCCGCGTCCCTGTTGAGTAGCGGCGACAATCACCTCCAGCTGGTTGGCTGTAGCACAGTAGATATGACAGACTTCCGGGCAGTTTTTGATCTGGTTAAGCACATTAATCGGATAGGCATCCCGTAACAGGATACAAAAGACATGCCCTACTCCGAGGGTTTGCAACACCGCGACAGCTGCCAGAACCAGTTCGTCATCATTCCCCTCGCTCCTGATCAGACAGGGGCCGGACGCTTCACTGAATGCAATGCCGAAACGAGCCTGTGGCACCGTGGTAGCGACAACTTCGTACAGATCCTCAGTTGTCTTAATAAAGTGGGTCTGCCCGAGAATGATGTTGCTTCCTTCCAGATACTCGATCCTGACTTCATGTAGTTCAAGTTGCATAAGCTCCTCCCTTTCATCGTCTTCTCGATTTCCAGCCAAAACTATACCAAATAACATCAGAATTTCCACTTCACCAATGCAGCCGGACTGACGGGACAGAGATACTTTCGTCCGCTAAAGACATCGCACCAATGCCAGCAATCACCGCAGGGGCACCGCCGCGACGTTCATGGATATTTTTTCCCGCATAAACAGGGCGTTAACAGGTTTTATGTAACTTTTGACAGTTGATTATATTTCATGGTTGGTGCGAAAGTGAACGAGATCAGGGCACACCGCCAAGGTACCGGCCCGAGAAATCAAGGCTGTAACCATTCAAATCGTCGCCCACACGGCTTAGGCACTATTACACGGAGGATGAAGATGACAAGATTACTGGTAGTGATGTTGGTTATGCTCGGATTCACAACCGCCTGTTCAACCGGCAAAGAAACGACCAAAAGAGTTTCTTTCCCAGAGGTTGAATATGCACAACTCAGCAACACGGGAAAGGGGGTAGTCATGGCGCAGGTTTTTATTAAAACAAAAGCCGGCGAGATCCTGACAAAAGCCGGCAACAAGGTGATCCTGAACCCGGTCACGTCCTACAGCAGCCAGTGGTATGATACGGCCCGCCGCAAACAGCCGCTGGAAGATCCCGATCCCAGACTGTTGCAGCATGTGCGGGAAGGTATCACGGATAAATCCGGGCAGGTTGTGTTCAGGAATATACCGGCCGGCGAATATTACCTGGTCTCACCGCTGGTGTGGAGTGACGTCTACATGGCCACCGGCGATACTGCCACCAAAATCAGGGGACGTTTCCTGGTCAGGAAAATAGAGGTGGAGGATGGAGACAACCTCTCCGTTGCCCTTGCCATGCGCAGCAATTACTACAAGGAGAACATCGACCTGACGCCGCTCAGCGAGAACATGATGCCAAAGTGGAGCGCCAGAATTTACTGAAGTTTGATGTAGACTCGATTGCGTTCTGAAAAGGGGACAGGCTTGGTTAGCCTGCCCCCTTTTGTGTCCTGTCATAGCGACACACCTAACTTGAAAATCCGGGCACCTGACCAGACACCATCCCTTGCAACACTCCCCTTCCATGGTACACTTGATTCACCCCAGCAGCCACGAGAGGCACCCTCATGAGCGATCAGACAGCCACCACATCACACCCACCGACTTCCTGGACCGATGATCTGCTGGGAGGTTTTGCCGCCATGCTGGTGGCGCTCCCGTCGTCAATGGCCTTCGGTATCGTTGTCTACACCACCCTGGGAGCGGAATATGCCGGACAGGGAGCCATGGCCGGACTGGCAGGGGCCGCTGCGCTTGGACTGGCCACCCCTTTCATCGGCCGCACCGCCGGCCTCATCTCAGCGCCATGCGCACCTTCGGCAGCCGTATTGTCCGCCCTGATTGCCGGCCTGATGGCCGGGACAAGCGCAACCAGACTGGAGCCGCTGACCATACTCCCCTTGATTGCCCTGACCGTGCTCCTGGCAGCAGGGTTACAGATCCTCTACGGTCTGCTCGGCGGCGGAAAGTTGATCAAGTTCATACCATATCCGGTTGTCAGCGGTTATCTGTCGGGGGTCGGCGTGCTGATTGCCCTGGGACAGCTTCCCAAACTGTTCGGCATCCCCGAGGGAACCGCCCTGTGGCAGGGAATCATTTCTCCCTCCTGCTGGAAATGGCAAGGGGTGGTGGTGGGATTAGTGACCATGCTCGTCATGACGTTAGCGCCACGCCTGACCCGCCGCGTACCAGCCGCCATTCTCGGCCTGTTGGCCGGCATCAGCGCCTATTTTTCCCTGGCTGTCATCTCCCCGGAACTGCTCAAGCTGAGCAATAATCCGCTGATCATCGGCCCGATCCAGACCTCCAGTTCAATCTGGGGAATCATTGCCGAGCGCGTGGTTTCCCTGACCCGGATAGAGCTGGCAAACCTGAAATTGATCCTGGTGCCTGCCGTGACATTGTCGGTACTCCTCTCCATCGACACCCTTAAGACCTGTGTCGGCCTGGACGCCCTGACCCGCAGCCGCCACCACTCCAACCGGGAGCTGATCGGCCAGGGGGTCGGCAACCTCTGTTCATTCTTTCTGGGGGGAATGCCCGGCGCCGGCACCATGGGCCCCACGCTGGTCAACCTGAACAGCGGTGGCCGCACTCCCCGTGCCGGGGTGATGGAAGGGCTGTTTGTCGTGCTGGCACTGCTCTTCATGAGCCCGCTGATCGCCTGGGTTCCCATCGGAGCGCTGGCCGGTATTCTGCTGGTCATCGCCTGGCGTATGTTCGATCGCTCCATGTTCCGGCTGCTGGGCTACCCGGCCGGACGGCTCGATTTCGCCGTCATCGCCGGAGTGATTATCGTTGCCCTGACCATGGATCTGATCGCTGCCTCCGGCGCCGGAATCGCCCTGGCGATCCTGTTGTTCATTCGTGAACAGATCAAGTCTCCCGTTATCCGCCGCAAGCGCTATCTTAACCAGATGTCGTCCAAAACCCGGCGCCGGAGCGCCGAACGGGAAATCCTGAGTCGCGACGGCGGCCAGGCGGTCTTCTGTGAACTGCAGGGGAACCTGTTCTTTGGCACCACCGATCAGCTCTTCACCCAACTGGAAGAGGATCTCCGTACCCGGACCTGGCTACTGCTCGACATGCGCCACGTCAGTTCCATCGATTATACGGCAGTCCACCTGTTCGAGCAGATGCACGCCCAACTGGCCGAGCGGGGTGGGCAACTCCTGTTCAGCGGTATGCCATCGGCACTGCTTGATCAGCGGGATTTCGAACGTTACCTGGCACAGATGGGAATCACACACGGCAGTGAGAGTGTCATGATTGCCGAAACCCGCGAAAGCGCCCTGGAATGGATGGAGCAGCAGATCCTCCTGCGAGGTGAAGCACCTGACCGGAACAACGAGCGCCTGTTGGAGCTGGCAGATATGGAGCTGTTCAAGGGTTTTGACGAAGCGGCGCTGGCCATGCTGGCCAGTTGTGTGGAGTCGTTATCTCTTTCCCAGGGGGAAAAGGCGTTCTCCCAGGGAGATCAGGGTGACCAGCTCTTCCTGATTCGACGGGGAAGCGTGCGGGTCATGCTTCCGCTGGAGGGGGGTAAACGCCATCATATTGCCACCATCGGACGGGGCGGTTTCTTTGGTGAGCTGACCTTCCTTGACAGCGGCATCCGTTCTGCCGATGTGGAGGCCAAGGAAACAACCGATCTATTTATGCTCTCCCGTAGCCGTTTCAGCCAGATGTCCCACAGCGATGCATCCCTGGGGGTACAGGTATTCTCCCGCCTGGCCCTGGCGATTGCGGAGCGGCTTCGCCAGACCGACCTTGAATTACGGATTCTGGAGGAACGCTGACATTGATAATCGACTAAATGTGGCCGGGAGCTTCCGGGTAGACTTTCTACCGAATGGCGGTTATAACTGGCCAACCTGACTCGGGAGTTACACCATGTTGCCACGCTATATCGAGCCCGTTTTCCGTCCTCCCAGCGAGGCCCGCAGCCTCATCTTCCAAATCACCGTCGGTTGTTCCCAGAACAGCTGCAGATTTTGCGGCATGTACAAGGGAAAGCAATTCCATGTGCGACCGGTTGGCGAGCTTGTCGCGGAAATCCTCCGCATCCCGGAGCGCTACCGTTTACAGGTGGATCGTGTTTTCCTGGCCGACGGAGATGCCCTGGTCTACCCGTTTGACGGCTTGGTTACGATCCTTGAAACCCTGGCTGCGACCTTTCCCCGTCTCACCAGGGTCGGCTCGTACGCATCACCCAACAGCCTGACCACCAAAAGTCCGGAACAGCTGACCACATTGCGGGACAAACGTCTCCGCATCCTCTATTTTGGCCTGGAGTCGGGAGACGAGCAGACCCTGCTTCATATCAACAAAGGGTTCACGGCGGAAGAAAGCGCATTACAGTGTCTCAAGGCCAGGGAGGCAGGGATCAAACTCTCGGTCACCGCCATTCTCGGTTTGGCAGGTAGCCGGCGAAGTCTTCCCCACGCCCAGGCAACAGCTGACTGGGTAAACCGGGTCAATCCGGAGTATTTTTCTCTCCTGACCCTGTTCCATCGTCATAACGAGGAGTTCGTAAAATCACTTGACCAGTCTACCCGGCGGCAGCTGATGCTTGAGGCGAGGGAACTGCTGCAACAGCTTAACCCGACCCGCACGATTTTACGCTCCAACCATGTCTCCAATTTTCTCAACCTGGCCGGCAGTTACCCCAAGGATCGTGAGCGCCTGATCAACGATGTGGATCAAGCACTGAAACGGGCGGAACAGCATCCCGGTTTTCTGGATACGGTACCGGGATATACTGAAGAACACTATTGAAGAAATGTAGACGGATTGGCCGTTCCGAAAAGTTCCAGGTTCAAATGTGGACAAAAAAAGGCTGCGTCAGATAACGCAGCCTTTTCCTATCTTGATGCCACAGCGGATGTTAATCCGAGCAGTTTACAGACCTTTCAAATCCTTACCTGCCGAAAACTTACCGCTTTTTGAAGCGGCAATCTGGAGTTCAGCGCCGGTCTTGGGATTGCGCCCTTTACGGGCAGCGCGTTCTGAAACACTGAAAGAACCAAAGCCGGGGAACGTGATCTTGTCACCAGCTTTGAGCACTTCTGCTACGGTCCCCAAAAATGCGTCAACAGCTTCTGCTGCGGCAGCCTTGGTAAGTCCTGTTTTCTCTGCTACGGATGCGGTGAATTCTGATTTTGTCATGGTATTCTCTCCTTGGTATGTAACGGGATGATTGTCCCGATTAAAACGCTGACTGCTATTCGCTTGCCTCTCAATTTAAGAACACCCTTAAAAGAGAGGTGGATTTCTAACACAGTTACTCCCGTTGGTCAACAATCTCATCACATCAAAACGAAATTACTGATCAACAAAAAAGACCATATCTTGCGACATGGTCTTTTTTTTTATATGAAAGCGAAGATTACTTCGCTGGTGCAGCAGGAGCTGCCGGTGCTTCTTCTTTTTTCACTTCGGGTTTAGCGGCTTTGACTTTTTTGGTTTTCTTTGCTTTTTTGGCTTTTTTAGGAGCCTCTTTCTTTTCTGCTACAGCAGCATGGGTTGCATCAGCAGGAGCAGCAGGAGTTGCGTCAGCAGCGAATACAACAGCAGTGAAAGACATTGCTACCAGAGTTGCGATGATTGCAGATACGATTTTTTTCATGGGGTGGTACCTCCGTTGGATTTGTTGAATCTATGTTTATCTAGTTAGCATCAACAATGCCAACTTCGACATCAACAAAAACACATGTAATTACGACATATTACAAAACTGGATTCCATAACATTTTTTCCAGGCCACTCCAATTCAGCGGCAGTTACCCCATTGCGGGTATACAAGCCGCTTTGCTATGGCCGCCACAGGTACATGAAGCTGCTGGATGTCAGCATTTCCAGACCACCCAGCATTTCAAACATACCTTCCTTATCGCCGGCTTCGGCGTAGATACTCCCCTTGTAGTTACCGGCTCGATAATAGGTCACCACCCTGGCTTTTTCCGCACCGATCTTTTTCTTAATCCCGGCAATAACTCCATCCAGATAGTCGATCCGGTCAATCAAACGGGCGTCACGGGCCTGCCAGGCCGTATAAACCCGGCCATCAGCCAGTTTTTTCAGTTCGTCCCGCCCCAGTTGATTGCCGCTGCGCGCCATGATCACATCCAGAAAACGGGCGTAGAGCTGATTGATAATCTCCTGCCCCAGTTTTTCCTCCTCCGGCGTTGCCCGCCGGAAAGGAGACATGATATCCTTTTTATCACCCGATTTGACGGTCTGCTCCTCCAGACCGATTTTGTTCATCAGTCCGGCCACGTTGAACTTGACGGTAATCACACCGATGCTGCCGGTGATCGAGGTGGGATGGGCAACGATCTCATCCGCCGCCGTGGCCACATAATACCCGCCCGAAGCGCCGGTACTCATGATGCACGCCACCACAGGTATCGGCCGCTTCTTTTTGAACTCCATCAGGTCATGGTACATAATATCACTGGCAGTCACCGTGCCACCCGGCGAATTGATCCGCAGGATTATTCCCGCCACGTCGCTGTCGGCCTCGGCTTTTTGCAGCGCTTCATGAAACTGGGAAACCATGGAGACAGCAGAGCCGCCCAGGATCCCGCCCGACTTCCCCTGTTCCGATATGGTGCCGCTGATGTCCAACAGCAGAATTTTCTTGCCACCCTCCCCTTCCACGGTTTGTTCCTGCAACGGACCGGGTGGTTGTAACAGTGGCACCGTAACAAACGCGCAACCAAACAGGGAACAACAAAGTGTCAGCAGAGCTGACAATAGCAATAATCGCATCGAGACCTCCTCCAGATGAATAGTTTATTTCACATTATTCTATGGCAACCACAAAACAGCCGGGAAATGCGCGGCGCTGATACTCTTCCTTGCTTGCCTGCGCCTTGGCCAATGACGTATAACTTCCCAGCCGGACACGGTAATATTTAACAGCGTTGATCCACGACTCCTGCACATCCGCAGCGCCGTATTTTTTCTTTAATTCATCACGGTAACGATAGGCATTCTGGCGTACGGTAAAAGCTCCCACCTGCAAGGTAAAATGCCCGCGATCATAACTGTCCGGTTGGCGGAACCCGCCTGCAGCAGCATTGCTTTTGTACCCCAGGGCAGTCACCACCACCGGCGCCACCCCTTCCTGCAAGATTCCCAATTGGCGGGCAGCCATTTCCGACAAGTCAATGATCCGATCCTGCACAAACGGACCGCGATCATTGATACGCACTTCAACTTTTTTGCCGCTCCGTTTGTGCTCCACCTGTACGTAGACCCCGAACGGCAGCGTTTTGTGGGCAGCCGTCAGTGCCGTCATATCAAAGGTCTCGCCATTACTGGTTGTGCGGCCATGAAAATCGCGCCCATAACTGCTGGCAAAACCTTCCTGAACGAAACCATCCGCATGGCTCAACGGCTGATAACGTTTACCATTGACAACATGCGGTTTTTGGGGAGCTGTAACAGGGGAAGCCTGAGGTGAGGCGGTGCGAGCTCGCGGGGTAGCGCAGCCATTCAGAAATACGGCAGCAACCAGAAACAACAGTAAACGAAGCATACGTGACCACCATCCAACGTTCATAAGAGTACCAAGCAATTACCGCATCCCTTCACCGGCTGCAACAGAAAAGCACGTAAACCGTATGATTTACGTGCCTTATCCTGGATTTGGCCGTAACAAACTGCTTCATCCGTGTTGACAGGCTATTTCTGTACTTCCGGGTCCATTTCGTTCGAATGGGCACACTACCTGCGCCGCTCCTCCCGCCCTTTACTCCGGGGAGCCTGTTCCGGTGACTGCTCCCGCTGTGGTTCCTGTTTCTGTTCCTTAACCGATGAACGGTCGTCAACCGGCAGTTCTTTGGGCTTAACCCGCCAGACTTTACGTTCCTGTTGCACCGGCTGCCTTGTTTGCGCCGGTTGCTGCCTCAAAGCAGGTATTGCTGGCGATGGTTGTGCTTTTGGCGATTGAACCGGGAAAACAGTGCGTTTTTGCCGGAAAGGCTGATCACCCGCTGTTGGCACTGAGGAGGGCGCCTCAGACGAGCGTACATCTTGACGAGACCGCTCCTGGGGTATGGACGCTGACGGCTGTTGCACCGACTGTCGCTGCTGGGGAGCTATGCGGGGGAAACGTTGACGATTTTCAGGAATCGCCGTTCGAACCGGTCGAACGTCCGTGTGACGGACAGTTCTCACCATCGGCATCCGTGTTTCACGTTCCGGCTTGATATTTGGCCGCCCGGGAAGTGCGACCGAAACCGGGATCGAGCCAGTACGCGGTGCCTGGTGAATCACGGTTTTTCCCTTGATAAAATCATTCTGCGGAATAATGGTGACTCCACTCCGCTCACGGCGCAGATTCTGGTAACTGGCACTGGCGTTGATGTTGCCCGGGTTGAGATTGGTGACATTGACACTGTATCTCCCATAATTGCCATAGCCGTAATAGGTTTCCTGCGGCGCCAGTGGCACCCAGCCGACCGACACGCCAAAGGAAAGCCACCCCACATTGCCCGGTGACCAGAATACATCTCCGCTTGTCGGAGGAAGCCAGTACCATCCACTGCCTGGCAACGAGATCCAACGGCCATAATGGTGGGGCGCCCACCCCCAGCTTTCGTAGGAGACCCAGACATAGTCCCCCCGCAGCCAGACCCAACGTCCCACGCGGTAGGGGGCCCAATCAGCATCAACTGTGGTTGGCTGCCAGAGGTTCCCATAGTCATTGTCATGTACCCAACGACCATTGGCATCCAGATCAGCAGCATACGGCTTCAGCTCGACAGGGAGGTAGGTTTCAGACGCAGCGCCCCGTTTCAATCTCTGATCACGTTCGCTGTTCCATTGTTCCCATTGATCCGGCGGTTCAAGTGTTTGCAACTCGGAATGCCCGTCTTCCAGCACAATCTGCTCTCCCGCCCGCACTTTGGTACGGTTTCCGCCACCTTCAACATAGGCTCCCCCCATGAAGATCGAGACATCTTCTTCACTGTTCGGCTTCATATCGATCCGCAAACGGGTGCTGGCAAAAGGGAGTACCGTGGTGTCATCTGCATCAATTTGCAGATTCTGCTCCTTGGAGAACGATGTTCGCACAAACATGCGCCCTTGCGAAAGATGCAGTTGCAGGTAGGCCGGATCCTGGTTCAGGATTTCCAGTTGTGACTGATGGTCGAGACGTACCCGACTCCCACTTGGCAATTGGATTTCCACCCGGGCGTTGTCGGAGCACCACAGACTATCCCCCTCGTAGAGCGGCGTATTGACAGCCGCCGGCACCCACTCCCCCATTTCCGTGGTGTTAAGCATCACATCCCCCTCAACCAGGCTGATGCGGGGCAGGGCAGCAGATTCCGCCCATGATGTCAGTGGCAGCAGAATCACCAGCAACAGCAAAATACAGGTTTTCATGATTAGTTCTCCTTTTCACACAATCTTGCCACACGGTTTTAAAACATGCCGGGACGACCTGTAAGTATATCAATATCACAGAACGAGCTTTCTTGCTGCAACTTCAAAGCCAGACAAAAAATACACTTATTTTTCACAATAATACGACCACCTGGCTATTGCCAAACCCAAGTCTGATGCTAATATAATAATATGTTGAAGTTAATGTTATAAGAAGTACGCAGGAGGATGATATGTGGAACAAGCGAATATTCAGCTATTTCCTGGTTCTCGTTTTTCTCGTTATTACCGGATGCGTGTCATTTAAATTAATTAATGACGAACTAGAGAAATCACAACCTCCCCCTTCTCCAAAACCACATAAGGGAAAGTCTGTTGAAAATTACACCTATGGTGCAGGGGGACTGGCCCCGTTAACGGAACTGTCGGAAGGGTATGCCAAGCTCCCGTGCATGAAATGTCATGTAAGATAGGCGGCGGAGCGGTAAATCAGTAGCCAAGAACAGATGAAGGGCGGGATTGCTCCCGCCCTTCATGGTTGTTGTATGCTGTGAACCGGTTATTTCTTGACTTCATCCTTCTTGGCAACCGCCAATGCGTCGCGCAGGATTTTCACTCCAGCTTTTGAGGCGGTGATCGATCCGGTCAGACTGTCGCGGGCAAGATCGGGGTTGTGGAAACCATCGGAGTTTTCAGCGGTCCAGTATTCCCACAGCACATGTGCTTCTTCATGTTTTTCCCGTGCCTGGGTCAGGACGCTTTCCACCACACCGGCCCGCTGTGCCGCCGCGTAGGTATCAATCAGCTCTCCCAGCCAGTATTCAGCCTTGCGCATTTTACCCTTGGAGTAATTCTGCACCGCTTCGATTTCATACAACTTCTGTTCAACCGTCGATTTGGGGTGACAGCCGAGGCAGGATTCCTTGATATGGTTTTTGGGACGGATCACACCATGGGTCGAAAACATCTTGCCATCTTTCCCTTTTTGTTTCGGCATATGGCACTGATGACACTGGACACCGGCCTTATCATGGACGCTGCCGGCATAGGTTTCGGCTTCCGGATGCTGGAATTTAACCAGCCGGGCACCGGTTACGGTATGCTTGAAATCGAAGAAATCAAGTTGTTTGTAGTGTTCCAGCAATTGTTTGGCATTTTTAAGCGGGAAATGGTTGGTGCGCTGGTCTTCATACTTAACCGGCTTACCATCACTCCACTGCGTGCCGGCGCCACAGGCGTATTCCACGTGGCACTGGGCGCACATCATGCGTGAATCGGTTTTCTGCATTACACCGATCTTGCGGAATCCGTCCCGGAAGGAAATCACCTTCAGATCAGTTTTCCCGTTTTTGGAGAAGATATTGGCTGCCGGATCTTTTTCAATTGCCTGGATCAGGCCATCACGCACCACACGCGGCTGGGCGCCGTGGGGATCATGACAATGAATGCAACCAACCGGGTTATTGGTATCTTTGGCAATATCAACAATATTGGAAGTCCGGTCCCACTTGGCCTTGGGATCCTTGTCACCCATGAATTTCCACTTCAGGATATGGTCGGAGGTCTTGCACTGGATGCAGGTCGGATTACCCGCCATGGCTGACTGTGACAGCGGTTTCCAGTCCTTGTTCTTTTCCTTGTTATCAACC
The DNA here is from genome assembly GCA_036732725.1 of Geobacteraceae bacterium. Taxonomy (GTDB): domain Bacteria; phylum Desulfobacterota; class Desulfuromonadia; order Geobacterales; family Pseudopelobacteraceae; genus CAIPTY01. The sequence continues at coordinate 31,023 of DAINBV010000019.1, read as the reverse complement.
AGCACATCCCAGGTTTTTCCTGATTTATCAACCCCTTTCCAGCCATCTTTGAACTGGAAGCGGCCACCCTGGAAACGATCAACCGCAAACTGGTCGATCACCATGAACGCATGTCCACGCGGTTCGTTGTGCTCGAAGGTAAATCCGTACGGTTCCAGCAGTTTATCCTGCATCGGCGAACGACCGGTTGGCATTCCTTTTTCCTTGCGTGCCGCTCCTTCATAACTCATCTTGAAAAAACTATCATACTGCGCCTTGTGGCACTTGCCGCACAACGCCTGGTCGATCAGTGTCACCGGTTTGTTCTTCTCCGGATCTGAAATGTGGGCATCCAGCTTGTCATGACAACTCTTGCAGCTCAGCTTGGCATGTTTGGATCCCTCCTTCATCGCCTTGATTTCGTCATGGCATTCGTAACATTTTGCCCGGCCATCATTGGCAACTGTGGTGGCCGGTTTGTTGACCGCCGTGGTGATGGCGGGGAGTGACAGCAGCAGTCCGGCTGCTCCTGCTACTGCAGCCGCAAGGGCCAGTTTCTTCTTCAGCATGGTAGTTCTCCTTTCGGTGGGGTTATGTATAACAGCAGGTTGGTAACGTGTGAAATTTACGATGGTTGGGAGTATGCCGTTAGAGTGTTCCTTGTGAATTGACTAATGTCAAATTTTAACTCTTTTTTGAACATTCTTATTTTTATGATCCCGGTCAATTCTTTTGATCAAAAGCAGGTATAATCTTGTGAACGGAAAAACAGACCGGTTTGGCAAGGAGCAATAATATGGATAAACTACTGACATCATTGCAGCAGATGATACTTTCGACCGTTGCTGAATCAGCGGATGCGATTCTGATCGCCGACGTAGACGGGATCATCCGCTACTGGAATCATGGGGCGGAACGGATCTTCGGGTATGGTGCTGAAGAAGCAGTGGGACAATCACTCGACCTGATCATTCCCGAAAATCTGCGCAGCCGCCATGGGGAAGGGTATCGCCGGGTTATGAATTCGGGAAACACCAAGTACCGCACCGGACTGCTTTCTTCGCCAGGAGTACATCGTGATGGCAGTCGCATCTCGCTTGAGTTCAGCATGGTACTGCTGCACGACGGAGGAGAAACCATGCTCGGGTGTGCCGCAATCATGCGGGATGTGACTGCGCGCTTTGGTAAAGAGCAAGAACTGCGCAAAGAGCTGGCGAAATGCCGGACAGAACGTGCCTCTCATCAGGAATCAGGACAGCAGAGGGAGGGGGTATGACACGATGTACCCCGTGGCGCATATCAGGACGTTTACTGATAACGGTCACCCTGCTGTTACTCAGCAGTTGTACCCACCTGCCACTAAATATTGAGCCGAGTCAAGCTTCCCCGTTCACCCGGACCATCTCCCGCACCGATAGTGCTGGCGCTTACGCAGCCCCGGCGGGGAACATGCCTGCCCTGGCAGACAGCGGCCTGGTACTGATCGACCAGGACAGTGGAAAACGCCTGTTCCTGGCTGATGTAGCGCCAGCTGCAATCGCCTGGTCTCCAGCGGGTGAACATCTGGCAGCAGCCTTTACGGACGGCAGCGGTGCAACGCTCAAACTGTTTGATAGCAACGGGACGCTGCGTTCAACGTCCCGGATCGACGGGAATATCAATGGGCTGTTTTTCACCGCCGAACAGGAGCTGATTGCCATTGCAATCACAACCAAGCCGCGGCGTTTCGGCACATCCTGCACCCAGCTGCTGTATCGCTGGAAGATTGGCTCCACGCCGGTGGCAACCGCACTCCATGACACCACCATCATGCCATTATCCCTGCAAAAATACGGACTGACTCGCCTTTCCCAACAACTCAAGCCGGTCATATCCCCCTGGAACGACGAACTGTTATACGCCAAACTGGCCAACCCTCCGGTTGCTACCCCCTACTACAAGCTGTTTGTACGTAACCTGATCAATAATGCTGAATATGAACTCGCCACCGTAGGAATCGACACCACAGCCATGGCATTTTCCAGCGATGGGGAGCAGGCGCTCTGGACATCTCCCGACCGGATGGTCTGGCAGCGCAGGTTGTGGGAGGATGGCCAAGCGGTTCTCCTCCCCGGAAGCAACGACAGCATACCAGTCACGCATGCTGTTGCCCCAGTACTGACCATCCTGCAGCGCAGTAAACTGATCAATGTTCGGGCATGGCGGGCGGCCGGCTTGATATCGGCCAAAGAATATGCTGATTCAAAGAAAAGGATTCTGAACCAATGAAAATCATCGTTGCTCTCACCATCATGCTCCCCGCCACCCTCCTTTCCTTGGCAATTGCCGCCACTGAGATTCCCGCCGGCAATGACTGTATCAGCTGTCATCGCCAGAAGACCAAGGCGGTGGTAACCCAATGGGAGGAAAGCGCCCATGCCAAGGCCCATGTCGGTTGCGCCGATTGCCACGGCACTGATCACACAGCACTTGAAAAAGGGGATCGTCGGGTAGCAACCACAACCTGCGGCAAATGCCACCCCACCGCGTACAAGACCCACATCGCCAGTCGCCACGGTATGGGGCTGCATTCCGGCTGGGGATGTACCCGCAACCTTGTGAATCGCGACAGTCGCGAGTGCGCCTTTTGCCATGCCAACGAGAGTTCCGCCATCCTCTCGACCGTGCATTGCGCCCGTTTTTTGAAACAATCGAGTGAAATGGGAGAAATCGGCTGCAACCGCTGCCATCAGGTAGAAAGCAGCTGCGCTTCCTGTCATACGGCACATATCACCGACCTGAAAGTGGTGCGGGATCCCAACGTCTGCGCTACCTGCCACCAGGGACCGGACCACCCCCAATGGGAAATGTGGCAGACCTCACGCCACGGCACGTTGTACAGCAGCCGTGGCGCAACCAACGGCCCCACCTGTCAGACCTGCCACCTGTATGGCGCCAGCCATGATGTTTCCCGTGGCATCACCATGAGTTCCGGCATGGCCCCCTACGGGATTGAAGCAGCTGTCAACGCACGTACCGAGATGCTGCAGGTCTGTAGCGGCTGCCATGCGCCATCGGTTGCGCGCCGGGAACTGGAACGGAATGACTCGGTACATCGCCAAAGCCTGAAGCTGGTCAAGGAAGCAGAAGAAATTGTGGCTACCCTGGCCGATCAGAAACTACTCGATCCGATGCCACAGGATCGACCACCTCACCCGCTCTCGGGCTACAACCTGGTGTTGGACTCCCAACTGTTGTATGAGGACACTTCCCACATCGAACGTTTGCTGTTCAAGATGAAAAAATACGATCTGGCTAAAACCGTCAAAGGAGCCTATCACCAGAACCCTGCCTACACCCACTGGCTCGGCAATGCCGAACTGAAGATGGATCTGGTGGATATCCGCTCCGAAGCAGGGCGTCTGCGGGAACGAAAAAACAATTCCCTCACCCAGCCGGCCAAAAATCACCACGACATAACCGGGGAACAACTGGAGCTGCTGAAGAAAAAAGGGGAACGGGGCGGAGTGACACCGGCAGAGGAAGAAACGGCACGCAAGCAGTTGTTGGAAGATTTTTTACTTAAAAAATAGTATATTACACCACACACCCAGCATCATTAACATTCGATTTCATCCTGATACAGGCAATTTGCACCCACCACATTCAAGATAAATTGATTGCACTTTTGCTCCACCATGCTAAAGTAGACTTAAATGATCCTATTAGATTTTACAAGGAGAACTATCATGTCACTGGAAGGAACTCAAGCTCCTGAATTCAACCTGGCGGGGAGCGACGGTAAACAACACTGCCTGAGCGATTACAAGGGAAAAACGATAGTTCTTTATTTTTACCCCAGGGATAATACACCCGGCTGCACCAAGGAAGCGTGTGCTTTCCGGGAAAATTATCAAACCTTGCTTGACATGGGGATTGTGATCTTCGGCATCAGTAAAGACAGCATCGCATCACACAACAAATTCATTGATCTGTATAACCTCCCGTTTGTACTGTTAAGCGACCCGGATGCCAGCGTGATGACCAGTTACGAAGCTTTTGGCGAGAAGGTCATGTATGGCAAGAAAACCATGGGGACGATTCGTTCAACCGTCATCATCGCTCCCGACGGGGTGGTCAAGAAACATTGGAGCAAAGTTGCCAAAGCCGATCAGCACCCCCAACAGGTGCTGGATTTCCTGCAGGGTTGACCCTGCCAACACAACGTTCCAATTCCAAAGCCAAACGAGAATCAGGACGATCCGACCAAAAAACAGTTTGGTTTGGAATTGGCACCAGGAGAATGTCATGAGAAAGATCATTTTCACACTACTCGTACTGGCGCTGATGTCGCCATTCAATCTGCTGGCAGCAACCTACACCCTTGATCCGGCGCACACCACCATCGGCTTCAAGGTCAAACACCTGATGATTACCAACGTTAAGGGTGGTTTTGAAAAGTTCAAGGGGGCCATTAGTATCGATGATCAGGATCTTACCAAATCCAAGGTAGATGTTGCCATCGAGATTGCATCCATTAACACCGGGATTGAGAAGCGGGACCAGCATCTCCGTAGCGGTGATTTTTTTGACGCCGCCAAATACCCAATCATGACCTTTGTATCAACCAGAGTTGAAAAAGCAGGTGCCGACCGTTTGAAAGTACATGGCAACCTGACCATCCGTGGTGTAACCAAACCGGTGATCCTGTCAGTAGAAGGGCCGACCGGAGAAGTCAAGACTCCCCAGGGTGATTTCCGCCGGGGAGCATCGGCAACCGCAACCATCAACCGGCAGGATTTCGGCGTGAGTTGGAATAAAAAGCTGGATGCCGGCGGAGTCGTGGTTGCCGATGACGTACAGATCATCATCGAGGCAGAACTTGACAAGCAGTAGTCTTTTCGGCACTATGCCGCAACTAAATCGACCTGTCACTACTGGCAGGTCGGTTTTTCATATCCTTCCTTCAGGAGTTTGAAATGGAAAAGTTTGTTACCTTGGAAGAAGTCATAAAATTTGCGATTGAACGCGAGGATACCGCCTTCAGGTTGTACAAGCGGGCGGCCGAATTGAGCAGTACCATCCCTGCCCGCAAGATGTTCGAAGAACTGGCAGAGGAAGAAGCTACCCACAAGGATGTCTTCAGCACGATCAGTATTGAAAAAGCCGGGCAGCATAAAATGTGCTCCATACCGGAAAAGAGCATTGCCAGTTACCTGGCGGATGTTGAGTTTCGCTCCGACCTGACTTACAACGAAATCCTCGCCTACGCTCTCAAGGGGGAAGAAAACGCCTATCAGCTCTACAAGGCTGCCGCAGGCATGGCCAATGATGAACACCTGAAAAAAGTGTTGATGACGTTTGCCGATGTGGAACTGGGGCATCGCCGACGCTTGGAAGCAATCTACGAAGAACGGGCCTTGACCGAGGGGTAACACAACTTTCCGCTCCGGCATCAACAAACGTAAAAGGCGTGGTCTGCTAAGCAGCCTCGCCTTTTACCTGTCCTATGAATAATCGCTGTTTGTTGCCCACCACAAGGTCAGTATTGTTGACCTTGAGAGCATACTGCCATCAGGAACCAACCGCATAAATTCCCGGGGCATTACGCCAATACCCTTTGTAATCAAGCCCATAGCCAAACAGAAAACGATCACCGACTTCAATCCCCCAGAAGTCAGCCCGCATTCCCGGTATTACCTTACGGTGGTGCAGTTTTTCCACCAGCACCGCCATCAACACCTGGGCAGCTCCCTGCTGCCGACAATAATCAGCTATCTCCTTGAGCGTAATTCCCTCATCCAGAATGTCATCAACCAGCAGGACCGTGCGCCCTCTCAAATCCATGGCCGGCTTGGCAACCCACTGCAACCTCTCACCCTCGGTGCGGTCGCCGTAACGGGTAACATGGATATATTCCACCTGTAACGGGAAATCGAGCTGGGTTACCAGTTGACCGGTGGTAATCAAACCACCGTTCATCACGCAGAGCAGAATAGGATTTTTATCGTGCAGACAAGCTGTTATCTCGGCTGCCATCCGTGTGAGTGCCGCTGCAACCTGCGCTCCATTTACCAGTTCATCGGCGTTATCCCGAATTTTTTGTGCTTCCGTAGCAGTCATCTGATCACCTTTAATCGGTTGGAAGTTATTTTCTGCAGTTTCATGGCAAAAACAATTGTGTTAACACATACATCCTGTTTAACAAGGTTATGATTCATGATTTTTGTTTCAAACGTCGCGATATATCACGGGCAATATCGGGCACCAAATCCTGCTCGTTGGGGAACAAACCAGACGGAACATGCTCCCGCCCAAACTCTCGATAAATTTGATAGCGGGCACATTTTTCAAAATTTTTGCGACAATACGTATCTTTCAGATATCCCGCAACATCTGGCATGTCAGGTATCTTATCGTTAAAAAACAAACAGCTTGCGCACAATTCACAGGCTATCACAACACAACTCCTCATTGAGTTCATAGTTTCCGGGCGCCGACCACCCGAATTATACCCGCATGGTCACAGGCTGTAACCGCAGGAGCATAGAGGCTGGTCTGCGCAAAGAGACTTTGTACATCTGTCTCTTGGCCAGCCCCTATTTCCAGAAGCAGCCAGCTGCCGCTGTTAAGACAATCAATTGCTTGAGGTATAAGGGTAGCATAAAAGTTTAAACCGTCAAGGCCACCATCCAGGGCCAATCTGGGATCGTAATTCCGCACCTCCGGTTGCAGCTGTTCAATTTCAGCGGTGGGAATATAGGGTGGATTGGAAACGATCAGATCAAATGTCCTTCCAGCCACCGGTTCAAAAAGCGAACCCTCCAAAAACTCAACCGGCGCCCCCAGACGTTCTGCATTGCGTCGGGCAACGGCCAAAGCAGACGCCGAGATATCGACCGCCGTTACCTCTGCGGCAGGAAGACGAAGCGCCAGCGTTATGGCAAGGCAGCCACTGCCGGTGCCGATATCCAGCATACATCTGGCATCAGTTCCCCGTGCCAGCGCTTCTTCCAGCAAAATCTCCGTATCATGCCGGGGAATCAGCACTGCCGGGGTAACCTCAAAATCAAGGCCTGCGAACTCCTGGGTACCGAGCAGGTGTTGCAACGGTTCACGCTTGCCTCGCCGCACAACCATGGTACGATAGGCGGCCAGTTCATCAGGATTGAGCGGCTTTTCAAAATTGAGATACAGCCCGACCCGATCCAGCCCGGTAGCGGCACACAAGAGCCACTCAGCCTCACGACGGGCATTATCAACCCCTTTATTCGCCAGATATTCCTGCGTCCAGGCAATCAATTTCAAGCTGGTCCATGTTTCTGTTGGTATCATCTAGTTTCCTTTGTGGCAAAGCAGATCAATTCACAAATTGATTCAAATAGTATGTATACTTGACGAGGTAGTATCCTGTGCTATAACGTATATTCAACACTTCGGTTGACAAGGAGAAACACGTTATGTCAGCAGCGTCTGGGGATGAAGAAAAACCACGCCTCGATACCAAGTTTGCCCCGGCAGAACGAGACAGCAGGGAAAACATACAGCAATTGGCTGACTATTGCCTGCACAACCCGGTTACGCGCGCTATTTTGGAATCTGTTGATGGATATGTTTTGATCCTCAACCAGCAGAGACAGATTGTTGCTGCCAATCTGGAAACACTTAATGCTCTCCGCGTCGACAATCCGGAGAGTGTACTCAGCCTGCGGCCGGGAGAAGTACTGGGATGCACGTGCAGCAATATCGAGCCGGGCGGTTGCGGGACATCGATCAACTGCTCCACCTGTGGCGCGGTCATCTCAATCCTTGCCAGTCAGGAGCTCGGTGTGCCTTCCACCAATGAATGCCTGATGACCGTTTTAAGCGGCGGAAACACAGAATCGCATGAATTCCAGGTACGTGCAACCCCGATCACTCTCGAAGGGAATGAACTGACCATTTTTGTGGTGCATGACATCAGTGCCGACAAACGTCGTGATGCGCTGGCCAAGGTATTTCTTCATGACCTTGGCAATATGCTGACCGGTTTACAGGTCTGGAGTGACCTGCTCGTCCGTCGTCCCGAAACGACCGTTGCCATTGCCCCGAAAATCGTCGGTCTTTCCTCCCATCTTAATCAGGAAGTTCAGAATCAGCGTTTGTTGTTGCAGGCCGAACGGGGAGATCTACAGGTCACGCTGAAGGAGCACAAGGTTCAGGATATTCTGGTGATGATCCGGAATTTCTTTTCAGGTTACGCCCGGGAAAATATCCAGAATTTTGAAATCATGCCGGTACACCCGGATGCAAAAGTGACCACCTGCGAACCGCTCTTGACAAGGGTATTGGCCAATATGGTTAAAAATGCCCTGGAAGCAACGGACGCGCCACAACTGGTTAAACTCTGGTTCGAAGAGCAAAGTGGGCGCCCCTGTTTTATCGTCCATAACCCCGGCGTTATTCCACAGGAATTTGCACTTCAGATTTTCAAGCGCTCGTTCAGCACCAAGAGCAGTAATGGCAGAGGCCTGGGAACCTACAGCATGAAACTGTTTGGGGAGCGTTATCTCCATGGTGAAGTCGGTTTTACCACCAGTGAAGAGGAAGGGACATCATTTTACATCCTGCTCCCCAAACCGGAACAATGATCATGGCTTCTTGATCGTGCTCTCCCCCGGTTTCCAGTTCAGCGGGCAGAGCTCGTCGGTTTGCAGTGCTTTCAGCACCCGCAGCGTTTCATCCACACTCCGTCCGACCTTCTCATTCTGCACCACCCGGTACTGAATAACTCCGTTCGGGTCAATTATAAAGAGGCCCCGGCGGGCGCTACTCTGTCCCTCATCAAGCACCCCATACATCCGGGCTGTCTTTTTACTGAAATCGGATAACAACGGATAGTTCAAATCCCCCAGCACGCCACTCTTGATCCATGCTAAATGGGAGTATTTGCTGTCAACCGATGCCGCCAACACCACGGTGTTAATTTTTTCAAACTCCGGCAGGGCCGCATTAAACCCCCTGATTTCCGTGGGGCAAACGTAGGTAAAATCTCCGGGATAGAAAAAGAGCACCACCCATTTGCCACGGTACTCAGCCAGATCGATCGTCTTGAATTCCTGCTTGACCACTGCATCCAGCGTAAATAGCGGCGCAATCGATCCAACCTCATGACCTGAATTTTCCACTATGGCCTGTTGCGGACGAGCAGCAACGGACTGTTCACCTGCAACCGCACTGACTGAGACTGAGACTGAGACAGCCATTATCAGCAGCGCCACCATCAAATAATTGTTTTTTTTCATAGTCCCCCCCCCAACCGAGATACGGAGAAAGATCCCCTGAGATGTGATTGCAAGACCTTACACCAACACGCCCCGCTTTGACAATTTCTTAAAAAACAGTTCAATTGTATACAATTCTATGGTAATGCATACTGATTACACGGTTTCATCCATAACTTACTCAACAACGAGGAGGCAGTCTATGTCAGAACAAAATCCAATGGTTCGCCTGGAAACATCCATGGGCGGAATAACAATTGAACTATTCAAGGAAAAGGCACCGATCACCGTTAAGAATTTTTTGGGGTACGTCAAGGATGAATTCTATGACGGTCTTATTTTCCATCGTGTTATCAAGGATTTCATGATCCAGGGGGGCGGTATGACCGAAAACCTGGAGCAGAAAAAACCAAAATTTGCCATCAAGAATGAAGCGACCAACGGGCTGTCAAACCTGCGTGGAACACTGGCCATGGCACGTACTGCCGTGGTCGACTCCGCCACCAGCCAGTTTTTTATCAACACCGTGGACAACCTGTTCCTCAACCACAAAAACAAACAGGCCGACAACTTCGGCTACTGCGTTTTTGGGCAGGTGATCGACGGCATGGAGGTGGTTGACCAGATTCGCACGGTTAAAACCGGCAACAAGAACGGCCACGGCGATGTACCGGTAGAGCCGGTGTTCATCAAAACCGCCAGGATCATTGAGCAGGAGGGATAATCCATGAGTGACAATCCGGTTTGCTACACGTTTGACGCTGCAGTTGAAATGGCGATCAAGATGGAAGAAGAGGCATTTCGCAACTACCTGGCGGCGGTACGTCAGTTAACAAATAAAGGTGCCAAGGAGTTGTTGCATGACAACGCCCTGGACGAACTCAACCATAAGCATCAACTGGAAAAAGCGCTGCTGGATGGTCGCATGGAAGGTGGCGAACTGATGGACAAGCCACTCAAGACCATGCACCTCGATTATATTTTTAAAAAGCAGGAATTGGGCCCGCAATCGGGCGTTCGTGAAGCGCTGATCTACGCCATCCACCTGGAGAAAGAGGCGGTCGAGTTCTACGGATCGGCGGCCAACGGCTGCGAAGGCGCACCGATGGGCAAACTCTTCCAGCAGTTATTATCCGAGGAGAGTCGTCACCTGCAAACACTGGAAGATCTCTACGAAGAACATTTCATGACCGAAAACTAGCCAGTATATCCTGCCCCATACCGCAGAACCGTTTGACGGTTCTGCGGAGTTCACCACTACCATGAACCTCTTTCCCGATACAACCATACTGACAGTCAGTCGACTCACTTCCTTATTGCGGGATGTGCTGGAGGAAAATTTCCAGCAAGTCTGGGTCGAGGGGGAGGTCTCCAATTTTTCCGCCCCTTCCTCCGGTCACTTCTACTTCACCCTCAAGGATGCCGGCGCTCAGCTGCGCTGTGTCATGTTTAAAAGTGCCGCCAAAAACCTGAAATTCCGTCCCAAGGATGGGATGGCAATGATCGTTCGTGGCCGCATTTCGCTCTATGATCAACGGGGTGAGTACCAGTTGTTGGCTGAATATATTGAACCGGCCGGCATCGGCGCCTTGCAGCTGGCATTTGTTCAGCTCAAGGAACGCCTCTCCGCCGAAGGGTTGTTCGAACAACTGCATAAACAGCCGATGCCGGCCTTCCCCCGTAGCGTCGGGATCATCACATCCCCCACCGGCGCCGCGATTCATGACATTCTCAATGTATTGAATCGCCGTTTTGCGTCCCTGGAAATCCTGCTCTACCCGGTGCGGGTTCAGGGTGAAGGAGCTGCACTAGAGATTGCCCGGGCGATTGACGAGATGAATCAACAGGCGCTGGTTGATGTCTTGATCGTCGGGCGTGGCGGCGGTTCTCTGGAGGATTTGTGGGCCTTCAACGAAGAGGTGGTGGCGCGGGCGGTCTATCGTTCCCGTATTCCGGTCATATCAGCAGTGGGGCATGAGACTGACTGGACAATCTGCGATTTTGTTGCTGACCTGCGGGCGCCAACCCCTTCCGCAGCAGCCGAGCTGGTCATTCAGAGTGCCCATGAACTGCGCAGCACCCTGGAACAACTCTGGCATCGTCTGGTACTGAGTATTGATTACCAGCTGCGCCAGCTGCAGAGCCAACAGGTATCACTCAAACGTGCCTTGACCGACCCGTCCAACATGCTCGGAAACTTGTCCCAACGGGTAGACGACCTTTCCCAGCGGCTTGACATGTCACAAGAGAGAACCATCGAACGGCTGCGGGATCGCTGCGGCAAGCTTGATGCGGCCCTGCTGCACGCTTCTCCAGCCACAACCATCACCACCCGGACACAAATAGTGGCAACACTCACCAGCTCGCTCCAGCAGTTGCTGACACAACAGCTGGAAACAGCTCGAACCGGGCTGGAAATTGCCGCGGCACAACTGCACGCTCTTTCTCCGCTGCAAACCCTGGCACGGGGGTATGCCATTGCAACCGCCGCAGACGGGAGGGTGGTGACTGATGCCACCACTCTCCAGCCTGATGACGTTCTCAACCTGAAACTGCACCGCGGCACAGCCTCCTGCCGGGTGGAATCGGTCATGCCCACAGACAGCAAAGCCGGCTTACCGCCCGGAAGTGATTCTACGACTGCGCCCTGACGACAACGCTTCAAATCTGGCCTGTCCCACATATTCACCCTGAAGATACACCGTGGCATCCCCCGCTGGTACGACCTGTTTTCCCTGATTCTGTACGACAAAAGAGAAACCACCCTCCCCTGCTCTCCCCAAAAGCTGGTCACTCACCGCCAGTTGATACTGCGCCAGCAGCAGGGAGCTGGCGCTGGCTGCAACCGGACGGGTTACCGCTGATTCCGTACGGTTCCCCAGGGCGACCAGACGCTTAAACCCCTTGTAGCCGGCCGGAAGATCACCCCTTAGATCGAGGCGGGCAGCCGTTCCTCCAGCAGCAAGATGTAGATCATAGCGGGGTATCCAGCCATCTCCGCTCACTCCATAACGAACAACGACCGAACCACGGGGGGGTGCCAGCGTAACCCTGGCGACTCCGGCTGAGCTTTCGTCGTGATGACGTCCTGCCGCCAGTCGGGTTTCAATCCTTTTCAATTCCTGCTCTGTTCTGCGACGGGAAGTGTAGACCGCTTCCAGCTGGGCAATGGCAAAATCAGTCCCCTGGCGGATTGATTGCATCGGATCAGGGTTGGCTTTCGTTTTACGGGGCGCTTTACCGCTTTGCGATTTGGCTGCCGCAGTAAAAATCTGTTCCCGGGTATCAAGCGCTTTCAGACGGTCGATCAAGCGGTTCTTCTGTTCCAGCAATGTTTCCTGTTCTTTCTCTTTCCCCCTCACTACCGGAGGTGCTTGTAGCCGTTCAACCCTTTGAATCACGGCGCTTCCAACCGGTTTGATTCGTAGCGAATCCGCAATCATATTGGCCGGAAGCGGTATCTCAACCGTTCCCCGGACAGCAGATGCTTCCAGTTCAACCTGTGCTCCATCGGCATACAAGGTCACCACGGCAGCGTGCCCGCTGCTGGTGCCAAGGCAGCACAAAAGACTTAATCCGATAATCAGTTGTTTCTTCATACCAATTCCTCCTTATCTGACGGTTGCGCTTAACAACAGTAACGACTATACTTGCGAAAATTTTGCCCACAACCCCTCATATTATCGCCAGACACCACCCCTTTCAGGAGAGGACGAGGTAACTCCATGAGTAGCGACTCGGAAGTATCGGTCAAAGACATCGTCAATTTCTATATAAAAATCAATGACGCTTCCAAAGCCAAAAAAGATCTGGCGCAACTCTCATCCAAGGACAAACTGACCGCATTTGAGGTCATTTCCCATTCTTCCGCCGTTCATGACTTCAGAATCGAAATTGCCAAATATTTTATCTACGACCTTGACGCCAGGGTCAGAAAGAAAGCCGAAGTAACCCTGGAATCGCTGATACCCGGCTGGGTTTCCGATCCGGCGGAAAGCATTCTGAGACTATTGCAATCTTCTGACCAGAAGGGAGGCTCTCGACGTAATGCAGCGGTTAAATTCCTGTTCGGCATCGTTGATTCAGGGAGCCTGCGCGACACCTTCATGACGCTGCTCAGCAGCCGCAATCGCGCCCACCTGACCGAGATCATTGCAATTCTAGAAGAATATATTGACACATCCACCGACGAGCACGAATTGGTCAAGATATTTGACGCCACACTTGAAATTGTGCTGTCCGATGATACCGACCACAGCATGAAACACCACGCTTCATCATTATTGAGCAGTTTTTTCAAAAAAGTTGAGACAACCAAGCTGGGTGAAACTCTCCGCAAAAAATATATTGAAAAGCAGGTGGACAAGGCAGAAGGGGTCTATCGTTACCTCTGCAGCGGCACTTCCGGGCTCTCCATGACTTCCCTTGAGGATCTGCTCCGCCCCCTGGCAGAGGGGGGACTGGCCTACCAGAAGAAGATTCTGACCTATTTCGTCTATGTGCTGGAAGGGATTAAACACGACGATCAGGTGGATGCCATCCTAGACACCTACCCCGACTACTGGAATCAGGATGAGCCTCCCAAGGAAGCAAAGATCAAGGCGCTCTGTCATCGGATGATTACGGCAGTGGACGAACTGTGGGAGCAGGCTGATGACCCGGAACTACGCAGCCTGATTATTCGCATCAGGTACGGTGAATATGCCAACAAGCGGGAGTTGTTCGATCAGATCAAGCATTCACTGGAAAATGAGACGTTATCCCCCGTCTCCCGTGACAAGATCGGTCTGATGCTCGGCTGTTTTTTACTCCCCGATGCTGAAGAATCACTGAAGCTGCTGGCAACCCAGCTGCTGCTGTTCAAAATTGGCGGCACACAGCACCAGACGGCAGCCCTGACCTATCTGCGCCACTATGTGGAAAACAAAAATCTCAATTATGCCGAAAAAGGGAGCATTGCCGCCGTATTGGAAAATCTGCTCAACAGTGCGGCCCTCGATCCGGGGTTGCGAGGTACGGCACTCCAGATCCTGTTTATATTAGCTCCGGAAAAATGTGGAGATGAAGATGATCAGAAGGCTGTTCTGACCAGCCTGCGGAGAACGATCGAAGGGAATGGTTTTGAATCGCAGGTGGCGGAACAACAGGTGGTAGCAGCCTTGAAGAAATTTGCCACCAGCGTGACCGGCAGTGAAAAGCTCAAGAAAGCAGCGCTCTATCTGGAGTTTAAAATCCGCAACCCGTCCGCGACGCCGACCTGGGACAAGGTAGCGCCACCGGCAGGCTCACCCTGAAACAACAGAGCGGCACGGAATCTTTCTCCGTGCCGCTCTGTTTCAATATAGTGCAACGATTTACTGTGCTGCCTGTACCGCGGTAATGGCAACCACGTTAACGATATCATCCACCGAACAACCACGGGAGAGATCATTGACCGGCTTGGCAAGCCCCTGGATGATCGGCCCGACAGCTTCCGCTCCCGCAACCCGCTCCACCAGCTTGTAGGCAATATTCCCCGCATCAAGATCCGGGAAGATCAGCACGTTCGCCTTACCGGCCACCGTGCTCCCCGGTGCTTTTTTCTGTCCCACATTGGGGAGCAGGGCGGCATCTGCCTGCAATTCACCATCGATCTGCATATCAGGCTTGATCCCCTTGGCAATCTCAAGCGCTTTCAGCACCTTGTCACAATCAGGGTGACTGGCGCTCCCTTTGGTCGAAAACGACAACAGGGCAACCCGCGGTTCCACATCGAGAAACGCCTTGCAGTTACCAGCAGTGGCAACCGCAATCTCTGCCAGCGCCTGGGCATCTGGATTCGGGTTGACAGCACAATCGGCAAACAGGACAATTCCGTTTTCCCCAAAAGCCTGATTATTGGTAATCATCAGAAAGAATGAAGAGACGGTCTTGATGCCGGCGGCCGGTCCGACCGTCTGGAATGCCGCTTTGAGCACATTGCCGGTGGTACCGGTTGCTCCCGCGACTTCACCACCCGCATCGCCACAGCGCACCATCATCCCGGCATAGTAAAGATTATCTTCGGCGGTCAGCAGTTTTTTGGCTTCTTCGGCAGTCAACCCCTTTGATTTACGCAGTTCCACCAGATCAGCCACATACTGATCCAATTTGGGTGAACTGGCCGGATCGAGCAGTTCAACACCATTCAGGTTGATCCCCTTGGCAGCTACATCACCCTGAATTTTGGTGGGATCACCAAGGATCACCAGTTTTGCCAATCCCTGGGAAACAATTTTTTCAGCAGCATACAACATGCGTTCATCATAGCTTTCCGGCAGAACAACGGTCTGCAGATTTTTACGCGCTTTTTCCTTGATTTGATCAACAAGATGCATGAAAAACCTCCGTAATAAAATAGGTACAAACAGGGGTATAGTAATAATCGAACTACACCGGCATCGTCAACACAAATATGAGCGATTCAAGCCATTTAGGCACACTAAACAAGGATCTATTTTTTTAAACCTCAGTAAACCGGCATCATTGATAGACAAGCGGGTCGACCAGACCTGCTTCGGCAAACCCTTTCAGACGCAAGCGACAGGAATCACACCGGCCACAGGATCGGCCATCCGGAGCAGGATCATAACAGGAGTGGGTCAAACCATAATCTACCCCCAGACGCACGCCTGTCTGGATGATCTGCGCCTTGGTCAAGCTGATCAGCGGCGTATGAATCACAAGAGTGCCGGTTCCCTCGACTCCGGCCTTGGTTGCCAGATTGGCCATGGTTTGATAGGCAGCAATAAATTCGGGACGGCAATCGGGATAGCCGGAATAGTCAAGCGCATTGACACCGATGAATATGTCGCAGGCACCGAGCACCTCGGTCCAACCAAGGGCAAAGGAGAGAAAGATTGTGTTACGGGCCGGCACATAGGTGACGGGAATTTCATTCCCCACGCCATTCTTGGGCACATCGATTTCAGCCGTCAGGGCGCTTCCCCCCATCAACCGCAGATCAAAATCAACCACCAGATGTTCCACTGCACCAACAGTGCGGGCATTTGCCCGGGCAACCGCCAGTTCATGCTGATGGCGCTGTCCGTAGGAAAAACTGATGGCAAAGGGATCGAACCCCTGCTCAAGCGCCAAAGCCATGCAGGTTGTGGAATCAAGTCCGCCGCTGTACAGTACTACCGCCTTCTTTTTCATGTTCACACTCATTTTTTGGGATGACCGACCGACTGCAACATGATAGTATCAGAAAATTCGAGCTGGTAAATCCAAAAAAGGGGTTATTATGAAAAACCACTTGCTTCTCTCCCTCTCAATCGTAGCCATATCCGCACTTCCGGTACTTGCCAATCCTGACAAGGCTGCTCCTGCCACGCCAACAGCTTCCGCAACACCAGCTGTTCCAGCAGCTGCTCCTGCACCTGCTGCCGCACAACCCGAAGAAAAAGTATCGCTCTCCGGTAAAATCCTGCAAACCATGGATGCCGGCGGCTACAGCTATATCTACCTGGAAACTAAAGATGGTAAAAAGAAATGGGTTGCAATCTCAGCTACCCCGGTAAAAGTTGGTTCTAACGTAACCTTCAAGCCGGGGACGGAAATGATCAACTTTGAGAGTAAAGCTCTCAAACGTGTCTTTGAAGCAATTACCTTCTCCGACGGCATTGTCTACGGCGCTATTCCGGAAAATGCTGCCAACCAGATCAAGGAACAGGGTAAATCGGTCGGCAGCAGCGGGGCTGTTCCCGCCAAGACCGTTAAAATTTCCGTTCCGAAGGCAACCGGCGAAGGTGCAATCAATGTTGATGAAGCGTTTAAAAACAGCACCAAGTGGAACAACAAACAGATTGTGATCAACGGCAAAGTGGCCAAAGTTACCACCGGTATCCTGGGGAAAAACTGGATCCACATCCAGGATGGCACCGGTTCGTTCGCAAAAAAAACCCACAACCTGGTCTGCACATCAGATCAGATGGCAGATGTGGGTGACATGGTTACCGTAAAGGGCAAATTAATCAAAGACAAGAATTTCGGTTCGGGATACCGCTATGCCGTTATCATCGAAGAGGCCCAAATAACCAAATTAGAGAAATAACCGTTCAAAGCAATTCAATATTCATTTTAATGACAGGACAACCGTTATGCTTGACATGAAATACATCCGTGAAAACCTTGATGAAGCAGACCGCCGCTTGAGCAGTCGTGGCAACGGCGTCTACCTGGATGGTTTCAGGGAACTGGATGATAAACGCCGCACCATTTTACGGGAGGGAGAAGCCCTTAAAGCACTCCGCAACACCGTATCCGATGAGATCAGTAAAATAAAAGACAAGAGCCAGGTTCAGGACAAAATTGTTGAGATGCGTGAAGTATCACAAAAAATTAAGTCCCTGGATGCCGAGCAGACGGCTGTTGAAGAAGAATTGCAAGGTTTTTTGCTGACAATTCCGAACTTCCCCCACCCCAACACCCCCGTGGGAGTTTCGGAAGCCGACAATGTACTGGTACGAACCTGGGGGGAGCCGCAGCAACTGCCGTTTACCGCCAAACCGCACTGGGAAATCGGCGAAGAGCTCGGTATTCTTGATTTCGAAAGGGGCGCCAAGATCACCGGCGCCCGCTTCACCCTCTACCGTGGCGCCGGTGCACGGCTTGAGCGGGCTTTGATCAACTTCATGCTCGACCAACACACCACCGAACATGGCTACACGGAAGTACTTCCTCCTTTTCTGGTCAATCGCGAATCCATGACCGGAACAGGGCAATTGCCAAAATTTGAGGATGATCTTTTCAAACTGGTTGATCCCGATTTTATGTTGATACCGACTGCCGAAGTGCCGGTTACCAACATTCATCGTGGAGAAATACTGCGCAATGAAGATCTTCCGGTCTGCTACGCCGCCTACACCCCTTGTTTCCGCAAGGAAGCCGGTTCCTACGGTAAAGACACCCGTGGCTTGATTCGCCAGCACCAGTTCAACAAGGTTGAGCTGGTCAAGTTTGTTCACCCGTCGACCTCGGACAGCGAACTGGAAAAACTGACCAACCATGCCGAGAAAATCCTGCAACTGCTGGAGCTTCCCTATCGTGTCATGGCGCTCTGCAGCGGCGACATCGGCTTTTCCGCCGCCAAAACCTACGACCTGGAAGTCTGGTTACCGGGACAGAGCTGTTATCGGGAAATTTCCTCCTGCAGTTCTTTCACCGATTTTCAGGCCCGACGGGCCGGGATCCGTTTCCGCGAAGATGACAAGGCGAAACCGGAATTCGTCCACACCCTCAACGGCTCCGGCTTGGCAGTTGGTCGTACCCTGGTCGCCATTCTGGAGAACTACCAGCAGGATGACGGTTCGGTTATCATCCCGCCGGCGCTGCGTTCCTACATGGGTGGTCTGGAAAAAATTTCGACCAAAGGTAAAATTTAGTCTTTGTCTTTTTGAGATCTTGTGATATAGAGAATGTCCGTTTTGGAGAGGTGGCCGAGTGGTTTAAGGCAGCGGTCTTGAAAACCGCCGAGTGTAACAGCTCCGTGAGTTCGAATCTCACCTTCTCCGCCATAAAAAACCAACTATTACAGATAGTTGTCAGCATACAGCCCTTGACTTTGACCAAAACTGTGACCAACAGCCATGGCAAGATCAGGGGCTTTTGCTATTTGCTGCGGAATCATCGGCACTACCATCTTTTTTTCGTAGCGACTGGGGAATGCAGTTTTCAGCTCTTCAAGTGACAAAAAATCTTCCCCAAGATATTCCAGAATCCGTTCGCGCTCCTCCACCAATCCCTGTCGATACTGCCCATACACCTCATCAACCATTTTTTTCGTGCTATGCCCCATCAAGTCGACTAAACGCGATTTCGCCACATCAACCAATAATGACCATTGTACTAAAGTATGACGCGCCGCATATGGCACCCTTCCGTCAAGTCCAACTATTTTCACAGCTTTGTCCCAAACTGTTCTTTTGAATAAATCATAATTGAATGGTCCATAATGCTTACGGTTTTTCGGACAGGTAGTTAAGTTTGGTTTGCCCATGATTACGGAGGTACTCTATGATGGCAAGCATGAGAACGAAACGAACGTCCGAATTCAAAGCGAAGGTGGCTTTAGCTGCAAGCCGGGGAGATCAGACCGTAGCCGAGTTGGCCTCTCTCTATAAGGTGCATCCGAACCAGATCACCACCTGGAAGCGTCAAGCTCAGGAGCAGCTGGTTGCAGCATTTGACAACAAGAAGGCCAGTTCGGTAAAAGCCGACGAGAAACTCAAAGAGAAACTGTACCGCCAGATAGGCCAACTCAAAGTTGAACTTGACTGGCTCAAAAAAAAATCTGGTTTGTAGCGCCGCCCAGAAGCGTCTGCTTATAGATCTGAAACACACGAAGATCAGTATTGTCAGGCAATGCCGCCTTCTGACGGTTAAGTCACTCCAGCTTGTATTATCAACCTGTCCCGGTCTCGACAGAAAACCTGACATTGATGCGGTTGTTGGATGAAGAGTACACTCGGCATCCGTTTCTTGGTGTTATCAAGCTGGCAGACTAGCTAAAGAAGCAAGGCTATCCGCATGTAGGAACACGGCGCACCCGGCATTTGCTGCGCTTGATGAGGCTAATGGCGATCTCCCCTGGCCCCAACCTGAGTCGCCGCGCACCGGTCATATAATATATCCATATCTTTTGCGCCTACCGATAGTAAGGGTTAACCAGGTCTGGAGCATTGACATAACCTAATGACACTTCCCATCTTTTTCAGACATGTCATGCGGGACTACGACCACTGCGGTAGTCGTTGATTTGCTGCCATCCTTTCGGGTCAACACAGCTGTGAATGTGTATTTCCTGCCGTCCAGATCATTACCATTTCTCCAAGCCTCCAGAAACACCGTGCTCCCCAGCTTCAGGTTCGTGAAGTTGTACTCGCCATATTCATCGGCCACGCTGATTTTCAGCGACTTAATATCGTAAAATGGCACATTCAGCAGACCAACGATGGTAACCGGCACCATCTTGTGGTTGGGTGGCCAGATGATGGACGGGAACGGCATCAAGGTAATAGTGGATCCAGACTGCTGCACGGAGATTGTGACCGATGCAGTGGAGCTATTGCCGGCAGCATCAGTTGCCTGGGCAGTTACGATGTTATCACCAGACGACATGCTGCTCAGTTGCACCTGCCATGATGTAGGCGTGGGGTAGACAATGGTGCCGACAGTTGCCGTAGCACAGGTGATAGTAACCTCAAGATCAGTTTCACGAGTTCCGGTTATCTGTACGGCATTTGCCGAGGTCGGGCTCTCCACCGGATTGATCGCCAATGCGGGCGGCGTAATGTCATAGATAACGTTACGCTGAGTTGTAACGCTGGTTTTCGCCTCGTTAACTGCAGTAACCACAATAGCGTAACTTTTTTCCGCAGTGAAGCGAAGTTGCTGTTCAAAAACGCCGTCGCCTACCGGCGGGGTGTAGCTCTGACCATCCATTGTAACCGTTACGTCTACGTTGGTATAGGGATCTGAGACGGTACCTTTGAGAATCAGCCCTGACTGGTTGCTACGAATATCCTTTGACGGTTCGGTAACGGCCAGGGAAGGTTTCTGGTTATCGTAGACCACCGTACGCTTCTCGGTGCTGGAGGGATTACCGGCCACATCAGTGGCGATAATCTCAATGGTATTGACACCGGGAGTCAGGTCGACCGTGGCGCTGAAATAGGCGCCGTTCATGACAGCCTGCTGAACGGTAGTTCCTAGCCTGATCATGACAGTCGTGTTTTTTTCATCAACCGTTCCAGTTACATTCATCAGAGCAGTAGCGGTCTTGGCATTGTCAGACGGGGTCTCGACAGTCAGCAGCGGGGAGCTCGTATCCAGATTGATCGTGCGATTATCCGTGCTGCAGTGACCTACCAAATCCGTAGCCACTACAGCGACGGCATTGCCCCCTTGCTGCAGAACGAGAGCATAACTAAAACTGCCGTCCGGGTTCTGTGCCACATTTGCTCCGTTAATAGTCAGCGAGGCAATCCCCGATGAATCTGTTGCCGTACCGGCAATATTAAGCACCTGATGGTTGGTGTAGCTTCCGTCAGACAAGGTGGAAACGGTGAGGGATGGCGGTATGGTGTCGATAACATAGACCTCGGGCTTAAATTCGCCACGGTTGCCGACGCTATCGCTGGCCATGAAACGTAAGGTTGTGTCCGATGAGATCTGAATAGGTTCCTGATAGAGAGCTGAGCTGCTGGTGGGCGCCGTGCCATCGACGGTATAGCGAATAACCGCTGGTTCACTGGCTATAAGCGTCACGCTCCGGGCTTCCTTGTACACACCGCCAGCCGGCGAAGCGGTAACGGTGGGCACCGTGGCATCAAGCACTATTTTGGCGACAATTGGCTCAATCGACCAGTTGCCAGCCACGTCCTGATAGGATGCAAACACCTGTTTGAATCCATCGCCTGGGGCGAGGAACCAACCACGGGTTGTGGCATACTTTTCGGGATCGCTCCAGACATTGCCATCATTGCTGAAACGCATTTGGGAAATACCGTTCGCGTCATGTGCCGCAAGGGATAAAATGACCTGGCTTGCCCCAGTCACTGGTGCGCCGTCATTGATGGTAATGCTGCCGGTTGGTGGCGTAGTATCGTAAACAATTGTGGTTGTCGCTACGCCAGAATTGAGTGCCGTATCGCTGGCAGTCACGACAACAGAGTTATCAGTTGTCGTAAAACCGCTCAATGTTGTGCGCCAGGTGGTGGCTGACGGATATTCCACCTCACCGACTGTCGCCGTTGTACAGGAGACAACAATTTTTGCCCCCTCTTCCATCCCCCCGCTTATGACCTGCGATGTCAGCGACGTTGGAGAGATCACCCCATCGATCCGAACATCCGGCGCACTGATGTCATAAATGACATTACGCTGCACCATGGTAACTGCTTCAGCCTCATTGGTAGCAGTGACGACAATTGCGTAGTTCTTTTCTTGCGTAACCATGAGCTGCTGTTCGAAATTGCCATTCGTGACCAGAGGGGTATAGGTTTGTCCATCCATGGAAATTGCTATTTTAACGGCGGTGTAGGGATCTGAGACCGTACCTTTGAGGATAATGTTTGCCTGATTGGTACGTATATCCTGTTTAGGATCAGTTATGGCCAGAGACGGCTTCTGGTCGTCATAAATCACGGTACGCTTCTCGCTGCTGGAGTTGTTCGCCTGATCAGTGGCGGTAACCTCAATTGTGTTAGGACCGGGAACAAGTGAGACAGATGCCGTGAAGTCGTTGCCGTTCATCATATGTGACTGGGCTATTCCTCCAAGTTTGACGGCAACCGAGGAGCTCTCATCGACACTCCCGGTAATTTCCATGAGCGCAGTTCCGACTTTGCTGTTATCGGATGGCGACGTTATAATCAAAAAAGGTGCTTTCTGGTCAAGGTTGATCGTGCGAACATCCGTACTGATGTTGCCGGCAAGATCGCTGGCCTTGACCTCAACCTGATTAGCTCCGCTAACCAGTTGCAAAGCATAACTGAAGCTGCCATCTGCATTGAGGGAAACAGCTGTGCCATTAATGCTCACTTCTTTGAAGCCACGATCATCGCTGACGGAACCGTCAATATTCAGTACCTGATTTTTGGTAAAACTTCCGTCCGTAAGTGTGGATACCTTCAGCACCGGTGGGATGACGTCAGCTGCCAGGACAACAAATGAAACAACCAGAGGTGAGCTGGTATTGCCCGTCCTGTCCGTCCCCCGGAAGCTGACCGTATGCGTTCCACTTTCCGCCGCAACCGGAGTCCAGGTAAACCCATAACGTCCAGCGGCCTGATCTACGGGGGGTAATAGATTCCAGGCACCACCGTCACGGGAGTATTCAATACGTTCCACTCCGGAGGCATTATCCGAAGCCAGGACCGAGAAGATCACATCAGTTGAAAAGCTCTGGCCAGACACTGGAGAGACGGCGGTGAGAAGCGGAGGAGCAGTATCCTTGACACTGACCGATGTCGTCCCGACCGGTGTTCGGTTCCCCTGTGAAACATAGGCGAGTGTCAGCAGATACGGTTTGAGCAGAAGCTTGCTGGTTGCAAAAATCGCCGTACCGGGTTGCGTTCCCCCCATGGGAATTGAGACTTGCTGTTCCAAAGAAGCAATGACAGAAAGTGTGTCAGGATCTACCAGGGCAAACAGGGCCTGACCGGCAGCAGCACTATTGCCGTTATTGAGCAGAGTGTACGACACGGTAATGTCGTCGCCGGAACTGACAACATTCGTCGACAGCTTGAGGGAACCGGTTACCGAAACAAGCGGAGCAATGTTGAATACCGTCGAAGCATTTTTCACCAGCTGGTCGCCGGCTGAATACTCTACCTTTGCCGTGTAATTCCCCGGAGCGTTAAGCCCGCTATTCCAGGTAAATTGCAGAGTTCCGGACATCCCCGGCAGTATGTTGGTAGCGAGCTGTTCCCCCGCGAACAGTTGCGTATTTTGAGCGTCGAATATCAGCACATTTGCCTTGAGTTGCGGGATGAGATAATTCTGCGCCGTATTCATGAAGCTCGCGGTAATACCCACATTTTGATTTGCTCCGTACTGCTGGCGATCCGTGGCAACCCCGGCGGTAACCGTAAGATCCGGCAGGATGCTAAACAAAACAACATCTTCGGCAAGCGTCGTCGCACCGTTTGCGAGAAGGGCATGGAGTCGATAATTTCCCGCAAATGTGGCGCCGGTATTCCACACATATGGTAACGACACATTCAACCCGTACGATAGATCCATGGATTGCCCCGCCAGTTGTTTAACGACAACTCCGGCAGCATCCTCTACCGTAATGGTCAGGACGCCGTTTGTGCCCATTCCACTATTGAGCAGTGCAATATTTGCCGACAACTCCTGGTTGGAAGCATATTTGAGAGCATTCAGGGTAGCGGTAAGCTGCACACGCTCCTGATCCGTGACAACCAGGTCCTTCGAGGCATAATTATTCGTTTCCAAACGTTCCTGTATTGTATCGGAGGGATCAACAACAGCTATGACCGTACGGGGTCCGACAGCTGAACCGGCATTGAAACGCACAGCAATGCTTTCCTCGCCATTGGCGCCCAGATGTGGGATCGTATCACTCTTCAACAGAACGACTTCTCCTGACCCATCCCACAGATAGAGATCAACGGTGACATTATTAACAATGTTGCCGGTAGGATTATTCACCCGAGCGGTTAAAAGGAGCTCTTCACTCGGTTTGGGAATCGGAGGAAAGAGAGTGATGCCGCTTTCTGAAATGACGAGATCCGGAAGGGTACCGGTCTCTGCAATTATCGTGATGGGATCGGACATCATACCCGCATTGTTTGCTTCGTCAGTTGAGCATGCGGTAATGACGTTTTCACCAGCATTCAACACTACTGTAGCGGCAAAAGTTCCGGCAAGAGTCCTTTTGTACAGCAACGAGTCATCGAAATACTCCAAGGAACCTGACGCCGTTAACTCAAGATTTGTCAACCAGTTGAGGTTGCCCTGAATCAACCGCTTGCCTCCCGCAAAATCGTCATACCAGAGTGCTATTGTACCAATTGTGTAGTCATACGTGCTGTAAACAATTCCCTTGCCGCCGGGCGCCCAGGTTAAAAGGTTAATAACTAAATCCAGGGGTGACTCGACAGTATGAATCTCGGCTGCGGTGTCCGTATTAATGACATGCAGCACGGTACTGTCTGGATTCTCGTGTAACGTAATAAATGCCAGCATTTTACCGTCCGGCGACCAACTTTCAGAGCCGCCATAAGGGTTGACGCCGATTGCAATGGGATTGTTCTCCGCAAGATTTTGCAGATAAAAACTTCCTGCCTGGACGTAACTGATCTGATTGCCAACTGGGGAGAAACTTGCCCAATAAACGTCACCTCCAGAGGTAATCTGTTTCATCACATTACTGTTCAAGTCCTTAAGCCAAAGATCCTGGTTTCCGGATCGCGAACTGGTAAAGAGGATACTGGTGCCATCAGGCGACCATGCCGGCATGTCCTCGCTGCTATTCTGGTCGTTTGTCAGTTGCGAATCATTCCCTGTTTTCAGATCGTAAATACCAATCCGTACATTCTGGGAGACAGCATCCCAATAGTTATAAGCTAACCGTTGACTATCCGGAGCCCAGACTAAATAGCCACTCTCTTTCTGAAACAACTGACGGCTTTCCCCAGACGCAACGTTCTTGATCCAGACATTGTAATTATTGTTATCAATGTAGGCCACAGTCGTGCCATCCGGTGACGTAACTGCCCAGGAGAGCGGTTGCTCAAAGGTCTGTGTGCTAACGATATCATCAGAGAGTGCCGAGGTTTTTGCGATACGTGAACCGTTATCAAATATATCTACGACTGATGCCGGTTCTGCGATTCCTCCCACAGTCGCCACAGTTGTCATCACGTGCATGGGGACACCGGCACGAGTGGGCTGGAATATAATCGGAGCCAAGGGAGCCACACTATCTGCAGGGATTGCACTGACGGACTTGCTTGGGGCACTTTCGTTCCCCAGCAAGTCAAGAGCGGTCACAACATAGGTATAGCGCGTGCCGTTCATGAGCCCTATATCCGTGTACGTGAGACTGAAGAACGGAGATGCAGTTATTTTATCAACGTAACCCGTTTCACCGGCACTACGGTACAAATTATATCCTGATGTTGGCACCAGGCTCGGCTGCCATGCGATTCCCAAGCTCTTGCCGGTCGGAACAGTAGTAACCTGCAGGCCGTCAGGCGGCACCGGTAAAGCAATATCAATGGTGCCGGAGGCCTCAGACGAGGGAGCACTTTCGTTCCCGAGATTATCCACTGCGCTGACTCGATAACGATACGTTCCGTTAGGCAGGTCAGGATCAACATACGTTTTGGAGGTCACCAAAGAAACTGAAATATATTGCCAACCCGTAGCAGATGCTCGATACACTCTATAACCAGCAAAATCAGGTTCTGAATTGATGGATTGACTCCAGTCAAGCAACACATTAGAGCCGCTTGCTGTTGCAGAGAAAGAGAATGGTACCGCCGGAGGCGTCACATCTCCTACAATGGCTGATACCGGTTCCGACAATGCGCTTTCAAAACCATAGCTATCGACAGCGCTAACTTTGTAGAGATATGTCCCATCCTTCAGGGATAAATCCTGATATTCAGTCATTGCCACCGGATTCTCTTTGAAGAGTACAACTTCTCGAAGTCCAGCCCAATGGTCAAAGCTTTCATCGTTGGTAGCAGTCACATTCAATCTGATACGGTCTGTTCGATATGCCGGATTGATGAAAAATGTATTATTCAACAGTGTGTTGCCTAAAACCTTGGCGAGGGTAATCCAGGCATATCCCGACCATGCCTGGACTTCAAAATCCCTCCCGGACATCTGTTCCGAATGCCATTCAACCTCCAGACGGTTCACAAGTTCTGATGCGGCCAAATCCATTTGCCACCAAACGGGTACGAATCTTCCGTCTCCATAATAAGGCAGCCAGCTGCTCGTACTCGTACCATCCAATGCAAATTGGGGATTGGAAGAGGAGGACGAAGCTGAAGCCTGGGCTCCTTCAACCTTCGTAGCTACATTCAGGCGGACTCCATCGCGGTAGATATTGTATCCGGCCAGATTTTCTTCCGGGTTTGCAGTCCAGACAAGGGGCACATCAAACCCGTTGGGGGTGGCAACAAGTCCGGTGGGAATCTGTGGCGGTACTTTGTAATGCACAACTATTGCTTCCGAGGTTCTGCTGATATTACCGTTCAGGTCAGTGACCCTGGCGGAAAGGCGGTTTTCACCTTGATACAGCGGAACAGCTTCGACCAGAAAATGACCATTGGCATCCGCAACCCCCGAAGCTCTCATCTCTTGCCCAGCGGCTGCATCAATCATGATATCCACATGTCCCTGTATCGCGGCATTGTCACCTTCAAGTCGCAAGTTATCCTTGGTAACCGGTGAAAACGGTTGGTTAAGAGATGGCGCGTAAATCCGGGCGGAAACATCTTGTGACGGTTTGCTCTCATTGCCAACAGCATCTACCGAAGTTACTGCATAGTTATAATTGCCGTCAGAAAGTGCGGTATTTTGGTAGGTGGGGGTTTTGAGGAGCGTTCCATTGATCTTCTCTTTTACCCCATTTTGTGACCGATATACATTATAGCCATCCAGGTCGGATTCGGTATTCGCACTCCACGTCAATGCCACATCAGCAGCTGTCACCTTGACTGCTAAAGCAGACGGAACCGCAGGCGGGGTCACGTCTGCATAGGTTACCGTTATGGAAGGTGGATTGGGATCAGGATTACCACTCTTATCAACGGCAAGAACTTGTATCTGATAATCACCATGTTCAAGTGACAAGGACTTGGAATCGAAACCGGCTATAAAGGGCGGCTTGAGTTGCGAAACTCCCAAATCACCCCATGCCGCGTCCTGTGGCCGTTTGTACTGGAACTGGACCGAAGCGATATCGTTGTCCGGTGTTTCAGCCTTGATCATCAGCGTGCCGTCGAACTTCTGCCCGGTGGCCGGAGCGGTGATAGTCATGTGCGGCGGGTGGGCATCGATGATTACTTCCAGAGTATTAGACTGATCGCTGCTGTTACCCGCCTGATCCATGGTCATCAAATAGTAGCGATAAGCTCCGTCTGGCAACGACTTGTCCGTATAGGTTGTCCCGGTCACGACATAAGGGTTCAGGTTTCCGGCGACAATGCCTTTCACATTGGCCAATTGGTCGTTGCGATAGAGCAGATACCCGGCCAGATCCGATTCGGTGTTAGCTTTCCAGGTCAAAGCAGCGTCTGAATTGATTCCACTCACGGTGAGCAGCACGGGCGATTTGGGTGGCGTGTTATCTACCGTGATTGTGACCTGATCACTGGAAACATTGCCGGAAACATCCTCTCCCTCCAGCTTGATGGAGATCTGAGCGCCTTCCTGATAATTAAGACTGTCCCACTGGGCAAGAGCGCCAACAGATATTGGTAGTGGCGAACGGCGGATCAAGTTCCAACTGGACGGACTACCCCCTTGGCTAAGAGAGATGCGATACTCCTTGAAGTCGTCCTGGCTGTAGGCTGTCCCCTTGACATCAACCAGGTTGGATACGACTAAGCCATTTCTTGGTGATGATATCCGCACCGTTGGCCCGGTCAGGTCAATCTTAAGGGTAACCGCATTTGATGAGTCACTCTCGTTCCCGGCAAAATCAACTGCTTTGACGGTGTAGATGTAGCTGCCTTCCTTGAGACCGGAATCCCGGTACGACGCTTCACTCAACAACGATGAATTTATTTTCAAAGTATTGCGATAGATATTGTAGCCAGCCAGATCCGGTTCAACACTCTTTGACCATGACAAGACATTATCAATCTTATTTTCCGTTTTGCCGGTGAGCTGAGGAGTGGCCGGCGGATGAGTGTCGATCTTGAAGCCGGCCTTGACCTCGGACTTGTTGCCGGATTTGTCGCTTGCGGAGAGTGTCAGGCAATACTCGCCGTCAAGCGGCAGAACCTTCCAGGAATCGAGGACACTATCCCGCATTGAAGTAATGATGGACTTGACAACCGCCCACTTGGCAGTTGTTGCGCACCCGCTTTCCGACAGTTCCAACACACCTTTGTCCAGATTGACATCAGCCAGCGTTCCCTTGATACCGGTCGGCTTGGTTATGTAGCCGCCATCTACCGGTTGCGTAAGAGCCACTTCAGGCGGCGTATTATCCACCACCAGCTTGACTTTTGCCTCGCCGGTCAGACCGGCCTTGTCCCTGGCGTAAAGCGACAAGGTATACGCCCCGTCAAGAACGCCATCATCCTTGCCAACTTTCCATGCCATAAGCTTGGAAGCCGTCGGCACGGCATCTCCACCGGCCAATTCATTCCAATCTACTGGCGCTTCACCCGCGCCGTAGCGCAGACTGTAGCGTTCCAGATTTTTCTCGACAATGGCGCCGGAAATATCAACAACACGTTCCGTTTTTCCGTAGAAATTTCCACTTTTTGGAGTATCTAGCGATACTTTTGGCGGGGTTCGATCAATCCCGAAGGTACGTGTATCCTTGATGCTGTTTTCAGCCTGGTCGTTAGCAGAGACAGTAAGGGTATATGTGACATCTTCAACCAGATTGCTGATGCTGCCAAAGGTGTAACCGTTCCTGTTCTGGTTGCCGGAATCAAGCACTGTCGTCCCGGCAGGCCCGGTCGCAGACAGACTATAATCAAGCAGATTCGGATCGGTTATGGAGCCGGCAATCTGCATCTCTGTCTTGTTGTAAAACGCCTTATCAGCCGGAACCGGCATGATTATTACCGGTGCAACCGTATCAACGGTCAAGCTAAGATTTTCCGTCTGATTAACTTCCGGTTTTCCGGTCAGAGCTGCCAGAAGCCGAACCGTATAGCTGCCGTTCGGAACGCTAGCTGTGCCGTTCTTGCCATCCCACTCAACACTTCCTTTTGCAGCCGAACTGGTAGATGTTGTGAAGGTTTTAACGACCGCGCCGCTTGAATTTATGATGTCTATTTTGATTTGGCTGGCATCGGTGACTTCATACGCTATCTGCGCCGTATCGCGTCTCTGGTCGCCGTTGGGTGAGAACATCTCCGAAGTTATGGAGAAAGCTTTTATAAGATCGTTGCGAATACCAAGATCAATGGTTGAAGTGGTCGCGCTGCTGTTACCTGCGCCATCCGCAACCGTGAGACGCAATGTCCACTTGTCTTTGCGCCCATAGGTGTTCCAGGCGGCAAGTTTTGCATTAGAAACCGGATACGTTCCCCGGCTGACAGGTATCCAGTCTGTGGGGTTTGTTCCCTCACCCGCTTCAAGAAAGTACGACGTGAAATGCAGATCCGTCGCAGTTCCTTTGACCTCAATGATATTACCCGGCGGTAAGGGATCGATTGAATTTGGGTAGCCAATTACCGCCAGCGGTAGAGTATTATCTATTTCTATTTTTGCCCATTTTGTATCGGTAAGTTGACATGTATCTATGGAGTTAAGCGCCAGACCGTATTTCCCGTCCGGTAAAAGTGCACCAGAGTCATTGCGGCCATCCCAAGAGGTATAATCAGTGCCGCTGAGATAATGAAGACCAGAGGCAATGGTACGCGATGCCAGAGCATCCAGAGAATCAGATTGCCTGCTGTCGCTCACTATCGGGAAAACCTGGACGTCAACTGTTGCCGGGCCGCTAAGTTGATATCCCGCACCAACAGCATTGCCATTTACAGATGAGAATATTTGGCGGTCCGGATTGATTGCAGTGACCCTGACCGGTTCATTCAAATAGAAGCTGGTATCTGTGCAGCTCATATTTCCTACCCTATCAGTTGCTCTCAGTTGCAAAGAATAGGTGGCTCCGTTAAGACCGGTCACGTTCCATTTTCCAATTTCACCTGCGACATTCGGATGCACAAGAGTGTTAGCAAGATACTTGACTAGTACGTCATTAGGATTATTTTCACCATTTTCAGTTAATTTCAGAGCTTTATCCCATTCATAGCTATTCGCTCCAACTCCCTTGTGTACTTCAACACGACCGACTCCTACGGGACTATCGGCTTTTCCCTCAACCGGCACTCCATAAATTGGTTTTCCGGCAGAGTCACGATATTTTACGGGGCATACACTAAGATCCGTCCCGGACGGATATCCGAGTTGATTCTGCGGCAGTTTGCGATACACAACAATTGTTGCTCCGGCTTTCATTTGTGCAGTAAGTAGCTTGCCGTTATCCACATACCTGAATAGGGCGATGCTTCCGCATGACGTATTATGTCACATATAAGTAATATCC
>DAINBV010000018.1:53434-68092 GCA_036732725.1 Geobacteraceae bacterium | reverse complement strand
CCCGCGACTTCCAGCGTGACAGGCTGGCACTCTAACCGACTGAGCT
Source organism: Geobacteraceae bacterium (assembly GCA_036732725.1). Taxonomy (GTDB): domain Bacteria; phylum Desulfobacterota; class Desulfuromonadia; order Geobacterales; family Pseudopelobacteraceae; genus CAIPTY01. The sequence goes on along the minus strand of DAINBV010000018.1, from coordinate 68,046 downwards.
ACAACCCCCTAAAAACTACTACTCGTTTACAGCTTCTTTCAGTGATTTACCAGGTTTGAACTTGGGAACATTGGCAGCGGGGATGTTAATTTTCTTGCCGGTCTGCGGATTCTGACCTTTACGGGCAGCACGCTGTGACGTAGAAAATGTACCAAAACCAACCAGGCTCAATTTATCGCCAGCTTTAAGAGCATTAGTAACGGAAGAAATAAAGGCAGCTACCGCTTTTTCAGCTTCAACCTTCTTCAGTCCGGCTTCTTCGGCTACAGCGCTAATGAGTTCGGCTTTTGTCATGTAACACCCCCTGAAAAATTGTGTAATCAAAAAGAGAATCAGTTTTTAACACATACAAAACAAAATTGTCAAGCACTATTTCTTACAAACCTGCATTTTATGGGCAATCACGGTTTTTTTGAAAACACAACGTATCCTGTTACATGAATCATACAGACAAAAAACAACGGATCAATCAAACAACATTATTGCTACGCCGCTTCACGCAGAACCTGATCATACATGACAATCGGCTTTTCCTTGTTGCAAATTACTTCTTCGTTAATGACGACTTCGTTAACATTGGCTTGCGACGGAATATCATACATGATGTCAAGCATGGCGTTTTCCAGGATTGCCCGCAAACCACGGGCTCCGGTGTTACGCTTGAGAGCTTCCTTGGCGATTGCCACCAACGATCCATCGGTAAAACGAAGGCGGACGTTTTCCATCTCAAAGAGTTTCTGATACTGTTTGACCAGGGCATTTTTAGGCTCTTTCAGGATCTGAACCATCGCCTCTTCATCCAGCTCCGTCAAGGTTGCCATCATCGGCAAACGCCCGATAAACTCGGGAATATAGCCGTAACGCAGCAGATCGTCGGGAGTCAGGTGTACCAGTAATTCTCCCAGCTTCTTTTCTTCACGCTTCTTGACTTCCGCCCCAAACCCGAGGCTTTTCTTGCCGATCCGCTGTTCAATCACCCGCTCCAGGCCGGCAAAAGCGCCACCACAGATAAAGAGGATGTTGGTGGTATCAACCTTCATGAACTCCTGCTGCGGATGTTTACGGCCACCTTTGGGAGGAATGCTGGCAACGGTACCTTCGATAATTTTCAGCAGTGCCTGCTGAACCCCCTCCCCCGAAACGTCGCGGGTTAGTGAAGGTGATTCGCTCTTGCGGGCGATTTTATCGATTTCATCGATGTAAATAATCCCTTTTTGCGCCCGCTCCACATCATAATCTGCAGCCTGCAAGAGACTCAAAATGATGTTTTCCACATCCTCGCCAACATACCCTGCTTCGGTCAGGTTGGTGGCATCGGCCATGGCAAACGGTACTTTAAGGATACGTGCCAGGGTTTGCGCCAGCAGAGTCTTGCCGGAACCGGTCGGGCCGAGCAGCAGAATATTACTTTTCTGCATTTCCACTTCGCCCGGTTTCTGACCAGCTTCAATCCGCTTGTAATGATTATAGACCGCTACGGAAAGAACTTTCTTGGCGGTATTCTGACCGATCACGTACTCATCAAGGATTTCCTTGATTTCGCGCGGCTTGGGAATCTTGCTGATATCGAGAGGTTGCCCCTCTTCCAGCTTGCTCTCTTCCGCGATGATATCATTGCAGAGTTCAATACATTCATCACAGATATAGACGCCCGAACCGGCAATCAGCTTTTTTACTTCTTCCTGGGTTTTACCGCAAAACGAGCAGACCAGCGATTCATGATCCATGGTGCGTCGACTCATACCGCACCTCCATCAACTGTATTTCTGGTAACGATCGCATCGATCAATCCATATTGCCGGGCTTCTTCGGCCGACATGAAATAATCGCGCTCCGTATCGTTTTCTACCTTGGCAACATCCTGGCCGGTCATCTCCGCCATGAGTCCGTTCAGTTCATCCTTCATACGCAGGATTTCGCGGGCATGGATATTGATATCGGTAGCTTGTCCCTGGAAACCACCCAACGGCTGGTGGATCATGATCCGGGAGTGATTCAAGCTGAAGCGTTTTCCCGGTTCACCGGCAGCCAGCAAAAACGCTCCCATGGATGCCGCTTGACCAACACAGATTGTTGATACCGGAGCCTTGATGTAGCGCATTGTATCAAAAATTGCCATGCCGGCAGTAACGACACCACCGGGAGAGTTTATATAAAGATGGATATCCTTGTCAGCATCTTCCGCTTCCAAAAACAGGAGTTGCGCAATGATCAGATTCGCGACATGGTCATCAACGCCACCACCGAGAAAAATGATCCGCTCTTTAAGCAAACGCGAATAAATATCGTACGAGCGTTCACCACGTCCTGTCTGTTCAACTACGATCGGAATATACATGAAACCCTTTCTTGCCTTCTTTAACTACGACTTATTATGCTTCTGAAGCTGCTTCAGTTGCAGCGTCAGCTTCGGTAATAACGGCATTGTCCAGCAGCAGACGAATTGCCTTATCTTCTTTAATCTCTGAGATCAGCGCTGCCAAAGCTTTTTTATTGACTGCATAATAATCCTTGATCCTGGTGATCATGTCAGCATTACCGGCTGCCAGCTGCTCATAACGCTCACTGAGATCGGCATCGTTTACGTTAATATCTTCTTTTTCCACCAGCGCCATCAACAAGAGACCGCCTTTAACCTTGTCTTCTGCATCGGCAGTGAAGCGCAGGTTGAATCCTTGTTCATCAAAACCCATCATCTCCATCGACATCTGCTGCCCTTTGAGACGGTTTTTCAGGTTTTCCAGCATATATTCCAACTGACGCTTTACCATTGAAGACGGTACTTCCAGCGGATTTTTTTCGATCAATGCGCTGACGGCACGCTCTTTCAACTGCAGCTCAATCCGTTCGCGTTCCTGTTTTTCAAGATATTCCGACATCTTGCCCCGCAGATCAGCCATGGTTTCGTACTCACCAAACTGCTGAGCGAATTCATCATCCAACTCGGGGAGTTCTTTTTTCTTGATTTCATTGAGGGTGATCTTGAAGAGCGCTTCTTTACCGGCTGCTTCGGGATTGCGATACCCTTCCGGCAGAGTAATGGTGACATCCCGTTGTTCGCCACACTTCATGCCGAGCAATTGGTCTTCAAAACCGGCCAACATCTTTTGGGCGCCAACCTCCAGCTCAACACCTGAAGCGGCATCGGCTTCCTGGGGGAAACCGTCAACGGAATAGACGTAATCAATCACAACCACATTACCACTTTCAACAACAGCGGAATCATCGTCAACCGGAATCAGCTGCGCCATGTTTTCACGCATCCGGTTGATCTCTCCCTCGATTTTGGCCGGGTCGAGTACAAACTTCTCGGTGGTAATTTCCAGACCGGTATAATCCTTGAGCAGAATTTCCGGCATGATTTCCACAACAGCGCTGTACTTGAACGGCTTGCCGGCAGCAAGCGTATCACATTCAATGGTCGGTGAATCAACCGGCTCGATTTTATGCTCATTCATGGCTGCATAGAGAGTATCACGGAAGAAATTGTTCATCACATCATTTGCCATGGCATCCTGATAGGTGCGTTTGATCAGTCCAAGTGGAGCTTTACCGGGGCGGAAACCCTGGAGCTTGGCTTTTTTCTGAATGGCAAGGAATGTTTTTTCAATCTCTGCATCGACTCGCTCTGGCGGAATCTCAAAAGTTATTTTTTTGGTAACGGAAGTGGGTGATTCAACAGTAACCTGCATTGGTGTAACCTTTCTGACAGCTGAAATGTGAGCCGGCGGCTAGAATATGTATAGAACTTAGAAGGGATTTTTTGGTGCGAGAGAGGAGACTTGAACTCCTATACCTTACGGTGCCAGATCCTAAGTCTGGTGCGTCTGCCAATTCCGCCACTCTCGCCGATGAAATAGAATATGAATAAATAGTAGAAAACCGGGCGGGGGTCAAGTAAATTTATCATGGAAACGTATACTGCATGAGTATGTCGTTTAATTTTGAAAGGTTATCGCCCTTGCCAAACAAGCTTCCCGGACAACTACCCTCCCGCCAGTTTCACCTTATAACCACGGGCCTGTAGCGCCTGAAGCAGCGTATCACGATGATCACCCTGAATCTCGATGACACCATCCTTGATGGTTCCACCGCAACCACATCTTTTTTTCAATATGCCGGCCAGATCCTTGACCTCCGCTGCTGTCCCCGGGACTCCGGTGATCACAATCACCGTCCCCCCTCCCCTTCCCTTGGTTTCCCGTCGCAAACGGACGACACCATCAGCCGGGGGGGAAGCCAGCGGTTTTGCCGTGCTTTTGTGTTTGCTGCCGCTCTGTTTCTTCTCAGGGGTAATTCGCCCGCTCTCGGATGAATAGACCAGCGTGCTGCCACTCTCTTTCAAGGCCACAGCTATTTCCCCCAATCCCGCGCATAGCGAAAATCACGGTCAATGGTCCGGTTGGAGACCTTGGCAATCACCGGCAAACGCCGCTTGAAGTGTGAGTTCTGGATCTTGCCGTAGATAGTATCGATAAAAGATGGTTCAAAACCGGCTACCAGGAGCTCCGGTCGAGTCAGACGCAGATCAACCATCTGATAGAGCAATTCGTCAACCTGGCGATAGGAAAAACCGAGTTCCTCTTCATCGGTCTGACCAGCCCACAGGTCAGCCGACGGCTTCTTGTCAATCACTTCTCTCGGAACTTCCATCGCTTCGGAAAGCTGCCAGACATGACTTTTGTACAAGTCACCGATCGGATTGAGTGCCGATGCCATGTCACCATACAACGTTCCATAACCGAGCAGCAGCTCGGTTTTATTACTGGTGCCGAGCACCAGGGCACGATGACAGGCCGAATGATCGAACAGGATTGTCATCCGTTCCCTGGCCATTTTATTACCACGCCGCATCTGATCAGCTTCAGGAAACATCTCAAAATAGGGATCAATCATCGGCGTAATCGGAACAACACTGAAATTGATGCCGCATCCGGCTGCCACCAAGCGGGCATGGGCTTCACTCTCGGGGTTACTTGTCTTGTACGGCATGCAAATGGCGTGGACGTTTTCCGCACCCAACGCTTCAGCGGCAATATAGGCCACCAAGGCCGAGTCTATCCCACCGGAAAGACCGAGTACCACCTGCTGTGCGCCCACCTTGCGTACCTCGTCACACACAAAGGCCGTCAGGATGGTGCGCAGCAATTCCACATTTACATTCAAGCCTGCCATGACGTACTCCTCTTCTCCTGATGAATACGCTCCAGTTCATTCAGCGTTACGGCCAGATTTTCATCACGCAACAGCGGCGAGAATATCCGCTCCCGGCGCAACTCCCCCTCATCCAGATCAGCAGAGACCATGGTATCTTCCAGCAATCCCCCCCGTACCCGGGAAACACCGGACGGCGCCACATACTCGGAACCACCCCAGAAATTGATGCCATCTTCAAATCCGACCCGGTTACAGTACAACACCCGGCAGTTGAGGAACATGGCAGTGGTGGAGACCAGCTTTTGCCACGCTTCGGCAGAACCGAGACAATCCCCCTCAACCCCGCGTCCAGGACTGCTGGAGAGACAGATCAAGGTGGTCGCCCCATCCATTGCCAGAACATAGGAAGCCGAAAGATGCCAGGCATCCTCGCATATCAGCATTCCCATACGACCAAATTTGGTATCAAAGGCCCGGAACTGTTCACCCCGTGCCAGATAGCGCTGTTCATCAAACAAACCATAGGTGGGGAGGTAGACCTTGCGATGCAGGTGTCGAATCTGGCCATTTTCAAGATAGATGGCACTGTTGTGGAAACAGTAGTCGACCGTTTCCTCAACAAAACCGATGGCAATCGAAATGGAGCGGGATAACGCTTTCAGGCGTTCAATCTCGGGAGAATCAAGCCGCAGTGCAACTTCCGGGACAAGATCTTTCAGAAAATAGCCGGTCAGCGCCAGTTCAGGAAAAACAATCAAGTCGGCCTGTTCCGTAATGGCTTGTTGAATCCGGTTTTCCACCAGTTCCAGATTATCGTTGATACAACCAAGCTTCGGTTTTATTTGAGCCAGAACAATACGACAACTCATATCATCTCCTTAGACCCTGGAGGGTAATTGCATGGTTGAAATAACAGGTTCACCCAAGTGGTGTCAATACTCTTGCGGCTCAAACGGCAACAACACCAGCACCGTTGTTCCTTTTCCCTGTTCACTGGCAACTCTGATTTCACCACCATGCTGCTCGATGATCTGCCGGGTAATTGCCAACCCCAGGCCGGTGCCACGCTCTTTAGTGGTATAAAACGGCTCATAGATTTTCTCCATGCTTTCCGGGGAGATACCACAACCGTTGTCAATAAAGCTAATGGCAACATGCAGATCATCGTGGCGACTGGTCTGTACTTTCAGCACTCCCCCCTGTGGCATGGCGCCACCGGCATTCAGGATCAGGTTGATCGCTACCTGGCGCATTTGATCACCATCCAGCTTCACTGGCGGCAACTGGTCGGCAAAGGAAGTTACGATTTCCACCCCGCGCATGTCGGTATGATTGGCGGCAAAATCAACGATTTGACGGAGCAGTTCATTAACGTCCACCGGTTCGAGCACCGGACGCGGTGTGCGGGCATAACTTAGCAAATCCTGGACAATTTTTTTACAACGCTTGCTCTCGCGCTTGATCTCATGAATATATTTGTAATGGGGATCGTCTTCCGACATTTTTCCTTCCAGGAAGCCGGCATATCCGAGGATCACCCCCAGCGGGTTGTTGATCTCATGCGCCACCCCCGATGAGAGCACACCCAGCGACGCCATTTTCCCCTGTTGCGCCAAAGATGCCTCCATCTCCTTGTTATGTTGAATCATCTCGGTCATACGGTTGAAGGCAGCCGCCATTTCCGCCAGTTCATCCTGTCCGTCAATGATCATCTTTTCATGGAGCTTCCCACGTTTGACCTTGCGAATCACCTCAATCATGGTCGTAATCGGGTGGGTAAAAACCGTTGACGCCCGGAACACCAGCAAGGTGGCGCAGGCTCCCGTAACCACGATCAACAGCGCCATGCTCCATAATATACGGCTTTTGATCTTGTTCGCTTCCAGATAAAACTCATCTTCATAGGATCCGACCGCCACAATCCAATCCCACGGTTGAAAATATTCGTAGCGCACGATCTTCATGCGCGAATGCTGATCTCCGCTGTTTTTCCAGGGATAGCGGATCCAGCCGGTTTTCTTTTGGCACATTTCACGAATAAACGGGAATCCGCTGGTATCTTTGGCATTAAAAAAGTTAATTCCCTCTGAATCGGGATGCAGTGTGAAGGTTCCCTTGCTGTCCATGCAAAAGATATAACCGGTTGCTCCCACCTTTTTGGTCTTGATCTTTTCTTTCAGCGCGGCAAACGATTTCCGCTCAAAGGCAGCGTCACCGACGGTTTCATCAAGATAACCACCGGTGGCCACGATCCAGTCCCACTCCCTGAAATAGCGATAGGCAACCACCTTGTTGCGCGGCGCCCGGTCGCCCAGCATGGCATTACGCCACGGATAGGTGATATACATCACCTCTCCCGGTTTAGAGCGTTTGGCAATCCGGCACATATCACGGATAAAAAATCGACCGTTTTCATCCTTTTCATTGAGTACATTATCCCCTTCACGGGCAATATGAACCAACAGGTCACCCTGGCCGTTCATGACATAGATATACCCGGTTTCTCCCACGTTTACCTTTTTGAGGGCAGTGCGCGCCTCTGCCATGGCAGCCGACTTGTTCATGCGTCCGTGGGCAAACTGATTGTATTCCGAGGCGACCAGGTTGTAGGAAAGATTGGTCAACGTGGCAAGTTCGTTGTTAAAGGTCGTGATCTTATCCTGACGATAGACCTGAAACTGCTGATAATGGGAGTTGAGCAGATCAATGGTAAAAGCGGCACTATGCTGCAAATCATCCTTGCTGGTCTGGGTCACCCCACGGTATGCCTGCTGGTTGGCAATATAACCGATCACGCCGGCCACCACAAAAATCGGCACGATCACCAACGGCAGCACCAGCACCAGCAATTTGCCACGCAGTTTAAGTGACTTGAGGAATGTATTCATAAAATAGTGCATGGTTCAGCAGGCCGTTTCAAAAGCATTCTTGATATGTTCCACCTTGGGAAGAGCGTTACCATCGAGCAGGATCGCAATCACATCAAAGCGTGCCAGCTGATCGTGCAACCGGTTTTTGGATAGCCAGGTCAACGCGGCCTTGGAAATCTGCCGCTGTTTGAAAGAATTCACCGCCAGTTGCGGCACACCGTAGGAAAGATCACGCCGCGTTTTCACCTCCACGAACACCAGGCAGCCACTCCCCGCTTCACGGGCAACAATATCAACTTCCCCCCCCTTGCAGCGGAAATTACGTTCCACAATCCGGTAGCCACGGGCAATCAGAAAATTGGCAGCGATTTCTTCCCCCTGATCACCGATACGCTTACGTGGATCTTTGGCTGGTGTAATTGTCATGGTACGTTAACTCCATGTTCCGTTGCTGACATTCATGTAACAATTGCATTCAAGCTCAATAGTACATAACAGCTCTGCACCGTAATCTCAAGATCGTTGTCATTGCCAAAACAAAAACCTCCAGGGTTTGAGAACCCCCGGAGGTTTAATGTTTGTCTTACCAGGCTATAGATAGCTGTCACTTGACCATCATACTAATCTTTATTCGACTACCACACTTTTCACTTCCAGCGCCAGTGGCGGAGAAAGAGACTGCGTGCCAATATTGATCCGTGTGTCACTGATCTTATAACCAGAAGTAATAACAAAATCATTTTTGGTAAGTGTTGCAGGAGCGTCAACGGTAACATCGCACAGCAGGGTTGCGAAGGCGCCAACAGCAATGCCGGTGGCATCGGTAAAGCCAAAGTTCAATTTATTGCCGCTGACACTCGCCATAAGAGTCAATGATGGGGAAGCAATCCCCGATGCAAATAAATAGCTTGCCAACACACCGCTGGTATCTGACTTGACGGTCACCCCCTGGGGAAGGGTGATTTCAGCCGCAAGCCCCTTAATACTGTTGCCACTCGGCATGACTCCGGTTGTCGCAAGGGTCAGCGTAGCTTTTCTTGCGCCGATGGTCGCTAAGTTGGTGTTTGAAACATTCGTGATATTGGTTGCATTGTTAGTGTTTGCCGTAAAAAAGGTTGTTGCAGCGGACTGAATGGCCTTGACCGCCGTGGCATTTAAACTGGTGCCGGAACCGGAAACGTTCTGATTAAGATACGCTACGGTAGCAGCAATCGAATTGGTTTGAGAAGCGGCAAGCTGAGAGAGGGTTGCCAGAACAAGTGTATAATTTTTTTGATCAATCTGTGCCGGGTCGGTTGTGGAAAGCACGTTAAGTGCAGCTGCCGTCGGTGCAACCGGTAAGGTTTGAACAATATTGTTGAGATTGAACATGGAGGCTACCCGATTATTGGCATTGGCAATCGTGGCGGCATTCAGCGTGGTTCCCGCCTGTTGAAATGCCAGTTCCGTCAGTGGCGTTATGGCTGCCGAAATGGTTCCCGAAGCGTTCGGCACTACCGTATGCATTGGTGATGCAACCGGTATGGAGGTTACGTTACCCGTTGCTTCATCGGTATAACTGCCACCGGTTACTTCGATGATGACCGGCCCACTGTAGCTCCCCAGATCAAGCGTATAACTCCCATCACTAGCGGTTTTCCCTGAGACGATCAGATCACCTTTTTTGTCGGCCACCACCTTGTATGCCTTTACATCACCGCCATTAATCGGTGCTTTTGAGGCTACGCCCGTAATTTTATTAGTAGCAGCCGGGGTAACCGGTGTGGCCGGGTCAGCCGGAACTGTTGGAGTTGTACCGCCATTCCCCCCCCCTCCTCCGCCGCCACAAGCCGCCAGGACAACAAGTGTAACCAATCCGCATACAACCAGCAACAATCTGTTTTTCATACCTATCTCCATTTCGAAAAGAAAACTGCGTAACGTGAGCTGACAATATTTACCAGGTCGGGAGATTTCCGACTGCCCGTTGCAACAACACAACCGCATCGTCAATATCGATCTTATTATCCGGTACCGGCTTGTTGCTGGAATTCAGCGGCGCCACATCACCATGTTTCAGGTCGGCAGCCGAAACCGCTATCAGCTTGACAGCCATCTTTAATGCCAGCAAGGCATCGGCAATATCAACTTTACCATCACCGTTAAGATCACCATCGGGATAGGTGGTGGTTCCTGCTGCGGCAAACGTTGCCACAATGCTATGCTTGGCAGAAACAGTGTCGAAGATATAGACATTGTTGACTACCTTGGCAAGTACCGAAACATTATCAACCGTAACATCCTTTACGGCAAAACCGGCAAGTGGGGTAACCTGATACGCTTGGGAGGCCCCGTAGTTGAGGGTTGTGTCACCTGAGGGGGTGATCCCCCCCCCACCACCAGTGCCGACGGATGCACTGATAGTGAAAGAGTCAATGATAAATTCGGCACTGAGGATGTGGTCGGCAGAGATATTACTGAGCGTGTAGCTTGAGTTTGCTACGTCTTTCAGCACCGAAACTCCATCCAGCTTCAGATCCTTGAGCGAATAATGAGCATCAGGAGTTATGCTGAATTTTAGTGATGAATTATATTCTCCCGTATTTGTTGGTGAAGCAGTTATGACACCGCCCGTTGATTTCACGATATCAACCTTGTAAACGATCGGGGTAAAACTGACGGTAACAGCTTTATCAGACGTAATGGATGCAAGTGTGTATTTAAACGATCCACTCACCATTTTAATAATATTTTTCGGGTCAACTGGGGTTGCATTAAGAGTAACACTCCCCACCGTATTACCGGTAGGGGGGGTGATGGTAAGCTCAACCGAACCGCCCGCAGTTACATCGCTGGTAGCAGGAGTAATGCTACCTCCGCTTGCCCCGGCAGCTAAAGTTGCCGTAACCTTGTAGGTTTGTAACTTAAAGGTTACGTTAAGCGTATGGTTGGCAGCAATGGCAGCAACGGTATAGCTGTTAGCGGTAACAGCTACGGCAGCTCCATCCAGCAACACGTTATCAACCTGGTAACCGTTGTTGGGAGTAAAGGTGTAGCTCTGGCTGCTACCCTGAATGACTGTTGTGTCACCCGATGGGGAGATAGTCCCATTGGCTCCGGCAGACGCCGTAATGGTAAAGCGGGGAGCAAAGGTAACGATCAAGTCTGAATCGGTTGTAATCCCCCCCTGTGTAAACGTGTAGGTCGTGGTCCCATCCAGATTTTTCGTGCCGGTTGGCAATACAGGTAGTTTGATAGTGTTAAAGGTCAGTGTGTCAAGCACATACCCTTTATTGGCAGTCAGGGTAAAGGAAGCGGTTCCCTTATCATACACATAATTGCCGGCATTATTTTTAGCAGTGTTAATCACTACCGTTCCGTTGGCAGGAGCATTAGCAGTCAGCTTGTGGGTGATCAGGCTATAGGTTGCCACCAGTTCCGCGCTTTTGGTAATCGGCGCAGTTGTATAGATAGCACGCTGCGTTGGATTGAAAACATTCTGTCCGTCATAGGTAAGAGCAGTCAGTTCATAGCCATTGGCTGGCGTCAAGGTAAATGTAGCAACATCATTGGGCTTGGCATAAAAACTATCCGGCGTAACCGCTCCAGTTCCTGCGGTGGGTGGAACGACGGTAATCAGATACGGATATTTTGAAAAGACCGGCTGAATATTTGCTGTTTCAATGACTGAAGAGATTGTGAATGTCGAAGTCGCAGCATCTATCTGGGTTATTTTCGAAACACCATTGACTTTCAGGTCAGCCAGGTAATACCCGGCATCCGGTGTCAGTTTTACCGCAATTGCGTCCCCATCGAGCACGGTGGTAACGTTTGTCAATACGGAGGTAAAGAGAGCTTTACCATTTGTCACCGGTTGGGTAATCGAGACCACATGGGGAATTTTCTCAAAGGAGAGGGAAACCGCCATATCTTTGGTTACGTTGGCGATGGTGTAGGTAGAGCTGCCATTGCCATTGAGAGCAGGCAACAGCGCCACCGGCGAACCATCAACGGAAATCGCTGCCAGCTGGTACCAGGGATGTACACCTGAGGCTACGGGAGTTATGGTCAGCACTATGTCGGTAGCATCGATAACGGTTACAACATTATTAACAGCTGCCGGAACAGATGTTACGCCACCATTGGCACCAACAGTCAGAGTAATGGAGTGGCTGGCAGGTCTGGTGGTAAATGTCCAGGTTTTATCCGTAACCAGCTTGTTAGGCACGGGAGCGACATCAACAACTTTGGCTGCAGAAACGGTGGCCTGATATTGCTTGCCGAGTAACAACGGAGTAGCCGGTGTAAAGGTAAAGATTGTCCTGTCGCTATTATTAACAACCGTCCAGTTAACGGTACTGTTATCGGTCAGGTTTTTAAGAGTAAAACCGGTTTGATTGATTTGATCAAAACTGGCCGGATTGACAGTTTTATTGAATGCGACGACAAGCGCGGTTGCGGTATCAACTCCAGAAGCAACATCGACGGGAGTTGTACTGATTACGGTTGGTTTGGTTGTATCACCACTGAAACTTACCAGGACATTGTGGTCAGCAATCAGATTGCTGATGCTGTAGCTCCAGGTAGTTGTCCCATCAGCATTATCGGTTTTTGAAAGTCCGGCCGGCAGCGGCACGGCATTGAAATTGATGGCACTACCATCTGCAAGGCCGGAAAGAACATAACCGGCATTGGGACGAATTGTCAGAACCACATTGTCATTATCACCAACCGTAACTTTGCCGGCAGCATCCAACGGTGTCAGAGTGCTGGTAATGGCTCCATTAGCAACCGGTGCGGCAGTCACCGTACGCTGCACTTTGCTGAAGGCAACATCGACCGTATGATCCACCAGCACATTCGTTACCGTATAGGTGTATGACCCATCGGCGTTTCTGGCGGGTGACGGCTTGGTAATATTATCCAGTTTGATAGTATCGAGCTGATACCAGGGATGTGTTGCGCTATCCGGCTTGATGGTAAACACCACATCCGTACCTTCAGGTATCGACGAGAGATTTACCGGCAGGCTGCTTACCGTACCATTGGCGCCCGCATTCAGGGTGATTGCGTGTGGTGACAACATGGTATCAAATGTCCAACTGACGGGAACTGCCAGTTTGTTCGGCGGTGTTGCCAGGTCTTTAATTGCTGTCGTTACAGTTGCTTTGTATGTTTTGTTTGGCAAAAGTGATCCGACGGTTGTGAACTGCATGGAATTCACACTTTTGACAACTTTCCACATTATATTGGTGATTTCCTTGCCGCTGCTGTCCAACTCTTTGAGAATAAAACCGGCCTGGGTAGCTTCATCAATACTGGCCTGATCAATCGCCTCGCTAAAGACAACATCAATCGTCGGACTCAAGGGAACATTGACCGCCAGATTATCAGGTGTCTTTTTGACAACGGCCGGAGGGGTTATGTCATTGGAAAATGAAACCGCAATGGCAACATTTTTCGTAAAGGTATAGGTTTTAACCAGTCCATTAGCAACCATGTCGTCTAACGATGGCACCGCGTCGAAACTGTATTGAGAAAGCTGGCTTCCAATGGCAGGCTCGATGCTGATTGACCTGGAAGTGTTATTGGCGACTGGAATCTGGATATTGACGCTATTTTCCGGAACAGTGACCACATCAACCGTATTTGCGGCATCCATATCGGTTACAGCATTACCGGAATAGGTAACACTTCCCGAAATACCGGAGTTATTTTTGGGTGACAGTGTAATTGTATTTCCTTGGATCGCCACATTTTTTGAGCCTTGAGCCATGATTGACGAGCCGGCAGGATGTATCAGAGAAAATACTATATTGGTTCCATCATTGGTTAACTGCCACTTGAGAGTGCCATTCAGGGAATTGGTTGTAGTAACACCGGCAAGCGAAAGTTTAGTGATCTGATTGTTGGTATCTCCAAGCAAATCGTAGATGGTAACAGCACCGTTTGCTCCCACGTTAAGGGTGACGTTGTTACTGCTTGAAACTGTGGTAAAACCAAAACTGTTCAGGGCATTGCTGGTATCGAGAGCATTACCGGCAAGATCGGTAATGGCATTCGTCAAAGTGACCGTATACGCTTTGTTGTTCAGATAGTTGGCAGTCGGAGTGAAGGTAAAACTCATGCTGTCAGCTGCCGGTGAGAAGCTCCCCGGAACCGAGTTGCCAAGGTGGTCTTTTACCTGGAAGCTGGCGGCACTGACAGTGCTCACTTTGATGGTTTCACTGAAGTTCACCGTAATCGGAGCATTCAGAGCAACGTTGGTAGCTGCAGGTGCCTTGGCTGGTGAGCTTGACGAGATTACCGGTTTCTGAACATCAAGAGCAAAGGTGATCACCACATTCTGAAGCGCTTGTACATTGGCGATGGTGGCGCTGGTGGCGCCAGCTGCAACTATTGAAGCACCACCATTAACCGTGATGCTGGCAATGCTGTAACCAGTGGCCGGAGTTATCAGGAAGTCAGGGGCTCCTGCTGCTGAAGTATTGAGTGTTGCGTTGGCGTTGTAGTTGATCTTCCTGGTGGCAGGTGAAACTGTGCCACCTGCACCGGATACGGATACATTCACATCAAACTGGTCGATGGCAAAGGTGGCTGCAACAG
>DAINBV010000018.1:0-53334 GCA_036732725.1 Geobacteraceae bacterium | reverse complement strand
CATCAAGAGCAAAGGTGATCACCACATTCTGAAGCGCTTGTACATTGGCGATGGTTGTGCTGCTAGCGCCAGCAGCCGCGATGGAGACACCATTCGCCGTTATGTTGGCAATGCTGTAACCGGCTGCCGGAGTTATCAGGAAGTCTGGGGCTCCTGCTGCTGAGGTATTGAGTGTTGCGTTGGCGTTGTAGTTGATCTTCTTGGTGGCAGGTGAAACTGTGCCACCTGCTCCGGATACGGATACATTCACATCAAACTGGTCGATGGCAAAGGTGGCTGCAACAGTGGCATCAGCAGTTACATTGCTCAAGGTGTAGGTATAAACACCATTGGCACCGGCAACGGCCTGCGCCAGTACGCTTCCTACTGGAGTAACGGTGATATCGGTTACATGGTAGCCGGCATTCGGGGTGACGGTGAAGGTTACATTTGAAGCATCCGGTACGGTAGCCAGTGTGACCGGAGCTACCAGATTGTTGGTAATGGTACCGTTGACAGGTGCTGTCACGGTGACAACGTGGGTTGCCAAACGGGTGGTGAAGCTGAATACATTGAGGGTATTTGCAGTATCGAGCAGGTTGCCTGCCAGATCGGTGATACCAGTGGTCAGGGTAACATCATATTTTTTGTTATTCAGGTAATTAGCCGATGGTGTGAAGGTAAAGCTCATACTGTCGGTAGCAGGACTGAAGGTACCCGGCACACTATTTCCGAGTGGGTCTTTAACCTGGAAGGTTGCGGAGTTTACCGTACTGGCCTTGATGGTTTCGTTGAACGTGACGGTAATCGGAGCATTCAGCGCCACACCGGTAGCTGCAGGTGCCTTGGCTGGTGAGCTTGACGAAATCACCGGTTTCTGAACATCAAGAGCAAAGGTGATCACCACATTCTGAAGCGCTTGTACATTGGCGATGGTGGCGCTGGTGGCGCCAGCTGCAACTATTGAAGCACCACCATTAACCGTGATGCTGGCAATGCTGTAACCAGTGGCCGGAGTTATCAGGAAGTCGGGGGTTCCTGCTGCTGAAGTATTGAGGGTTGCGTTGGTGTTGTAGTTGATCTTCTTGGTGGCAGGTGAAACGGTGCCACCGGCACCGGATACGGATACATTCACATCAAACTGGTCGATGGCAAAGGTGGCGGCAACAGTTGCATCAGCGGTTACATTGCTCAATGTGTAGGTATAAACACCATTGGCACCGGCAACGGCCTGAGCCAGTACGCTCCCCAGTGGAGTAACGGTGATATCGGTTACATGGTAGCCGGCATTCGGGGTGACGGTGAAGGTTACATTTGAAGCATCCGGTACGGTAGCCAGTGTGACCGGAGCTACCAGATTGTTGGTAATGGTACCGTTGACAGGTGCTGTCACGGTGACAACGTGGGTTGCCAAACGGGTGGTGAAGCTGAAGGTATGCAGTGCGCTGACCGGTGTAATATCAAGAGCATTACCTGTTGGATCTGTAATTCCGGTAGTTAGAGTTACAGTATACTTTTCGTTAAATTGATAATTCGAGTCAGGTGTGAATGTAAAGGATGTGTTGTCGGATGTCGGTGCGAAAGTCCCGGGAACCGTATTTCCAAGGTGATCTTTAACCTGGAAGGTTGATGCATTGACGGTGCTTGCCTTGATTGTTTCGTTAAAGGTAACAGTAATTGGAGCGTTCGGCACCACATTGGTTGCTTCCGGGGTTTTGGTCGGTACGGATGATAAAATAAGTGGTTTAGTTGTATCAAGTGAAAGTTCTGTTTTAAAAGTCCAAGTTTTTGGAGCTACAAGGTGATTTCCTGCTAGATCCGCTACGGAGTTTGTTATGGTAACGATGTAGTCTGTATTGTTTTTTAGATTGACAGGTGTTGCAACCGATCCTGGAGTGAAATCAACTGATTTACCATTAAATGTGAATTCACCACTGACGGCAAGATTGCTACTATCATGTACAATAAATGAGGAGGACGTGACAGTCGCAGGATTGATCAATTCACTAAAAGTAACAATTATTTTTGAATTAACCGGTATGTTTGTTGCGCTCTCTGTAGGTGCTACGGAGCTGGCAGGTATTGTCGGAGGGGTTGTGTCTTGTCTTTTTCCCGTGGTAAAAATCCATTGATAACTTCCATCTTGCTGGTTCCCGATAATTGCTCTTCCAGCGGAGTCTTTGACGCCTGACGTTAGTACGGCTTTGTATGAGGTGTTTTCTGCCAATGTCCCAGTCGGAATAGTAAATAGTGCACGATACGTAGCATTGTCATATGAAGGTACGGGTGTTGAGACCACGAATGACGAATCAGCAAGATTCTGCAATGTAAAATTTGCTGCGTTTATGGTTGTTGTGTCCATTGCGAGTGAGAATGAGACTGAAACAGTTGCAGTATCAGGCGATATATTGGTCGCGTTAGTACCCGGCAAAGTGGATATCACCGTTACTGGAGCAGAATCATAGACAGGATCAGAGTAGAGAATTGTTCCCGAAACGCCAACAACATAAAATATATTGTTCCCGTAGGTGACGCCGTAAAATCCATTCTCGGCTCCGGATGGTCGTGCTGTCCAGCTGTTTCCACCATCAGATGATGTAAGAATGATGCCCCGTCCGGTATTTTCTCCTACGGCAACAAAATATCCATTTCCAAAAGCAATGCTGCGAAGTTCTGCACTCACAGATAATGCGACCGGCGTCCAGGTAATGCCATCTTTAGAAGTAAGTAGGGTGTTGTTCATCCCAACAGCAATAAACACGCCATTACCAAAGGCAACCCCTTTGAGCCAGTTTGTTGTGTTAGGTGCTTGATCGATCCAGTTACTGCCATCTGTGGATGTTTTTACTAATCCAGCAGCTGACGCATCTTTACCTACTGCAACAAAAGTATTATTACCAAATGCAACTGAATTTAAGTATCCAGATGCGGTGGTAGCCCATGATCCGCCGTTATCAAATGACGTCAAAATCCCTGAAATACCAACTGCAACCAGCTTGTCATTTCCAAATGCAATGCCATTTAGATCACTGCCAGCGGTGGTAGTGGACCATGTCACCCCATTGTCACTTGTATTTAAAATTCTTCCATTACTGCCGACAGTAAAGAAATTGTTGTTTATGCTTGAAATTCCTGCGCTGAAAAACGGTTTAATACCAGGAGTCGGTTTAAGTTGCTGTGCCCCGATTTTATATATTACATCAAAAGAATCACTGCCTCCCAGTGCATAGAATTCATTGTTATGGAACGCTACCCCCCTGAGCAGGGATTTATCCAGATTGTCGGTGAAACCGCTGATACTCCACTTTACTCCAGCATCTGTGGTTTTGAGAATCTGTCCCGATTCTCCGAGTAATAAAAAATCGGTACCGGCGACTGCACCACCAACACTTGCATATACATTGGATGCATTACTCTTGACGCTTGTTGGCGATGTCCATACATTCAAATCTGTTGTTGAATATATAAAAGTTGTATTCCAGACAATAAAGTTTCCAGCATCCGCATCGCTAACAGGGGTCGCTACTACATCAATAGAACCTGTTAATCCTGAGCCGTTTTGAGCAGAGAGTGCAATGGTTCCTGCCGCTGTATTAGCAACTGAACCTTGTGCGACAAGGTCAAGGGGTGCTTTAGTGCTATTTTTATAAAGGCTGTAAATTGAATTGGTACCATCATTAATCAATGTCCAGTAGAGCACACCATGGTCAGAATTATTCAGAGTAATGCCACTGTAACTTCCATTTGATAATTGACTTGCGCCGTCTCCGTATCTACTGAGTACCGGATTTCCGGCCAGGTTGACGGACGCATTATAGTTACCGGACACAACAAAGCGACCTCCTGCATATGTAATGGTGTTAAACACACCACTACCGGGTGTTGTTTTTTGGGTAAGCGTAGATCCATTACCAGTAGTAAATATGGAGCCATCTTCAGCAAGAAGGACAAAATCGGTTCCATCAAAACAGGCGGATTTAATGGTATTTAAGGTAGGAAGCTGGCTGGACACGTTGACTTCAGTCCAGGTTACGCCATCATCCGTAGAAGTAAAAATTGCACCGTGGTATCCGGCTGCAATGAAATAATTCGTTGCGCCAATTTTACCATGTATAAGAGTTGTAAAATTCTTTGACTGACTGTCTGCAGTAGTTTTGTCAACCTGATCAGCCAATGTTGTTGCGACGTATTTTGTGCCGTTCCATTTGATGCTGATAAGAGTTCCATCATACCCGAGTGCCAGAAAAAGATCGCTGTCGCTTGAATAGGCAACTGCAACTAGATCTGCTGTTGCCGTCGTAGCAACCTGAGTCCATATTTGGCCATCTGAAGAAGATATGATGGTTGCATTGTTGCCTACTGACAAATACTTCAAGTTTACAGAATCATAGGATATGGATTGAATATTTGCTGTTGTTGAAGGAGTTCCGCCGTTCAGGAAAGACCATTTGTTCCAAGTGTTACTGTCAGTGGAAGTCATAATGGTTCCATAATCACCTACAGCTACGTATTTACCGCCTGCATTAACAACACTGCGAATTGTGTTCCCCTGTGGTAGCGGATTTTTCCAGTGCCAGTTATCCAGCGGATCTGCTGCCAAAGCACTGCTGGTAACCATGCAAAACAGGGCCAGCATCAGAGTAACCATATATCCGAGTAATTTATTTTTCATATTGCCCTCCTTCAAGTACATTTCAGATCATTTCACTTTTAAAAGTACGAATGTATATATTCTCAATTTAAACAAACTTCAACTACTGTTTGCTAACCACTTGGTTTTAGTGTGTATAACTTAAATAGAGCCACAACATTTATACCTTACAAATTTGTACTCACATGCAACAGACGAGATACCGGCAGAATTGAAAAAACAAGACATAAAAAAATCCCCAGGTTTTTAACCTGGGGATTTTTTGTTCATATCAAATTTTCACATCATACACGCATTAACTAAGCCCCTTGAACTGCCTGCCGGAGCTTTTTCGATGCACTCCAACGCCTGAGCAGAGAGGCTATTCCGGCAAACAGAATCACTGCAAAGATTGCCGAGTATTTGACTGCAAATATCAATGGTGTCAACGCCAGGCGCATGACCATCCGCAGCGTATCATGTTCGGCAATAAAATCAGCAATCGGCGGACTGTGTTTGTAATAGAACTTCACAAAAGCCGTACCAAGTTCGGATTGCAGTAAGACATCATCACGGAAATGACGCAACACTATGACATGGGGATCAAGGTAGCTACCATAGGCAGCCGTGGCGATAAAGCAACCCCCACCACCCCCGCCACCACTGGATGCAGGTGCAGGTGCAGGCGTGGTATCTCCAGCTGGCGTGGTTCCCCCGATTGTGCCGACAACTACCGGATCATGGATAACACCCGGAGTAGGATCGCTGTCCATAGTCGAGGCAGCATCACCGGCAGCCTGACTGTCGGTTACACTATAGGTTATGCTGTTTCCGGTGACGGTGGGAGTAAACTCTGTCCAAACATTACCATTGATTTTATAAAAACGGGCGCCGGTCGGAATACTGCTGAACTGGATTGTCACCGGTATGGTGGCGCCGGGAGTGATTCCATCGACCACGAAATCAACCGCGCTGCTGATGGTGTAGCCTTGCGGCTTAGTGGCTGTCGGCAGCTGGGTTGCTGTTACCGGAGCATAGCTTCTGACACTGGCTTTAGTTTGATAGGTGGTATCAACCTTGACACTCATTGCAGAACCGCTACCGGTAAACGACTGTTTATACTGGACGTTATCCGTATCGGTTATAATCAGGTCGGTCAGATAAACTGCCGTTCCCTGGGGAAGGAAGGAAACGCTGAAGCTAAGGGAGTCATGGGCAGCCACGGTAGTAGTAGTGGTGGGTAAATTTGTGGTGAAAGATGGTTGTGCCGTGGTTGTCCCGGTCTTGACGATGGACACACCGTTCAGTTTAATGGCAGTCGTACCGTTATTAACCAGTTTGAATTGTTTGGTAACGGAAGTTCCTTTTAATACATTCCCAAAAGAATAGACTGAATTTGTCAAAGAATTGCCACTGGCATCCGAAAAAGCCAGGTTTGTCGGCACCGCATTTCCACCAACCGTATTGATGCTCAGGGTCTGGGTTGCGGTCAGACCATTGGCATCCCGTACCTGAGCAATAAACACGAAATATCCCGGCTCGGTCGGCGTGCCACTGATAATACCGGTATTAGGTTTCAGTGTTAAACCGGTCGGCAGGGCGCCACCATCGGGAGTTACCATTGACCAGGTGTAGGGAGCAACACCACCATTAGGGGAAACTTCCAGCGATTGGGAATAGGCAGTACCGATCGTAGCAGAGGGGAGTGTGTCGGTCTTGATTGCCAGGGAAGAGGTCGCTGCCTGAAGATTGATGTTCTGATTGCCGTTGGATGCATCGGTTTGAATAACAAAACTTGCAGGTGAATAGCCAGCAGCACTCGATTTAAAAGTGACCGTAAGAATCAGGGACGAATTTTCAATCAATTGTATCGGAGCAGTTACGCTTGGTGAGACGTTATATGCCGAGTTTGTTGGAACGGTGATAGCGTTAATCATGAGCGGCGCAGTGCCGCTGTTTTTCAATGTAATTGTTTTTTGTGCAGTTTTATCCACCGCCGTGGTACCAAAATCAAGCTGGGCCGGTGTAACAGTCAGCACCCCGGCTGTCCCCTGCCCTTTCAATTCCACAGTTTTTGTGCCGCCATCACTATTAATGGTCAAGGTCCCCGCAGCAGCACTGGCTGTGGTCGGTAAGAATTGCACCGTAACCGTGACATCAGCATTCGGCTCAAAAAGAAGCGGGCTGCCGGAGGTGATTGTGGGGGAGGTGACGGTAAATACCGTACTCCCGCTCCCGCTGATTGCCAGCGAGTTGAGGGTCATGGTCTTATTGCCGACATTCTTGATGGTAAAGCTCTTCGGAGTAAAGGAACCGACTTTGGTATTGGTAAAATCAAGAGATGTGGCGCTGGTTTCCAGCAGCGGCTGCAGACCTTTACCCGTCAGAGCTATGCTTTGATTGGTACTGGCATAGTTAGTGGTAATTGCAACCGTGCCGGCAAAATCACCGTACTGTGGTGGAGTAAAAAGCACATAGAATTCCAGGCTAGTGCCGGCCGTAAGCGTTTGGGGAAATGTCAATGCTGGTGTATTGGCAGCGCTGAACACCGGAATTCCGGTTCCTGTGCCTGACAACCCGGAAACACTGTTGAGTTGAACGTCGATGGTGCCACTGTTAGTAAGAGTAAAGTGGCCGGTTTGATTGCTGCCGACATCTGTATTCGTAAAGGCCAGGGTGTTGCTGCTGACCGTCAGTTGCGGTGTGATTCCCAATCCATTCAAGCTGACCGTTACATTGGTAGCATCGGATTGGATCTGAATGGTAGCGCTTGAACTTCCGTTTACCGGTGTATAAGAAACGGTAAATGTCTGTTCAGCACCAGACGGCAACAGCGACGACGTGGTGGGAGTAACCGTAAAGTCTGTCGAGCCGCTCAGGGTAACCGAGGTGATATTGAGGGCAGTATTACCGGTATTACGCACCTTGAATGATTTGTATGCGGTGGTGCTGACTGGCGTCGAACCAAAATCAAGCAGAGTCGGTGTTAAGGATGTATTATCCGGTTTCAGTAGCGTTAACTGTGGTTGTCCCAGTGAGAAACGCTGACCATAGATATCAGAGGCGGTTGTAGGAGGGACAACATTTGAATTTCTTGAGTCTTTCCAAATTGCCAGAAACTGATTCAAATATGAATTATAGGTAATGCTCGGCGCCAACTGGTTGGCAATATTGGTGGCAATGGCATAATTTGCACCGGACAGCGTACCTTCACCATTGATATACTGGGCATAAATATCCATATTTTCTTTGGAAACCTTGCCGTTTCGCCCATCCTGCCAGGCGACAAAGAAACTCTGTAATACTGAATCATACGCCACTGCCGGCATGGTCTGGTTTGCTGCCGCCACGATCGGGTCAAGGGTTCCCGGGGTGGTCAAGTCCTGAAAACCGATAAAATAATTTGTATTATAGAGCCCACCGCCGGAAGTGAGTAACTGTCCATAAATTTTATTCGTTTTCCCATCACGGAAATCTTCCCAAACCGTCAGGAAGCGTTTGGAGATGGGGTCAAAGGCCACAGCCGGTTTTTGCGACTGATAGGGATCAGTTGTACTGTTATTTCCGGTATCAAGATACTTGGAGAAGATAACCCCCTGATTGATTTCTTTATCAAAAAGTCCATAAATATGGGTCTTGCCATTTTCATAGAATGATGGGGCGAATGTCGATGTTACCGCTTCACCGGCATCACAATTTAAATTAGTATTAACATCTGCACAAGTGACATTCAGCAACCCCTTATTGCGCACACCATCCCAGACCATCAATACTGCCGGCGAGGTTGAATCAACGGCAAGCGCCACATTGGCCACATTGGTAAAAAATTCATATTCTGCTGTTGCTGTCAGGCTTGCGTCGGCTCGTGCAACACGTCTATTCAGGTTTGTCAGTTTATTTCTGACGATATCAGCACCTGTCACCCCTGTTTTTGAGGTTTCAAAGGCAAGGTCGGAGGCACGCAGGATCGTATAACCGGGAAAGCTGTTATCACCAAAATTCCATCCGACGATGGCATTGGCATTTCCAATTCCCGGGAAAAACCATTCATCAAGTAAGTTAAGGCGTTTACGAGATTCCACATAGGCAATCCAGAAACGATCCCCCCCCGGATCATAGATAATTTTCGGCATACTGCGTGACACAAGAGCGTCAGAAGAATTCAGCCGGGTATAGACCGTAACATCGGTTTTCTTATAGGAGTAGGCAGCTTTAATTTTCACACCCGAAGCAGGCGCCACATCCAGGGTAACATCAAGTGCGCCGGTCGTGTAATTGATTGTCCCGTTGCCACCAGCCCCTGTTAATTTATTACTTCCATTATCAGTCAACGTCACGTTTCCGACGGTCACCGTAAGAGTCTGACTGACCAACGGGTCATTTTTTGACAGGACCGGCGCAACAAGAGTTCCAGTAAAATTATTTAACAGACCGTTACCAACATCTAACACTGCGGTATTATCAACGCCTGAATATACCGGCAACCTGTTATACTCATGAGGAAGATTGAAATTTATCGGCGTACCGAATGACGTTGGGGGTATTACAAAATTTGCGCAGGAATTGGCGGCAGTGTCTGCTACCGTCGTATCAGGTATATTGGTAGTGGCAATACTGGTAAAATAGACAAAGCCATAATTGCCAACAGCTATGATGTTTGCTCCCAATGCCGGCACATTCGTAAATGCAAAGGTGACCACGCCAGTATTGTAATTTACGGTTCCGGCGCCATTTCCGGCCAGATTACCATTACCATCATCATGCAGTTCCTGATAATCGGAAATTATTTTTACATTATTTTTGACCAGCATATCTGTTGGTAAGGTAAATGAAAATGAGTTGGTTACACCATCCCCTGTTGCCACTGCTACTTTTTTATCACTCAATCCCCGGGTATCCTGCCAGGTTATCAGCAGCTTATTGGCTGAATTTATCAGATCCTGACGATACGCTACCTGAGGCACGGTCTGGTTACCGGCAGCGGTGGTAATCGGAAACGCGGCCGAGCAATCGGTGCCATCTGGTTTGATAAATTTACCGTAAACATTGGATCCTGACTGGTTGCGATCGCGGTAATCTTCCCAGGTGGCAAAATAAACCCGCTTATCTGCCAGATAGATCACCTGGGGATTTTGCTGGTCATCAATTGCCGTTGAGATTGCGATCTCAGGCACTTCAAGTTTTGACGTCGTTTTACTTTTAGAAGAGGTAGAACTGGTATCGCCCGAACACCCCCCGACCATCATACAAACAACCAAAATCCAAAAAGTCGTTAAAATTTTATGTACCTTCATACAACCTCCAGAACTGGTAACAGCTTTTAAGTATCATATTACGAGTAAACAAGTTCAACAATTCAATAAACAGCGGGAGATCCCCTACTCTGTTATAAACATGTACCAAGAAAAGACAAAACAACTTTACCGTGTGAACGTAATTCTACCGCCGTCCAGGTTAAAATTCAGGTCATTACCGGTTGAATCTTCTACCGCAGTTACATAGTAATGCAGATAGTACTCCCATACTTCGGGAGGATCCAATGCCAGAAAGCTTGACTCATTAATGAGTTTGTTCTGCAAAGCCAGGGACGCCACGTTAGCCTCTAATGTAATTGACCCACCACCACGAGGAATACTCCCCGTAGTACCGAATTGATCGGCAATAACCGGCGCACTTGGACCTGATGTGCCTGTTTTTGTATAGGTAATCCGGACCTGCTTTATGGTAACAGCGGAGGCTGTTTGTGCGTCAAAATTAGGATACAGTTTTGATGTTACACTCAAGGATGTTTTTACATCCGAATTAGTCGTGCCGATGACGACATTTGAAGGAGTCGTTACCGTTGGGGCGTCAATGAATACGGTTTTACCGAGTGTGGTAATCCCCTTGTTGTCACCGCACGCTCCTATAATGCTAACGGCCACTAATAACAAAACTATTTTCAGTGCATTTTTAAACATACCATCCCCTTTTCTTAAACTTTATTCGTACGGCAAACAGACCTTGACAACTCAAAGGAAAACAATCAAGCACATCCCTCTATTCATGCTCAGGACAGCTGAAATAAGCAGCAATTGCAGATAGTATCTATTGTGAGACCATAGCAGGTAGATCATGAATTGAATCAGATCGATCCGAGAATCCGCGGGGTGATAAATATCAGCAATTCGGTTTTGACTTTTGTCTTTGAATTGGAGCGGAACAGTTTACCAAGGTAAGGTATGTCCATAAGGTAAGGAACGCCATCATCAGATTCATTGTCACTATCAACATAGATACCGCCAATAACGGTGGTTTCACCATCACGCAACAGCATTTCCGTGGTGGCTTGTTTTTTGTTGATGGCCGGTGCTGTGCTGCCACCGGTAGCCTGGCCGACTGAATCGTTTTTGGCATCAATCTTCATGCCAATGGTTCCATTGGCATTGATGTGGGGAGTGACCTCTAGTGAAAGTGCCGCTTCAACAAACTTGGTTTCAACCTTGTCTGACGTTGAGGAGGTGTAGGGAACCTGCTGTCCCTGTGTAATTTTAGCGGTTTTATTGTTGAGTGTGGCGACTTTCGGGGTGGAAACAATTTTCACCAGACCGGCACTGGCGGCGGCATTCAAACGCAGATCAAGCTGAATATTGCTGGTCAGGGTGCCGAATGAAAAACCGGCGGCACCACCGGCATTGCCGGTTAATCCCGATGTCGGGGCAGCAGTTGAGGCAATACCGCCAAAGCTGGAGTCAAACTGGTTGATACCGAGCAGTGATGCTGATCCATCGCGGTAATGAATACCCCAGTTAACTCCCAGGCTGCGGGTAAAGGTCGATGTTGCTTCCACGATGCGCGCCTCGATCATTACCTGTTTTTCCGGCACATCCAGTTGCACGATCAGCTTACGCATATCATCGATTGCCTGGGCGATGTCCTTGACGATTACCTTGTTGGTTCGTGCATCCTGGGTAATACTGCCACGATCCGTTTTAACGGCATTCAATTGCGCCACGATACTGGCGACATCGGAGTAATTGATGCTGAAGGCTTCGGTTTTAAGGTCAAGCGATTTGAAAAGCGCCTTCTTGATTTCCTGTTCTTCTTCTGCCTGGGATTTGAACTTTCCCTTCCCTTTGATGATGATGATGTTACCATCCTCACGTTTATCGAGCCCCTTGGTATCAAGGATGATATCAAGCGCCTGATCCCACGGCACGTTTACCAACTTGATGCTGATACTTCCCGTGACGTCATCACCCAGAACAAAATTCTTGTTGCTGACCTCCGAAAGGAGTTGAAATATCTTACGAACTTCCGCATCAGCAAATTCGAGCGTTACTTTTCTTCCCTTGTAAGAGAGTTTTGATCCAGCTTGAATGCTTGGAGCTGCTGCAGGCTCCAATTCACCGGCCAATTCCGTATCCCGGTTGACGGCAGTTGCCGCAGGAGCAGCCTTCGGTTTACTCTCTTGAATATCAGCCGATAATTTATCGCTCACCATATTTTCAGGGTGTTTGAAATCAACGTAGAGCATATCCCCTTCCATCCGGTATTCGTAGGGGGCTGTCACACGCATGGCAATCCTGATCCTGGTATCAAAACCGGTACGGCTCTTGACCGAAAGCGGTGTTACCCGCAGGACCGGTGAAGCAAACGATTTCGCTTCCAGCGAACGTTGCAGGTTTTTGGGAAGCCGGGCATTTTTAATTGTCAAGGTAACAAAGCCGGCTGTTTTCACCGGTTGATCAGCCTTGACGTCTCCCTGAACCTTGACTGCCAACCGTGAAAGTCCCTCCAAAACCTGAAAATCGATCATCGCGACCGCCGGAGAGACAACAGCTGGTTTTACTTCCACCGCTTTCACTGCCGCCGTAGCGGCTTTCTGTTCAGACTTAGGCGCAGCAACAACTTTCGCAACCGGCACCGGTGCAGTAGTTTCAGGCACAGCAGCAGTGACACTCTTCGGCTCAGATTTTTTTACAACTTGAGGTAGCGTTTTTTCAGGAACTGCTGTGGGAACAGGCTGGGATGCGGAGCTTTCCGGAACCGCCGTCTCCTTGCCACCGGTCAGTGAAATGCGGATACCTTCCGCAGTTTTTTCAGCGCGAGCTTCAGGAAAGCTGCCATTGAGTGAATCAAGTACAACCCGCACCTTATCCGGGTACAGCCCGATTCTGGCAGAGGCAATTCCACCACTGTGGAGCGGCACAATCCGAGAAGCCATGATACTGCTCACATCCATAAGATCAATAATCAGGCGTTCAGGATTTGAAAGACGAAATTGTTTAAATTCAGCGATGCGACCATCAAGAACCAGAAGAATGGCATTATTTTGAGTACTTATGGCAGTAAGAGCCGTTTTACGGGGGATTTCTGACGTTGCAGAGGAAGATGGTTCAGCTGGAGTAACTGTTTCAGACGCTACGACAGGGGCAGCTGATTGAGTATTCGGTTGTGAACTAGAATTCTGTGCCTCCGAATGTGCCGGTTCTGATGCCGCAACCGGGGCTGAAGCCGCCGGTGCTGT
The DNA here is from genome assembly GCA_036732725.1 of Geobacteraceae bacterium. Lineage (GTDB taxonomy): Bacteria > Desulfobacterota > Desulfuromonadia > Geobacterales > Pseudopelobacteraceae > CAIPTY01. Next base: position 40,216 of record DAINBV010000018.1, on the reverse strand, counting down.
TGTTTCGGTTACAGCTAACGAAGGGAATGCTATCCGTAGTTCACCGGGATGACTGGGGGAAGCGGTAATCACAGCCTCGGCATCCTGCACAAGTTCAATTTCGACACGGGTCAACACACCGGCGTCAGTATCAAAACGACTGGCGTGTACGGACTTGAAATTACCGGTTGTCAAGTTTTGTTGCAAATCTGCGCTACCGGGTGTTGCCTGTGAAAGATCGAGGATCAGTCGCAACGGAGCCGTCGTCTTATAACTGGTGTAGGTTGCCGGTGACGACATTTGAATCACCAACTCGGCATTTTTCCCGTTCCCGGCTATCTGGATTGAGGAGATCGAGGCAAGCTTGTCAGAAGTTATACGGCTAGCGTCTTGCGCAAAAACGGCGTCAGACGTCAGGCTTACGAAATATGTTGTTATACATAATAAGAGTATCCAGGCTGGTCTGATCATCCACTTCATGCGAGACTCCTTATTGTTTCCTGGGAAGTGCGATCTTGATAACTTCACGACGCACTTTGCCATTATCATCTTTAAACTGTTCTGTCACTGCTACCCCAGCTGACGTAATAGAGGTTACCTTGCCATCGTTTTTTCCGATGCTCATCCCTGTTTTAAGTACATATCCCTTGCCATTGGGAGCAACAACCATCGCCTTGCTTTCACCCGCTCCGGTAACTACACCAATCAGCTTGAACTGGCTCACATCGTACTGATGAATCGGTAAGCCTTCACGTATCTTTTGCTTCTGGGTTGGTAACGACTCAACCGGTTTGGCAGCCACATAAGGTTTAAACGGATCTTTTTTCTTGCTGAAATCAAACTGATTGACCGGAACCGACGGCAAACTCACCACCGAGCTGACCGGTTTTTGTACCGGTTTGGCAGGCACAGCAGCGGGCTTGGCTGCCACGGGAGCAGCCGGCGGGGGGGGAGGCGCATCCTTCTTGCAGCCGGCCAAATATCCGGACAGCGGAGTGATAGCCAGCATCAGCAAATAGAGACTATTTTTTAGGAGCAGTTTTTTTATCATCCTTAATCTCTTTCTTATCAAGGAAACGGAATGTGGTAGCGAGACAGGTCACCTTCGTCATCATCCTGTTATTGACACTTTTAATATCTGAAAAAGCAACATTGGCAATATTGACAATCCGGGGAAGATTGGCAACCGCTGCAAAAAAATTGGCAACACTGAAATATGATCCGGCAACGACAATATCAACCGGTACTTCAGCATAAAAATCCTTGGCGGTTTCACCCTTTGGCCTGAATGTTAAAAAGTCAAGACCGGCATTTTTCCCTAAGGTAGTGATACTGGTCAACAGCGACGGAATTTCTTTGGCATTGGGAAGTTCGGTCAAAGCCTGAGCAAGCTCCACATTCAGCTGTTCATATTCCTTCTGCAGCTTGGGGAGATTTTTGGCGATCCGCTCTTTCTCTGCTGCTTCATTCTCCAACTTGCTCAATTCGACCTGCAAGCCTTGCAGTTCCTTGTGTTTGGGAAGATACACGAACCAAACCAGCAACGCCGCCTCGATAATTACCGTCAAAGCAAGAATCATAATCTTTTGCTTTGTAGGGAGTTTTAATACTTTTTCCACCTGTGGGTTCATAATCAGACCGTCCTGGAAAAGAGACTATTTTTTGGCTGCGCCGGCTGCAGGTGCAGGAGGTAATGAACTTTTCAACTTGCAGGAAATTTCAAAACCTTTCAGTTTTGTTCCGGCAATATCTTTCTGTTCGGAAACAATCAACTCGACGCCGGTGTAATCGTTGGATCCCTGCAGGTTAAGCATGAATTTTGCTATCAATTCCTCTGACACAGCCATTCCAGCCAGTTTTATGGCGTCACCGTTCTCAGAGTAGGCAGTCAGCCAGAGTTGATCCGGGGTAATGTCGCTTATGGTTGCCAATCGTTGTGCCGGACCGGTTTTGTTTTTACGCAACTGTGCCAGTACATCCAGCTTTTTCTTGACCTGTTCTTTCAGGTTTTTCAGTTCTTCCAGCTTGCCGATTTTTGCTTTCAGATCGTTGATTTTATTATTGGTAGTGCTGATGTCCGCCTTGGTTTTATCAATCTGTCCGCGCTTATAGATATACATGCCGGCAATTACAACCAGCACAACGACCAGGCAAATAGAGAATATGGCTATCTGTTGAACCGCAGTTTCTTTCTTTTTAGCTGCCCTGACCGGTAAGAGATTAATTTTTATCATTTGTCTCCAACCCTCCTGACAGCAAGCCCAACTGTAACTGCCATAAGTGGGGCAATTTCCTGAAGATATTCAGGATCGAAATCTTTTTCATTGAATTTCAGTTTGGCAAACGGATTGATCGTAGCAACCGGTAATCCGATTTTGTCGGCAATCACATCCGCCAGACCAAATCCTTTGGAAGTGCCGCCACTCATATACACCTTTGATATCCGGTCATCATTGGCCGTAGAGTTGTAAAAATCGAGGGATCTTCGAATTTCCTGCGTAATGGTTTCATTGACTTTGTTGAGTACCTCAACCAAGGGAGGATTGCTGGCTTCATGGGCCAGTATTTTCATCTTTTCCGCCTCGGCACTGCTGACACCCAGTTGTTTTTGAATTTCCTCGGTGTACAGATTCCCCCCGATTTGAACATCGCGGGTAAACAGCGTGATACTATCCTTGACAACATTAATGTTCATGACGCTGGCGCCGATATTGACAAGCGCCAGCACATCATCCGGCGTTATATCATGATTAAGTTCAAAGGCATTCTGAACCGCAAATGAGTCGACATCAATGACCGAAAGATGCATTCCCGCCTCGTTAAAGACCGTTACATAGTCATTGATGATATCTTTCTTACTGGCAACCAACAGGACATTCATCTTGGAGGGGTCAATACTGTCGGGCGATAAAATCTGAAAATCCATATTGACATCATTTATGTCAAACGGGATGTATTGTTCCGCTTCCCAGCTGATCTGTTCTTCCAGTTCCTCCGGCGGCATGACCGGAAGCACTATTTTACGAATGATCACAGAATTGCCGGAAATGGAGCAGGCCGCATCCTTGACTTTCACTCCCAAGCTCGCAACCAGATTTTTAACCGCCGCAACAATCAGCGAACTGTCCATCAAGGTGTTATCAACTATTGCTTCGGGAGGAAGAGGCACAATACCAATATTCAGCAACTGGTATGATCCTTTGGTTTCCTTGAGCTGTACCAGCTTGATTGAGCTGGAACCGACATCAATGCCAATGACATCTTTTTTCTTGTTAAAAAGAAACATATCCCATTCCTGTCATAGTTAGCTCTGAAATACTTTTTCTTTTTCGTCCAATGAAAATCCGAGCGCCAGAATAATTTTACGCATGGTTTCCAAACGACAGGCAGCGCCCCGTTCGATGCGGTCGATCGTCAGAGGCGAAATTCCCGCTTTGCGAGCCAGTTCAGCCTTGCTCATCAATCGCGATTCCCTGATGGTTTTCACTCTGTTCATGGTTTGCATAGTTTCATCCTAGTATAAGTGAGACGTGTGTGACATTTACAACTTATCACTATAAAGTCAAGCAAATTATACGTAATTATAGTAACTATTAGAAAATGCCTTTTCACAGCTACGACCAGTGGCTGGTAACAATAAATTTACAGCATTTGACAATCTATGATAGAAACAAGCAGGTTCGGCTTTCGGAGGTTCTGTTTGATGAACAGCAATGCAGGTGGCTTTAAAAGAGTAATCGGATATCGGCTAATGTTTGTGCTTTGCCTGCTGACAGTTTTTTGTACTGCGTCTGCCTGGTGTGCTGAAACTTCAGCGCCGTACACCCAGCTCTACGAAAATGCACGGATCAATGAAGATGTTACCTGGCAAGGATCGGTAACCATCAAAGGATCACTGCTCGTGGCCCCCCAGGCAACGGTTCGCATCGAGCCGGGCACAAAGATTGTTTGTATCTCTCCTTCTCAAACCATGACTGCCCGAGTGGTGATCATGGGACGGATTCAGGCCAACGGCACACAAGAGAAACCGGTGATATTCAGATCCGCCAAAAATGCACCCTCTGATATGTGGGGAGGAATTCTGCTGCTGTCGAGCATGAAAAACAACCGCTTTGAACAGTGTCGCATCGAGAATGCACAGACCGGCATTGAAGCCCGTTTTTCTTCACTTACCACCACCAACATTACCATCACCGGCGCCGAGACCGGAATTGCCCTGTACGACAGTATTGCCACCGGCAATGCCGACCGCATCACCAGGTGCTCCGTTGCACTGACAGCAAGCTCCAGCGAGCTTGAACTACGCTCCTGCATCATATCTCAGCATAGAAACGGTCTGATGCTGGTCAATTCATCCTCCGTACTTTCAGGTATAACCGTCGATGCCGTTTCAGCAGTCGCTGTTTCGGTCGACCACGGACGAATTAAAATGACAGCCTGCACCGTTTCCGGCAACCGGATCGGCACGATCATCAGCCATGGAGAAGGAGAAATCAGTACCTCCCGTTTTACGGGGAACAAGGAGATCGCGCTTCAGCTGACCGCATCCCCCCTGAAAGTCAGTCACTGCCGCATAACCGGCAATAGTGGTGACGGAATCCGGGCGGATGACAACCGAGCCACGATCTGGGGTAACCTGATTCATGATAACCAGCGCTATAATCTGGTTTACAACGGTCAAAACGGATACAGCCTGGTTCAGAACTGGTGGGGAACGGGAGAGGCAGCTAAAATACTGGCAAAAATATCCGTAGCGGAGCACGACTCACCCACCGGATCGGTCACGATTATTCCCTGGCTGCTGGAAGCACCACCACTCCTGTGACACGACTACCCAACATGAATCTCTACCTTGATAATGCCGCCACATCGTACCCGAAACCAGAATCCGTGTACCAGGCAGTGACCGACAGCATGCGCACGGTCGGAGCCTCGCCAGGACGTGGCGGCTATCGCCAATCACTGGATGCCAGCCGTCTCCTGTTTGCTGCCCGCGAGGCAGCTGCCCGGCTGTTTGCAATTGATGACGCTAGCCGGGTTATCTTTACTCATAACGCCACCGAAGCACTCAACCTGGCACTGCGGGGGACATTGGGCAAAGGTGATCACGTTGTTACCAGTTCCCTGGAACATAACTCCATGATCCGCACACTCCACTGGTTGCAGCGACAGGTCGGCATTGATCTGACCATTGTGCCGGCTGATGGCAACGGATACCTTGACCCGGCTGACATCAGAAACGCCCTGACCAGCCGCACCAGCATGATTGCCATAACACATGTTTCCAATGTCTGTGGAACAATTCAACCACTGCAGGAAATAGCCCGGGTCGCACAGCAGGCCGAGGCTCTTTTCCTGGTGGATGCGGCCCAATCCGCCGGAGCAATCCCGCTTGACGTCAATCAGCTTGGTATCGATCTCCTGGCTGTTCCCGGTCATAAAGGATTATACGGACCGCCGGGAACCGGCTTGTTATACACGGCGCCACGGGTATCACTGCGGCCACTTCTCTTCGGCGGAACCGGGACATCCTCATCCCAGACCGAGCAGCCAACGATCATGCCGGAAGGATTTGAAGCGGGAACCCACAATCTCCCCGGAATTGCCGGTTTAAAGGCCGGAATCGAATTTGTGTTGTCCACCGGTGTGGAAAATATTGGCAAGCACGAACAACGACTCACAACGCAACTGGCCGCAAGATTGGCCGACTCCACTGCCATTACCCTGCATGGTTACTCTGACAGTTGCCGGCACAACGGAGTGCTCTCACTGACCATTGCCGGCCGGGATGCCGCTGCCGTTGCCTTCGAACTGGATCAACGCTTTGGAATTGCGGTTCGCTCCGGCCTGCACTGTGCCCCCGGCGCTCACCGGACACTCGGCACCTTCCCGGAAGGAACCGTGCGAATCAGCCCCGGGTGGTTCACATCCGATGAAGATATTGCTTTTGTCGCCGATGCCATTGTACAATGCATCCCATAATTTTGCCGAGCCAAAGGAGTCTGACCATGAAAATCCGGTTGTTGTTCCTCATAGTACTGTTTGTGTGTGCTGCCTGTTCGGCGGCCCCTGAAAAGCCATTCACCAAGGAACAGCTCTATGGCACCGGGATTTATACCTACTACACACTCAACGACTCCCCCGAGAGTGTACTGGCTGAAATCAACAAAAAAGGAGAAGCAATTCTGGATGCCAAATACAGAAACCGGCCGGTCTGGATCAAGATTCTCGGCAAAATCGAAGGGCTGACCGTCACGATTATCGATAAGTAATTTTCCTGTCCACAACGCCAACCGACAAGAGGATCCATGAAAAACTTCATACTCGACACCAATGTACTGCTCCACGACCCGCAATCACTGTTCAAATTCCAGGAAAACAACATCATTATCCCGATCACGGTAATTGAAGAGATCGACCGTTTCAAAAAGGATATGAATGAAACCGGCCGCAATGCCCGCCAGATTTCACGGATACTCGACACCATGCGGGAAAAAGGTTCGCTGGCACAAGGAATAACGCTTCCCGGTGGCGGCCTGTTGCGGGTCATCATGTATCACGAAAAGAGTCTCAAATATCTGCCGGTTGATTTACGGATCGACAGCGGTGACAACCGTATCCTGTCGGTTGCCATGGAGATCCGGGATCTTTCTCCCGAAACACAGCTGATATTTGTCACCAAAGACACCAATTTACGTATCAAGGCCGATGCCATCGGCCTGATGGCCGAAGATTACGAGTCTGACAAAGTTGATATTCAGGACCTCTATTCCGGAACCCGTACCGTTGAAGTAACCGCCGAAGATGTTGATCGTTTCTATGGCCAGGGATGGCTGGAAGCGCCGGTCGAGCTGCTGGCCAATGAATTCATCACCATCGTTGACAGCAGCAATCCGACCCATAGCGCCATCTGTCGCCATGCGCCTGACAGCAACCGGATTGTACCGGTTCGCAAAGTACCTAAAGAAGGGATCTGGAGCCTGTTTCCCCGGAACCGGGAACAATCATTTGCACTGGATGTCCTGATGGACGACAGCATCAAACTGGTAACACTGGTCGGCAAGGCCGGAACCGGCAAGACCCTCCTGGCAATTGCCGCCGGACTCCACAAGACAGCGGAAGAAAATATCTATAATCGACTGCTGGTTTCACGCCCCGTGTTCCCCATGGGTAAAGACCTGGGCTTTCTGCCGGGAGATATCGAAGAAAAACTGACTCCCTGGATGCAACCGATCTTCGACAACGTGGAGCTGCTCCTCTCCGGTCACGAATCGGACAAACGCCATAGCAATAAAGGGTATAAGGAGCTGATGTCAATGGGACTATTGGACATTGAACCACTCACCTATATCCGTGGCCGTTCGATCCCCAACCAGTACCTGATTGTCGATGAAGCGCAAAACCTTTCTCCCCACGAGATCAAGACCATTGTTACCCGGGTTGGCGAAGGGACCAAAATCATCCTGACCGGCGACCCCTACCAGATTGACAACCCTTACGTGGACTCATCCAGCAACGGCCTGACCTACCTGGTGGAAAAATTCAAGGGTGAACGGATCGCCGCCCATGTCACCCTGACCAAAGGTGAGCGTTCCGAACTGGCCGAACTGGCCGCCAACCTGTTGTAACCGCTCCATACTCCACCTGACTAACGAGACCAAATGCTGCTGCTCGCCATTGAAACATCCTGTGATGAAACCGCAGCGGCCGTTGTACAGGACGGCCGCACGATTCTTTCCTCGATTGTATCCTCACAAATTGCCATTCATGCCGAATACGGCGGGGTTGTTCCCGAGATTGCATCACGCAAGCATCTGGAGATGATCTCGCCGGTGATTTCCGAAGCACTTGACAACGCTGGCGTAACATTTTCCGACCTGGAAGGAGTCACCGTCACCCGCGGTCCGGGACTTTCAGGGGCGCTGCTGGTCGGTTTCTCCGTTGCCAGCTCAATTGCGACAGCCCGCCGGATCCCGTTCATCGGCGTCCATCACATTGAAGGACATCTGCTGGCCTGCTTTCTGGAACAGCCGGTACAATTTCCCTTCCTGGGGTTGATTGTTTCCGGCGGGCACACCCACCTGTACCACGTGGAAGGGATTGGCCGCTACACCACCCTGGGGAGAACGATTGACGATGCGGCCGGCGAGGCGTTTGACAAATCAGCCAAATTGATCGGCCTACCCTACCCCGGCGGTGTCAAAATCGATGCCATGGCACAAGGGGGGGATCGGGAAGCGATCAAGTTCCCGCGCCCGCTCCTGCACGACGGCACGCTCAACTTCAGCTTCAGTGGTCTAAAAACAGCGGTTCTGCAGCAGGTAAAGAAACATCCGGTAATACTGCCAAGCCAGGAAGCCGACGATCTGTGCGCCTCGTTTCAACAGGCGGTCTGTCATGTTCTGACCGCCAAAACGGCGGCTGCGCTGAAACAGACCGGCGCCACCCGCCTGGTGGTTGCCGGTGGTGTCGCCTGCAACAGTGGCCTGCGAAGCGCCATGCAACAACTGGCGAAAACGGAAGGGATCGAACTGCACATCCCCCACCCGTCCCTGTGTGGCGATAACGCTGCCATGCTGGCAGTTGCCGGCGATTATTACCTTACCAACGGGATCGTATCTCCGGTCGGTTGTGATGTGCGGGCAACCTGGGATATGGATTCAATCAAGGAGACTCTACGTTGACAAATTACCGCCGCCCGATGAAATCATTGGGGCAAAATTTTCTGATCGATGGTTCGGTGGTTGACAACATCATCCGCGCTGCCAACCTGCAACCGGATGACCAGGTGCTGGAAATCGGCCCCGGCCGGGGCGCCCTGACCCGTCTGATGGCTGATCGTGTCGCCCGTCTGGTACTGATCGAATTCGATCACGCCCTGGCAGCCGAACTGCAAAAAACCTACAGCCATGATCCCCGCATTACGGTCATCGACGCCGATGTGCTGGCGGTTGATCTTGCCACTATTTTGCAGGGGTATCACAACTGGAAAGTGGTGGCCAACCTCCCCTACAACATTTCAACCGCCGTGCTGTTCCGTCTGCTGGAAGTGCGCTCCTACTGCTCACGCCTGATCCTGATGCTACAGCGCGAGGTAGGAGAGCGCCTGGTCGCCTCCCCCGATTGCTCCGACTACGGCGTAACCACCCTGCTGCTCGGGCTCTGGTTCGACATGCGGCGCGAATTCATCGTACGTCCCGGCAGCTTCAATCCTCCTCCCAAGGTCGAATCGGCTGTCTTGAGTTTTGTCCCGCTCCCCGCCCCACGGGCCGAGGTGGGTGATGAGGAACTGTTCCGGCGCACGGTCAAGGCAGCCTTCGGCATGCGTCGCAAGACCCTCAACAATTGCCTCAAAGCTGCCGGACTGGTCCCGGATGGCGAGCTTGAAAAGCTGCTCCAGCAGTGCGGCATTGATGGCCGACGCCGTGGCGAAACCCTTTCACTGGATGAGTTTGCCGCCCTTTCCCGCCTGATCACCACACTTACGGCCTGCCCCTGATGTCACCCCTGGTTGTAACCACACTGATGATCCTGCTACTGGCCACCCTGGCGTTGCTGGTTCTGATCATACAACGGCTGACGACTCTGACCACCCAGACCCGCCTGACCGCTCAGAATGAGGAACGCCTGGAACGCACGCTACGTGAAGAGCTGGCGCGTACCCGCGAGGAAGCGCACACCTCGGCCCGGCAGGGGCGCGAAGAACAGACCGCCGCCATGACCGTACTGGGTGATTCCTTGCTGAAACGGATGGGGGAGCTGGCAGGATTGCAAAAGGGACAACTGGATATTTTTGCCGGGCAGCTCACGACCATGACCAACAGCAACGAAGGGCGCATGGATAAACTGCGGGAAGCGGTGGAAGCACGTTTGCAGGCGATGCAGAACGACAACGCCCAGAAACTGGAACAGATGCGGGCCACGGTTGACGAGAAACTGCACGACACGCTGGAAAAACGTCTGGGCGAATCATTCAAACTGGTGAGTGAACGGCTGGAACTGGTACAACGGGGGCTGGGGGAGATGCAGAGCCTTGCCAGCGGGGTTGGCGACCTGAAAAAGGTACTGAGCAACGTCAAAACCCGCGGCATCTTTGGTGAAGTACAACTGGCAAGCCTGCTGGAACAGATCCTGGCGCCATCCCAGTACGCCGTCAACGTGGAAACCAGAAGCGGCAGCGGACAGCGGGTGGAATTTGCCCTCCGGCTCCCCGGCCGTGAAGCCGACCGCGAGAAGATTGTCTGGCTGCCAATGGATGCCAAATTCCCCCAGGAAGATTACCTGCGCCTGGTGGAAGCCCAGGAACAGGGGGATCCGGCCGGTGCCCTGGAGGCTGCAAAAATGCTGGAGCGCGCCATTCGTGAAAGCGCCAGGACCATTCGTGACAAATACCTTGATCCCCCCCACACCACCGATTTCGGGGTGATGTTCATACCGACCGAGGGACTGTACGCCGAAATCCTGCGCCGTCCCGGTCTGTTTGATGCCCTGCAACGGGAATACAAGGTGATGGTGGCCGGCCCGACCACACTGGCAGCGCTCCTGAACAGCCTGCAGATGGGTTTCCGCACCCTGGCGATCGAACAACGTTCCGCCGAAGTGTGGAACCTGCTCGGGGCAGTGCGGACCGAGTTTCACAAGTTCGGAGAGATCCTGGACAAGACCGGCAAAAAACTGCGGGAAGCAGGACATCAGATTGACGCAGCCGCTGTCAGGAGCCGCTCGATCGAGAAAAAACTGAAAGGGGTGCAGGAACTCCCTGCCGCCGAGGCGGCGTCCTTGCTTGAATCGGAACCATGGGATGAAGAGAGTCAGACGCTGTCACAACAGTAGCTTATACTGAGCACGTTTCTCCCTTGGGAGAAAGGAAAGAACCCTAAGGAGCTTCTTCATGAATCTCGACTTTTCATCACTTGCAAGTGCGATTGGACAACTGGAAAAAAGCATCAGTTTTGCAAAATCCGATATGGCGCAACAGAATGACGATCTGTTTGAGCAGTTACGTAACTCAGTCATACAATGCTTTGAATTTACCTACGAGTTGAGTTGGAAAATGCTCAAACGCTATCTGGAGGAAACGTCTGCAAATCCCGAAGAGATTGACACCAGCGCCTTCCAGAGCCTGATACGCATGGGGAATGAGCAAGGTCTGCTGCGCTCGGACTGGTTACGCTGGAAAGCGTATCGCCAGGCCCGCACAAACAGCAGTCATACCTACGATGCCGGTAAAGCTGAAAAAGTATACGAAATTGCACCTGACTTTCTGGAAGAAGCCCGGTATCTCTACAACCAACTGGTAAAAAAAGATAAAGAAATATGAACGATATTCCTCCGATTATGCTCAGTCAACACGATTGGAAAGAGGTCATCAAGGTTCTTTCGCAGTATCTCCCCGCATATACCGTCTGGGCGTTTGGCTCCCGTGTTGCGGGTAATGCAAAGCCCTTTTCCGATCTCGATCTGGTGATTATGACAGATCAACCTTTATCATTGGCCAGCATGGCGACAATCAAGGATGCCTTTGATGAATCAGATGTAACCGTTCGGGTCGATCTTGTTGATTGGGCGGCGACCAGTGACATTTTTCGAAAAATCATAGAACAACGGTATGTGGTTCTACAGCAAGCGGGAGCCACTGATGTCTGATATGAATAACAAACAGAAAGAGTGACATGTCTGAAAAGAAGAACATAGCCCGCGCCGCCGGTATTTTGGGGAGCGCCACCACCCTTTCCCGGATCATGGGGATGGTGCGTGACATGGTGGTGGCCCGCCTGTTCGGCGCAGGCATGGGCACCGACGCGTTTTTTGCCGCCTTCCAGATCCCCAACATGCTCCGCCGTTTCTTTGCCGAAGGAGCACTCACCTCGGCCTTTGTCCCGACTTTTTCCGCCGTCTACAACCAGCAGGGGGAACAACGGGCACGGGAACTGGCCAACATCTGCGCCACCCTGCTAACCATCGTCATGTCAGCCATCACACTGCTCGGCATCCTCTTTTCCCCCTGGATCGTCAAGCTGATGTTCCCCGGTTTCAGCGCCGTGCCGGGCAAGTTTGAACTGACCGTACTGCTCAACCGGATCATGTTCCCCTACATTTTCTTTATCAGCCTGGTGGCGCTCTGCATGGGGATCCTCAACACCCTGCGCCATTTTTTCATGCCGGCCATATCAACCGTTTTTCTCAATATCTCCATGATCGTGTCGGCGCTGCTGCTGCGCCACCTGTTCCAGGTACCGATCATCGCCCTGGCAATCGGCGTGCTGGCTGGCGGTTTCATCCAGCTGATTCTGCAACTGCCGACCCTCTGGAGCAAAGGTTTTCCACTCCGTCCCGCTTTCAATTTCAAACTTCCGGAAGTACAAAAAATTGCCCTGCTGATGCTGCCGGCTACCTTCGGGGTCGGCGTCTATTACCTGAACATCACCGTCAGCGCCATCCTGGCATCGCTCCTCCCCCAGGGGAGCGTTTCCTACCTCTACTATGCCCAACGGCTGTTTGAATTTCCCCAGGGTATCTTTACCGTCTCGGTGGCCCAGGCAGTGCTCCCCTCCATGAGCAAGCAGGCTGCCGCGGGAGACCTGGACGGCATGAAGGAATCACTCGCCTTTGGTCTGCGCCTGACCCTGTTCATCACCATACCGGCCATGGTCGGCCTGATGATCTGCGCCACACCGATCATGAGCCTGATTTTCATGGGTGGTGAATTCGATTATGGCCAGGTTGCAAAATCAGCCGAGGCACTGATCTACTACTCGATAGGGCTCTCCTTTGTGGCGTTGACCCGGGTGCTGGCGCCCGCTTTCTATGCTCTCAAGGACACCAGGACACCGGTCTGGACCGCCCTGGCAGCCTTCGTCATCAACGTAATCTTCAGCCTGCTGCTGATGAAACCGTTGCTGCACGGTGGACTGGCGCTGGCCACCACCCTCTCGGCGCTGGCCAACATGATCCTGCTGCTCTGGTGCCTGCGACGTAAAATCGGTTCCTTCGGTGGTCGAACGATTGCCCGTTGCGGATTACAATCGTTGTTGGCCTCACTCCCCATGGGACTGCTTGTTTTTTATGCATGTCGTTTGACCGACTGGAGCGTCAGCGGACAGAAGCCGCTCAAGGCGCTGGTGGTGACGCTGGCTGTCAGTGGCGGAGCCGCGCTGTACGGCCTCGTGGCGCGCCTGCTCGGATCGGAAGAAGCAACCCAGGCTTTGGGGTTGATCACCAAGAAACTGAGGCGAACATGAGCTTGAATGCAGACAATTACTACTGTTCACACTTCGAAACCCCCTGGGGCGCCGGCATCGTGAGCGCAAACGATCTCGGCATCACTTCCGTCCGGCTGCCGGGTGACACGTCCCTGTTCTCAATCCAGCCGGCATCCCCGCTCACCGAACATGCCGCCACGCTGCTGCAGCGCTACTTCAGCGAGGGCGAGCAACCATTCCACCTGCTAGCAATCGATCTTTCCCCCCTGACTCCCTTTCAAAAACGCATCCTGGAGCAGACCCGGCTGCTTGCCTACGGCGACATCAGCAGCTACGGAGCGCTGGCACGACTGGCAGGAAACCCCAGGGGAGCCCGTGGCGTGGGGGGGGCTCTGGCAGCCAATCCGATTCCGATCATTATCCCCTGTCACCGGATTGTTGCCTCAAATGGCGCCTTGACCGGTTACAGCGCTCCCGGTGGTATCGACACAAAATGCTGGTTGCTGCGCCACGAAGGGCATCTGGTTTCAGATGGAAGAATTGCCCTGAAATCAGCTAGTTTTGCACAGGGGTAATCCAAGAAAAAAATAACAAAAAAACCGAATTTTTTGTTGACAGCCATAACCCCCCAATTTTGCTACAAACAGCAATAACAGTTTGATTTTATTACAGTTTATATTTGTTCAAAAAACAAGCAAAGCGTAAAAAACCGTTGCAAAAATACGGCTTTCCCAATCCATCAACACCGTTATCCACAAGTTATCAACATTTTTTGTGGATAAGCCAACATACTCAATAATACCTGCTGGTTAGTGGCCACTATCAGCAGTTAGATTAAACATCATCTATTAGTTCCGTTTTCAAGCGATCGGGATTCACCGCAGCAATCCGGATTCAACGCTGCCGATACAACGACCGAGGGGCGGCCATAATTGGCCGCCCCTCGAATTGAACAGATACACCGCGTCCGGAGATGGTTACGGTTCGTTTTTGATTACCGCCACCAGTTTGCGGTACAGTTCATCGCCATCAACGGCGGTGATCTTCTGTTTGTCAACCGTGGCCATGACAAGCTCACGACACGCACCGCACTGTTTGACGCACTTTTTGATCTTGATGTTCAGATCGGGAAATTCCTCCGTCAAGCGACGGAAGACCTTCCCTTTCCCCTTGTTATGTTCGCAAAATCTTATTTTCATCCTATACCGCCAATGGTGCGCCGGGAGGCGCCACAAACACCCGCTGCCCCATTTCCGTATCAATCATCAGGACACCGTAGCCATTATCCCCCACCATTTTCAACTTGGCGATCAGGTCACGGTCGTTGTTTTCTTCTTCGATCTGTTCGGTAATAAACCATTGCAGAAAAATCTGGGTGGCATGATCTTTCTGTGACACAGCCAGTTCACTCAATTCATTGATACAACCGGTTATCAGCTGTTCGTGCTTGAGGGTCTGCTCCATCATATCCAGCAGCGAATTATAGCTGTTGGGAACTTCCTTGCTGGCCAGAATGGTGATGTTGATCCCCTGGTCAACCAGGTAGGTGTAAAACTTCATGAAATGAACCATTTCCTCCCGATACTGCACGGTAAACCAGTTGGCAGCTCCCTTGAGCCCTTTCTCATTGGCAGCCGAAGCCATGGAGAGGTAGAGATGGGCCGAATACAATTCCAGATTCATATGGGTAGTAAGCGCTGCTGCGGTAGTGCTGCTGATCATGGCGTTTCTCCTTGTGTGTAATGACATCGTGCTGCCGCAAGTATTGAGGAATACACGCTGTCTGTCAAGCGTCGGGCACTCACTCCCGCTTCTTTTTCCCCTTCAGCCATTCCATCCGTTCCTTGATATTCTTTTCATAGCCATACCCCTGGGGCTGATACAACTGCATCCCGAGCAAGACATCGGGAAGACATGATTGTCCGGCATAGCCATGTTCATAATCGTGGGGGTATTGATACCCCTTGCCATACCCCAGTTCTTTCATCAAACCGGTCGGCGCATTACGGATATGGAGCGGCACCGGCAGATTGCCGCTTTTGCGAACCTCCGCCAAAGCAGCATCGATGCCGCAATAGGAAGCATTGGACTTGGGGGCAGTGGCCAGATAGGTCACGGCCTGGCCGATGATGATCCGTCCCTCCGGCATACCGATGGTCTGAAATGCCTGAAGTGCCGCCACCGCCACCTGTAAACCGCGCGGATCGGCATTCCCCACATCCTCGGAAGCGAAGATCACCATACGCCGCAGGATAAAGAGCGGATCCTCCCCCGCTTCCAGCATGCGGGCCGCCCAGTACAGCGCCGCATCCGGATCACTCCCCCGCATCGATTTGATGAAGGCGGAAATGACGTTGTAATGTTCTTCGCCACCTTTGTCATACACCAGCGCACGATGTTGCAACGCTTCCTGCAACAACTCGGCGGTGATCCGGCGCAACTCCCCGGCGGTAGCAGTAGATCCGGCAACACCGACCAAACCGGCGGCAACCTCCAGGGTATTCAACGCCCGGCGGGCATCCCCCCCCGACTGTTCCACCAGAATTTCCAGAGCCTGTTGATCCAGTGACAGCTGCAACTCTCCCATCCCCCGTTCCCGGTCGTTCAACGCCAGACGGCAGAGTTCCGCCACTGCATCCGGTTCCAGCGGCTGCAGGGTCAACACGCGACAGCGGGAAAGGAGCGGCGCAATTACTTCAAAGGAGGGATTTTCGGTGGTGGCACCGATCAAGGTGACCACCCCTTTTTCAACGTAGGGGAGAAAAGCGTCCTGCTGGGATTTGTTGAAGCGGTGGATTTCATCCACAAACAGAACTGTGGTGACGTTACGACGTGACAGGTCCTCCGCTTCCTTGAATATTTCACGGATCTCCTTGACCCCGGAGAGGATGGCGGAGAAAAAGATGAAGTGCGCTCTGGTTTCAGCCGCAATAACATGGGCTAGGGTGGTCTTGCCACATCCCGGCGGCCCCCACAGAATCAGCGAGGAAAGGGAGTTATTCTCGATCATCCGCTTGAGAATCCGACCGTCCCCCACCAGGTGTTGCTGACCGTAAAATTCTGTCAGGTTGCGGGGACGCATCCGTTCTGCCAAGGGAGTGGCAGCAGAGTGATGTGGCTTGCTATCATCGGCAAACAGAGCCGGGTGGTGCATTACAAGACCTCCAAAGTCTTCAGGGCGGTTATCTGCACCATTTCAGCCGACATCCGGCTCACAGCAGATCACGACGGCTGTGACAGGCTATATGTTCCGGCGCGATCCCCCAGATCTGTTCCGCATATTCACGAATGGTGCGATCGCTGGAAAATTTACCCATGCCGGCCGTATTGAGAATCGAGGTGCGCGCCCATTGCTGCTGATTGAGGTACAGCTTATCCACCTCTTCCTGACAGGCGATGTAGGAGGCATAATCGGCCAGCAACAGATAGTTGTCGATGGAGAGGAGTGTTTCCACAATCGGTTTGAACAGGTCGGGATTGCCGGGGGAAAATTTGCCATTGCCGATCATGTCGATCGCCTGTTTCAACTCCTGGTTGCGGTAATAGTAATCCTGGGGACGATAGCCGGCATATTTGAGACCATTGACCTGATCGGTGGTCATACCGAAGATAAAAATGTTTTCGCGACCAACCTCTTCCATGATTTCGATATTGGCGCCATCCAGTGTCCCGATGGTCAGGGCGCCATTAAGCGCATACTTCATATTGCCGGTTCCCGATGCTTCGGTTCCGGCGGTTGAAATCTGTTGGGAAAGATCGGAGGCCGGGAAAATCAGCTCTGCCAGCGACACGTTGTAGTTGGGGAGGAAAAATATCTTCAAAAGCCGGTTGGTGGTCGGATCGTTGTTGATCACCGCCCCGACCGCACTGACCAGACGGATGATCAGTTTGGCCATCTGGTACGATGGCGCCGCCTTACCACCGATCATGACCGTGCGCGGTGCCAGCTGAATCCCCGGATTGTTTTTGATCCGGTTATACCGTGTAATAACATGCAGAATATTGAGCAGCTGCCGCTTGTACTCATGAATCCGCTTGGTCTGGCAGTCGAACATGGTGTCAGGTGAAATCTGGATACCGTAGTGGGCATAGAGATGATCCGCCAGCCGTTGTTTGTTGGCCCGTTTTACCTCGCTCCATTGCTGCAGGAAATCGGTGTCATCCACGTACTCGCGCAGTTGGGCCAGTTCATCCAGGTTGGTGGTCCAACTGTTGCCGATTTTGGACGAGATCAGATCGGAAAGCCAATGGTTGCAGTGCTTCAACCAACGTCTCTGGGTGATACCGTTGGTCTTGTTGTTGAAACGTTCCGGCCACATCTGGTAAAAATCGCTGAACAGGTCGTTTTTAAGAATTTCACTGTGCAGTGCCGAAACGCCGTTGACCGAATGGCTGCCGGCAATGGCCAGATGCGCCATGCGAACATGTTTTTCCCCGTCCTCCCCCACAATCGACATGCGCCGCAATTTGGCCGTATCACCGGGGAAACGGGCCGCCACATCCTTGAGAAAATGCTCGTTGATTTCGTAGACAATCCGCAGATGGCGCGGCAGAATGCTTTCCATCATCGCCACCGGCCATTTTTCCAATGCTTCCGGAAGGATGGTATGATTGGTGTAGGCAAAGGTATCAACCGCCAGCGACCAGGCAGCCTCCCACGACAGTTTCTTTTCATCCAGCAAAATCCGCATCAGTTCCGGAATTGCCAGGGTCGGATGGGTATCGTTCAACTGAATGGCGACTTTTTGTGGCAGCAGGTTCAGGTCGGTATGTTTTTTTGAAAAACGGTAGAAAATATCCTGTACCGTAGCGGAAGAGAGAAAATACTCCTGCCGCAGACGAAGCTCTTTTCCTTCCAGCATATGGTCGGCCGGATAGAGTACCTTGGAAATGTTTTCGGTTTTCATCTTCGATTCGACGGCACCGACATAGTTGCCGCGGTTGAATGACTCCAGTTCGAAATCACGGGTTGATTTGGCGCTCCAGAGCCGCATGGTATTGACAGTATTGTTGTTGTACCCCGGAATCGGCACATCGTAGGCCAACGCCATGACATCGCTGGTATCGATCCAGGTGCAACGCCGTTCACCGTCCACATCGGTAAACTCAACCACCCGCCCCTGGTACTGGATCTTGTGCAAATGTTCCTGACGGTCAAACTCCCAGGGGTTGCCGTAGCGCAGCCAGTTGTCCGGCACCTCGAACTGACCGCCGTCAACAATCCGTTGATAGAACATGCCGTATTCGTAACGAATGCCGTAGCCATAGGCCGGCAGCGACATGGTGGCCATGGAATCGAGGAAACAGGCCGCCAGACGCCCCAGACCACCATTACCGAGACCGGCATCCCATTCCGCTTCCACCAACGCTTCAATATCGATCCCCATCTGCTTGAGCACCGTTTCCCACTCTTCCAGAATACCGAGATTGATCAGGCTGTTGCCGAGCGTCCTCCCCATCAGGAATTCCATGGAGATGTAATAGACCCGTTTGGCATCGTTCAAGTAATACGACTGTTGGGTATCCAGCCATCGTTCCACCAGCATATCCCGGACGGCATAGGCCAGCGCCTGGTACAGGTCAGAGTTGGTGGCGGAATATTTGTCTTTTACCAGGGTGTACTGCAGGTGGCGCAGAAAAGAGCGCTGCAGTTGAGCGGCGTCCGGCTTGGAATTCAGATCGGAGTTCGGGGTAGTGACTCCTTCGGCGGTTGAAGCTGGTTGTGGTGTCATGCAATTTCCTCCCAAGATATCAGATTCATACAAGCTACCGGACTTGATGCCATCGAAAAAAACAACTTTTCATCTTTTCAGCACGCTTCACGCCGCTGTTCTCCCAGACGCTTGTTGAGGGTCTGACGGGTGATCCCCAGCAGTTGGGCAGCTCCCCCCTGGTGTCCTTTGGTTTCCTTGAGCGCTTCCACAATCATCCAGCGCTCAACCTCTTCCATTGTCGGGAAATGTCCGAAAACCGATTTCAGCAGCTGGACTCCATCACATTCCGTTGCTTGAGCACCGTCCATGTCCGTTTTCAGACCATCATACTCTTCCAGATTGGCTGCAAACACCTGCCACGACAAGACACCATTGGTGGAGCGGGCGACCGCATCACAGGCCAGAGCTTCCAATTCCCGCACGTTCCCCGGGAACTCAAGCTTGAGCAGTACCTCCGTAACTTCCGGAGTGATCTCAGGAATGCTCCTCCCCATGGCAGTGGCCGCCTTGACAACACAATGTTCCAGGATCATCAGCACATCTTCCCGGCGTTCACGGAGTGGCGGAATTTCGATCTGGTGGGTACAGAGCCGGTAATACAGGTCTTTACGGAACAAACCGGCGGCCATCCGTTCCTTGAGCGAGCGATTGGTGGCAACGATAATGCGCGCCTCGCACTGTTTCGGAATATCGGAGCCGACCGGGTAATATTCCTGTTCCTGCAGCAGGCGCAGCAGCTTGATTTGCGACGATTCAGCCAGATCGCCGATTTCATCCAGGAAGAGCGTACCACCATCAGCCCGTAAAATCAGCCCCTCGCGAGCCTGATCGGCGCCGGTAAAGGCCCCTTTTTTGTGACCGAACAAGACATCGGAAAACATGTTGTCATCCAGCCCGGCCACGTTAACGGCCACAAACTCCCCTTTTTTAGCGCACACATTGTGGACGGCACGCGCCAGCAGCTCCTTGCCGACGCCGGTTTCGCCACAGATCAGCACCGGCTGGCGGGAAGATGCAATCACCTCCACATATTGAAACAGTGCCCGCATGCGCTTGTCAGCGGTAAGGATCGCTTCAAAGGCCTCGGGGTGAGTCAGCTGGTCAGTCAGCAGATACTGCTTGAGTGACCTGACCTCACGCGACAGGGAGTATACTTCCAGCGCCTTGGTGATAGTTGCCACCAGTCGTGAGGTTTCCACCGGTTTGACCAGATAATCAAAGGCCCCGTTGCGCATGCACTCCACCGCAGTGGCAGTTTCATCCAGCGCTGTCATGACAATGACCGACACCCCTGTTTGCGTACTGACGATCTGGGTTAACAATTCATGCCCCGAAATCCCCGGCATGGTCAGATCAAGCACAACCACCGCCACCGGCTGGGCTGCCATGAGTGGGATTACCTCGCTGCTATCCTGAAGCGTCAGCACCGATTTGAAACCGTTTCCCAAAAGAACCAGACGGGTTGCTTTGAGAATTGCCGGTTCATCATCAACCAGCAATATAGTTTGGCTTTGCGTATGAGTCATGATTCCCGACCTTTCTCAAATTCCGGAGCAACCGGGAAACGGAGCATAAAGTTCGTCCCCTCTCCCGGCGTTGAGGTAAAACAGATCGTACCGTGGTGTTCTTTGACAATCGTACTGCAGATGGCAAGCCCCAGCCCGGTCCCTCCCACCTCCGCCCGGGTGGTAAAAAACGGCTCCATCACCTGTTCACCGTTTTCCGGGGTGATACCACACCCTTGATCGGTCACTTCCACCACCAGCTCACCCCGTTCCTGTTCATAGCGGGAACAAATCGTAACGCCTGCATCCGGTTTGTCAAGCGACTGCACTGCATTGAGAACCAGATTGATGATGACCTGTTCCAGCTGATGGTGATTACCGGTCAGTGGCGGGAGCGGATCGGTCAGTTGCAGGGTGAAGTTATGGGTGACACGCTTGATATGGTGGTTAATCATGGTGGTGGCCGAGGTAATCACCTGATTGATATCGACCAAGGCATTAAAATCACCGTGACTACCCCGCGAGAAATCCTTGAGCGAATTAACGATATCGCGGATCCGGCGTGAACCGTCCGTGATGCCATCAATCAAATCGGCGACTTCTGATCGCAAGGTACTGTAGGGGACACCGCCAACCATGAATTCGCCCTCGGCGGCAAACTGCCGGTCCAGGACCGGGAGACAATCCTTCCAGGAACGAGCCATCAATTCAGAGCTGATCATGATGTAATTATTGGGATTATTGACCTCATGGGCAATGCCGGAAACCAGCAATCCCAGAGAGGTCATCTTATTGGTGTGGATCAGCTTGGCCTGCATAATACGCGTCTGTTCATCATGACGGACTTTTTCGGTAATGTCACGATAGCTGGAGACCTTGCCGACCGTGCTGCCGTTAATGGCATAGGGGTAGGTGTGGCGCTCAAACACCCTGCCGTCCTTGAAACGGATGATGTCCATGCAGACCGCATCCAGGTTGCGATAGGCATTCACCGATTTCTGGTGAAACTCTTCCGGATCAAGCACCTGATTCTCGATGCAGGCAAAAACATGGTACACATCCCGGGTAGCAACCAGCGAACAGACATCACCCCAGATCTGTAGATATTTGCTGTTATAGGCCACGATCTGCAGATTTTTGTCCACCACCACAATCCCGTCTTCCGTTGCTTCCAGGGTTGCTGCCAGCAGTTGCTGATGAGCAGCCTCCTGTTCCCGTTTGCTTTCTTCCGCCAGCGCCTTGGGAACCACAACATACCAGAAGAGTGACGTAAACACCGTCACCATCACCAGCAGTTCGGTCAGCGATTGCCATGGTTCCCCCCACGGCAAGAGCCCGATCAACAGATGAAAGAGCCCTTCCGAAAAAGCGGAGGCGCACACCAGTACCACCATGGTGATGCAATAACTGCGAATCACTTTTACCGGATTAGGGGTAAACTGCTGCATTTGTTCACCTTCCTCACCGGCCATCAAAGGCACTGCCGATAATCGCTTGCTGCTGTTGCTGATGGAGAGCATGGGAGCCGACCGCCGGGCATGCATCGGCCGGACGAGCCACTGATCGCAACGAACCGCAGACCTGTTGCAACGAGGTTGCCAAATGCTGCCAGGCTCCCATATTTTCCGGTTCTTCCTGCACCCAGCAGTAGCGGGTATCGGGACGATAGCCGACCAGCAGCTGCTTCAGCAGCTGCTCCGAAAAGGGATAGAGCTGCTCAATCCGCAGGATTGCCGTGGAATTATCGCCACGGCGAGTCCGTTCCTCCAGCAGATCGTAATAGATTTTCCCGCTGCACAACAGCACCTGGCGTACGCTCTCTGCCGGAAGTGAGTCGGGAAGCAGGGGGTAAAAGCGGTCGTGATACAGCTCGGCCAGTGGAGAAACACAGTCGGGATGACGCAACAGGCTCTTGGGCGTAAAGATTACCAGCGGCTTGCGAAACGACTGCTTGAGTTGGCGCCGCAGCAGGTGGAACAGCTGCGCCGGAGTAGTCGGGTTGGCAACCTGCAGGTTGTAATTGGCACACAGTTGCAGAAAACGTTCGATGCGGGCGCTGGAATGTTCCGCTCCCATCCCTTCATAGCCGTGGGGGAGCATCAGCACCAATCCGCTGGCACGATTCCACTTGGTTTCACCGCTGGCGACAAACTGATCCAGCACCACCTGGGCGCCGTTGGCAAAATCACCAAACTGTGCTTCCCAGATCGTCAAGCCGTGGGGGGTTTCCAGGGAATAGCCATATTCAAAACCGAGCACGCCGAATTCCGAAAGTGAACTGTTCCAGACTTGAAAACGGCCCGTCCCGTCTGCCAGCGACGCCAGATTGGCCAGCGGAGTGGCGGTGTGTCCGTCATGGATGTCATGCAGCACGGCGTGGCGATGACTGAAGGTGCCGCGACAACAATCCTGCCCCGAGAGCCGCACCCCATGCCCCTCATCCAGCAACGTCGCATAGGCCAGGGTTTCGGCGGTTCCCCAATCAATCATCCCCCCCTTGAGTACACTTTCAAAACGTTTCTGCACCAGCGCCACCAACTTGGGATGGGGGGTAAAACCGGGAGGGAGATTGGCCAGCTTGCGCGCCAGCAGCAGGATTTTTTCCGCTGCGACACCGGTTGCCGGCGGTTCGTCACGATAATCGGGAGAAATCCCCTCCCAGACATCGGCAAAGCCAACCTTATGTGGCTGGGGGGAGCCCTCGAAAGCACTCTCCAGCCGCTGCTGAACCTGCGCTTCCAGCGATTCGAGCAGTTCCGGCGACATGCCGGACTCGCGCAGCAAATCGGCGTAGATCCGGTTAACCGGCGGACGGGAAGCGATCTTTTGATACATCAGCGGCTGGGTAAAGGCCGGTTCATCACCTTCATTATGTCCGTGGCGACGATAACAGACCAGTTCCACCACCACATCGCGCCGGAACCGTTGACGGTACTGAAATGCCAGATCAATGGCATGGCGAATCGCTTCCGGCGACTCTCCCTGAACGTGAAAAATCGGGCAGGACAATATTTTAGCCACATCGGTGGCGTAAAGCGTTGAGCGTGAATCCTTGGGAGCGGTGGTAAACCCGATCTGGTTATTCAGCACGATATGCAACGTTCCGCCGGTGCTATATCCTTCCAGCTGGGAAAGTGACAAGGTTTCCATCACACTCCCCTGGCCGGCAAAGGCGGCATCACCATGAATCAGTACCGGCAGCACAGCCCCCCCCCCGGTGCCATAGTGATCCTGCCGCGCCCGGCACTTCCCCTCGACAACCGGGTTGACCGCTTCCAGATGACTCGGATTGGATGCCAGCGTCAGGTGCAGCGTGGCGCCCTGATAGTCGCAGTCACTGGAATACCCCTTGTGGTATTTTACGTCGCCGTCACCAACAAAACCGGTTTCCATAGTATCGCGAAACTCGGCAAAAATATTTTCATACGGTTTGCCGAAAATATTTGCCAGCACATTCAAACGTCCGCGATGGGGCATCCCCAGGATCAGATCGGCCACGCCGTCGGCCACACACAAACGGGCCAACACGTCGAGCGCCGGAATCAAACCCTCGCCACCTTCCAGCGAGAAGCGTTTCTGTGCCGGAAAACGCCGCTGAAGAAAAAGCTCAAACAGGTTCGCTTCATGTAGTTTTTCCAGCAACCGCAGCTGTTCAGACTGATCAAGCTGCGGCTGATTGCGACACGACTCCATCCGGTCAATCAGCCATTGACGCTCGTCAGGATCCGGGATGTGCATGAATTCCACGCCTATTTCATGGCAATAGGTGGCACGCAGAGTCGCCACGACCTGACGTAATGGAACTGTAGCATCGGCAAAACGTCGCGTCGGGAAAACCATATCAAGGTCAGCCTCGTTCAAATCAAAAGCTGCCAGATCGAGCTGGGGGTGGGAAAGACGGCAGGGGGAAAGCGGGTCGGTGCAGGCCAGCAGATGGCCGATCGAACGGTAGCGAAAGATCAGCGATTGAACTCCGGAAACCTTGAGAAGATACTCATCAGCCGGCAAGGGGATGGCCGGATTCCCGTGCATGCCATGCTCGTCTCCCAGTTCAAAACCACTGAAAAAAAGCTGCCAATCTGAAGGAACTGAAGCAGGATCGTGTTTCCAGTCACGATATAACGACTCAACCCATTGGGGTGAACTGTTAGTGAGGTAGCTCATCATATCCATATACATTCCAGATCGTTATAGTTACATTATTGGTTCAAATCCAGTGATAGTACCTAGATGTCAATGCCTTTGAACAATACTAATCTGTGTAGTTTATATATGAATCGACCGGTAAACGCAAAGCGCTAAATACATATGACAAGCAAGCCGCTCCACGCTGCGGGTGGTAGCGGTGCAAACGCTTGCCGACCGCCAGTTTCTGCTTGCGTTTTCCGATCGAACCATGCTACAAAATAGCGCTTTATATCTCACACGCCCCCCTAGTACCGGCGGTGTCCCTTGTGGCTGGCAGGGATTGACGGGGCGGAGGACAAACCAAAGGAGAAACACCATGTCAAGCATCAGCATGAAGGAACTGTTGGAGGCCGGCGTACATTTCGGTCACCAGACAAAACGTTGGAACCCGAAGATGAAACCGTATATTTTCGGCGCACGTAACGGCATCTACATCATCGACCTGCAGAAAACCGTCCGTTACTTCAAATCAGCCTACCATTTCGTCAAGGAAGCAGCCCAGAACGGCAATACGGTTCTGTTTGTCGGCACCAAGAAACAGGCTCAGGATTCCATCGCTGAAGAAGCAGCCCGTTGCGGCATGTACTATGTCAACCAGCGCTGGCTCGGCGGCATGCTGACCAACTTCTCCACCGTTAAACAGAGTATTGACCGCCTCAAAAAAATCGACGCCATGTTTGAAGATGGAACCGTCGAAGCCTACACCAAAAAAGAAGCGTTGCAGTTCGAAAAAGAGCGTGAAAAGCTTGAGAAAAACCTGGGCGGAATCAAATCCATGACCAAGCTGCCGGGTGTCATGTTCGTGATCGATCCCAAAAACGAAGAAATTGCTGTCCAGGAAGCCAACAAGCTCGGTATTCCGGTTGTTGCCGTGGTTGACACCAACTGTGACCCTGATCCGATTGACCACGTCATTCCGGGCAACGACGACGCTATCCGCGCCATCCGCCTGCTTGCCTCCAAGATTGCCGATGCGATCATTGAAGGGAATGAAGCACGCAACGCTGCAGCCATGAAACAGGACGACGTACAGGAATTCCAGATCGAAGAATCTGAAGCAGCTGAAGCTGCAGCAGAATAGAATCAACGTTGAAACGGGGCGAACTCCGGTTCGCCCCACCATTAAAACAATACAGATTCCCTTGTGAAAGGGTGGAGGATAGCATGGCGATTACGGCTACACAGATCAATGAATTAAGAAAAGCTACCGGAGCCGGTATGCTTGATTGCAAGAAAGCATTGGAACAGACCGAAGGTGATTTTGAAAAAGCGGTCGATTTCCTCCGTACCAAAGGACTTGCCGCAGCAGCTAAAAAAGCTGGGCGCGCTGCCACGGAAGGGATTGTCGCTGCTTTTGTATCCGACGACCTGAAACAGGGCGTACTGCTGGAAGTCAACAGCGAAACCGACTTTGTTGCCAAAAACGAAAAGTTCCAGACCTTTGTCAACAGCATCGGCGCACACATTCTGGCAACCTCCCCGGCGACCATCGAAGAGATGCTGGGACAGAATTTCTCCGGTGATCCTTCCAAAACCGTTCAGACCTATCTGAATGAATCGATCTCCATCATCGGCGAAAACATCCAGTTGCGTCGTTTTGCAAAATACGATGTCAACGGCGACGGCTGCATCGGATCCTATATCCATGCCGGTGGTAAAATCGGCGTGATGGTGGAAATCTCCTCACCAGCTGTCAACGATGCCAATAAAGCACAGTTGCTTGCCCTGGTAAAAGATGTTGCCATGCATTCCGCTGCCGCTGCACCGGCATTTGTAACCCGCGACCAGGTTACGGCCGATGTGCTGGAGCGTGAAAAAGAAGTGTATCGCGCCAAGGCAAAGGAATCGGGCAAACCGGATGCCATCATCGAAAAAATCATTCTTGGCCAGATCAACAAGTTCTTTGCCGACATCTGCCTGATAGAACAGCAATTCGTCAAAGACACGGACAAGACTATCAAACAGGTTACCGAAGAATGCGGTAAGAGTGTTGGCGGAGCCGTCAACATCACCCGTTTTGAACGTTACGTACTCGGCGAAGGACTGGAAAAGAAGGAATCGGACTTTGCCGCCGAAGTGGCGGCTGCGGCCGGCCTGTAAATATCGGCATAGCCGGCCAGCAATGGCCGGTTTTTTTTTAACCCGCAACCACCGTAGAACAGACTCAGATCAGAGCTGTACCTCAAGAGGAAAACCATGAGCAGACAACCATACACCCGCGTCCTGTTAAAATTATCCGGTGAATCGCTGGCTGGCGAACAAGGCTACGGCATCGATCCGGACACCATTACCTCCATTGCCCGTGAAATCAAGGAAGTTGTTGACCAAGGTGTGCTTTTGGCGCTCGTGATTGGTGGCGGCAACATTTTCCGCGGCCTGGCAGCCTCTTCAAAGGGAATGGATCGAGCCAGCGCCGATTACATGGGGATGCTGGCAACCATGATCAACTCACTGGCCATGCAGGATGCCCTGGAAAAGCAGGGTGTATCGACCAGGGTTCAATCAGCCATCGCCATGCAGGAAGTTGCCGAACCGTATATTCGCCGTCGCGCCATGCGGCATCTGGAAAAAGGACGGGTAGTTATTTTCGGCGCCGGAACCGGTAACCCCTACTTCACCACCGACACTGCCGCCAGCCTGCGTGCCATGGAAATCAACGCCCAGGTGATCCTCAAGGGAACCAAGGTGGATGGCGTCTATACCGCTGACCCCAAACTCGATCCCAACGCCGTCAAAATATCCGAGTTGACCTACCTGGAAGTCCTAAAAAAAGGACTGCAAGTCATGGATGCAACCGCAATTTCACTCTGCATGGATAATAAACTTCCGATCATTGTGTTTGATCTGACCACCACCGGTAATATCAAAAAAGTAATTAACGGCGATGACATCGGAACCATTGTACAAGGAGAATAAGTATGCCGAAAACTGTGCTTGACGACATGAAAATCAACATGGATAAATCCGTGGCGGTACTGAAAAACGAATTCCAGAAAATTCGCACCGGCCGTGCCACTACCGGCATTCTGGATTCGGTTAAAGTCGATTATTACGGCAACCCTTCCAGTCTGAGCAGTGTGGCAACCCTGGCAATTCCGGAACCACGCACCATTACTATTTCCCCCTGGGAAACCAAGATGATCGCACCGATTGAAAAAGCGATCATGAATGCCAACCTGGGACTGACTCCCTCCAATGATGGACGCGCCATTCGGCTCAACCTGCCGCCACTGACGGAAGACCGTCGCAAGGAAATTGTCAAGGATCTCAAGAAAAAGGCGGAAGATGACAAGATTGCGCTGCGTAACATCCGGCGTGACGCCAATGACAAGTTGAAAAAACTGGAGAAGGAGAAGGCGATCACCGAAGATGAGCTGAAGAAATTCGAGAAAGACGTTCAGGATATTACCAAAAGCTACGAAGCAAAGATCGATGAAGCAGTGGCCCACAAAGAAAAAGAGGTCATGGAAGTCTGATGCAACTGACCGACCGCGACAAACTCCCCACTCACCTTGCCATCATAATGGATGGCAATGGTCGCTGGGCGCAACAACGCATGCTCAAACGGGTCATCGGACACCAGCGCGGCGCTGAAACCGTCAAGATGGTGGTTGATCAGGCGGCCATGCTCGGCATAAAATACCTGACATTGTTTGCCTTCTCATCGGAAAACTGGCTCCGCCCGGCCCTGGAAGTACGGGCTCTGATGGCGTTGTTGAAAAAGTACATTACCAACGAAACCGCCCGGATGATGCGTAAAAACATCCGTTTCAACATTATCGGCAAGCGCAGTGACCTGCCGGATGATGTTTTGCAGACGCTCCAGAATGCCATTGACCAGACCTCTGCCAACAGCGGCATGACCCTGACACTGGCGCTCTCCTACGGTGGCCGCCAGGAACTGACCATGGCCGCCGCAAAAATCTGCCGGGATGTGCAGGACGGAAAACACTCCATTGATGATATCACGGTCGACCTGTTCAGTGGTTACCTCGACACCGGCGGGCTCCCCGATCCTGATTTTCTGATCCGAACCAGCGGGGAAATGCGGATCAGCAACTTTCTGCTCTGGCAATTGGCCTATACGGAGCTGTACTTTACCGACATCAACTGGCCCGATTTTACCATCAACGAATTTCACAAGGCTCTGGCAGATTACCAGGCACGGGAACGTCGCTTCGGCAAAACCAGCGACCAGCTTGCCGCGAGGAAATAATTATCAAACGCCTGATTAGCGCTCTGATCCTGTTACCGATTGTTGTACTTACCATTTTGAAAGGTGGCGCCCTGGCTTGCGCACTACTGGTGGCACTTTTTACGGCGGTCGGCATCCATGAATTTTACCAGATGGCGCTTCCCGGTCGCAGGCTGGAATCGTGGCTGGCAATATTCTGCGGTACCGCGTTGATTTTTGTCCCCCTCTTCCCTGCCGCCACACTCCCCCTGGCGGGAATCAGCATCCTGTTTCTGCTGTTTGCCCTGATCTTTCTGTTCCGGCTGCCGGAGATCGAACAGGCTGCCCGTGATATTGCCTACGCCACCCTGGGGCTGATCTACATTCCTCTCCTCCTGATGCATCTGGTGCTGTTGCGACAGACTCACTACGGCGTCCAATGGCTGTTTGTGATCATGCTGATTGTCATGACCAACGACTCGGCAGCCTATTACACCGGCAGCTGGTTCGGCAAACACCGGCTCTACCCGCGGGTCAGCCCGAAGAAAAGTATCGAAGGCGCCCTGGGTGGCTTGTGCGGCAGCTGCGTCGGCACCATGCTGGCCCGCGCCACATTTTTCCCCCAGCTAACGATTATGGACGCTCTGGCGACTGCCATCGTGATCGGCATGCTCGGTCAAACCGGCGACCTGTTCGAATCACTCCTGAAACGGAGCTTCGGTGTGAAAGACTCCGGGAGCATCATTCCCGGTCATGGTGGCGTGCTTGACCGGCTTGACAGTATCATTTTTGCTGCGCCAGCCACCTATTATTATGCGATTTACTTTTTCAAAGGATAACAGATGAAGAATCTTTCCATTCTTGGAGCAACCGGCTCCATCGGTGTCAGTACACTGGAGATCGTAGCCGATTATCCGGAACAGTTCCGTGTGGTCGCCATGACTGCCGGCAAAAATCTGGAGCTGTTTGCCCGCCAGATACATCAGTTCAAGCCGCGGATTGCTGCAGTGGCAGATCAGACAGATGTAGCGGCACTACAACAGTTGTGTAGCGGCCTGGAGGTCGAAATCTGTGGCGGGCAACAAGCATTGGAGTACGCCGCCTCGGCAGCGGAAGCGGAAATGACCGTGGCTGCCATTGTGGGCGCCGCCGGTCTGGCGCCTACCGCAGCTGCCGTCCGGGCAGGCAAACATATCGCCCTGGCTAACAAGGAAACACTGGTAACCGCCGGACACCTTTTCATGGAGATGATCGAACAGTACCAGGTGCAGCTCTATCCGGTTGACAGCGAGCACAGCGCCATCTTCCAGTCCATCGAAGGTCATCGCCCCCAGGACATCTCCAAAATCATCCTGACCGCTTCCGGCGGCCCGTTTCTCAACACCACGATGCAACAGCTGGCAACCGCCACGGTACGCGACGCGCTCAACCACCCTAACTGGAACATGGGACGTAAAATCACCATCGACTCCGCTTCCATGATGAACAAGGGGCTGGAGGTGATCGAAGCACGCTGGCTGTTCAATGCTCCGGTGGAAAAAATCGATGTCAATATTCACCCCCAGAGCATCATTCACTCCATGGTAGAGTACGTAGACGGTTGCGTGATTGCCCAGCTCGGCACACCGGATATGAAAGCGCCGATTGCCTACGCCCTCTCCTATCCCCAGCGGATCGCCACCGGTGTCAAACCGCTGGATCTGACGGCCTTTTCCGGCCTGACATTCTTCAAGCCGGACACGCAGAAATTCCGCTGTCTGCAACTCGCCTACCAGGCGATCAATGAAGGTGAAAGTATGCCTGCCGTCATGAATGCCGCCAATGAAATCGCGGTGGAGACCTTCCTGAACGGCGGCATCAAGTTCCTGCAGATTCCCGAACTTATCGAACGCACCATGTCTGCCCATCAAAGCCATGATCTCGGTTCAATCGATGATGTGCTCCAGGCCGACGCCTGGGGACGTGCGACTGCCCAGACAATTGTGAAAGGAATGTGCGACTGATATGACCGTACTCTACGCCATTGTCGTCCTGGGAATCCTGATTTTTGTCCATGAATTCGGGCATTTTATCATTGCCAAACTGTTCAGGGTCAAAGTCGAGAAGTTTTCCCTCGGTTTCGGCCCCAAACTGTTCGGCAAGCAGATCGGTGAAACCGAATACCTGCTCTCCGCCTTTCCTTTAGGCGGGTATGTCAAGATGTTTGGTGAAGGTGGTGTCATCGAGGGTGGAACAACCGCAACCGCAGCACCGGAAGACGAGCAGGGGAACGACGATGATGGCGCCGGCGAACTTGTGGAAGAGAGAGAACTGACTCCGGAGGAGAAAGAGCGCTCCTTTGCCCACAAACCACCGCTGGTCAGGATTGCCATTGTCATGGCCGGACCGATGTTCAACCTGGTCTTTGCCTGGTTAATTTTCATTCTGCTCAACGTGATTGGCGTCCCGACCGTCACCACTAAAATAGGTGAAGTGCTGGCTGATAAACCGGCAGCCAAGGCGGGTATACAGAAAAACGACCTGGTGACCGCCATCAATGGCACCAAGGTCCGGCAATGGGATGAAATTTCAGGATTGATCACCAAGGGGGGGGGACAACAGCTTGAGTTGACGGTGCTGCGTAACAGTCAGGAGCTGCACTTCACCATTATTCCTGAGGCCCGGGTTTCCAAGAATCTGTTTGGCGAGCAGGTGAAGGGGTATGCCATCGGTATCGCCTCGGCCGGCGAAGTGGTCACGGAATCAAGCAATCCGCTGATGGCCTTGCGGAAAGGTAGCATTCAAACCTGGAAAGTGATTGACCTGACCTTCATGTCGTTGGTCAAGATGGTACAAAGGGTCGTGCCGCTTGACAGCGTGGGGGGGCCGATCATGATTGCCAAAATGGCCGGTGAGACCGCCCAGGCCGGTGGAACTACCTTCCTGGCGTTTATGGCGCTGCTCTCGATCAATCTGGGAGTTCTGAACCTGTTACCGGTACCGGTACTGGATGGGGGGCATCTCTTCTTTTTCTTCTGCGAACTGGTGATGGGTCGCCCTGTGCCACAAAAGATCCGCGAATATGCGCAGCAGATCGGCCTGTTTCTCCTGCTGTCACTGATGGTGCTCGCCTTTTACAACGATATTATCCGCTACGTCTTTAATCGGGCCGGGTAACCACGACCTGAACAAGCGGAACAGATCTGCAGGTTGAATCATCGATTCAACCTGCTTTTTTTATGTTATTGAATAGCAGAAACGGCGGTAGCGCCGGCAATCCCTGATTGGGGTTGGTTGGCAGGGGAGACTATCATCTGCTGCTGAAGAGTTTTAAGGTTGGATTTGGCCTTTTGTGCCAGGACATTACTGTAGGAATTTTCCTCGCTGAAGGTATCGAGCGCTTTATAGGCAGCATCAAGATTGGCGCCATGGGAGATCAACTCAAGCATCATCTCTTTGTTACCGCGGATGGCACTCATGGCCAGTGGTGTTTTTCCATCCAGATCAGCGATATTAACCTTGGCGCCATGCTTGATCAACTCCTTGGCAACCTGGTTTCTGTCAGCCGCAATGGCAGCAATCAGCGCGATTTCGTTTTCATGCTTCGGGAAGGTCAGGTTGGGATCAGCCCCCTTTGCGAGCAGGAGCAGTACAATTTCCCGATGCCCATGGGCACTGGCACACCACAATTCTCTCCCTTTATTAAGCGGTGCGCCTCGATCTAACAATGAGCGCACAGTTGCCTGCTCATCATCACACGAAGCGGAGAACAGTGTCGCGCCACACCCCGCCAGACTCACCACACCTGCCAAAACTGCTGCCAGTACCAGCGTTGACCGAATCCGGTCAGAACCGATGTTTTTGCTCGTCATTGCAGTTCTCCTCGCCGTTGAGTGCTTGACGCACGGAACAATACATAAGAGTTTGATAACAATGGAGCAAGTATAGACGGTGGTCCCGGATTGTCAAACAGCACGGCACAATTTATTACAACATCCCAACAATTGGCTTGTATTCACATCAGCTGCAAAGCTACTGCTTGATCCGCTCGACCTTGATAACCCCTTTGACTTTCAGGATCGCATTCATCACCTTTTGCAGATGGCTTAAATCAATGACATTGACCTCGAAGATATTTTCACCCCGTTGATCGACCGTACTCTGAATATGGGCACTGGAAATATTAGCCTCGCAGTTGGTTATCGCCACGGTAATATTGGCCAGGATCCCCTTGAGATCATGACAGATGACCCTGATTTTAACCGGCAAGGCCGCTGTTTTGACCTTATTCCAGGCCACATCGATCCGGCGCTCGGGGTCGCTTTCCAATGCCATGTGACAATCGGCAGTATGAATGCTGACCCCCTTGCCACGGGTAATGAATCCGACGATCTCATCGCCGGGAACCGGATTGCAGCACTTGGCAAAGCGGATCAACACATCATCGATACCGCTGATTTCCACCGCACTGGACGAAGTACCTTTGATTTTGTTCAGCATGGTGGTCAGACGCGATTCTTTATGTTCTGCCCGCTCCTGGATCTTTTCCGACGGAAGAATCTTGGCAACAATCTGGTGCGATGAGATCTTGCCATAACCAAGCGCGGCCAGCAGATCGTCATCGGCAGCAAAACCAAATTCGGCCGCAATTTTCTTGAATTCACCGGTTTTCTGAATTTTTTGCAGGTTAAGCGAGTATTTACGAAAATCTTTCTCGCAAATTTCGCGACCGAGCACGATACTCCGCTTCCGCTCTTCGGTTTTGATCCAGGAGCGAATCCGGTTGCGGGCACGGGAACTCTTGACGATTTTAAGCCAATCTTTGCTGGGAGTATGGTGGGGGGAGGTAATAACCTCTACGATATCACCGTTCTTAAGTTCGTATTTGAGTGGAACCAGTTTACCATTAACCTTGGCTCCCACGCAGCGATGCCCCACATCGGAGTGAACACTATAGGCAAAGTCAATCGGGGTTGACCCTTTGGGGAAACCTTTCACATCACCTTTGGGAGTGAATACAAACACATCTTCCGGAAACAGATCCCCCTTGACCGACGCCATAAACTCCTTGGAATCCTGCAGTTCATGCTGAGATTCCAATAATTGGCGTAACCAGGCAAAATGTCTGATATCCTTATCGTCGTACCCTTTTCCCTCTTTGTACTTCCAGTGGGCGGCAATCCCGGCATCGGCCACACTGTGCATCTCGTGGGTGCGAATCTGGACCTCCATCCGGTCACCCGACGGGCCGATCACCGTGGTATGCAACGACTGGTACATGTTCCCCTTGGGCATGGCGATATAATCCTTGAATCGCCCGGGAATCGGTTTCCAGGTTGAATGGATGATTCCCAGCACCGCATAACATTCGTTCAAGTCATCCACCAGGATCCGGATGGCGATCAGGTCATAGATCTGATCAAAATCGACGTTCCGTTTCTCCATCTTGCGGAAGATCGAATAGAGATGCTTGCTGCGTCCCGACACTTCTGCGTGAATGCCGTGAAACGCCATTTTTTCAAAGATGATCGCCTGGGCCTCGGCAATAAACGATTCCCGTTCCTTCTTCTTGACCGAAATCTTGTTGGAAAGATCAAAATAGATTTCCGGGTTGAGGTAGCGGAACGACAGGTCTTCCAGCTCGACCTTGACCCACGAGATCCCGAGCCGGTTGGCAATCGGCGCATAAATATCCATGGTTTCGCGGGCAATGCTGCGCTGTTTATGTTCCGGCTGAAATTCCATGGTGCGCATGTTGTGCAGACGGTCAGCCAGCTTGACCAGGATCACCCTGATATCGGTGGACATGGCCAGCAGCATTTTGCGGAAATTTTCGGCCTGACTTTCTTCCTTGGTTTTGAAATTGATCTTGCTGATTTTGGTAACGCCTTCAACCAGCCGGGCAACGTCACCGCCAAATAATTCCGTTAATTCTTCACTGGTAGCCAGGGTATCTTCGATCGTATCATGCAAAAAGCCGGTCACAATACTCGCCATATCGAGCTTGAGTTCTGCCAGTAATCCGGCCACCTCCATCGGATGAATCAGATACGGCTCGCCGGAAAGGCGCGTCTGTCCATGATGCACCTTGGCGCAATAGACGTACGCCTTGCGCAGAATATTAAGATCTGCCGTCGGATTGTAGGCACGTACGGTATCGAGAATATCGTTCAGTCTGATCATTACGGGTCACTCGCCGGGATTAAATTCGAAAGGAAGGTGCTGCCAATGGCGGGATAAAAAAAGGGTGAAACAGCGCAAACAGCTGATTCACCCGGATACGTTAAATTAATTTGCGTTCTGATGTTTTTTGCTGACTTCGTAGCTGACGCGACCACAGGCAATTTCCCGCAATGCTGTCACAACCATGCGATTATTCTTCTGGTCGATCAGGGGAGGATTCCCCTTATACAGCTGCTTGACCCTTTTGGAAGCCAGCAACACCAGTAAAAACCGGTTTTCAACGCGTTCCAGACAATCTTCTACAGTTACCCGTGCCATATCGTGTACTCCTTCTTTACAACAAATAAAATGAGTGTTGTTTTTACCGTACTTCCCCTCAAATATCAAACAATTTCGCTACCTGCTCCAGCATCCTGAAGGTGCGACGCTCGTGAGAGATCACAATCGAGGTCAAATCTTCAAAAGCAGCCTCAAGATTATCATTGATAATGATGTAATCATACCAGCGCGCCTCACGGATTTCATGGGTTGCCCGTTCGATCCGCTGCTCGATAACCTCCGCAGTATCGGAGGAGCGGCTTTCCAGCCGGCGCCGCAATTCCGCCAGACTGGGAGGGAGAATGAACACGTACATGCAGCGCTCAATCTGCTCTTTCAAACGCCGCGCCCCCTGACAGTCGATATCCAGCACCAGGTCAATCCCGTTTTTCCGCGCCTCCTCCACCGTTGCCAGGGCGGTGCCATACAGGTTGCCATGCACTTCCGCCCATTCTGCGAAAGCCTCCTCCGCCACCATGGACATGAACTGCTCGCGGGTCACAAAGAAATAATCGACCCCGTCAACCTCCCCTTCGCGGGGAGTCCGTGTGGTATAACTGATCGACTCTTTCATACCGGGAAACCGTTCCAGTAACCGTCGGCAGAGGGTTGTTTTGCCAGCGCCCGACGGCGCTGAAATAATCAGAATAATACCTTCCCGTTTCATGGTCTCTCCTCTGCTCGGTCGTTGTGTGAATAAAATTTGTGATGCTTCCCCGCAAGCGCTCTTACAGCTTGAATTGGCTGACACTATCCTTCATGGCGCGTGCCTGACCGGAGAGCTGGGCCGAAGCAGCGGCAGCCTCTTCGGCGCCCCGGGCCGTCTGATTCACCACATCGGTAATCTGGTGCATATTGGAGGTCACCTCGTTGGTGGTGGCGGTCTGTTCTTCCGCCGCAGTGGCAATCTGGCTTACCTGCATCGAGACCTCATGAATCCGTTGCAGAATTTCCTCCAGCGCCTGACCCGACTTCTGGGATGATGCGGCGCCCCGCTCCACCTCATGAACCCCCTCTTCCATGGCGTTGACCGCGGCTTTGGTCTCATCCTGAATCGCCTTGATCATCACACTGATCTCACGGGTAGCCCGGGTGGTACGCTCCGCCAGGGCACGCACCTCGTCAGCCACCACCGCAAATCCCCGCCCCTGT
Source organism: Geobacteraceae bacterium (assembly GCA_036732725.1). Classification (GTDB taxonomy): domain Bacteria; phylum Desulfobacterota; class Desulfuromonadia; order Geobacterales; family Pseudopelobacteraceae; genus CAIPTY01. The sequence continues at coordinate 3,822 of DAINBV010000018.1, read as the reverse complement.
TCACCGGCACGGGCCGCCTCGATGGCCGCATTAAGAGCCAGCAGGTTGGTCTGGTCGGCAATATCCTCGATGGTGCCGACGATGTTACCGATCTGTTCCGAGCGGGCGCCCAAAGCTTCCACGGTCTGAGCAGTATCACGCACCCGGTCGGCAATCGTGTCCATGCCAAAGATAGTCTCCTGCACCACCGCTGCGCCGATGTTGGCCGCCTCCGCCGATTGCTGCGAAGCATCGGCCGCCATGGTGCAGTTACGGGCGATATCGTTGGAGGTAGCCGCCATTTCTTCGCTGGCCGTCGCCACTGAAACCGCCTGGGCCGCCACCTCTTCGGCGCCGGTGGCAATCTGTTCCGACGTGTTCTGCAGCTGCAGCGAAGCCGAGGCGACCTGATCGGCGGCAATCTGGATACCGGAGATGGTCTGGCGCAGGTTGGCGGCCATTCGTTGGAAAGCGCTCGCCAGCAGCCCGACTTCATCCTGAGAGTTCACCACCACCTGCACCGTCAGGTCACCGGATGCCAACCGGTCAGCCTGTTGCGCCAACAGATTGACCGGTTTAATGATCGAGCGGGCAGTGGCAATACAGATGAACAGCGCCGCCCCAAAGGCAATTACCAGGAAGCCCCCCAGCAGGGTCAGCACAAACCGCCGCGCCTGTTCCCCCCTCTGCAAGGTAGCCTCAACTTCCTTCTTGTTCAGGTCAGCCAGTTCCACCACCAGTTTTTCCACCGCATGGGTGGCATCCTTGAAACTTCCCATCTGCTGATTGGCCAGGTCGCTGGTGTTGATTTCACCGCTGCGGATCCGCTCGTAGACTTCACCAAATCCCTTCAGGTAAGCCGCGCCGTTCTGTTTAATGTCCCCGATCAACTTCTGCTCTTCCGGCATGGTGGCAAGCCGGGAAAGTTCTTCCAGACGCTGGTTGTAACTTGTGACTGACGCGTCGAACTGGGTGCGATATTTGGCCACGGCCTCCGGGTTGGCAATATTGAGAAAGATGTCCTTTTCATAACGGCGCAACTGATTCAGATTAGCCCGCAGACGCTGGGAATGTTCCACCGTACCATAGCCAGTCTTGATCTCGTTGATCCCGCGGGTCATCTGCAGAATACTCCACCCGCCCCCCAGGACAATACACAACAACAGCCCCAGAACCATGCCATAGCCAATAAACAAACGGGTAATAATCTTCATGTTTTTCATAGTAGGCGACCTTGTATCAGTAGATATACTTACAACGGTAAACGGATATTTGTAGTGCATCCGCTGCATGAGGTCAAGCCGTTATTTCCCCTGGCAACGATCGTTGCTGTCGCAACAACGGGGAGCAAAGCCCCCCGTATTGGCAGCATAATATAACAATAACAGGCTTAAATACCTACAGTTTTACCAAACGAGCCACATTTTCAAGATGAACCGTCTGGGGGAACATATCGATCGGCTGAATTTCCCGGCAGCCATATCCGAGGGTGCGCAGCAGCGCCAGATCGCGCATCAAGGTTGCCGGTGAACAGGAGACATACAGGATCTGTTCCGGCGCCAGAGCCGCCACCCGTTTCAGCACCGATTCTTCACACCCTTTACGGGGAGGATTGAGCACCACCACGTTGACGTGGGTTTCCAGCGCCAGTTCCTCCAGTAGTTCCCCCGCATCTCCCGCTTCAAAGCGACAGTTGCTGAAGCCGTTTAACGCCGCGTTGCGACGGGCATCGGCCACCGCCTCCTCCACCACTTCGATGCCGATCACCTGACCGGCATCAGGGGCCAGGTAGAGCCCGATCCCGCCGATACCGCAGTACAGATCGAGCAGGGTACTCTGCCGGTCAACGGCAGCCCACTGCCGTACCTGTTCATAAATCAGCCGGGCGCCGCTGGTGTTGACCTGAAAGAACGAGCGGGGAGAAATCTGCAGCCGCAGTTCCCCTACCTTTTCGGTCAAGGTCTGGCGCTTGGTCAGGAACAGATCTTTCTGCCCGAAGATCACATTCCCCTCCGAGCTGTTGATATTACTCGCCATGACCGCCACTTCGGGAACCGCCTCCTGGATGAAACGGGAGAGATGGTGCAGTTCGTTATAGGCCCGGTCAGCCGTTACAAAGGTCACCATGGCCAGGTTTTCCGCCTCCGACACCCGGATCACCAGATAGCGCAACAGGCCGTTCTTGGTGCGCGGGCTGTAGATCGAGACCTTCATCTTGCGGATACCGCGCCGGACAGCTGCCATGATCTTGTTGATCAGCGGGTGGTGGATCGGACAATCGTCCAGATCGTACACATCATGGCTGGAGCGGCGATAGATCCCGAGGAACGGCTCCACGAACTTGCCGGCCACGATCAACTTGGCCGAGTTGCGATAATGGATCAGCCGTTCCGGCGACAACAGCGGATGCACCGTGATATCCTTCAACTCGGGGTAATGGCTCATCTCCGTCAGCACACACCCCCGTTTCCAGACTTTCTGTTCCGTATATTTCATCGGAATCAGCGGACAGCCGAGACAGGCGGCGCTTTCCTGACAGGGGGGACGTTTGCTGCGCAATGAGGATGGGACCATGATCTTGTGCAGGGTGGCAACCACATTGCCAAAGGAGGCGTGCTCCACCCGGGCGCGTACCATATCACCCGGCAAGGCGCCACCGATTTTGATATTCTGACCGTCAATCCTGACCGTGCCATACCCCTGATCATCCAGGGCGGAAACATTCGCTTCCAGGTACATCCCTTTGCTGTACTTAACCTTGCGCGGCTCGCCGGCATCGCTTTTCGGCGCCGCGCCAGCAGATGGCACACTGACCGCCTGGTCGCGTCCCCCCCTGGCCGGGCGTGGCGCCGGTTTCCGGGAAGTCTGCTTTGGGGTCGCTTGCTCGTTTGTAATCTGTTTCTTCATGGTTTCCTCTGTTCACAATAGTCGCGCAGTGCCCGTAATGCCTGTCCGCGGTGACTGATTCGATTTTTTTCTTCCAGGGTCAGTTCGGCCATGGTGCGGTCAAAACCGTTCACCAGAAAGAGCGGATCATAGCCAAACCCCCCTGCTCCCCGCCCCTGTTCCAGAATGTTCCCCCCTACCCGGCCGGAAAAGAGCCTTTCCTCCCCGTCGGGGAACACCAGCGCCACGGCACAGACAAATGCCCCCTGGCGCTGCTGCCGGGGGACACCTTCCAACTCGGCCAGCAATTTGGCATTATTGGCGGCATCACCACACCCCTCACCGGCAAAACGGGCCGAGTAAACACCGGGACGCCCCTGCAGCGCATCCACCACCAGCCCGGAATCATCGGCCATGGCCGGCAACCCGGTGAAGCGGCACGCCTCACGCGCCTTTTTGAGCGCATTTTCCCCGAAGGTCTCACCATCCTCCACGGTTTCGGCAACCTCGGGAAACTCGCCCAGCGAGCGGACCGTGGCCACCATGCCGTCCAGCAGTGCCGCAATTTCAGTCAATTTCCCCTTGTTCCGGGTAGCTACCACCAGCTCTTTCATTGTGCCAACGCCTCCTGCTGCAAGGCAAACAGTTGTTGGATGCCGGCCGCCGCATAGGCGCGCATCTGATCCATTTCCTCAAAGGTAAACGGTTCCGCCTCGGCAGTACCCTGTACTTCCACCAGGCGACCGCTGGAGGTCATGACAAAATTCATATCCACCTCAGCGGCAGAATCCTCGATGTAATTCAGATCAAGCACAGCCTCGCCGGCTATTATTCCTACACTAACAGCCGCCACCGCTTCTTTCAAAGGGATCTGAGACAGCAGCCCCTTATCCCTCAGCGTAACTAGTGCATCAAACAATGCTACGTAGGCACCGGTAATGGATGCGGTCCTTGTGC
>DAINBV010000017.1:62819-68137 GCA_036732725.1 Geobacteraceae bacterium | reverse complement strand
ACGGCGGGCTGTCCCAGATGGCTCTCTGGTACATCGGCGGTATTATCAAGCATGCACGGGCACTGTGCGCGATTACCAACCCGACCACCAACTCCTACAAGCGTTTGGTTCCGGGCTTTGAAGCACCGGTCAATATGGCCTACTCCAGCCGTAACCGTTCCGCTTCGCTCCGTATTCCGATGATGTCCACCAACCCAAAAGCAAAACGGGTTGAATATCGTACACCAGACCCTTCCTGCAACGGATACCTGGCATTTGCCGCCATGTTGATGGCAGGTCTCGATGGTGTTGAAAACAAGATTGATCCGGGTCAACCACTGGATAAGGATATCTACGGACTGTCACCGGAAGAGCTTAAAGATATTCCGTCAGCACCGGGTAGCCTTGAAGAGGCATTACAGGCGCTCAAAGATGACCACGACTTCCTGCTCAAAGGGGATGTATTCACTCCTGACGTTATTGAAAAATGGATCGAGTACAAAACTGAAGCTGAAGTTAACCCGGTTCGCATGCGTCCGGTTCCGCTTGAGTACCAACTGTATTACGACATTTAATCGTCGAAATTCTGGTTCGTATCGGAAAGGGGGGGAGAAATCTCCCCCTTTCTTTGTGTAATGTTATTTTTATCGCTTCCTTTGTTGCAACTCCTCTCCAAATTGCTTACAATCCGAGTTTATTAATTATTCCCGAGAACTCAGGTGCTGTCTCTTCCCCATGCTCCACGTGATTGTACAAGATAACGGAACCATTGTGGTTCCGCGTGAAGTCGTATCAGAGCTTGGTGCTCTGGCCGGTGATGTTGTTACCATTACCCCTGGTCAGGGTGGTTTGCTGTTGTCGCGAACATCGGCGCCACATCCTCCCCTGCTCGAAAAAAATATTGCACGTGCCATGGCCGGTAAAAATCTGCAAACACCGATGACCTCCATCAAGGGAGTTGGCGCCAAGCTTTCGGAACTACTGTTAAAGAGAGGGGTGGTTACGGTTGAGGATGCACTCTATTGCCTTCCTTATCGTTATGAAGACCGCCGCACGATCTCTCCTGTTCTTGCCTTGCACCCCGGGGTGACGGGAGTTTTTTCCGGTTCGGTTATTTCTGCCGATGTCATGACAACCAAAGGGGGGCGCCGTTTTTTTGAAGCGATTGTGGCCGATGATAGTGGCAGCATTACCCTTAAGTGGTTCAACAACAATCCGACCTTTATGAAACGAGTCTGGAAAACCGGTAAAAGAGGTGTCTTTACCGGCGAGGTTTCCGTGTTCAACCAACAACGGGAAGTTCATCACCCCGATGTTGAATGGCTGGATGGTGGCAAGAGCGTTGCTGATGTTCTGGCCGCAGATCCGGTCAATTTCGGCAGGATTGTGCCGGTCTACCCCTTGACCGAAGGGTTGAGTCAAAAAATCATGCGCCGGGTTATGAAGACGGTGGTTGATACCTTTGTTTCCTCCATTGGCCAGGTAATCCCCCCAGTGATAATGAAACCCCTTGGATTGCCAGGATTGCAGAATTCATTGAGAGTGGTTCATCTCCCTCCCGTTGATAGTTCGTTGGAGGCCTTGAACAATGGCAACACACCGGAGCACCGGGCGTTGGCCTACGATGAATTTTTTTTCTGGGAACTGGGACTGGCGCTTAAACGTCGAGGAATCACGCTGGAACAGGGGATATCGTTTGAGGTGCAACACCGTTATACCCGGCAACTGATTAAGCAACTTCCGTTTGAGCTGACAGCTGCGCAACGGCGCGTACTTTCCGAAATTAAAGAGGATATGATGGCTCCCCATCCGATGCACCGGCTGGTTCAAGGGGATGTGGGGAGCGGCAAGACTCTGGTGGCGCTGATGGCAGCCCTGATTGCGGTGGAAAACGGTTATCAGGTCGCCATTATGGCTCCGACTGAAATACTGGCGGAGCAGCACTGGTTGACAATTCATCGCTGGTGCGAACAGCTCGGTATCATCACGATCTTGATGGTCGCCGGCATGAAAGGGGCTGCCAAAAAAGAGAGCTTGGCGCGAATTGCAGATGGGTCTGCCCATATTGTGGTCGGTACCCATGCGGTGATTCAGGACAAGGTTGAATTTGCCCGGCTTGGTTTAGGTGTTGTGGATGAACAGCATCGCTTTGGTGTGGTACAACGTGGCATGCTGAAAAAGAAGGGGTGTAACCCCGATATTTTGGTTATGACTGCTACACCGATTCCGCGTACGTTGGCCATGACACTGTTTGGTGATCTCTCTCTGTCGGTGATTGATCAGTTACCGCCGGGTAGGACGCCAATTGAAACCAGAATCTGCTTTGAATCACGCCGCAGCCAGGTATATGGCATGATTCGCGAGGAAATTGCTAAAGGGCATCAGGCGTACATCATTTATCCCTTGGTGGAAGAAACTGAAAAATCAGATCTGAAAGCAGCAACTCAGATGGCGGAACAGCTGGATCGGGAGGTGTTTCCCGACCTGCGGATCGGTCTGTTGCATGGCCGGTTATCGCCCCAGGAAAAAGAATCGGTGATGACCTCCTTCAAGGCACGGGAACTGGATGTTCTGGTTTCTACCACGGTAATTGAAGTCGGTATTGACGTGCCGAATGCCACTCTGATGGTGGTTGAACATGCCGAACGTTTCGGGTTGTCCCAGTTGCATCAGTTGCGGGGACGGGTAGGGCGGGGAAGTGCCCGGTCGCGTTGTATCCTGTTGACGCCGGGAAAACTGTCGGAAGATGGTGAAAAACGATTGCGGGTAATGGAAGCAACCAGTGATGGTTTCCGGATTGCCGAGGCGGATCTGGAAATTAGGGGGCCGGGCGATTTTCTTGGCACCCGGCAGTCGGGTATGCCTGATTTCCGGGTCGCCAATATTCTACGTGACGCCAGCCTGCTGGAACAGGCACGTTCATCAGCGTTCCAGCTGTTGGAAGCTGATCCCGAACTCGTCCAAGCGGAACACAAGCTGGTCTACGATGAATTGATACGCCGCTGGGGACAGCGTCTGGAGCTGGCAACGGTGGCGTGATAACCATACAACATGGTGGAGAAAGATCCCAAATTTATGCAGATAGTTACAGCCATACCTCTCTGTTCTTCCCTGTTTGAATCATCAGTTGTCACCATTGGCAATTTTGATGGAGTGCATCTTGGGCATGGTGAGTTATTTCGACGCTTGAAAACCCGGGGCGTTGAACGAGAGTGCCCGGCGGTGGTGGTTACCTTTGATCCACATCCGCTGAGTGTGGTTGCGCCGGATAATGTGCCGCTCTTGATTACCACGCTGGCGCAAAAAAATGCCCTGATTGCGGAATACGGAATTGATGCGACCGTGGTAATTCCGTTTACCCGTGAATTTTCTCAGCAGAGCGCCGACGAATTCGTGCGCCTTACCTTGTGTGGTGCGCTTGGGATGCGTCATATCCTGATTGGCCATGACTATGCCTTTGGCAGGGGGCGTCAAGGGGATTTTGCAACTCTGGAACGTTTGGGAGCAGAACTCGACTTTACTCTGGAAGACCTTGATCCCTTTGGCAAGCATGACATGGTGTACAGCAGTTCACTGGTACGTCGTTTGGTCCTGGAAGGTGATCTGCAAGCGGCTGCCACGGTGCTTGGGAGGTACCATCTCCTTTCCGGTGTGGTTGTGCCAGGGAAGCATCGCGGTGAAGGTCTTGGCTTTCCGACTGCCAACCTTGAAACTGAAAACCAGTTGACCCCACCCGATGGGGTGTATGCGGTCTGGGTAACACTGAATGGACAGCTTGAACAAGGCGCCTGCAACATTGGTAATAACCCGACCTTTGGTGCCGCAGAACGAACAATAGAGGTGTTTTTGCTTGATTATTCCCGCTCGTTGTATGGCTCCGACATGACCATACATTTTGTCAAAAGGTTGCGGGATGTTCAGACCTTTCCCGATGTTGCCTCGTTAAAAATGGCAATTGCAGGAGATGTGGCAACGGTCAGGAACGTGCTGGCAGCTTCCGAGCAACATCTGGTTCATCCGTGGTGCGGCTCAGCACAAGGATTGCCATGACTCCTAAAATTGATACAAAATTCTGGATCGGAATTGGTATTAGTGTGTTTTTTATGGCTCTGTTGTTGCGCAAAATTGATTTTCATCAGCTTGGTACGGCACTGATGACGGTTAATCTTCGTTACATACTGCTGGCCATTCTGGCAACCTTTGCCAGTTATTTCATGCGTGCGGTGCGCTGGCGCTATCTGCTGATAACGGAAAAAAGGATTTCATTGTCATCGCTCTACCCGGCCACCGTGATTGGTTATATGGCCAATAATCTGTTGCCGGCCCGCCTGGGTGAGTTTGTCCGGGCATATGTTCTGGCGGAACGTGAAAAACTGGCAGTGCCATCGGTCTTTGCTTCGCTGGTGATTGACCGGTTGTTCGACGGTTTTACGGTAATGCTGATTCTGGTCGCCACCTTGCTGACGCTGAATTTTCCTCCGGCAATGGCTGAAGCCGAAGGTGCGCTTCGTACCGGTGGCATTGTCATGTTTGTTGGCTACACATTGGTGGTCATGTTTCTGATCCTGCTCAAACGTCAGACGGTGCGGACATTGGCAATGACAGCTCTGCTGCTGAAACCGTTTCCCCGCAGTTTTTCTGAACGGCTGATCCCGTTGCTCGGCTCGTTTATCGGCGGCATCCGGATTTCATCACGGGGAGGGCACATCGTGGCGCTGCTTGGATCGTCACTGGTGATTTGGTTGTTCTGTGTAATCGGAGTTGATCTGACGCTGCGCGGATTCGGCATACATCTGCCGATTAATGCCTCCATGTTTATTCTGGTGTTACTGGTGTTTGCGGTCATGGTGCCAGCTTCTCCCGGATTTATCGGTACGTACCATTATGCCTGTTACCAGGGGCTCTCGGCCTTTGGTGTCGAAAAATCCATCGCCGTCAGTATTGCGCTGGTGATGCACGGAACCGGTTTTTTCCCGGTGATTCTCGCCGGTTGCTACTATCTTTGGAAAACTAAAATATCGTTACGAACTGTTGGAAAAACTGCCGGTGAGGGTGCATGAACAAGCTTACAACTCGATTTGCGAACCTTCGACGCCTGTTTACCGGTCTCGACTGGTATGCAGTTTTGGCGACGGTGATCCCTTTTGCGCTCTACATGGCAACCCTGGCGCCATCAGTCACGTTTTTTGACAGTGGTGAATTTATTACGGCGACAGCGTCACTTGGTTCTGCCCATTCACCCGGCTATCCGCTCTACCTGATGTATGCCAAGGCGTTTACCTGGCTTCCGATCGGTAATATTGCCTTTCGCGTCAATATGGCGACCGCTATTTCGTCGT
>DAINBV010000017.1:39006-62809 GCA_036732725.1 Geobacteraceae bacterium | reverse complement strand
GCTGCTGAAAGGCGACCGCGCAATGCTCGACCGCTATTTCGTCGTCACTGGCCTGCTGTGGGGTCTACCTCTTGACGGTGCAGCTGATCAAAGGGGAGGTGGCGGTTGATAATGAGCGTTTTGCCGCCTTTGTGGTCAAGGTTTCCGCTCTGGCAGGGGCACTTTCATTTGCTTGTATTCCGCGACTCTGGCTGCAGTCCAATCATGATAAACCATATCCGCTGCTCTCATTTATTACGGCACTGATTTTTTATCTTTTGTTCCAGTGGCGTGAAAAGTACGCCCAGGGGGATGAACAACCAGCCTATATCTATGCTTGCACCTTCCTGGCAGGTCTTGCCATGGCGCTTCATCAGACGGTGGTTCTGTTTCTGCCGGCCTGGTGTCTGCTGATTCTGCTGGTGGACTGGCGTGTCATCAAACGCGTCAAGGAGTTGTGTCTGGCGATTGCTTTTGCCTGCCTGGGTTTTGCGGTACAGCTTTATCTGCCGCTCCGGGCGACCCGGAATCCGCTCTTGAACTGGGGCGATACCAAGACAGCCACCCAATTTCTCTGGCATTTTCTGCGCCGTGGTTATCCGCAAGAGCCCCATGGACGTGATTTTGCGCTGCTGTGGGAACAGCTGAAAGCATTTTCACTTTCCCATGAATTTACCTGGCTTGGTGTGGCGCTGATACTGTTTGCACTGGTTCGGCTCTGGGAGCGTCAACGTCAGATTGTGATTGTCTATCTGGTGGCGGTTGGAACGTTTCTGCTGATAATCGCCGGGTATTTCAACACCGTGCTCGAATTGATTTTTCTGACCGAAGAATTTTTTACGCCACTCTATCTCCTCTCAGCAACTCTGGTGGGAGTCGGATTGATGCAGTTGCTGAACCTGGCTTTGACCAAAGCCAGCTTGCCGGCAAAGTATGGTGCTAAAGTGTATGTTCTGGTGCTGCTGGTTGTACTATCGTTGCCGGGCACACTCTGTGCGGTGAATTATTATGAAAATGATCAGCATAACAATTACATCGCCTACGATTATGCTGCCAACTCGTTGCGCTCGCTTCCCCAGGATGCAGTCATGTTTACCTGGGGGGATAGCGGCGCATTTCCGCTCTGGTATCTGCAAGGGGTTGAACGGATGCGGGAGGATGTGGATCTTCCCCATACACCACATCTGACGTTTGACTGGTATCTTGATTCATTACCCCGGGTCTTTAAAAACAGCCCCTTGCGCGGAATGGATCTGGGAAGCATGCCGCCGGATCTGCTTCTGGGAACCGTCATTACCACATTGATCGGTAAGCGCCCGGTGTTCATAGATTTTTCAACCCGCTATTCTGTCAGCTTCAGTCAGTATATTCCGTTGCAGACCGGGATTGTGTATCGTGTCCGGCTTGCCAGTGAACCGGGTGGTGTCCCGGATTTCGGGATCTGGGATTTGTACAATAACCGGGGGATCGTGGAAAAAATCTCGTTTCTCGACCTGGATACTTCCAAGGCGATCCTGATCTATGCCAACAGTTATCTTGAGGCCGGAGAATATTTGCTCAGTATCGGCAGGAGTGGCGAAGCATTGCAGCTCCTGACAAAGTCGGAGCTGATCTCACCACTGATGAAGCCATCGGTAGATACCTTGCGGCAACGTTACAATCTTGTAGGAAAGGAATAAGGGATGCAGCAGCTTATTTCGGGGACAACCCGTATTTTTGGCATCATCGGTTATCCCATCCGCCACTCCCTGTCGCCGGTCATGCAGAATGAGGCTTTGCGGCTAGCCGGCCTGGATGCGGTCTACGTGCCGTTTGAAGTTGAACCGCAACGCCTTGAAGAAGCAGTCAGGGGATTACGGGCGCTCGGTGTTGACGGTTTTAATGTAACCATTCCCCACAAAACGACCATTATCCCGTTTCTGGATCAGCTGGATGAAAGTGCACTGGCTGCTGGAGCAGTCAATACGGTCAAGCGTGCCGGAGAACGGCTGATCGGCTATAATACCGATGGAGATGGTCTGCTGCGCTCTCTGCAACAATGCTTTGGTTTTGATCCACAGGGAAAGAACGTTGTCATGGTCGGGGCCGGCGGGGCAGCGCGTGGCGCCTGTGCGGCTTTTTGTCGGGCCGGTGTGCGTACAATCAGCTGTATTAACCGTACGGTTGTTACGGCGGAGCTGATGTTGACCTCCCTGGCCGGTCGCTATGCTGATGTGACCATGAAGCTGGTGCAAGACAGACAGTCGATTGACGATGCGCTGGCCACAGCCGATCTGCTGGTTAACTCGACCAGTCTTGGCATGAACCAGGAAAAAATTGCGGGAGTGGCGCTTGATAAACTTCCTGAGCATGCCATCGTATACGACATGGTCTATAGCCCCGCCTGTACTCCGCTGTTGCAGGCGGCCGGGTTACGAGGTTTGCGCTTTGCCAATGGCCTCGGAATGCTTGCCTGTCAGGGGGAACTGGGTTTTTTATTCTGGACTGATCAGGAGCCTGGACAGGGCATCATGATGCAGGCTTTGAACAGCCGTATGCACGTGGACAACGCTTGACAAACAGCCGTTTTCCGCCTAGATATATACAAACCGAATCTCGGGGGTATGAATGCAGTCAAGCAGACTGGGAGAGATCCTGGTTAAAAATAATCTTATTACTCGCGAACAACTTGCCGTTGCCCTGCAGGAGCAAAAAGACTCCGGCAATCAGACCAGAATCGGTTCAATCCTGATCAAACAGGGGCTGATCAGCGAGGGCGATCTCACCTCTTTTCTCTCCAAACAGTACGGCGTTCCGACGGTCAATCTCGAAGATTATGATATTGATCCGTCGGTTATTAAAATTATTCCATCAGAAGTTGTTCAGAAATATCAATTGGTTCCGGTTAATCGGGCTGGCGCGACCCTGATTGTAGCTGTCAGCGATCCCTCCAATCTGTTTGCTCTGGAAGATATCAAATTCATGACCGGCTACAACGTGGAAATGGTGGTAGCGTCGGAACGTGATATCAAGGGGGCGATTGATAAACATTATGATCAGTCGGCTTCCTTGGCTGATGTGATGGGTGACCTTGATCTCGAGGATATGGAGATCGTCGGTGATGATGATGAGGTTGATGTCGGTTCGCTGGAGCGTGCCACCGAGGATGCTCCGGTTGTCAAGATGGTCAACGCAATTCTGCAGGATGCGATCAGGCGTAAAGCAAGCGATATTCACATTGAGCCGTATGAAAAATTGTTTCGCGTACGTTATCGTATAGACGGTGTCTTATACGAGGTGATGAAACCGCCGCTCAAGCTGAAAAACGCGATCACCTCCCGTATCAAGATCATGTCTGAGCTTGATATTGCCGAACGCCGTCTCCCCCAGGATGGTCGTATCAAGATCAAGCTGGGTGGCGGCAAGGATATGGACTTCCGTGTTTCCGTCTTGCCTACCCTGTTTGGTGAAAAAATCTGTATGCGTCTGTTGGATAAAGGCAACTTGCAGACCGATCTGACCAAACTTGGTTACGAGCCGGAAGCGCTGGCGCATTTCATGCACGAAATCCACAAGCCGTTTGGCATGGTGCTGGTGACTGGTCCGACCGGTTCGGGGAAAACAGTTTCACTCTATTCTGCCCTGGCCGAGTTGAACAAAGTATCGGAAAATATCTCCACTGCCGAGGATCCGGTTGAATTTAACTTTGCCGGCATCAATCAGTGTCAGATGCATGAAGACATCGGGCTCAATTTTGCCGCTGCCCTGCGCTCGTTTCTGCGGCAGGATCCAGATATTATCATGATCGGTGAGATCCGTGACTTTGAAACTGCTGAAATCGCGGTAAAAGCTGCCTTGACAGGCCATATGGTGCTTTCTACCCTGCATACCAATGATGCCCCGGCTACCATCAACCGCCTGCTCAATATGGGAATTGAACCGTTTCTGGTCGCTTCAGCGGTCAACCTGATCACGGCCCAACGACTTGCCCGGCGTGTCTGTGCCGAATGCAAACAGCCGGAGGAAATTCCGGTCCAGTCGCTGATTGAGGCGGGGGTTTCTCCTGAAGATGCCCCCTCATTTGTCTGTATGCGTGGCAAAGGGTGTCCGGTCTGTAATAATACCGGTTACAAGGGGCGGGTCGGTTTTTATCAGGTAATGCCGATGCTAGAGGAAATCCGTGAACTGATTCTGAATGGCGCCAATACGGCGGAGATCAAGCGGGAATCCATGCGGCTTGGTATTAAAACCATGCGGCAATCGGGACTTACCAAACTCAAGGAAGGGGTCACCTCGTTTGAAGAGGTGCTCCGCGTTACCATCGCCGATGATTAGTTGTTGTAAGTTGATTTCTGTATGCCGGACGCAAAAATAACTTCGTCAATGCATGTATCCGGTTTGTCTGGATCAGGGAGATAATCTACTATGGCAAATTTACATCAACTGCTTCAGATACTGGTCGAAGCGGGCGGTTCTGACCTGCATATTACGACCAACACCCAGCCACATATCAGGGTAGATGGCAAGATGACTGCGCTTGACTTCCCGTCGCTCAACCAGGTTGATACCAAGCAACTCTGTTATAGTGTCCTGACCGATGCCCAGAAACACAAGTTCGAAGATGATAACGAACTTGATCTTTCATTTGGAGTCAAGGGGCTTTCCCGCTTCAGGGGGAACCTGTTCATCCAGCGTGGTGCGGTGGCAGGCGTATTTCGTGTGATTCCCTACAAAATCCTGACTTTTGAAGAATTAAATCTTCCGCCGATTGTCTCCGAACTGGCAGCACGACCGCGTGGCCTGATTCTGGTAACCGGGCCGACCGGGAGCGGTAAGTCCACCACCCTTGCTTCAATTATTGATTATATCAATATCAGTCGTCAGGAACATATTGTTACCGTTGAAGATCCGATCGAATATCTGCATCCCCACAAAGGGTGCCTGGTGAACCAGCGTGAAGTCGGATCTGATACCAAAAGTTTTAAAAACGCCCTGAAATATATTCTGCGACAAGACCCGGATGTCGTCCTGGTGGGGGAATTGCGTGATCTTGAAACGATCGAAGCAGCATTAACGCTTTCCGAAACCGGTCACCTCTGTCTGGCCACACTCCACACCAACTCCTGCGCCCAAACCATCAATCGTATTGTAGACGTCTTTCCCCCCTACCAGCAAACCCAGATTCGTGCCCAGCTCTCTTTTGTGCTGGAAGGAATCCTGTCCCAGGCGCTGATGCCAAAGCTGGGGAGCAAGGGGCGGGTAATGGCACTGGAAGTCATGGTTCCCAATCCGGCGATTCGCAACCTGATTCGTGAAGACAAGGTGCATCAGATCTATTCCCAGATGCAGGTTGGTCAGGAGAAATTTGGTATGCAGACCATGAACCAATCGCTCTATACCCTTTTTCAGCGCCGTCTGATCTCAATGGAAGAGGCGCTGGGGCGTTCCTCTGATCCGGATGAGCTGAAACAGATGATCAGCAACCCGACTGCCGCCATGCAGCGCCGCCCGGTAGGGCGTTAAAACTACAAGGAGATAGCTCATGCCGAAGTATAACTGGGAAGCTCGCACGCGAACGGGTGGCGCTCAAAAAGGGGTCATTGAATCCGCCAGTATGGAGATGGTTGAGGCTCAGCTCAAAAAATTCGGGTTTACCAATATTTCGATTAGCGAGGTTGGTAAAGGCTTCAGCTTCAAGCTCCCCTCATTCGGTGGCGGTGGCAAGATTGACACCAAGGATCTGGTTATCTTCACCCGCCAGTTTGCCACCATGATTGATTCCGGTCTGCCGTTGGTGCAATGTCTTGAAATCTTGGCCAGCCAGCAGGAAAACAAAACCTTCAAGGATATTCTCTACAAGGTTAAGGAAAGTGTCGAAAGCGGCTCAACCTTTGCCGATGCGCTGGCCAAACATCCCAAGGCGTTTGATAACCTGTTTGTCAACCTGGTGGCCGCCGGTGAAATCGGCGGTATTCTGGATACAATCCTGCAACGTTTGGCGGCTTATATTGAAAAGGCGATGAAGCTGAAGAAGCAGATCAAGGGCGCCATGGTCTACCCGATAACCATCATGTCGATTGCGGTGATTGTTGTCGGTGTTATTCTGGTGTTTGTTATCCCTACCTTTGCCAAGATGTTTGCCGATTTCGGTGGTGAACTTCCCGCGCCGACTAAATTAGTTATTGCCCTTAGTAACTTCCTCTCAAGATACATACTTGTCATTATCGGTGCTTTTTATGCCATTGTCTGGGCTATTAAAAAATATTACGCCACGCCGGTCGGGCAGAAGACCATTGACCGCCTGGCTTTGAAGGCGCCGATTGTGGGACCGCTGATTCGCAAGGTGTCGGTGGCAAAATTTACCCGTACCCTGGGAACCATGGTCAGTTCCGGTGTTCCGATTATGGACGGGCTTGAGATTGTGGCAAAAACAGCCGGTAACAAAATTGTGGAGGAGGCAATCTACGGTGTCCGTTCTGCCATTTCCGAAGGTAAAACCATGGCGGAGCCGTTGGCTGCCAGCGGTGTCTTCCCTCCCATGGTGGTTCAGATGATCGCCGTTGGTGAAGCAACCGGTGCCATGGATACCATGTTGAACAAAATTGCCGACTTTTACGATGATGAGGTTGATGATGCGGTCTCGGCCATGACCGCCATGATGGAGCCGTTGTTGATGGTCTTTCTCGGTACCGTCGTCGGTGGTCTGGTCGTCGCCATGTATCTCCCCATATTCAAGCTGGCGGGTGCTGTTGGCTGATACTTATGTTGCCTGATCTCAGGGTTACCTATTTTATCTACGCCAGGATACTGGTTTCTTTCCTGTTTCTTGGGTTGACTATCCTGTTCCAATCATACGAGACTGTCTCAGCCGAGTATGCCTTTCCAACCGGCATTATTCGGCTGATGGCGTTTTCGTGTCTTTTTTCAATTCTTTCCTATTTTTTGCTGAAAATCCCTACCCTACGTTTTTTCATTACCTACCTGCAGTCAATCTGGGATGTGCTGTTTGTCACCGTGCTGCTGCTGTTTACCGGCGGGATGACCAGCCCCTATTCCTTTTTATACCTGCTCTCCATCATGAATGCCGGTTTGTTGCTGGGGCGCCGTGAAGCGCTGTATACCGCCTCTCTGTGCGGCATCCTCTATGGTGCGTTAGCTGATTTTCATTTCTTCGGGTTGCTTGAATCAATCGGTCTCCATGCACGTGATGCCCAACGTGGAGGCGCTGCCAATCTGTTTTATACCATCTTTTTTAATCTGATCGCGTATGGACTGGCCGCCTTTATTACCGGATATCTGGCGGAACAGGCACGCCAAAGTGAGGCCGCCTTACATGAAAAATGTGTTGATTTTGACGAATTGGCGCAACTTAACAGTCTGATCGTTTCCAACCTTGAAACCGGTCTTTTGACGGTAACCAATAACGGTCGTGTGCGTGTGTTCAATCCCTATCTGGAACAGCTGACCGGCTTGTCACAGGTTGTTGCCTACGACCGGCACCTTTCGGATATATTTCCTGCTCTGGGTGAATCTTTTCCTGAGTCGCAAGTGGGTGGCAATGGCGAAATTGTCTACGAAACAGCTGGTGGTAAGCAATTGCTCCTCTCCCATGCTGCTACGCCGTTCAGCGATGCTGAGGGGAATCCAGCCGGGTTTATTGTCTCGCTGCGTGATATGACCGATCTGCATCGCATGGAAGAAGCGCTAAAAAAACGTGACCGAATGGCTGTGCTGGGTGAACTTTCTGCCCGCATGGCCCATGAAATTCGTAACCCGTTGGCTGCCATGAGCGGATCGGTACAGATGTTGGTTGAGCAGGAGAATCAAACTCACTATGACCGGCGTCTGCTGGATATCGTGCTGCGTGAATCTGAACGCCTGAACACGCTGATCACCGATTTTCTGGTGTATGCCCGGCCACTCAAACCGGAGAAACGGCAGCTTGATCTCGCCTCCCTGATCGCGGATATTTTCTTTTTAATTGCTGCAGATCCACGCTACCAGAAACTTTGCCTGCGCCATACCGTTGCGAGCACCCTGACAATTCGTGCAGATGAAGCACAGATGCGTCAGGTGTTCCTCAATTTACTCTATAATGCCGCCGATGCCATGCCGGAGGGGGGAACGGTCGATATTGACGCCTGTTATTGTCTGAGTGGCGCCGATGGATTTGGTGCAGCGCCAATAGTCCTGATCACCATATGTGATCAGGGAATCGGTATGACGCCGGAAATACTCTCCCATCTGTTTGAGCCGTTCTATACCACCAAACCACAAGGTACCGGACTTGGTCTGGCGACCACCTACCGGATAATTGACGCCCATGGCGGCACGATCCAGTTTGAAACAGTCCCCGCAGGTGGTTGCATCTGCAGTATCATGCTGCCGGTTTGATCATGCCGATACCGTTTTCCTACAGTTTTCGTAACCTGAAAACCAGGCGCCTGACAACCTTTTTGACGGCGGGCGGCATGGCGCTGGTTGTGTTTGTGTTCGCTGCGATTCAAATGCTCTCAGCCGGACTCAAACGCACCATGATTGACACGGGAAGCGCTGATAATGTCATGTTGACGCGCAAGTCGGCTAACTCGGAAGTCCAAAGCAGTGTCGAACGGGGGCAGGCGTCAATAGTGGAAAGTCTGCCGCACATAGCCACTACTCCTGATGGAAAATCAATGATAGCCAAGGAACTGGTGGTGCTGATCAGTCTCCCTAAGCGGGGCAGTGGCAAGGCTGCCAACGTGATTATCCGTGGGGTTGATGACGTCTCGTTGCCGTTGCGACCTCAAATCCGACTGATGTCCGGCCGGATGCCGCGCCCCGGTTCCTCGGAAATCATGGCCGGAAGCAGTATTGCCCGCCGTTTTACGGGATGCGGGCTGGGTGAAACATTACGCTTTGGCATGCGTGACTGGCTGGTGGTCGGCGTTTTTGACGCCGGAACAACCGGTTTCAGTTCGGAATTGTGGGGGGATCGGACCCAGTTGATGCAGACCTTTCGCCGTCCTGCCTATTCATCCCTGACGTTCAGAATGATCTCCCCCACTGACTTTGATACACTTAAGACGAAGCTGGGTGCCGATCCCCGGCTGACGTTTGATGTGCGTCGAGAGGTTCAGTACTACCGTGATCAGTCGGAAGTCATGGTCAAGTTTTTACGGATTCTCGGCATTACCCTGACGGTTATCTTCTCGCTTGGCGCAATTATCGGAGCTACCATCACCATGTATGCCGCTGTTGCCAATCGGGTGGCAGAAATCGGCACGCTGCGAGCCTTGGGGTTTCAACGCTCCAGTATCCTGATCTCGTTTCTGGCTGAAGCGCTGCTGCTTGGATTGATTGGTGGGGTAGCCGGCGTTGTTGCTGCCTCCTTCCTGCAACTGATCACCGTTTCCACCATGAACTGGCAAACTTTTTCCGAGTTGGCCTTCTCGTTTACCCTGACGGTTGAGATTGTGGTACAATCGTTGCTTTTTTCGCTGGTGATGGGATTTGTTGGTGGTGTTATACCGGCCTACCGTGCCAGTCGTCTGGCAATTGTCACAGCCTTGCGGGAAGGGTGAATCAGTTTAAAGCTGTTTGTGCACAGCGAGGTAACGATTGACAATCCACGGTTTTCTGTAGTACCTTGACACCCTTTCGCAGGTCAGTATACCGGTTTTCCGGACATTTATAAAAGGAAGGGATAAAAAATGAACGTTTATTACGATAAGGATTGTGATCTTGCACTGATCAAATCGAAAAAAGTTACCATTGTCGGTTATGGGTCCCAGGGGCATGCCCATGCCTGCAATCTGAAGGATTCGGGAGTAGATGTAACTGTGGCGCTGCGGGAAGGATCGACCTCCGCAATCAAGGCTCAGAATGCCGGTCTCAAGGTAGCAACGGTTGCCGAAGCAGTTGCCTCTGCGGATCTGGTGATGATCCTGACCCCCGATGAGTTCCAGTCGCTTCTTTATCGTGACGAAATTGCGACGAAACTTAAAAAAGGCGCCACACTTGCTTTTGCCCACGGTTTTGCCATTCACTACAACCAGATCGTACCGCGCAGCGACCTCGACGTTGTGATGATCGCACCCAAGGCACCCGGCCATACGGTTCGCTCCGAGTTTGTCAGAGGCGGCGGCATTCCTGACCTGATTGCCGTATTCCAGGATGCATCGGGCAAGGCCCGTAACGTGGCGCTCTCCTACGCCAGTGCTATCGGTGGCGGGCGCACCGGCATCATTGAAACTACCTTCAAAGACGAGACTGAAACCGATCTGTTCGGCGAGCAGGCTGTGCTCTGCGGTGGTGCCGTGGAGTTGGTGAAGGCCGGTTTCGAAACTCTGGTGGAAGCAGGGTATGCACCCGAAATGGCATACTTTGAGTGCCTGCATGAACTCAAACTGATTGTTGACCTGATGTATGAGGGTGGCATTGCCAATATGAACTACTCCATCTCCAACAATGCCGAATATGGCGAATATGTCACTGGTCCGGCCGTAATCAACGACCAGAGTCGTGCCGCCATGAAAGAATGCCTGAACAATATCCAGAATGGCAATTATGCCAAACAGTTTATTCTTGAAGGTGCATCGAACTATCCGGAAATGACGGCACGCCGTCGTCTGAACGCTGCCCATCCGATCGAGCAGACCGGTGAAAAGCTTCGCAGCATGATGCCCTGGATTCAGAAAATCGTCGACAAAACCAAAAACTAATCTTATCTGCGCGAATTTCGACACCCCTTTTCCGACAGGAGAGGGGTGTCTGCGCATTCAGGCTACCGAATGAATCGTAATAACGGAATAATTGCCCGGGAAGGGTATCCCTATATCACCTATGCCGCCGGATTAACGCTCTTCCTGGTATGTGTGTCATATGGGTTGCATTCTCTGGTGTTGGCCATCCCGGCTGTCATAGCAGCCATTCTGCTGATTTTTGTAATTTCTTTTTTCCGCAATCCCGAGCGAACCCCGAGGGGAGATGAACAGAGCGTGATTGCTCCTGCTGATGGGACGGTGATTGTGGCCGAGCGGGTGTCTGAAACTCCGTTGGGTACGGAAGCACTCAAGATCAGCATCTTCATGTCGGTCTTCAATGTGCATGTCAATCGTGCACCGCTTACGGGGCGCGTGGTTGAGGTCGACTATCACGAGGGGAAATTCTACGATGCTCGTGACGGGAGAGCTTCCTCTGAAAATGAGCGGAACGGTGTGGTGCTGGAAACGACAGCTGGTGTCAGAATTGCCTTTGTGCAGATTGCCGGCCTGATTGCCCGGCGGATCATCTGTTATCCGGCAATTGGTGATCTGCTGCAACGGGGGGAACGCTATGGTCTGATCCGGTTTGGTTCCCGTGTCGATATCTATCTCCCCCCCGAAGTGCAACCGCTGGTGAAATTAGGTGACCATACCGTGGCAGGTGAAACAGTTTTGGGACGACTCGGCTAGTGGGAGAACGTGTGACATGAGTCATGAACGACAGGAACATCGATCTGAAGTGCCGGAACATATCAAAAAGGGAATCTATATTCTCCCCAATCTGGTGACAACCGGTAGTCTGTTTGCCGGTTTTTACAGCCTGGTTTCAACGTTGAATGGTAATTATAGCACCGCAGCTGTCTGGATTTTTATCTCAGCCATTTGTGATGGCTTGGATGGCAAGGTTGCCCGTATGACCGGCACTACCAGCAAGTTTGGCGTTGAATATGATTCTTTGGCGGATCTGGTGGCGTTTGGGGTAACTCCCGGGTTGATGATGTATGCCTGGGCGCTCAAGCCGTTCGGGCGACTCGGCTGGCTGGCGGCGTTTCTGTTTGTTGTCTGCGGTGCCCTGCGATTGGCTCGTTTTAATGTGCAGGTCAATACCGTGGAAAGCAAACGCTTTGTCGGTCTGCCGATTCCCGGAGCAGCCAGTATGGTTGCCGCCACGGTACTGTTGTTTCACCATTTCGGTTGGCCCAGTTCCTATAAGCAGGTTGCCATCATTTCCCTGATTTACCTGCTCGCCTTTTTGATGGTCTCCAACGTACGTTACTACTCATTCAAAGATCCGGCCTTGATCAAACGCCAGCCGTTTGGATTTCTCCTGTTGGCGGTTGTTCTGTTGATTGTGGTGGTGGCAGAACCGGTGTTGATGATCTTTGCCATTATGCTGATGTATGTGCTCTCCGGTCCGATCGGCTATCTGATTACGCTTCCCCGCCGCCGCAGGCTGGAAAAGGCGGTTCACAAGGGGTATGAAGCATCGCAGAAGTAACAGACGGGAGAACCGTGTGCCTGGGGAAATGTGATATCACGGTAACTGATTGGGACGGATCATCGTTTTAGAGTTGGTGATGTTCAACCCGTATTCCCGATGATGTTACCTCCATAATCGCGTATGAATGGTATCCGGCCGGTTTTGCCAGGGTTCCCGGGTTGATCAGCAGCAAATCGCCATGTGTCTCAACCGTTGCCAGATGTGTATGACCAAAGAGTGCCGCATCGACCCCCACTTCCAAAGCATGTTGCCGCAACCGGTCATACCCTTGTTTGACACCATAGACATCGCCATGGGTCAACAGCAATCTCTTCCCCTCGATTTCCCAGATCAATTCCCGTGGTGCAGACGAACCGATGTCGCAGTTGCCGGCTACATCGATACAGTTCGTCGTTCCGGCGCTTTTCAGGAGGGCGACATCACCTTCTCCATCTCCCAGATGAATCAGCAGATCAAACGGTTCAGCATTACAGGCAGCTTCGAAAACCAACGGAAGATTGCCATGTGTGTCGGACATAACCAGCAGTCGCATGTCAGCAGCACCCCTTTAAAAAAAATGTAAGCTGCCAAGGTACCAGAAAATTGGCACGCAGTACCACAAAAAGATGGAGGTTACACTCATGTTTAAAAAAACCGTGATCATCATCGCATCCATACTGCTGCTGTTCTCCCTGCTGCTGATTGGTGGGATCTACCTGGTCAAGTCGCTTCTGGGAAATGATCAGGAGAACTCATACTCCGGCAAAAATGGTGTTGGTCTGGTGGAAGTCAAGGGGATGATTATCGATTCCCGGGAAACTGTCCGGCAATTGCGTTATTTCCTTAAAAAGGATGATATCAAATCGGTCGTTTTACGGGTTGATTCTCCCGGCGGTGTAGTGGCGCCGTCCCAGGAAATCTACGAAGAAGTGAAGAAGTTTGCTGCTAAAAAGAAGATTATCGTTTCCATGGGGAGTCTGGCTGCCTCTGGTGGCTACTATATCTCGGCCCCGGCAACCATGATCTATGCCAACCCCGGCACCATTACCGCCAGTATCGGCGTGATCATCAAACTTTCCAACGTGGAAGCGCTGATGGATAAGATCGGTATCAAGGCCACGGTGATCAAGACCGGCAAATTCAAGGATTCCGGTTCACCGGCCCGCAAGATGACGGAAGAAGATCGGGCCATGTTCCAGTCGGTGATTGACAGCACCCATAATCAGTTTGTCCGTGCCGTTGCTGCCGGGCGTAAGCTGCCGGAGGATGAGGTCCGAAAAATAGCCGATGGCCGTGTGCTCTCCGGTGAACAGGCGCTGGGACTGAAACTGGTTGATCGTCTTGGAACAATGCAGGATGCCATCGAAGAAGCAGGACGCCAGGCCGGTATCAGCGGTGAACCGCAGCTGGTACTGCCGCCGAAGAAAAAAGTACACTATCTCGATTTGTTGACTGAAGGGGTTGAAGAGAAATTTGATGGAGCTCTCAACAAGGCCGTCGGTCATTCACTTCAGATGGTGTACGAATAACCAAGGAGTTGCTATGAATAAAACCATCTACGTGATTGGTCACAAAAATCCTGATACGGATTCCATTGCTGCTGCCATCGGGTATGCCGCGCTCAAGCAGAAACAGGGGTGCAGTAACGTACAGGCTGCCATGGCTGGTGAGCCCAACCCCCAGACACGCTACATACTGGAACGTCTTGCCATCCAGCCACCGCTGTACCTGGCGGATGTACGCCCCAAAGTGCGGCATATCGTATCATGCTCACCTATTACGGCATCACCTGCCATGACACTTAAAGACGCCTTGCAACTCTTGCATCGTCATGCCATTCGGGTATTGCCGATCGTCGATCAGGCGCAGATGCCACTCGGATTGGTGTCGCTGCTCAAGCTGTCCGAGAAATACCTGTTAGCCGGTACTGACCGTAAACGGGGAATTGATGCCTCTTTGGCATCACTGGAGGAATGCCTTGATGGACAGTTGCTGTGCGGAGCATCGGCTAGTGATGTTGAACATCTGCATCTTTTTATCGGCGCCATGGTGGAAGGGTCGTTTTCCGAACGAATTAAAGGATATGATCCGTCAACCTTGCTGGTCATGACCGGCGACCGTCCTTCAATTCAACAAGCTGCCGTTGATAAAGGGGTGCGGGTGCTGGTAGTGACCGGTGGTTTCGGAGTGACGGCGGAACTGTTGCGTCAGGCGGAATCTGCTGGCGTAACGATTATCTCGACCCCCCATGATACAGCCACTGCTGCCTGGCTGGCGCGGCTCTCGACGCCGATATCGTGCTACATGGAAACGCGCTGCGAAAAAATCGGTGTGGCTGAATCACTCGATCACCTGCGTCTGAAACTGATGCATTCCGGGGAACCGGCAGTGATTGCCGTGGAAGAGGATGGGACCATTGCCGGTATTGCCACCAAATCATCCCTGTTGACACCGCTCCCCTTTGCCCTGATCCTGGTGGATCACAATGAGTTGTCCCAAGCGGTTCCGGGAGCCGATGCTGTCGAAATATTGGAGATCATTGACCACCACAAGCTCGGTAATCCCCCTACCAATCAACCGATCACGTTTATGGCTGCCGCGGTCGGAAGTACCTGTACGGTGGTCGCCAGTCTCTACCGGGAGCGTAATCTGATTCCGGATCAACCGGTAGCCCTGCTGCTGATGGCCGGGATCCTCTCCGATACGGTGATCCTCAAATCACCCACGACTACGGCACGTGACCGTGAAATAGCCCTGTGGCTGGAAGGAATCAGCGGGGTGGAACATGCCCAGTTCGGAAAAGAAATCTTTTCGGCCTGCAGTGGTTTTTCGGCTTATTCCAGTAATGAAAAGGCGATTCGTACCGATTTTAAACATTTTAACTCCAATGATACCCTGTTTGGTGTCGGGCAGGTGGAAGTGGTCGGTTTCGATGAATTTTATGAACGTAAAGACGAGCTGCGGGAAGTGCTCAAACAGGTAAAGAGAGCTGACAAGCTTGACATGGCCGGGGTCATGGTGACTGATATCACCAGTGAGATTACCCTGTTTCTGATGGAAGGAAAAAATGAACTGGCCCACGTCATGGGATATCCCCAGCTGGAACCGCATCTGTATGAATTGAAAGGGGTTATGTCCCGTAAAAAACAGATGATACCGCACCTGCTCAAAGTCCTGGGGGCTTTATAGCCTGATAGGGGATGCCGCAAACGCTGCTCGTAGACACGTTTCATATTTTCTTGGTATACTCCGTGCTACAAAGGCACATACTCCCTCACAGAAAAGGAACAGCAAACATGAAAAAACTCGCACTGATTGCCACAACGCTCCTCCTTGCAACACCTTCCTTTGCCCTTGATGCCCCGAAAACCGATGACCAGAAAACCCTCTATTCGATCGGAGCAGCAATCTCTAAATCATTGTCAGTATTCAATCTGACGCAGGACGAACTGGAATATGTCAAAATGGGTTTGATGGAGGCACAGAGCGGCAAACAGCCCGGTTTTGATCTTGCCAGTTATACCCCCAAGGTACAGGAACTGGCGCGTAGCCGCCGCAAGCAGCTGGGGGATAAACAGGCCGCAGCAGGTAAGGAGTTCCTGGACGCTGCAGCCCAGGTAAAAGGGGCTGTCAAAACCGGCAGCGGCATGGTCTATCGATCAATCAATGAAGGGAAGGGTGACTCTCCCAAGTCGTCTGAGATTGTCAAAGTTAATTACAGAGGAACGCTTCCCGATGGAAAAGAATTTGACAGCTCTTACAAACGGGGCAAGCCATTGGAGTTCAAGCTGGACAATGTGATCAAATGCTGGACGGAAGGGTTACAGCTTATGAAGCCGGGCGGCAAGGCTCAACTGGTTTGCCCTGCCAATCTGGCCTATGGTGATAACGGCGCCGGCGATCTGATTTTACCCGGTGCAACCTTGTCGTTTGAAGTGGAATTGCTGGAAGTAAAAGCAGCGGATGTGCCGGTGGTTGTTCCCAAGCCAGCTCCTGCAGGGGATAAAAAGTAACTATTCGTGAGTAGTCAGGAGTGTTCATGCTGAGGACATTTACAACGACACTTGCTATTTGTACGTTTGTCGCTTCGACTTTGGCCGGTTGTTTGGGCTTTGTACCTGAAGCTGCGGCTGCCGAACAGAAATACAAACGCACGGTTGAAGCATACAAGCTGCCTGATGTTGTTCTTCTTAACCAGGAAGGGAAAAGGGTCAACATCAGCAGCTTGATAGTTTCCGACAAACCGGTCGTGATCGATTTCATCTATGGAACCTGTACCACCATCTGTCCGGTGCTTTCAGCCGGCTTTACCAATCTGCAGACCCGTCTGGCAAGTACGGGAAAAGCACCTCGTCTGATTTCAGTTACGATTGATCCGGAACATGACACTCCCCGTGTCATGAAAGAGTATCTCAAGCGTTTCCGGGCCAAACCGGGGTGGGATTTTCTGACTGGCAGTCGGTCGGATATAGAAAAAGTCATGCGGGCCTTTAATGCCTACATCCCTGATAAAATGTCCCACTACCCGATCAATATCATCAGAAATCCCAAAGACGGAAGCTTTGTGCGGCTCTACGGGATGATGAGTTCCAGCGAATTTCTGCAAGAATACCAGCGGGTCGCAGGTAACTAGGAGAGGAGCAGGCATGATGAACAGAACTCCAATGGTATGTGTGCTGTTCATCATGCTCTTGCTCCATGTTGTTACCAGCGCTTGCTCTGCCGCAACCGCACCCCTTGCAAAGGATGAAATAATCCGTCTGGGGGAGAGAATGTACCGAGAGGGTATTCTCCCTTCCGGTGAACCGATGGAAGCCGTGATACGGGGGGATGTGGAAGTTGATGGACGATCATTCTCATGTGTCAGTTGTCATATGCGCGCCGGGTTGGGATCTTTTGAGGGGGGGGTGATCACCCCACCCACCACCGGAGTCAAACTGTATAAACCGTATCGTCGTCCCCCTTCACAACTGGATGCTCCTGATCAAGCTGATCGTTATCACTATGCCAAGACCTTGGTCGAGCGTCCTGCCTATAGCCGCGAGACCCTTGCCAATGCCTTACACTTTGGAATAGGCCCTGGCGGACAACAATTTAATGATGTGATGCCCCGCTATCTGTTGGCAAATACGGATATGTCGATTTTGATCAGCTATCTGGAACTGTTATCACGGGATTTCTCACCGGGCGCCAGCCAGGGGAGGCTTGCCTTTGCTACGGTTATTACCGATGATGTCAGTCCGGAAGACCGCCAGGCATTGCTGGCCCCACTGCAGAGTTTTATCGATCAAAAAAATCAGCAGGTTGATGTCTATAAAGATTTTATCAAGTTTGGCTATGTGCCAACCGTTGATATGAAATACGCATTTCGTCAAGCGACGCTCGATGTGTGGGAGCTAAAAGGGGCGCCGGAAACCTGGCAGCAACAATTGACAGCCTACCAGAGTAGTAAACCCGTTTTTGCGCTGTTGGGAGGGATCTCCAATCAGGATTGGCACCCAATTCATCAATTTTGCGAAGAACAACATCTTCCCTGTCTCTATCCGATCACCGATTACCCGGTGATTTCCGACTCTGCCTGGTACACATACTATTTTAATAAAGGCTATGCTCAGGAAGGTGAAGCTGCAGCCCGCTACCTGAGCACTCTAGAGAACATTTCTGCTGAAACATCAATTCTTCAGATAGTCCAGAATTCTCCCACCGCCAGGGCGTTGGCATCCGGATTTACCAGGACCTGGCAGGAACGTGAACGACCACCTGTCACGACCATCACCCTGTCTGGCGAACAATTGCGGGGCGATGATATTCTCAAGACTTTGAATACTAAACATCCTCCTGTGATACTGCTCCTGTGGGTAGATGCCTCCCGCTTATCATCACTGCCGGCACTCCTGTCAGATTTGCCTCCCGATGTAAAAATATTTGTCTCATCGGGATATCTGGGTAAACAGACCGTGGCGATCCCTGAAAAAATCCGCAACAAGATCTATATTACCTACCCTTATCGCCTGACCCCCTATGTTGGGAGCAAGGAAGGTGGTTTCGATTTCAAAGTTCCGCTGGTCTCCAGTGCCAAAAACTTTGGCGAGCGCAGGATTACGTCACGTACCCTTACCATGTTGACCCAGGTAACCTTGCGGGGATTGGGGCTCATGTATAATGACCTGTACCGTGATCATCTGTTGGACGTCATGAGCATGCAGATGGACGTCATCGCTCGTGATTATGAACGTCTGAGTTTTGGCCCAGGGCAGCGCTACGTCTCCAAAGGATGCTACATTATTCAGCTTGGCCCCGGTGCTGAGCCGGCGTTGATCCCTCGCAGTGAATGGGTGATACCGTAATCATTGCCAACTCACAACTCACAACTCACAACTCTCAACTCCCCAACTCCCCAACTCCCCAACTCCCCAACTCTCAACTCTCAACTCTCAACTCTCAACTCATTCCTGCCACATGTAAAAAATTACGACAGCCTCCCCAGACCGATTGTCACTAAAATGTAAAAACAGTATCTACGTTAAAAGGCTCGTATTGTTTAACGTGTTGATAATACATGAAAAACTCGTTGGCATTAAACCTGCTATAACTAAGTGAAAGACTCAATAAACAAACAAGGTCTAATTGGTCTCTATTATGGTTTTTGCAGGTGGATGTTAAAAAATGTTCCAAATAACGGATGGGGAAAGGAGCACGAGATGAAGATCAGGACGCTTGGCACGCTGGGGATCTGGATGGTGATATCAACGTTGATATCGTTGAGTGGGGTTATTGCCGTAACCGCACTGGCCGCAGAGATGACGCCGGAAGTGGCGGCAAAAGTCGAAAATCATCGCAAGCAAAAAGCACAACAAGTCACCCATGAAAAGAAGAAAGTTGCCGCCGATGCACTCAAGGCGGAACGGTTGAAAGTCTATAAGGCCAAACAGCAGGTCAAACAGTCGCAACGTGGCGGCAATGGACATGTGAATGACAATTCCAAACCGTAGCAAGGTCAATAAGGAGGAACTATGAACGCGATGAGAATGAAAGATGTTTGGCGATACTGGCTGGCGCTGGTTGTGCTCTGCATCTGGAGTATGCCGCAGATAGCCGGAGCTGTTGCGCCGGTATCACAGATTCCAACCGGTCCCAAGGATGTGAACGGTAACTGGGCAACTCCCGATTATTACACCACAGCCAACTGGGCCAACAGTCCGCCCATGGCTAAATTTGTCGATACACTTCCCGGTTTGGGGGCTGCCAAGGCCAACAACCTGGGTCAGTATCTTCCCGTCGCCGTAGCGGATACCACCACCTATCCCGGTTCGGACTACTACATTATTGCGCTGCGGCAATATACCAAGAAGTTGCACAGCGATCTGAACCCAACCACCTTGCGTGGTTATGTTCAGCTTGACTCCGCCGGCAACCCCGTTGCTCCGATTAACTATCTCGGTCCTATCATCGTAGCCGAACGCGATCGGCCGGTGCGCCTCAAATTCATCAATCAGCTCCCCACCGGTTCAGGTGGCGACCTCTTCATTCCGACTGACACAACCGTCATGGGTTCCGGCACCGGTCCGGCAGACGCTGCCGGTCAACCATGTGACAATACACCGCTCAACAATCCCAATGGTTGCGCCAGCTACCCGCAAAACCGTGCCGACATCCATTTGCATGGTGGCCGCACTCCATGGATCAGTGATGGCACTCCCCACCAGTGGATCACCCCGGCTGGCGAAGTAACCCCTTTCAAACAAGGGGTCAGTATGCAGAATGTACCTGATATGCCTGCTCCCGGCCCTGGTGAATCTACCTATTATTTCACCAACCAGCAGAGCGCCCGTTTAATGTTCTACCATGACCATGCTTTCGGCATCACCCGTCTGAATGTGTATGCCGGTGAAGCTGCAGGATACCTGATCACTGACAAATACGAGCAGGATCTTGTTAATCGTGGATTGATCCCGCCGGCTGAATTGATGGTGCCGCTGGTCATTCAGGATAAAACCTTTGTTGATGCCACGCCGGTTACCCACCCGGTCACCGGACAGCCGACGACCCAGGTTCGGGTAAGCGACCCGCTTTGGAACTGGGGGAGCGGTTCAAGCATCAATGGAATCAAGACTCCGGTAACCGGCGATCTCTGGCTACCTCACGTCTATATGCCGGCGCAAAGTTCGATTGCCGGCGCCGGAGGGGTCAACCCGTTTGGGCGCTGGATGTATGGCCCCTGGTTCTACCCGGCTACCGTTGTTGATGTTGGCCCGAAAGCGAACCCCTACTATGATCCGGATTGCAGCAGCCCCAACCCGTTCATTCTTGCCAATTGTCAGACCCCCGGACAGCCTGAGCAGATACCGGGAACACCGAATGTTTCTATGGGGATGGAAGCCTTCCAGGATAGCGTGGTTGTTAACGGTACGGCCTTCCCTTCGGTTACCGTAGATCCGCGTACCTATCGTTTCAGGATCCTGAATGCAGCCAATGACCGTTTTCAGAACCTGTCATTCTATATCGCCGATTCGACGGCGGGGAATGTCAGCCCTGATGCTCGTCTGACAGCAGCCGGTAAATCGAATCTGACGGAAGTGAAGATGGTCCCCGCATCGGCAGCGCTGGCTGCCGCCAATAACTGGCCGGTAGACTGGCCGGTGGATGGCCGTGACGGCGGCGTGCCGGATCCGGGTGCCTGCCAGCCTGGCGGCATGAATTGTCCCAACTTTGGACCAAGCTTCCTGCAAATCGCTACCGAAGGTGGTTTCCTCCCCAAGCCGGTGGTAATCAATCCGCAACCGATCACCTATATAACCGATCCGACCGCCTTCTGGGTTGGCAATGTTGATAAAATGGGTCTGGCGCTCGGACCTGCCGAACGTGCCGATGTACTGGTTGATTTCAGTGCCTATGCCGGCAAAACTCTGATCCTGTATAACGATGCTCCGGCAGCCTGGCCGGCCCGTGTACCGGTGTATGATTATTATACCGGCGCACCTGATTTGCGTGCGAACGGCGGTTATGGCGCAGGTGGCGTACTTGATCCTGCCACCGGAGCCTGGGTTGTCGATCCTGCCAATGCCAGCAATGTTCCCCATGGTGTGCTCCCCGGTTATGCCCCCAATACCCGTACGGTTCTGCAGGTTATCGTACGTGGAACGGGAAGCGTAGTCGACGGCGCTCCATCATTCAGCTTTAATCAGGCTGCTCTGGAAGCGGAATTTACGTCAGCTGCTCCTGCAACTGCCATCAATCCGGCACCAACCAAGACTCTCTTTGAACGTAGCCAGGAACCGATCATCGTTGGTCAGGCATCCTATGCCAGCGCCTATCCCAATTCCTACTTCCCGCTGAACTTCCCGTGGGAAGGGATTTCACAGATCAACGATGCCAATATTCAGTTTGTTACCGTAGCAGGTGAACAGGTGGTTGCCAGACAGGAGCCGAAGGGTATTCATGACGAAATGGGTGCTTCTTTTGATCCGGTCTACGGCCGCATGAGCGGTAACCTTGGCATGCAGATCCCCAATCCTACCACCCTGACTGCCAATCTGATTCTGTACGGTTTTGCTGATCTGGCCACGGAAAACATCAATAATTCAGTGTCGTATAATGTCCAGGTTGTACCAGGTACTACGACTCTGGCCGATGGTACCCAGATCTGGAAAATTTCACACAACGGTGTTGATACCCATCCGATTCACTTCCATATCTTCGATGTCCAGTTGCTCAACCGGGTAGGGTGGGATGGCCAAATTCTCATGCCCGAGCCGAATGAACTGGGGTGGAAGGATACGGTTAAAATCAGTCCCCTGGAAGATACCATCGTAGCCGTACGCCCTCGGGCGCCAGCGCTGCCGTTCGGTATCCCCGAGAGTATCCGTCCGCTGAATCCGGCCATTCCGATCAACTCCACCATGGGCTTCAACAGCATCGACCCGGCGACCGGTCAGGCCTATGTTGCACCGTCACCCTATGCCGGTGGTGTTACCAATACACTGCATAACTTCGGTTGGGAATATGTCTGGCATTGCCACATTCTCTCCCACGAAGAGATGGACATGATGCGTCCGATCGTTCTTAATTATGTGGCAGAGCTTCCGCCGGCATTTACGGCATCATTGGATGCCAACGGAGTCAATTGGGTTGATCCGACTCCGATCACGGTGATTTCTGCCAATCCGGAAGACTACCGTAATGCCGCCAATGAAATTGGTTACAATGTCTATCGCACAACTACCGGTAGTTTCCAGACCGATATTACTGGCAAGCCAATTTCACTGAACAGTGTCATGATACCTGCCAACAGCACCACCTTTGCCGATCCTGGTGCTGCCTCTAAAGGTGAAACCTACATCGTAGAAGCGTTCAATGCCAAAGGCTCCACATTTGCCTATGCTGGTGGCGCTCCCACGGTTACTGTTGCAGTTGATAATGCTGCCAGTACCTTTACCCCTGCCGGACCGGTTGTCATCAATGCCACGGTTGCCGGTGTGCCTACGGGTGTGACGGTTACCCAGGTTGCTCTGTATGATGGCGCCAACCTGATCGGTAGTCTTACCGCAGCACCCTATCAGTTCTCCTGGACCGGGGCTACAGCAGGATCACACAGCATGACTGCCAAGGCGACTCTCAGTTTCATGGGAGGGATGGTAATCTCCAGCCCGGTTAATGTAACAATCAACAGTACCATCAGCGCTGATTTTACGCCGAACAACGGTGCCTCATTCAGTGTTTGTACTCCCATAACCTTTGACAGCAGTGCTTCAACCGGCAGTATCTCCAGTTACAGTTGGCTGATCAATAGCGTTAGCTATTCAACTCCAACCGTGACTCTCTCCACACTGCATGCCGGTAATTACCCGGTTACCCTTGGTATCTCTGCCTTGAGTGGTGAAACCGCACAGGTTACCAAGAACATTACGGTGACCAACAATGCTCCGGTAGCAAACCATGGCGGACCGTACACCATGCTTAATGGAATCAGCGTAACATTGAATGGTACGGGAACCGATGCGGATGCCTGTGATGTACTTTCCTATGCCTGGGATGTGGATAACAAAAATGGCTATGAGTTTTTAACGGCTAACCCAACGATCTCCTATAAATCTCTGATGTCTGTCTTAGGTGCCGGAACTCATACAATTAATTTCAAGGTGACGGATTCTAATGGTGGAGTATCAATAGCAACTACTACGTTGACAGTACCACCAGCTGGTTTTACCACCACTGCTTTACCTGATGGTGGTGTGAATGTTGCGTATAATTTTCAATTAACTGCAATAGGACAAACATTGCCGTTCACGTGGTCAGCCACCGGATTGCCCTCTGGTTTGTCGATTAATCCCTCTACAGGTGTAATCAGTGGTATTCCTGTGCCTAATACTGTTCCGACAGGTATTTTTGCCACATTCCCGGTTGCAATTTCGTTGACTGATAGTGCAGCAACTACAATTAACACGTCCTATAGTCTCAAGATCAACCAGACTGCCCCAGCAGCTCCATCAGGGCTGACGGTAACGGCGACTTCTCCGACGCAGGCAGTATTAAATTGGGTTGACAACGCTAACAATGAGAATGTTGTACAAGTGCAAAGGGCGTTAAATAATACCTTTACGTCTGGGCTTACTTCGGTAAA
>DAINBV010000017.1:0-38906 GCA_036732725.1 Geobacteraceae bacterium | reverse complement strand
TACAAGTGCAAAGGGCGTTAAATAATACCTTTACGTCTGGGCTTACTTCGGTAAATGTATACGGTACTACTTTGACGACCTATACCGATAATACAGGGGTTCCAGGCACAACATATTACTACAGAGTACGTAGTGGTAATTCAGTTGGGTGGTCCACCACGTTCTCGAACATTGCGAGTGTAACACTTGCCCAGATTGTCCCGGCTGCTCCATCAGGGTTGACGGCAACGGCGACTTCTCCAACGCAGGTAGTATTGAATTGGGTTGACAACGCTAATAATGAGAATGTTATACAAGTGCAAAGGGCGTTAAATAATACCTTTACGTCTGGGCTTACTTCGGTAAATGTATACGGTACTACTTTGACGACCTATACCGATAATACCGTTGTAACGGGTACGACCTATTTCTATCAGGTTAAAGCAGGCAATAGTGTTGCCTGGTCTGGAAACTCGAATACTGTTACCGTAACACCGTAGTAATGAAAAAGGGCTGGCAAGAGATATATCTCTTGTCAGCCCTTTTTTGTCTGTAACGAATATGCTTTTAATTTAAAAACAATATGTTGTTAAATAGCGGCTGTCTTCATAACCTTCTTTACTGCAGTGATAGTGTCAGATATATGTTCGTTTATTAATGTCGGATGTACCAGAAACATCAAACTTGTTACTCCTAATTCTCTGGCAACAGGAAGATTCTCCTCAGGGCCAAACCCCGAATCAGTAAATGCCTTTTCCAGATAAATCTCACTGCAACTACCGCTAAAACAGGGGATTCCTTCTGCCGTGATGGCATTGATAACCTTGTCTCTGTCCCAGCCAGCCGCAAGCATCTCAGGACGAACAAAAACATAGTATTTGTACATGGCGTGACCAATTTCAGGTGGAGCCGGAGTGACACGCAGTGCCGGAATGGAAAGAAACGATTCGGTGAGCAACGTGGCAAAATGTTGTCGTTTTGTAGTCCATTCCGGGAGTTTTCTCAGTTGCGCTCTTCCGATGGCTGATTGCATGTCGGTCATTCGCCAGTTGGTGCCGAACGATTCATGGAGCCAGCGAAAGCCAGGCGGGTGCTGACGATTGTAAACGGTGTCATAACTCTTGCCATGATCTTTGAATTCCCATGCTTTCCGCCACAGATGCTCATGGTTGGTCGTCAGCATCCCCCCCTCACCGCCAGTGGTCATGATCTTATCCTGGCAGAAGGAAAATGCAGCCACATCACCAAGTGAACCGACTGGTTTACCTTTGTAGGTTGCTCCGTGAGCCTGAGCGCAATCCTCGATCACCTTTAAACCATGCTCCCGGGCAAGTTCCATGATTGCATCCATATCACAGGGCCAACCTGCCAGGTGAACACAGATGATTGCTTTGGTACGGGAGGTAATTAAAGGTCGAATAGTATCTACCGTAATGTTTTGACTGACCGGATCCACATCTGCCAGTACCGGTTTGGCTCCCCGCATCACAATACAGCTGGCAGAGGCAATAAACGTACGACAGGTGGTAATGACCTCATCCTCCGGTCCAATACCAAGGGCATACAAGGCCAACTCCAGTGCTACAGTACCGTTTGCCAAAGCAATGGCGTATTTGCAGTCAGTATAAGCGGCGAATTCCTTTTCAAATTCCCGTCCTTCCGTGCCGGTCCAGTAATTGACCTTGCCGGAGCGCAAGACTGATGTTACCGATTCTATTTCGTCCTCGGCAAAAAATGGCCATGGTGCAAAAGGTGTTGTACGCACAGGTTTACCGCCATTGACGGATAATGTATCAGGCATGATCCTCTCCCATATTTTTAACTGTTCTAATCTTGTTTCACAAGCTTCGCCGGGCTGCCGATTACAGTCACATTGTCGGGCAGATTACGGATAACCGTTGATCCAGCACCGATAATTACATTGTTACCTATGGTCAGGTTAGGAATGATGGTTGAACCGGCGCAGACAAAGGAACCGATTCCAACGGAAACGGTTCCGCACAGAGTAGCTCCAGGAGCAATGTGTACTCCATCACCGATGACACAATCATGATCAATGCTCGTTTTTGTATTGATTATGACATCGCTACCGATCGTGCAATCCGAGTTAATAATGGCGCCGGCCATAATCACACTATTTTTTCCGATGGATACACCTCGTGCAATCTGTGCAGCAGGGTGGATAGCAGTTATAAACTCAAAATTGTTGTCAACCAGCCATAAAGCCACTGATCTACGTGCTTTGTTACTACCTATAGCAACTATCCCGTGTTGGACACTGTTTGCAAGTAACTCCTGTTTGCCACCGATAACCGGGTAGCCATACACTTCAGTTCCTTTAAGCGAAAGATCATCATCGACGAGAAAGGCAATGTCATATAGTCCCTGATGTTCGATGATATCGATAACTACTTTGGCATGACCACTGGCGCCGAATACGAAGATTTTTTTTTTGATCATGGTAATTCACAATTTATCTTTCTTTGGGGATTCTGCAAAATACAGAGCTATTGCCCTTTAAAAGGTTCCATCGTAGCCTGACCATCCTGGCTGATTCCCTCGCGTTTGAACACCTTATGAAACGTCATCCAGAGAATCTTCAAATCAAGCCAGAAAGATCGATGGTCCACGTACCAGACATCCAGTTTGAATTTATCTTCCCAACTGATGGCGTTACGACCATTAACCTGTGCCCAGCCGGTGATACCGGGGCGAACCTCGTGGCGTCGAGCCTGTTCCGGATTGTAAAGCGGAAGATATTGCATTAACAAGGGGCGTGGGCCAACAAGACTCATATTTCCCTTGAGTACATTCAGCAACTCAGGGAGTTCATCAAGGCTACTGCTGCGCAGAAAACGGCCAAAAGGGGGGAGTCGGTCAGCATCGGGAAGCAGGTTGCCGGAGACATCACGCTCATCGGTCATGGTGCGAAACTTGTACATCATGAATGGTTTTCCGTGGAGGCCGGGACGTTGTTGACGGAAAAATATTGGTGAACCAAGTTTGAAACGTACAAGCAAACCCAATAGAAGTAAAAAGGGCAAAAGTATAAACAATCCAATAATTGTTACAATAAGATCAAAAAATCTACAAAGCATTACGTTAATCCAATCTCTTGCATAATTACTGTGTTCACTTTGTGTACATCATATTTTTCTTCGGCGATTTCACGACTACGCGTTCCCATTCGGACAATTAACTCAGGTTGCAGAATGAATTTCTCCATCGCTATTGCAAGGGATTTTGAGTTTTTAACTTCCACAAGAAAACCATTATATTCATTTATGACAGTTTCACGACAGCCAGGAACATTTGTTGTCACAATCGGTCTCCCCATAGCCATTGCTTCCAAAACCGTGCGTGGTGTGCCTTCGCGATAGGAGGGTAAAACATAAATATTGGCATGTTGTATGTTGGGGCGGACATCATTTGTAGAACCTAGGTATTCTATGATTCCTTCCTGCTGCCATACATTAAGATCAATTTTTGATATACCTGCCGGATTACTGTCAAAAGGACCAAGTAATTGGAATATTGCTTGTGGGTATTTGTGTTTTAGAATACGTGCTGCTTCAATATATTCTAAAACACCTTTGTCTCGTAACAAACGAGCAATCATTAAGAAAACAGGAGCATTGTCGGGTGGATTTGCTGCGTAATAGTCGATATCCACTCCCGAACCGTTAATAAGAACAGTTTTTAGTTCAGTAAGGATACCTAATTTTATAAATAAGTCACGATCATCGGGGTTTTGAAAAAATACAGAGGTATTAAAGTGCAATGCGGAACAATACAAACCTGTTACAAATTTCCTTATAATTAAACCTTTGTAACCGTCTTTCAGAAAAGCATATCCGAGACCCGTAATCATTGAATAAATGGATGGTACCCCGGCCCATTTTGCAGCTAATGATCCATATATTACCGGCTTAATTGTATAGCTCAAAACAATGTCAGGTTTACACGAGTGCAGGAAACGTTTTATCCGTACCAAGGATATCAAATCTTTAACAGGGTTCATCCCGGTTCGTTCAAGTGGTACAGTTCTATAATGTACTCCCATGCTATTTAAAATGTTGGTTACTTTTTGATCATCTTCTGGAGCACAGGCTATTACTTCATGCCCAGCTTTCAATAACGCAAGAAGTAGAGGTCCACGGAAATTAACTAATGATTTCGCATAACCAGCAATAACAACAATCTTCACTGTACCTCCAACCAGGCCTGAAACATAAGGATATCCCACAGATCATATTGCCAATCACGCAGGCCGGAAAGATGTTCATGCCATTTTTGACGGATAGGTGTAGGGTTAAAAAAACCTTCCCGTTTTAACCTGTCCTCGGAAAGCAGGCCTTCCGCCCAATCTCGCAATGGTCCTCGTAACCATGAATCAATCGGAACGCCGAACCCTACTTTGGGACGTTCAATTAACTCCTTAGGCACATAGTTGTATAAAATTTGTCGCAGTAGCCATTTTCCTTGCCCATTATGTATCTTCATGGATAGGGGAATCCTCCATGCAAACTCAACAATCCGGTAGTCGAGAAATGGCACACGGGTTTCTAAACTTATACCCATTGCGGATCGGTCAACCTTTACCAAAATGTCGTCAGGCAAATACGATAGCATATCAATAAACATCATATTATCTGCAAAATTTTGCATACTTGGTCTGCGGCTAGCATCAGTCAAGGCTGTTGATAGTTCAACAGAGCCTGCAACAATTGCTGAAGGTTTTTTCCAATGTGATACCATGCTACGATACAGTTCTACTTCGTTTTTGGAGCCTAAAATCTCGCTTAAATGGTGTAGTTTGACTCCTGCTGAACTGGGATGTCCATAACGGTCTGATTTTTGAAACTCTATTCCCCTGAGTATTTCCTTTTTAAAATCAGGTATTGCCTTTATGCCAGATGCCATAGCTTGACGAATGATGGCAGGAACCCATCCTATCTTTCTCCAAATATTAGCTGCCTTGGCATATCTGTTATAACCACAAAAAAGTTCATCACCGGCATCACCGGATAGACTCACTGTTACATTTTTTTTTGTTAGTTCAGAGACAAGAAATGTCGGTATCTGAGATGAGTCGGAGAAAGGTTCGTCATACAACATTGGCAAGCGTGGTATAACCTTGAGCGCATCATCTGGCGATATATAAAGTTCCGTATGGTCAGTGCCAAGATGTTTTGCTACCGCAAGGGCATATTCTGCCTCATTATATTTTGCTTCCTTAAATCCAATAGTAAATGTTTTAACAGGTCGTGAACTCTGGGACTGCATGAGTGCCACAATGGTAGATGAATCAACACCTCCTGAAAGAAAAGCACCTAAAGGGACATCTGCAACCATTTGCATCTGAACGGCGTCTCTTAATAAATGGTGCAACTCATCGACTGCTTCTGACTCAGAGCCTGAATACGGATTAATTACTCCCTGTTTTGCTGTATCTTTTAATGTCCAGTAAGGTTGAGTAACACATTCTTTTTTCTGACACGATTTACTGAAATCAAGTGTTAGAATTGTACCTGGTGTAAGCTTATGGATACCTTTATAGATTGAATATGGTGATGGTATATAGTTATGTCTTAGATATAATGCAAGAGCATCTCTATTGATTTCACCTTGCCAATCAGGATGCGTACGAAGTGCCTTGAGCTCAGAGGCAAATAAGAAACTGTTGCCTGACCATCCATAATAGAGTGGTTTTTCACCCATTCTGTCACGTATGAGATAGAGAGTCTGATTTTTTCTGTCCCAAAGCGCTATTGCAAACATGCCGAGAAAACGCTTCACAGCCTCCTCGACCCCCCACTCATCAAATGCCGCAAGCATTACCTCAGTATCAGAATGACCACGCCAACTAAACGAGGTAATGTTTTCCAGTTCAGACCGAATTACATGGTGATTGTATATTTCACCGTTAAAAACGATCACGTAGCGACCGGACTCTGAGTGCATTGGTTGATGGCCTGCAGGGGAAAGATCGAGTATTGAAAGCCGACGATGTCCCAAAGCAACTTCAGCTTTTGTATCTAACCAATACCCGCTGTCGTCAGGCCCACGATGTCTGATGGTATCGCACATTGCTGTGAGAATTTTTTCTGAATTAAAAGCAGAACTTTTCGTTCCAATAAAACCGGCTATACCACACATCTGTACTACACTCCTTGTTCGGCAATGACATGGTAATATAATTCCTCATACTGTTTGGATACAGCACCTAATGAGAAATTGTTTATTATTCGCTGTCGTGCCCGTCGACCTAACTCCTGTCGTTCATCACTATTGTAGTACATGATCATTTTGTGCAGAGCTGTTGACAATTCCAACGGATTGCGTGGCGGGACAACCATACCGGTATCACCGACCAGCCAACCTGAATCTCCCACATTAGTAACAATGCAGGGTACTCCGCAACTCATAGCTTCTCCAATCACATTTGGGAACCCCTCTCCGCATGATGATGAAACCAGAATATCAAGCGAGGCCATGATCCTTGGGATATCATCGCGAGGTCCTAATAAAAGTACCTTTTGTTGTAAACCATACTTCTTTATTATCGCCGAAAGTTCTAAATTTTCACAAGATATCCCTTCGCCACACATAATGAATTTGACATCATGTGTTAGATGCGGAAGCATTGAAATTGCATTTATAAAATTTATATGATCCTTCTGTGGATGATAGCGCCCTATAAGCCCCACCAATAAGTTATCTTTATTTAATCCTAAATTCTCTCTGACTGAAATGTATGAGAACTTGTCAGGACAAAAAATTAATTGGTCAAATCCATTTGGTATAACTTTTATTTTATGTGGTATGTATCCAAATTTAATATGCACCATTTCAGCTACATGTGAACAACTGATAATTTTGTCAGGTATGTATCGTGATAAAAATGCACATAATTTTGCCGTTAAAATTGTACGGCCTTTATTAACATTAAAATCAAGATTTGAATGGTGTATACCCCACACAATTTTTGTGTTTTTTACAAATTTTGCCGCAATTCCACCTAATAAATCAGAATGGTACATCCATGTTTGCACAAGATGAGGTTTTTTCCCCCTAATAAGAGAAACTAGTTTTGTTAACGCAGTTAAACTTGGAACTCCACGCCGCATACCGAGGCAAATTACTTCAATTCCAAGATCTTTGATTTTATCTCCCATGGGTCCATTATCAGAGAGTGAAACCACAGTAGAAGCAATTTCATTTCGGTTTGTAGATGAAAGCAATTTGTAAAGCATCATCTCTGCACCGCCGATACCCAGACCGGTTATTATGTGAATAACTTTTAACATTTTAATTCCTAATGATACTTGTCGTAGAAATTATAAATCTAATTAGTGCTTAATACGATCTGTTCTCTGCACATTCTGTTGAAATAATCATAGTTTAAATAATGATTTAAAAATTCTTGGGACTTGATCGTGTCGATCGGTATCACTATGATGCTATTTAACAGGTTGTGGTGCCACAAACCAATAATGTTCCCACATTTCAACTACGCTCTCCATAGAGAATCTGTTTCTAGCTTCTATAGCACAACTACCATATTGTGTTCTTAACTTATTGTCATTCATTAAGAGGTTAAGTGCTGACGTAAATGCAACAATATCTCTAGGCGGTACCAATATACCATCTATACCATTTCGAATAATATCACGTGGGCCTGTGTCACAATCAAAACTAATTGCTGGTAGGCCGTGAGCCATGGCTTCTGCCAGAGTATTAGGGAATCCCTCATAACGGGAGGTCATTACATAGATATCCGCTCGTTCATACCAAGTTCCCACATTACCAACTCTACCAGGAAGGAAAATACGGCCTTTTAATCCAACTGAGGTAACTTGTTTTTCCAACGTATCTCGCTCTGGACCTTCGCCAATAAATACCAAATCCCAGTCTGGATATTTGTGTGCAAGTTTAGAAAAAACATCTATCATTACGTTACATTGCTTTTCTTGGCTTAATCGTCCCACAGCTAATACAAGTTTACGATCAGTATTACATATTGTTTGTGGTAATAAGATTGGTTGTTGTTGAGGCATTGGCCAGGGCACTGGATTTGGAAGAACCGGTACATGTTTAGCTCTTGTATGGACTTCAATCCAATTAGCACATTCTTTTGTGAGTGCTGCTACTGCTGATAGCTGTCCATAAGAATATTTACGCAGAATTTCTTTAAACCTACCTAAAGGTGTATTAGGTGGATAAGTATGTTCCGAACCGACAGTAACTATATTAGATATTCCGTAAGCAGACAAAGCAAGTAGTACATTAGCTTCTACCATAAAAGAAACAACTAGATCTGGCTTATGATGTCTTAGTAATTTACGTAATTGCATCATTCGTCGAATATTTTTCCACATGAAATCTACAGAACTTTCGCTCAAATATGCAAGATTTAACTCAATTCTTTTGATTGATGGTTGTAATTCAAAAAAATCTTTATGTTGTTGTGCAAAGGTAACGATAGTAACGTTATTCCCGTTTACGGACCAGTGATTGGCAAGATTTGATGCTACACGTTCAGCACCTCCATTACACAAAGATGGTATTATAAAAAATATATTCTGCATTTTTTTGTTCTCTCTTTTATTTATTTGAGGAAGTGGGTATTAATATAGCACTTTCGTAGAATAACTCGGTATATGATGATTGATATCTTAATCCAAACTTTGTATGTTTTGGTGCATAAGAAACAATCAATGTTCGGCCTCGGGTGAGTTACTAGGTGTATTTTTATGAAACGTGTAGTTAGCTGTACATGGAACGTAAGTGGATGAAAATTTATGCCAAGTACCTAGATGATCAACTAGTCGATTTTCGTTGAGCAAACTAAAATAAAACAATAGCAGAAAGATATGTGTTGTTCCATGTGATAGAAAAGGTATTTTGATTTGAGCTATAAACAGCATGCTCATAACACTCAAAATAAATGAAACTCTTTTTCGATCAAATGATATTCTGCACATTAAATAAGTCATTAAAATAAAATATGCATAAAATAGTAGAGAGCCGATAAAGCCAGCGAAGAATATTAATCTAACGTAACCAGAATCAGTCCCCATATAGTTGATTAGAGGATTGCCTGGATCTTGAAAATATCCATCACCGATTAAGATTGATTTCATATTGTCAGGCAAAAATAGCATATTTTGCCTGATCTCCGTTGTTGAAGCAGTTTCAAAAGTACCTTTCTCAATAAACGAAAACACAAATTCAAAAGCCCATGGGAAAAATTTTTCTTCCATAAGTACTTTTATGTCTGGCGGGACTAAAAGCAAGTATAGTAACACACTCACAATTAATGATATTGTAATAAGTTTAAATAATCGAAAGGCATTGGCAAATCTACACCTGTTAAAAATTAAGGAGGTGCAAATAAAAAAAGTGACTAATACAAAACCTGTTCTTGCGACAAAAACTATAGAAATAGTTTGTAGGATGAACAATATAACAAATCGCCACTTTCTTTTCACTGAATCAGAAAACATAAATATTTGATAACTTAATATTGCACCAAATGCCTGAACAAGCGACAACCCATCGCCTGCTAATCCGGTAATGCCAGAAGATCGTATTTGCGAAATTTGTGATGTGTTTTTCACAAGCACAGTCTGAATAAAAGTTGAAAATGGTGAATAAAACCATTCTAGGATTATGAATATTGACTGAAGTGCTATGGTGTAACTTAGTAGACGTAATAAGTCTTCAAAGCTAAAATATCCCATTTTATTCAGATATCGTATCGCAAGGAATGTTGTAATAAAAACTAGGAGCAATATTTGTAATAAATATCCAGGAAATGTAAAATCATAGGTATTTAGATAAACGGGGATGCCAAAAAAATAAGTTGTCAAAAATAACCAGTATACGCATAAAATAATTATAAAATAATCAGGTTGTGTAAAACTTATGTGGATGCCCCTTAAAAACGATAACGTAATAAATGCTATATAATTAAATAAACCGGAGTAACGTATAGCAGTTACTAATAATATTGAACATGCGATAAATATTGAAACTGAATAAAATGGTTCAGCACTTTTGCCTAATACTGGTTCAATTAGATCGTTGAGAAATATTGATGCTGAAACATATGACAAAATAAATGTTAATATTTGTATTGCGTAACAGGTACAGCGCATCTCTAAAGACTTTAATTTTATCTGTTGCGAGTTTGTAACTATTGAAGTGAGTCCATACTTAATGACATCAAGTCCATAAAGATTGATTACTAAAAAAAACAAAATATATCGGGTAAAACCAGATGACATTAATTTAAAACTTGGGTTATAAATGAATAAAAAAAAGAGTATTACTATACTCATTTGTTTAATGCATTTATTCAGTTCATATGTGTTAATTCGATAAAACATCATAGAAATCCTAATAAAATTGTTGCGCTAATTTTGACAACAATGTTGTCGTGCGTCAATATTGCTGTTCAGTTATGCCGTATCGAGTATATGATTTATGGAAAGTAATTATAATAAAATGTGATGGTATAAATATTAAATATCATATCCATTCAAGTTTTTTTGCAAAATTACAGTTGTCAGTTTTGAGCATCTTTAGTCTTGAGTTACGAACAGTAAACTTTTCCCAGATAGTCCTATCGCATGTTGATACAAAGTTCCGCGGCTCCTGGTCCGTACCTATATGTTCCATGGTGAGGCTTCCTTGAGTGTTTCCTTCACTCAAAGTGCTATAAATGTCTGAAAAAACAGGAGACTTCGTAGGTCTGTCGGCATCTAGGAAATCGACACGAACATTTCTGCTGGAATAGGGATAACCTTTATATCCGCTGTCAAAATAAATAACAGCATCAGTAGTCTTTTTCATGCGTTTCATGACTCCTGATAATTTCTCCGCATTAACAATGCCACGAATGGAGTTATGGGTGAAATTACAGTCGCGGGCACCGCAAAAATATAGTCCAGTTTCGATATTCCTTAAGGT
This sequence comes from Geobacteraceae bacterium, assembly GCA_036732725.1. GTDB lineage: Bacteria > Desulfobacterota > Desulfuromonadia > Geobacterales > Pseudopelobacteraceae > CAIPTY01. Next base: position 27,950 of record DAINBV010000017.1, on the reverse strand, counting down.
GTTATGAGTGACGGTAATATCAAGGGCACAATTTAATTCTGCAACTGCAATTCCAATATCTGCTAACGAAATCTCATTGTTTTCAACGATAATTTTACCATTATCCTTATTCTGGTTTACTAGTCCAATCATGATGCCGAATTCGTTGCAATTTCTAATAGTATTGTTTGAAATCGTTCCACTAATAGTATTTTCAACCCATATTCCAGCGTTATATTCAGTTCCTCGACTATTAAGGCAATCTTCAACTTTGTTACCGCTAATTACAACATCCCGGCTTTTCTTTCCGTTAATTATGCCTTCACTGACAATCCCAATCCTTCCATTAATCTGTGAAATAATATTGTTTTTAATTTGGCAACGGGTGGTAGATTTTGTATAAATTCCATCGGCATAGTATCCATCGCTTTGTACGTTACGGATTGTATTCCCAACAATCCTGCTATCGTCTCTCCCATCATCGCATACTCCGAATCGTTTGGTATTTGAAATTGTACAGTTAACAAGTGAGTTTCTATCACCCTTATGGAAATACACACCACCACTGACACTGCTGCCATCAATTTTGATATCGCTAACTGTAATATCATTCCCATTTAGCATGACACAATTGTACACAAATGTATTCTTTGGATTGATTTTCAATGTTCCACTACCGGATATTGAAGTTGATACCATGACGCGATCAATAAGATATGTCTTGTTTGAAAGTACCACAGGAGTTTTGGTTTTTTCTCCGGCATCGACAGCGGATTGCAAGGCCTTGGTATCGTTTGTTGTTCCATCCCCACGAGCTCCCCACGATTCTGGGTAAATCGCATCAACGCTGTTCGCAAAATGTGGAAAGATTATCACCAGCACAAAGATACTGAAAATCATTGTGATCACAGTATTTATAGATTTTTCCATTGTCATTTTCCCGTTTTTAAGGATTGCTCCCACATACCCATCACTTTTTTGATGGCAAAGCGTTCCAGCACCTCCGTGGCATTATTCGACAGATGCTTTCTTTCAATTTCATCATTCATTAATTTGTTCATGGCTTGCGCCAATGCATTTCTGTCTTCGCATGTTACAAGAATACCATCAATTCCATCACGAATGATCTCTCGGGGTCCGCTTGGGCAATCAGTACTGATCACAGGTAGTCCGCAAGCCATTGCTTCACACAATGCATTAGGAAAGCCCTCATAACGTGATGACATAACAAAAATATCGGCCTGTTTAAGATACGTAGATGGGTTTGATATTCTGCCAGGAAGATGGATACGGCTTGAGATGTTTAAATGTTCAATCAAGTTTTGTAACTTCCTTCTCAAAGCTCCTTCGCCAAAAATTACAAGATGCCAATTGTTGTTGCTGGTTGCAATATCGCTGAATGACTTTATTAGAATGTCAAAACCTTTTTCCTGGCCCAGCCTCCCCATTGCAACTATGATCCTGCAATTTTCAGATAGATTCAGATATGATCGAAGTGATTCTAACGACTCTGTCGTGGTTACCACAGGAAGCACAGGGTTAGGAATCACTACAATCGACAGGTTAGATATCGTCTTCTCAAACCATGACTTAACCGTCTCAGATTGAACGACCAATGTACTGGCCAACGGATAACACAATTTTCTCATCACTTCCCAAAAATTGCCTATTTGATGATGAGCTGGATCAGTCCGTTCCGAGAGGATTAATGGGATGCCCGTGCCAACAAGTGCCAGGCTCGTTATGATATTCATTCTGTCCATGAAACAGATGACAGAGTCTGGGGTGGTCGCTCTTATTGCACGGCGTAAGCGAAATATCCTGATAATGTTGTTGCGAATTGCAAATAGAGGATTATTTGAATTGGTAAGCATATCCAGCCCAACCCTTGTTACGTTGGGGGTAATACTATAGAAGTCAGTTGACGGAGCAGCAAGAGTAATCAGAGTAATGTGCCATCCATTTTCTGCCCAATAGTTTGCCATGATGGACATGACTCTCTCGGCGCCTCCGGCAGAGAGTGATGATATGACCAGTGTGATTCTCATAAATCTAGGCTGCCGAAACTGAATTCAAATTGCAGTTACCTGACGCTTTGCGCTTCAGATAGCCGAAAAAAAACAAATTACAAATCATGGCAACTGTATAAAGTGCAATCGTTGAATATGCAGCGCCAGCCATTTGATATTTTTTAATCATATACATGCTAATTAACAATCCACCTCCACCAAAAACAAGTGTTGAACCAGACAAAAACTTGAAATAACCACGAGAGGTTAGTTGTGGCCCCATCAGTGTACAGAACGTGTTTCCAATAACACTAAAAAGCAATAGCCTGAAGATCACGATCGACTCGTTGAACTTGCTGGAAGCAACTAGAAGCATTGCATATGGAATAAGAAAATAAGCACAGATACAGATAAGAATCATCAGAAACATCACGCTCCAATAATATTTGATATGCTTAAGCAGAGCGGCGTCATGACCTAGAACAGCGATGTCATGATTGAACGTAAGACTGATGACAGAAGGCACAATAATGATCATTGATACCAGTTGCATTGCCAACTGATATATTCCTACATCACGAGGAGTAAGATAGTAGTTGAGAATAAGAATATTTGCTGAAGTAATGAGTATGCCACCTATTGTATCTAAGTGAATTTTTAGACCGTTTTTTACAAGAATAGCAATTTCATCCCAATGAACCGTACACTCTGGTTTTACAAGCCTAGAAATAAACATTACTTCGAGCGCAAATGTTCCTATGCTACTTGCAGTCATCAGACACAAGAAAGTGATAAGACCTAATTTGAAATACATAACTGCTAATGCAGCGCTAGCAACATACGTTATCTGTACTAACAGGCTCATGGAATTTTGCACAGGAAGTCTGTTGAGAGAAGAGAATAGATACATGCTTTGAGCAGACCAGATAATTGCCGGTACGGTAAGAAAAGCTATAAAATAGAAATTATTATCAACCTTGCCGTAAAAACTGGGATAAATAAGTGAAATTAGAATGGCTACAAGATAAATGATTGCTGTTAATATTATTCCGATAGTAAGTAGCGAGTAAAGGTTGCGCCTGAAATATTCCTGCGGAGTCAGTTTTTGACGAGTGATTTCAAAAACCAACACCCTGCCAATACTTAAACCTCCAATAGAAGCCATTAAACTTGCCATAGTGGTAGCACCGGCAATATATCCTCTTCCTTCGGGACCAAAGAACTTGGCGCTCAACATCAAGCTCAACATACTTATGAACAAGGTTGCAAATCGAGCTGTAACTGTATAGGAGATACTCTTAAGCACTCTTAACCATAAGAAAATTCTTTATTTTACGAATAGTGAAAAGAAATCGAGGGAAATTTCTAAATGTATAAAGCTTCCTATGGAAATCATCAATATATATGCCATGTGCTACACTTTTAGAGATAAGTCTTTTGAATTCCTTGTATTCATTTAATTGAAAATAATTCCAAGCATAAATATAATATATTCTCGCAAAGCCGTATTGTATTGCTTCAGTGTCTGATACATATTCACTTGCCTTGTTTAAGGTATACTCCAAGTCCTTTAATACATTTGCCAACTTATGTAAGTTGTATGCACTTGCACTGTTATGGTGTTTTCTATATGCCCCCAATACCTCATCAATATAACCTATATCGCCCATTCGAGCATTTTGTATATGTAAAAGCCAATCTCCAACGTGACGAGTATTAAAATCAACTCCCTCTATTGGTAATGATGTACGCCGGTACATTTTAGAACTATGCCCAAAAAAAGTGCCATATTTGATCAAATCAGAAATACTACTAAACTGTTGCTTGTAGATACTGTTAAATAAAAACAAAGCATTGCCGTTTGAGTCATCAAATACCTGCAGATTATGGCACACAATTGAACATTCAGGGTGTGCTTCAAAAAAGTCTACTTGTTTTTGTAATTTCCCTGGATACATGAGATCATCACCATCGATGTGTGCAATATAGTCTCCTGTACATGCCATAACGACGTCAGAAAAATTCTTTTGGGCTCCTATATTTGTTTTCTGTAGAATTAGCTTAATTTTTGTTGGGTATTTATTAGCATATGACTGCAATATATAGCGTGTGTTATCTGTTGAAGCGTCGTCGCCTACAACAATCTCATATTCGAAAGCGGTCGCTTGTGACAAAATACTATCAAGACAAGTACCAATATATTGTTCGTGATTGTATGTAACTATTGATACACTAAGTTTCATAATTTTTACCAAGATAGTCTTTGACAGCATTCTTAATCAAGAACGGGAATATTTAAACATATAAAATTATGATAGGTAATTCATTACTCAAATAGCGGCAACAAATGGTAGTTATAAAAATGATATTTATAATTCCTTTACCATGAAACAAGAGAGGTCATTCTCTGTAACTATTGAAAAACCATCTTGAATATAAAAATCTATAGCGTGTTCATTGATTTTGTCTACCTCAAGTTTAATAGTCGTCATGCCATTTTCTTTTGCTGTTTTTTCACATACACTTAGTAAAAGCTTGCCAATTTTTTTCCCATGATACTCTTTTAAAACTGCGATTTGCGCTAAATATGCTTGTCTTGAAATTGAGTCGTTAGCATAAATAGCAGCGAATCCAACTATATTAGAATTACTTTCTGCAACTATAAAAATTGAATTGTTTTTTAATTTTTCAGAATATTCTGAAAAATCCTCAATTCTTGACGATAAGGGCCTTGAAAAAACCTTGTCAAATAATTTTATTATATTATAAATCTCATGTTTTGTATTAGTAGTTCTTATTGCGATCATAGTAATTCCAATGAGTTGAGTATTTGAAGTTCACGAATAAATAATCTCATTTAGCATGCTTTTAAATCGTTAATTGGTAGGTGATGGGCTATGCATAATGATGCTGGTGAGGTGTTGACATACCAGGCGAAATGTTAGGTATATATAGGGTAAAAAACTGATTGTTAAAGGAGTAAAATATTGGCTTAACACCGGAATCTATGATTGATTGTACTATTGAATAACAAATATAGAATGGCATTAATAGTGTTGTTGCTTTTAGATGTTCTAGCACAGCCCGCAAGGCAGCTCTTGCAGACTGATACTTGAGCATGTTTGAGAAATAATCACCAAAAAACGGCAAATCTAAATTGAAATAACCTCCAATTTCTTTCATTGTTTACACCAGATCATATTCACAAAGCATCTGCTGAACTGTATTGAGAGAATTGAACATTAGTATGTCGATTATTGAAAGCCAGGGAACGAATGCGGCATTGAATTGTTTATAGTCTAAACTTTTTGGCTTGATAAAAAATAGATCTACCTCATTGTTACTAAAGTGTTCTTTTGAATATAGATCCATACCACCAATAGCGTTTATGTATGTTGAGGCCTCTTCTTTTTTACATATATCCAGAACTCTGTCTCGTCCTGACAAATCATTATTTCTATAACTACGGCTAGATACAACAAATTCAGTTTGAATCCCCATGACTTTAGACAAAGTTTGTAATTGGTTGGCAATATAGTCTGCGAGGTTGTCTGTTTCATGGTTAATTAAATTACTGATAACCGGAAAGACAGAATCAAAAAAAGGTGCTCGTCGATATGTGGTTTCTAGCATCTTTATAAGTTTCTTGCGCCAAAAAGTAGAAGGTTGCATGGAAGTATCACATATTTTCTTAAATGGTGAAGCTTGAAAAAGTGGGGCTGTTATGTAACAAGGCTCACCATTTATCAAAATACGATTACGATTGATCCAGCCATTCTTGATAAAGTTGACATCGTCGTATATTACAAAACGATCAGCTGCATGAATCATTTGCCAATAACCGATATAAGGAAAAAAATAAGGCTGCATGATGGCAAGTTTCATTAGTCAGTACCTGCTATTATGCTCGTGATCTTTGATGTACTTTCAGATGTCATATCTGGATAAATTGGTAAACAAAGAACTTTTTGAGAAATGTTTTCTGCAACTGACAGATTCCCCTGATTGGCAGACGGTAAGCCTCGATACATTGGCATATCAGAAATTAATGGGTAAAAATAACGGCGTGCGTGGATGTTGTGTACTTTAAGTTTGTCGTAAAGTCCATCGCGGCTTAAGGGATAGTTGTCTTCTACAAGAATCGGGAAATAGGAGTATGTCCGTTCAGTATCAACTGATTCCGGGAGGCAAGTAATACCTTTAACGCCAGATAGTTGCTTCCTGTAGAAGGTGTCGATTTCTCCACGCCGTGTAATTGCAGAATCTACGTGTTTGAGCTGAAGAAGACCGAATGCGGCGTTTACTTCACTCATTTTTCCGTTAATACCAGGTGCCATGACAGTTACTTCATCAGCAAAACCAAAGTTTTTAAGATAATCTATCCGTTGTTTGGTCTTGGCATCTGGACAAACGATCGCTCCACCTTCAAAGGTGTTGTAAACCTTGGTAGCATGAAAGCTCAAAACAGATAAATCACCGTTATTAAGTACGCTTTCTCCTTTGTATTTTACCCCAAAAGCATGAGCAGCATCGTAGATAACTTTTAAGCCATAAGTGTCTGCAATTTGTTGAATGCGTTCTACGTTGCAAGGTGTACCATAACAATGCACCGGCATGATTGCAGTTGTGCGAGGGGTTATTGCTTGTTCAATTTTATCAGAATCAAGGTTACAAGTTTCAGGGTCAATGTCAACAAATACAGGAGTTAAGCCGTTCCATAGCAGTGAATGTGCGGTTGCAACAAAGGAAAATGGTGTTGTTATAACTTCACCGGTAATACGTAAAGCCTGTAGTGCAGTTACAAGCGCAATTGTACCGTTAGTAAATAACGCTAGATGTTTTACCCCCAAATAGTCACATAGAGCCCGCTCTAATTGTTGGTGAAATGGACCGTTATTGGTCAACCATTTATTTTTCCAAATTTGCTCAAGATAGGGTACGAACTCTTCTAGCGGTGGAAGAAATGGCTGTGTTACATAGATATTATCCATTTTTAGTTCCTTATTTTATTGGGCAGCACTATCTTCGTATACGCTGAAGAATGCCGTCAAAATTTGGAAGTAGTTTCTGAATCTGATCCCAACGTTGTTGATCTTCAGGATTCATCCACTCTCTGCATTCAAGAATAAAGGCCAATAACAACATCAATAATGCCGTTGCAAAAGTTGTTATTATGACAATAAGCGCTCGTAAGGGTTTACTCTTGCGTTCTGGTACTTTTGCTTTTACTAATATCTGAAAAGGAGAGGTGTCTTTAGATTCCGTTATTTTTGCCATTTCATATTGCTTAGTCAACATCTCCAGAACTGATTCTTGAATCTTGAACTCGCGCAGTAACTTCAAATACTCCTGTCCGAGCTGTGGAACAGTACCAAGATTTGGTATGGAACTGCTGATACCACCCTTACCTTCCAAACTAGCAATTTGAGCACGAATATTCGATATTTCAGTTTTGGCAGTTTTTACATCTTGACTGTTATCGGTAAACTGTCTTTTGAGGGTTCCTAACTGAACTTCTTTTGCGGCAAGCTGTGCGCGCAGTTGAGCGACCTCGTCAATAGTGACTTTAGCTTGTTCAGTTATGGATATCGCCTTATTTTTGGCTTGAAATTCTTTTAAATTGTTTTCAGCAAGATTCAGATCAGCACGTGCCTCTGAAATTCGCTTTTCTAAAAATACTCTGTTATTACCGGCGTCATCCATGTTGAGCCTGGTCGCAAGTTTACCCAGTTGATCTACATATTCATTGGCCATTGCTGCTGCAATTTTTGGGTCTTTGTCACTAACTGAAATAGTAATAGTTCCGTCTTTCTTTCCTGAACCGATGATTGTAACTAAATTCAAAGTTTTATAGACATCACTACGAAACTTAGCCTCATAGCGATCAACTAACCTGAATTTATCAATAAGTTGGTCCTTTAATGTCTCACTACTAAGCATGGTCATATATAGGTCAACGGTGGTTTTTGCTGTGCTACCACCAGCAAGAGCAGCAAGACCGCCGAGTTGTCCCATCAGACCAGTCATTCCACCTGAATCATTATCTGAGGGTATTATAGTGGTATTGGCTGTGTAGATATTTGGCATGCAGAGGGTGTATATGGCAGTTATAAGTGCCATAATCAAGGGGACCAAAACGATCATCTTCCAGCGCTTGATTAGGATAAGCAGAAGATCAAGCATGTTGATTTCGTTTGAACTCTGAGTGGGAGCCTGTTTAAAGTTTGTGGTTTGTGGTTCGAGGTTCCTGGGATCAATTGGCTGCATTTATTCCCTCGTATAAATAGTAACGCAATAATTAAATGAATTGCTTTATAAAATCTCAGAAATGTTCTGCAATATCCGTTTTTTAAATGTTTTTCTTGTACCATTCAATTGCATCTGCGAGACCTTGGGATATGGTATGTGTTGGTTTATACCCAAGAAGTTGTGCCGCTTTGTGTATATCTGCCTGGGAATGCATGACATCACCTGCACGAAAATCACCATAAATTGGTTTGAAATCTTGTAAATGTGGATAACTTGATGCCAATGATTCACGAATATATTCAAAAAGTTGATTAAGTGTCGTATTCTCGTTAAGCGCAATATTAAATATCTGGCTTACACCTTCGCTACACTTGGTAGTTGCAGCCAGGATATTAGCCTGAACAACGTTTTCCACATAACAGAAGTCACGACTGGTTGCGCCTGTGCCGTTAATTCTGACAGAATCTCCTTTGATCATGTCAGCAATCCATTTAGGAATAACTGCTGCGTAAGCTCCATTGGGATCCTGACGAGAACCAAATACATTGAAATACCGTAGGCCCATGCATTCTATACCGTAATGCAAGGCAAATTGAGATGCGTAGAGTTCATTGACATATTTGGTAACCGCATAGGGAGAAAGTGGATTTCCAATGTGCTCTTCAACTTTGGGCAGATCTGGATGATCGCCATATACCGCACTGCTGGAAGCGTAGACAAAACGTTTGACTTTGTTATCTCGTGCCGCTACGAGCATGTTGAGCATTCCGTTAATATTGTTTTCCGTACTGGCAATTGGATCGACTATGGAGCGTGGAACAGAGCCAAGGGCACCTTGATGAAGAACATAATCGACCCCCTTACAGGCTTTCTGACAGGTGTGAAGATCACGAATGTCACCTTCAATAAAGTTAAATCGCTGCCATTGAACGTCTGGTAGAAGATTACAAACCTCATCCAGATTAGATTGCTTACCTGTTGAAAAGTTATCAAGTCCAATAACAGCCTGATCCATCTTAAGAAGATGCTCAAGAAGATTGGAACCAATGAAGCCAGCTACACCAGTAATCAGCCAGGTTTTAGGGTGTGTTTGTAGCGTATCTTTAATTTCTTGAAACGATGTCATGTCAAAGTCTCCATGCCTTAATTTCGGATTTTATTAAATCAATTCGATTGTACACACCTTTTATATCGATCAACAATGGATCAGAGTTCATCAGACCACGCAATGTTTCAACAGATAGCTCGCGGTATTGCTGGTGAGCAACAGCTACAACCAGCGCTTCGGCAGTTTTAAGCTTCTCAAACGGAACCAGGGTTACACTATATTCGCGCAGTGCTTCGGCTGGATCAGCCAATGGATCACACACTTGAACATTGATACCGTAATCCTGAAGCTCTCTGATGATATCAATTACCTTGGAATTACGCAGATCTGGACAATTCTCTTTGAAAGTTAATCCCAACACCGTCACTGTTGCGCCTAACACATTGTGCCCAGCGTGGATCATCTCCTTGACAGTGCGTTGAGCAATAAAACTGCCCATACCGTCATTGATTCTTCTACCGGCAAGAATAACCTGGGGGATATAGCCCGCTTTTTCTGCCTTGTGTGTGAGATAGTAGGGATCTACGCCGATGCAGTGACCTCCAACCAACCCCGGTCTAAAAGGGAGAAAATTCCACTTGGTACCAGCGGCCTCCAAAACGTCAGTTGTATCAATTCCCATTCTGTCAAAAATAAGTGCCAATTCATTCATAAGGGCAATATTGAGATCGCGCTGTGTATTCTCAATGACTTTTGCGGCTTCGGCTGTTTTGATGTTTGGTGCTCGATGTACGCCGGCAGTAACAACCGATTCATAGACTTGTGCTACTATCTCCAATGTTTTAGCATCTTGCCCGGCAACAACTTTCTTGATCTTTGTGAACGTATGTTCTTTGTCACCGGGGTTAATGCGCTCTGGACTATACCCTACCGTGAAGTCTTTTCCACAGACAAGTCCCGATATTTTTTCCAGAACCGGAACGCATTCTTCCTCGGTAACACCCGGATAGACAGTGGATTCATACACTACGATATCTCCGCTCTTTAACGCCTTGCCGACAGTTTCAGACGCTTTTAGCATTGGAGTCAAATCAGGTTGTTTGGCATCATCAACCGGTGTCGGTACTGCGACGATATGGAAATCAGCCAAACGAAGTTCATCCAAAGAATCGGTAAAAAGGATGTCAGCTGATTGTAACTCGTCCGTTGTTACCTCTCCGGTACGTTCATGACCTGCTTTTAACTCTGCAATTCGTGCTGCGTTGATATCGAAGCCAACTGTTCTCTTGTGTTTGCCAAAGGCTACTGCAACCGGTAATCCGACATATCCAAGGCCAATTACCGATACGGTTCGATTGTGCGTCATTATTATTTCTCCCATTTGAAACTATTCATCTTCTTGTACCAGTTAAGGGCATTATCTCGCTCTTGTTTAAAGTTGGACTGAACACATTACATGAAATAGGATGTCTCCATTAATCTTAGTAAAGTTTGCCATTGGTATTAGCAACTTATGTATATATCATTGTTGTCTGTAAAAAATAAAATCAGCATTATGCTAATTGTCAGTTAGATGCAAGTAATCCTTTCAGCAGGTTTGAACTGATGTATTTGCTTGATCCTGTGATGAGGCATGTACAAAGAATCCGTTCTAAATGTGATTCTGTGAAATGTTGAATTAGTAATATTTATGCAGTTTTTCTTGGTGTATATTCCGGTACCAGCTCCTGCAACAGATTCATTATATCTGGAATATTATTATCCCGTGCCGCACGTAACAGCAGTTCCAGGCGCTGACAGAGGGTATCGTAATTTTGTAGTCGTGGAGCAAGAACATGGATTTTCTTATGGGGAGTTGCCAGAATGTTCTCACCCACGAAAAAAAGCTCTTCATACAATTTTTCACCAGGTCGTAGCCCTGTGTAGACTATTTCGATATCGGTATGGGGGGTCATGCCGGAGAGCCGGATCAGCTCTTCGGCCAGTTCCAAAATTTTGACCGGTTCCCCCATGTCCAATACGAAAATTTCTCCACCGGTCCCGAAACAGGCTGATTGAAGAACCAGTTGACTCGCTTCGGGAATGGTCATGAAAAAGCGGGTAATGTCAGGATGGGTGATTGTTATCGGTCCGCCGTGACGGATCTGGTCCATGAAGATCGGGATAACGCTGCCATTGCTGCCGAGCACATTGCCGAAACGGACGGTAGAAAACTTGGTGTGACTTCCTTCTGCCAGTGATTGGATGAATTTTTCGGCAATCCGCTTGGTGGTCCCCATGATATTGGTCGGGTTAACGGCCTTGTCAGTTGAGATCATGACAAAATTCCGTACCCCGAACTGTTGAGCGGTGGTTGCCATGTTCATGCTTCCCAGCACGTTGCAGAGAATTCCTTCCGCCGGATTCATTTCCACCAGCGGCACATGTTTATAGGCCGCAGCGTGGAAGACCACTTCCGGTTGCAGATCATCAAAGACCTGTTCAAGCCGCTCAATGTTTCTCACATCACACAACCGCGCTACAATGTGTACATTGGGGAAGCGTTTTTTGAGTTCATTTTCGATGAAAAAAAGTGGCGTCTCAGAATTTTCCAGCAGAATCAGCATGGCGGGAGAAAAACACCCCACCTGACGGCAAATTTCACTACCGATACTTCCGGCTGCTCCACTTACCAAAACCCGTTTTCCATGAAGATAATTGCGTATCAGCTGGTCATCCAGCAGTATGGGAGCACGACCCAACAGGTCTTCAATCTCCACATCCCGGATGTGGGATACGTTGACGTCTCCCCGGATGATTTCGTGCAGACCAGGAATGATTTTGAATTTGACTCTCGATTTTTGACACTGTTGGACCAGGTTGCGTACAAAACTTGGTTCGGCAGATGGTACCGCAATAATAACCTTATCAATGGCATGCTCTGTGATGAGATGCCCAAGTTCACTGCTGTTGCCGAGAATCTCCACTCCAGATATGCGCATGTTTCGCTTGTTAGGGTCATCGTCAATGAAACCGATAATCTGATAGGGAGTATCCGGTTGTTTGATGATCTCGCGCAGCAGCATGTTGCCGGCGTCGCCTGCACCGACAATCAGTGTTCGTCGGGAGTTGTTCTTGTGTGCTGTAGAGGTGGGGAGTTGCCGGGTGACATAATATCGTTCACGATACAGGCGCCAGCAGAGTCGTGAAGCGGTGATTTGCAATAACAAGAAAAGCCAGTTGAGCAGGAAGGTAACCTTGGAAAATTGTTGTCCCTGCCCAAAAAAGAACAGAATCACACCACTGATCAGGCAGGCAATGGAAACGGTTTTAAAGACTTCCAGCAAATCGTGGAGCGATGCGTATTTCCAGATGCTGTGATACATGTTCGAAGTCAAAAATACAACCGACTGAACAATCACGACAATCGAAAATATGTACAATAAAAAGTCCGGGGTAAAAACGGAAAAATTAAAATCATTATCCAAGGCTACGGCTAGAAAATATGATTCAATAATCAATCCCAGATCAAAGAGGAAAACCAGTAAACGTCGTAGTGTAATCATAGATAACCTTGACTGCCGGTTGGGGAATGGGACTCCCTGGTTGTATTGTGTCAATGACTTCCTGAGAATTTAGGCAACGGTTACGGATAGTTGTCGTCTGCCAATAGTGATAGTTCAAAATATTAAAATATAAACGGTAATTTATAAAACTTTTGACCGAGCTTGTCAATATCCGATAGGAAAATGCCTTACCGATAAAGTCTTAAAGATATTTGTTGTGTTGTTAAACGCTAATTATCCAGCGTTGGTTTATGGTCGCTGATTTTCTATGATCTTGAGCAATTGTACAATCCGCTGAGATGCCAGGCCATCTCCGTAAGGATTATGTGCCATTGACATTATCTGGTATGCCATCTGGTCATCCAGAAGTGTTTCTGCCGTAGTAACGATGGTATCGGTATCTGTTCCCACCAGCCTGACGGTCCCGGCTTCCACCGCTTCCGGGCGCTCGGTGGTGTCCCGCATGACCAGTACCGGCTTGCCGAGTGACGGTGCTTCTTCCTGCACACCGCCGGAGTCGGTGATGATCAGGTATGATTGCGACATAAGATAGACGAAGGGGAGATAGTCAAGTGGATTTATCAGATGAACCGAGGGGGAATCAGACAGAATACGACGTACCGGTCCCTGAACATTGGGGTTGAGGTGTACGGGGTAGATAATCTGCACATCAGTTCTCTCTCCCAATTTTTGCAGTGCCTGACAAATATTTTCAAAACCGGTTCCAAAATTCTCACGTCTATGGCCGGTCACGAGAATAAGTTTTTTTTCGGAATCCAGATAGGGAAACTGCTTGGCCATGGCTGTTGCGAGATTGCTATCATTCTGGATCTGGGAAACAACATGCATCAGTGCGTCAATAACGGTATTGCCGGTTATATGAATACCGCTTGCAGCGACACCTTCATTACGGAGGTTTTGCCATGCTGCTTCAGTAGGGGCAAAATGAATGCTAGCGATGGTGCCGGTCAAGCGCCGGTTCATTTCTTCCGGCCAGGGAGAGTAAATATTGCCGGTGCGCAACCCTGCTTCGATGTGACCAACCGGGATTTTCTCATAATAAGCAGCCAGGCTGGCGGCCATGGTTGTTGTTGTGTCGCCATGTACCAACACCATGTCCGGGTGTTCTTGCTGAAATACCGATTTTAATCCGCGTAATACATTGGCGGTGACATCGTAGAGATCCTGACCAGGTTGCATGATGTCAAGATCGTAATCCGGACAAATGCCAAAAAGCTGCAGTACTTGATCGAGCATCTGTCGATGTTGGGCAGTTACACAGACCTTAATATCAAAAAAATCACGTTGTTTTTGCAGCTCCCGAATTACCGGTGCCATTTTAATGGCTTCGGGGCGGGTTCCAAATACGAAGAGAATATGTTTCATTGTAATCTATATACTCCATACAGAGCGGTAAGGCTTAGTTTTGATTGGGTAATATTGGTAGTTATAAAGAATTGCGCCGCTCGAGTGATTCACAATACCATTGGTAGGTCATTCTGATCCCCTGTTCCAGTTCAATGCTGTGCCGCCAGCCGAGATTGTTCATGCGGGTGATATCCTCCAGCTTGCGAGGTGTTCCGTCCGGTCTTGAAGTGTCAAAAATAAGCTTGCCTTCATATCCGACCACCTTTTGTACTGTTTGTGACAGTTCACGAATAGTCACATCTTCCCCGGTACCCAGGTTCACAAAGCAGGGCTTCGGATAGCTCAGGAATTCAGTTGATACTCTGTCATCGTCCAGTTCCATCAGGAACAGGCAGCCGGCCGCCATGTCATCGACATACATCAGCTCCCGCCGCGGTGTGCCGCTCCCCCAGATAACAACTTCCGGCAAGTTCATCTGTTTTGCTTCGTGAAAACGCCGGATCAAAGCCGGGAGTACGTGACTGTTGTCGGGATGGAAATTATCGCCAGGGCCATACAGGTTGGTTGGCATGGCAGCGATAAAGGCGGTGCCGTACTGGCGGTTGTATGCTTCGCACATCTTGATACCGGCGATTTTGGCCAGGGCGTAGGGCTCGTTGGTCGGTTCCAGCAGGCCGCTCAGCAGATCTTCTTCCCGGATCGGTTGGGGCGCATGGCGGGGGTAGATGCAGGACGACCCGAGAAACAGCAACCGTTTAACACCACCCAGGTATGACTGGTGGATCACGTTGTTCTGGATCGCCAGATTGATATGGATGAAATCGGCTGGAAAGCTGTTATTGGCGTGGATTCCGCCAACCCTGGCTGCTGCCAGTACCACGTAGTGCGGCTGGTTCCGGCGAAAGAAATCGGATGTCGCCTGTTGATTGGTCAGGTCGAGTTCTGCACGGGGCGGCGTCAAAAGATTGGTGTAACCCTGGGAGGTAAACTGTCTGACTATGGCAGAGCCGACCAGTCCTCCCGCGCCGGCAATAAAAATACGCGCATCCCTATTCATTATAGTCGTAGACACGGTAACCATGTTTTTTTATCAGTTCATCTCTCTCAGCTGCTTTCAAGTCCTCGCGTACCATTTCTGCTACCAGTTCCTTGAACGATACCTTTGGTTTCCAATTGAGTTTTTGGTGCGCTTTGGTTGGATCCCCCAACAGACTCTCGACTTCCGTGGGACGGAAGTAGCGGGGATCGACCCGGACTATAACCCGTGAGGAGTCATGGATGACCCCGATCTCATCAACCCCGCTCCCTTGCCAGTTGATGTGAATTCCCAATTCTTCGGCAGCTGCCATCACAAAATCGCGCACGCTGTGCTGAATGCCGGTGGCAATCACCCAGTCTTCCGGTTGTTCCTGTTGCATCAACAGCCATTGCATTTCCACATAATCCTTGGCATGTCCCCAGTCACGCAGCGAATCGAGATTGCCGAGGTAGAGGCAATCCTGCAGCCCGAGCTTGATACGCGCCAAGGCCCGGGTGATCTTGCGGGTAACAAAGGTTTCGCCACGCAGGGGAGACTCGTGATTGAAGAGTATGCCGTTGCAGCCGTAAATACCATACGCTTCACGGTAGTTGACCGTGATCCAGTAGGCGTAGAGCTTGGCAACCGCGTAGGGAGAACGGGGGTAGAAGGGGGTTGTTTCCTTCTGGGGGCTCTCTTGAACCAGGCCATACAGTTCAGAAGTGGAGGCCTGATAAAAACGGGTTTTCTTTTCCAATCCCAGAATCCGGATTGCTTCCAGCATCCGCAATGGACCGATGGCATCGGTATTGGCGGTGTATTCCGGGGTCTCAAACGAAACCGCCACGTGGGACATGGCTGCCAGATTATAGATTTCATCCGGCTGGACAGCCTGAATAATCCTGATCAGGTTGGTGGAATCGGTCATGTCACCATAATGCAAAACCAGTTTGCGTCCGGTTTCGTGGGGATCCTGGTACAAGTGGTCAATGCGATCCGTATTAAAGAGAGATGCCCGGCGTTTGATGCCGTGGACCTGGTACCCTTTTTCCAGCAGCAATTCCGCCAGATAGGCTCCGTCCTGACCGGTTATGCCGGTGATGAGCGCTTTTTTCATAGTAAGTCAATCACCCGTTTTTTAGCGTAACCCTAACAAAACCGTTCCGGCGGTGATGGCAATTTGTGACAGGACGGTGGTTATGTCCTTGATATCACGCAACCAGGCGGTTTTTTCGATGCGGGGTGGTACGACAATCGTGTCTCCTGCTTCCAGGGTTTTCCCCATCAGTCCGCCACCAAACAGAGATGTCAGCCAGAAATCCTGCTGTCGGCTCTCAACGCTGCCATCGGCGCGTAGCACATACATCTCCGATGATTCGGCGTCATTGCTAAGTCCCCCGGACATTGACAGGTAGTCGGCGGTGGTTGCTCCCGGACGTACCAACGGGTTGGTGGGATTGAATACCTTGCCGAGCACCGAAACCGTAACCGGTTGTTGCGGAATTAAAAGCTGGTCGCCTCCCTCCAGTACCACATCATCGGCACTCCCTGTGAGCTGATCGGGATTTGATATGCGAATCAGCATTCGTCCTTCAGCCTTTAGGGCTTTCATCTTGGAAATGGTCGTCTGTAATCCGGCTAGTCCGGCTTTGGCAGCAGCCAAATCTTCAGGGGAGCTGGCGGTGGTTGCCAGTGAAGCCTGTTGTTGGCTGATCTGTTCATCCAGACGGGCAATCGCTTCGTCCATTTGTTGTTGTTGACGGGCTTTGACAGTCATACGGGTGAATTTTGCGGCCCGCGGGTAGGCTTTATCGCTGAATCCACCTGCTCGCCTGATGATGCTGCTCAGTCGCTCACCCCGCATAATCGGGTAAGTCCCTGGGAAAAGGAATTCACCCTGCAGCGTAACATAACGGTCGGTCTCTTCTGCCCAATTGGGGATGCGGCGCACGGAAAACTCGTCAAACGGTTCCAGCAGCAGATTGTTTTGTGGATCGCCAGCCAACGCCTTGGAGAGATCGATTGTTGTGGTGGTGTTGCTTACCCGTTCGCCATTGCGGATGGTACGGATCAGTTCGGCATTGTTCAGGTAGGCTGTCAGCTTGACATTACCGGCGGAATAGACCAGGTCGCGTACGGTCATCTTTTGGAAGAGGCGATAGGTTCCCGGTTTTTGCACATCACCACTAATACGGACGGTAGGCATCTCTTCCATTTCCCAGCGCGAGTACATCTGTACGATGTCAAATTCGTGCAATGCCAGATCGTAGCCGTTCTGTTTGGCGACTGCCTTGGCAGGGGTGAAAAGGATCATCTCCGGGTGGTAGTCGGGAGGCATCAAGCGGGTGATGCGCCCGATGGATTGGTGGTATTCAGGCAGCAGATTGTCCTGGGACAGGATGTCGCTCAGTTTCATCCCCGCTTTGATGGCATAGTCCCCCGGACGCAGTACATAGCCATCCAGGCGTACATAGCCCCGCAAGGTTGAATCGATCGGGAAAATCTTGACCATATCCATGTCCTTGATCTCAATAGTAGCCGCAATTGTTTCAATCGAACTGCCATTGGTCCCCGGATCGAGATTGACATCGGTGACGCTCTTTTTTTGATGGGCGTCAACCCTCGAAATCTGCAAACGCTGCAGGTAGCCGGTGGGGATAATGCCGTCAGCCAACGCCAGCAGCTCTTTGAGACTTTTTTCCTGTTTTAGTTCATAAATGGCGGGACGGCGCACATTACCCGTAATGCCGGCCACTGCTCCGATGGTGGGAACAAAGATCGTGTCACCCGATTGCAGCCGAATATCGCGGCTTTTATCACCTTTAAGAAAGAATTCGTACAGATCGACCGTGTCGACCAGGATACCATTGCGGCGGATGGCAATCGAGCGGAGTGTGCCGTTGCGGGTGGGACCGCCGGCGGTTGAAAGCGCGTTGATCAGGGTGGACATGGAGGAAATTGAATAATCACCCGGTGTTTTTACCTCACCCACCACGTAAACCTTGATTTGACGCAGTTTTCCCATGGTGACGTTCAGGTTGAAATCTTTGAATACCTTTCCCAGTTGCCCCTTGAGAAGTTGGGGGAGGAGCTGGAAACGTGTTCCCGACAATTTGATTGTGCCAACCTTGGGGAGTGTTACCTCGCCGTTGCGGTTGATCTCCAGTTCATAATTTCCTTCCATGCTTCCCCACACCGTCAGGTTGATCCGGTCGCCGGTGCCGAGAATATAATCCGGCGCCACCGGAAGATCGGTCTGGGGGGCAAAACTATCTGATCCCGCACGGAAAAAACTGTAGCCGAATTGTTGCAATGGTTTGAATTTGGGACGCTGGGGGGTTGATTTGTCCGCCTCACCCGCATCGGTCGACATGGCTTGCTCCAGGGTAGAGAGTTCCACTGCTTCCGCGCCGGTGGTGGCAAGCACATTTTTCTGTAGGGCGTTTTGTTCGGGAGCTGATGTCGGCTGTTGTACTTGCTGTGCCTGACCTTGTTGAAGCTGTGTCGGTTGCCCTGAAAGCTTGGTGATGGAAGACTGGGTGGTTATCACACCTGATTGTTGCAGCATGGCAGCGTTGTTACCAGGCTGGTTCCCGACCATGCCGCTATTGCCGGATAAGGCCGGTGCTGTTGTGGCACCGAATGTGCCGGATGCTGACGGTGCTGCTCCCATCGCCGCAGCTCCAACTCCACCACCCATGGCACCACCCGCAGGTGCAGCAGTTGCACCACCTTCAGCGCTGGCCTGATTGGCGTTGCATAAAAATTGAAGCATGATGGCTATGATTAAGAGTCTTGATATTTTGTTGAACAAAAGTGAGCCTCCTCGTAAGGGTAGTAGGAAAATATGCATTTATTTAGTAGCGGTAGATGCCTCACCGTATTTCATCCAGGCGTCCCGTAAGCGCACCAGATTGTTTTTGAGGTATCCTTCGCTCAACCGATCACGGTTGGCAAAGTTGTGCATCAGGTTGTAGGAGATCTGCGGACGGACACCGGATGCAACCGAGACATAATTACGCTGTCCCGGTGTCACAATCAGGGATTGCTGGCTGTAACTCCATTCATTG
This sequence comes from Geobacteraceae bacterium, assembly GCA_036732725.1. Taxonomy (GTDB): domain Bacteria; phylum Desulfobacterota; class Desulfuromonadia; order Geobacterales; family Pseudopelobacteraceae; genus CAIPTY01. Next base: position 8,664 of record DAINBV010000017.1, on the reverse strand, counting down.
CTGCCGGTAATCTGTATTGGCGGTCGTGTGATCTCCTTGCGGAAGGAGAGCGGCAATTCAAAGGTTATGCCACCAGCCTGCACGTTCCCCCCGTGATTGGGGAGCTGGCTGTTTTTGTAATAGATTGTTGTGGAAACATCGCTGAAAAAACGCTTAAGTTCAATGCTAAAACCGGTGTCCTTGGTCCAGAAACGTCCGCCGTCCAGGCGTAACGACGTGTCGAGCGGAGCAAAGTAGTAACGATATCCGGCGGTATAGGCAGAATAGTCGTTGGTGACGCCGGCCTTGGAATAACGTGCCAATGACTGATAAACCTGGAAACTGTGGGTGCCATCGCCGGGATTCCAGGCCAGTTCGTTATTGGTGCCATAGGTGTCGGGTACGATCAAGCCACCGGCGATGCGTGCGGTGACCGAAGCAGGGAGTGCAAACGTCTGATGCAGCAGCGCCCGGTCGAAACGAGCATTGTTGCGGTCGGAACGGTATGGTTTGCCGTCGTCAAGATTATCACTCCAGGTCAGCGGAAGATCGGCGCGTAGTTGGGCAACTGCACCTTTCCAGAGGTTGACGTACAGATCCGGTTTGAGTGACAGTAGATAATCGAAGACCCCGACTTCGGTTGCCACGAAGGTTGTCAGGCCCGGTGATAATTCCAGGCGGGTGCTGAAGGGGGTGGTGTTGGCCGCCTCCGATAGATACTCGGTCTTCTCATCATCCTTTTGAGAACGGTGAAGCTGAATAGTCTCTCTCAGTTGCGCCAGATTGTTCCCCGTAGCAAGGTAGCTGCGTAACAGAGCCGTTGGCGCTTCCACAACGGCAATGATCAGGTTCGCTTTCCTGAGCGTCAGTTCCAGCGTAGTAAACTGATCCGGTATCTCCTGCAGTACGGAGCCTGCCACGACTCCCATTCCGTCCAGTTCATTGTGCGAAAATATCGGATTTTCGTATTCCACCATCAGGGTGTTGCTGTTGCGTACGGCAAAACGGACATTTTGAAATCCGGTCTCGACCAGTTTGCGTTGCGTGGCACCCACATACTGTCCAACGGTTGTATATGACTCTCTTGAGGTGGTTGTATCAGATCTCAGCTGTTGTGGCTGGTTATTGGCAATGTTGGGGGACTGCGGCCGGTCGTCCTGTTTTTGTGGTAAGACCGTTGATGGTGTGTGCTCCGTAGCGCCTGAAGTGCTCACAGGTTGTACCTGTTTGGGAGATCCACCGAGCGGGATCTGAATCCCAAAGGAGATTTCAGGTTGTCCCGGTTTGTAATCGAGGGAAGTCTTGACGGTTGTATGAAGATGCAGCGGCATACCAAGCAGGGGAGGTGAAACCAGGCGGATCCCCAGATTGGTCTCCCTGGTATCGTATTCTCCCAGCAAGTAGACCCAGTCATGGGCTTTGAATTCAGCGCCGGCAAAGCCCCCCTTCATCCGATCCGGTCCAAAACCGTAACCGCCACTAAGACGGAAACGCCACAGATCCAGCGAAGAGACCAGATAGCGGTTTTGCAGGAAACGGGAACCGCCTCCCATGTCCTGGATACCGAAGGCAATAGTTGGCAGGTAGGGGAGTGACGTGATGCACGGTGATGTTAACTTGATGTTGGCGGAAAGGTCGCGCGCCACCCGTGGCGCTTCAATTACCCGTCCACCGATTTCCAGCAGGGAAAAAAGACCGAGTGAAAAAGCATAACTATCCTGGCTGCTGGTACGATTGCGCCATTGGCTTTCGGTCTGGTTTGAATAGGCAAAGTCCAGTGTCCCTTCGGAGGTTACCGCGGCTGAAGGGGTGTTGAGAATACCGGTGTAACCTTGGAGTGATAAACCGGGGATGAAGTCGTGTTTACCAAGGTCAGCGGCAATACCAGGAGCCCCATAGCTGAATATCACGGCACTGCAGAAGGTGGCAATGGATGTACGGCGATAGTTCATGATCGGCTCCTTGATACCATAACACATTAATGGTCAAATTTAAAAAAGCCCCCGCAAAACGGGGGCTTTAGATGTATCGCTGAAATAAATGCAGCAAACTACTTCAGGGTCGTACCACCGGTTGTACCACCGGTTGAACCGGTGGAAGTTGGTGTGGTCGGCAATGGTTCGTTTTCTTTCATCTTGTCGATCTGAGCGTTGGAAGCATTGACCAGCTGGGTTACGACGGCTGCATTGGCGGTAAGAGCCGGAATGTTAGCAGCAGTGATAACATTTGATGCGAAGGCGTTTAATTTGGTCGGGTCAGTCAGGTCAAGAGTGTTTGACTGTAATGCTGTGGCAATAGCTGCAATCACAGCATCCACATTGGCGTTGCCGGCAGCTTGAATCAGAGCGCCCAGGGTTTCATTCAACTTCATGGCAGCAGCTGATTTAGCGGTTTTAACCGACAGGTCGGTGTTGAGGTCAATGCCGAGTTTTGTCATCAAAGCCTGGGCAGCAACAGGGTTTTTTACAAACAAGGTTGAGATCGGGGTGATCTGGCTTGCACCGGCAGGAGCCTTAAGGTCTGGTGCATTCTGTTGTACGCCGTTGGCATCAACGTATTTGCCACCTTTGGATGTCAGGACTCCTGATCCACGTACATAGAATTTACCGCTGGCATCGGTTGTACCAACAACATTACCGTTGGCATCGGTTACTGTTGCTCCGACAACCGGAGCTGCCACAACGTGTCCGGTCGGCAGAGTTGTGGAATCACCACACCCGGCAGCCAGAGCCATCATTCCCAAACATACCGTCAATAACAATTTCTTTACCATTTTCATTTGAAACCTCCTTGTTAGTTGGGTGCCGAATTGCACCAGTACTTTTAAAATTATGTTTTTACATATAACTGACACAATTATAAAGTCAAGTTAATTCATAGGCCGAGCTGTTTGAAAAAATCGTTCCCTTTGTCATCCACCAGAATAAAAGCCGGAAAATCCTCTACTTCGATCTTCCAGACCGCTTCCATGCCGAGTTCAGGAAAATCGATACATTCTACTTTCTTGATGTTTTCTTCTGCCAGAACAGCAGCAGGGCCGCCAATCGAGCCGAGGTAGAAGCCGCCGTTTTTCTTGCACGCCTCAGTTACCTGGACGCTGCGATTTCCTTTGGCGATCATGATCATGGAACCACCGTTTTCCTGTAACAGGCCGACGTAGCTGTCCATGCGGCCGGCAGTGGTCGGGCCGAAGGAACCGGATGCCTTGCCAGCAGGAGTTTTTGCAGGTCCGGCATAGTAGATCGGGTGGTCTTTGAGGTAGTCCGGGAGCGGTTTACCGGAGTCGAGGATTTCCTTGAATTTGGCATGGGCGATGTCGCGACCGACCACGATGGTGCCGGAGAGGAGCAGCGGGGTTGAAACCGGATGCTTGCTCAACTCTGCCAGAATATCCTTCATCGGCTGGTTGAGGTTGATTTTGACGCCATGGCCATGTTTACCACGGTACTGATCGGGGATCAGACGGCCCGGGTTGTTGTCCATCTGTTCTACAAACAGGCCGTCGCGGGTGATCTTGGCTTTGATATTACGGTCGGCGGAGCAGGAAACCCCCATGCCAACCGGACAGGATGCGCCGTGGCGCGGCAGACGAATCACCCGCACGTCGTGGGCAAAGTATTTGCCGCCGAACTGGGCGCCGATGCCGAGCTTCTGGGCGGCTTCCAGCAGGCGGTTTTCCAGCTCGATGTCCCGGAAGGCCTGACCATGTTCGTTGCCGACGGTCGGCAGGCCGTCATAATATTTGGCAGAAGCGAGTTTGACGTGTTTCAGGCACCCTTCGGCGCTGGTGCCGCCGATCACAAAGGCGATGTGGTAGGGAGGGCAAGCGGCGGTGCCGAGGGTTTTCATCTTGTCCACCAGAAACTTGAAGAGCGTGTCGGGATTCAGCAGCGCCTTGGTTTCCTGGTACAGGTAGGTTTTGTTGGCGGAACCGCCCCCTTTGGCCACAAACAGGAACTTGTAGGCGTCACCTTCGGTGGCGTAGAGATCAATCTGGGCCGGCAGGTTGGTGCCGGTGTTGATCTCCTCGTACATATCCAGCGCCACGGTTTGGGAGTAACGCAGGTTTTCTTCGGTATAGGTCTTGTAGACCCCTTTGGACAGCCATTCGGCGTCGTTGACACCGGTCCAGACCTGCTGTCCTTTTTTGCCGACAATCGTGGCGGTACCGGTATCCTGACAGACCGGGAGTTCAAAGTTGGCGGCAATTTCGGCATTGCGCAGGAACGCCAGGGCAACCCCTTTGTCATTCTGGGAAGCTTCCGGGTCGCTCAAAATTTTAGCCACCATCTCATTATGTTCGGGACGCAACATGAATGAAACGTCGCGCATGGCGTTGTTGGCGAGAATTGAAATTGCTTCGGGGCAGACCTGCACGATCTCGTGACCTTCAAAGTTACTGACTTTGATGTATTTCTCGGAGTCTTCAATCTTGCGGTAGGTCGTGGTGTCCTTGCTGAGGGGGAATGGTTCCTGATACACAAACGGTTTGGTCGCCATCGATTACTTCTCCTTTCGAGCTGTGAGTTGTTGCTTCAATTCAGTATGTTCTTGTGCCAGCAGGTCGTATTTACGTTCCAGTTCCCGGATTTGATCAAACAGGCAGGAAATTGCCTTTGCTTCCGGGTCAGGCATTTTGCCATGTTCCAGATCAGGACGTTTTTCATCGGTTGGTTCCTGGGGAACCGACATGACTACCCGCCCTGGGATACCGACCACGGTGGCATTTTCCGGTACTTCTTTCACTACCACGGAATTGGAACCGATCTTGGCTCCCTTGCCAACGGTAAATGGTCCCAGAATCTTGGCGCCGGAGCCGATAACAACATTGTCCGCCAGGGTCGGGTGACGTTTGACCTTGTCCCAGGTGACTCCCCCCAGTGTGACACCGTGGTACAGAGTCACATTGTCGCCGATCTCGGCGGTCTCGCCGATCACAACCCCCATACCGTGGTCTATGAAGAACTTACGCCCGATTTTTGCGCCGGGATGGATTTCGATTCCGGTCAGAAAACGACCGAGGTGGGAGGTGACCCGACCGATCAGAAAAAAATCATGAGTCCAGAACCAGTGGGCAATGCGGTAGATCCAGAGGGCGTGCAGCCCGGGATAGCAGAGGATGATTTCCAGCGCGTTGCGGGCTGCCGGGTCACGGTCAAAGACGGAATTGATATCTTCACGGATGCTTTTGAACATGGTGGGGAACCTTTCGGACTACAAGGGATCTACGTCAGTCAGGCACCTTCGCTCTGTGCCTTCAAGGCTTCCATCTGGTAGTGCGCCCGTAGCGAATCAACAATTTCAGCAATATCACCAGCCATGATCGAATCAAGGCGATAGAGGGTCAGACCGATCCGATGATCGGTCAAACGCCCCTGGGGGTAGTTGTAGGTGCGGATACGTTCGGAGCGGTCGCCTGAGCCGACCTGCTGTTTACGGTCGGCAGCCATTTTGCTGTTTTGTTCCTGCAGCAGGTTGTCAAGAATCCGCGTTTTCAAAACTTTCATCGCCTTGGCGCGATTTTTAATCTGACTCCGCTCTTCCTGACAGGCGACCACGGTTCCGGTGGGAAGATGGGTGATGCGTACTGCCGAATCGGTGGTATTAACGTGCTGCCCACCGGCGCCGGATGAACGGTAGACATCAATCTTAAGGTCGTCGGTGCGGATATCAATATCCACATCTTCTGCTTCCGCCATGATTGCCACGGTGCAGGCGCTGGTGTGGATGCGCCCCTGAGCTTCGGTCTCGGGAACCCGCTGCACGCGGTGGGTGCCTGATTCGTATTTCAGTTTGGCATATACTCCTTCACCTTCCACCGAGGCGATAATCTCTTTAAAACCGCCCCGTTCCGATTCCGAAGCGGAGATGGTTTCCACTTTCCAGCGGTTGACGTCGGCAAAACGGGAGTACATGCGAAACAGATCGCCGGCAAACAACGCCGATTCATCACCACCGGTCCCGGCACGGATTTCCAGGATAACACTTTTATTGTCGTTAGGATCTTTGGGAAGCAGCAACAATTGAATGTCTGCTTCCAGAGTGCTCTGCTCCGCCTCCAGGCTCTTCAGCTCTTCCTCAGCCATCTCTTTCATGTCAGGATCTGCCAGCATTTCCCGGTTTTCGTTAATCTCTGACATCACCTTGCGCCAGCGGCGGTACACGGCAACCAGTTCGCTCAGATCCTTATGCTCACGGGAGAGCTTGCGGAATTCCGGCTGGTTGGAGATTACCTCCGGATCGGAGAGGAGTGCTTCCAGTTCCTGAAAGCGTCGTTCGAGTTCTTCTATTTTATCAAACATTTAATCCAGCCTGTTCTGCGTAGTGTAGTGATATCTGCGACCGGATAAAAAAGAGCGTGGCGCAGGTAAGTTGAAGTGTATTACTACATTTCCCGAGACGTTGCAACCGTATCATGATCTTTGATAGCTTGAGTCTCCTTTGTTTTTGCCCAATTCTATGGTATCAAGTTTTTATGAATGACTCTTTGCTTCACAATTATGACCAGTTGATCGAGCGGGTTGACCTGTTGTGCCGGCAGATTGCTGCTGAACTGGGTAGCCGTATTACCTGTCATGCCGGCTGTAGCAGTTGTTGTCTGCCGATCAGCATATTTCCGGTGGAACAGGCGGCATTGCAACGCTGGGTTGGCACCCTGAGCAATGGTGAACGGGAAACAATGGGTAAGCATCTTATCCGGGGGGACGGGCCGAAGTTCTGTCCACTCCTCTTGGATGATCGTTGCCTGATTTACCCGGTGCGACCGATTATCTGCCGCACCCATGGTTTTCCGATTCTTTACCAGCAGGAGGACGGTCGGACGGTTGATTGTTGTCCGCGCAATGATCTGGCCGGAGTTGAATTGAACGGATCGTGTGTCATCGATCTGGATCGGCTCAATTCATTGCTGGTAGCTATAAATACGCTCTATTGCCAACAGTGTGGTAGTGCCGACCCTGGTGTGCGGATAGCGATTGCCGATGCTCTGCGTCAGCTGCTCGTAACGCCGACTTGACAATCAGGACAAAAACAGTATTGTTTGCTTGGCAGCATACTTTAGCTTCGTACTGAAAGGGGACTACTTATGAAGTTTGAACTTCAAGACGCTATTAAACGCTCCATACAGACCGAAAAAAATGCCATGAACTTTTACCAGATCGGTGCCCGTCAGATGAAAAACCATGATGCGCGCAAAACGTTTGAACTGCTGGCATCGGAGGAGCGTGAGCATGCCGGGCAGTTTCATAGAATATACAAGGGGGGCGATATCCCTGATCTGGCCGCATTTCTTGATCAGGCGCCGGATAACGAATCGAGCTGGATCTCATCCATCGCACGTATCATCAACGAAGAGTTTACCGAACAGAAAGCACTGGAACTGGCGATGGAACGGGAAAAAAATCTTGAGCAGGCACTGGTTGAGACCGCTGCCAAGGTAACTGATCCGGAAGCCAGGGGGGTATTTGAACTGAATGCCAGGGAAACCCATAATCATTATCTGATGATTGAATCGGAATATGCCCGTTTGATGGGGATGGTGCATGAAACCGATATGGACATCTACGTGCGGGAGTAGTGCGGTGTTACCTCTTGTTTTGGTGTATCCAGCCCACCTGTCGCTTGCCGGCAGGTGGGCTGTTTTTTGTGTGCGGGAGTTGAATCAAGGCGTGGGTGGGGTATCTGGTAGTGGGATTGGTGTCACCATTACTGATGCTTTACATTACAGCGGTTGTAAAATACTACCTGAATAGGGTACAATCGCTCGTTATGAAGCAGTGCAGGAAACTATAGCTCGGTCGTGATGCAAAGGAGTTGATGGTATGGCAGCCAAAGCAGCCAAAACGGTAAAAATCCCCGATGATATCGAATATCGAGTGCTTGGCAATCTGTTTTGTCTGTTGATTGCCTGTTCCGGTCTGCTGGGCGGCAATATGGTAAATCAGCGCACGCTTGACGTGTGGCAGGATGATTTGGTGCCGATTGCGGCAATCGTATTTTTCTGTTTCCGCTTGTTTCGCACCTTTCTGGCAACGGTAACTCTCTATCAGAAACCGCAACCGGCATCCCATGCCGCTGCACATGCAGCCAGGGTCTACAACGAGTCGACATCGGTTCCGCGCATCGGCAACGAGAAAAAGTTTACTCCCGAACAGGTGGTGGAAGAGGTGGCCAAGCGGATCGAAGCCCAGAAGGAAGCGGCAATCAAGAAGAATAAAATGGTCGTCAATCAGTAAGTTGAAGTAGTCTGTTTCCCCGGTGAGCAGTAACCAATTATATCCAGGATGTATAAAGATCCCCATGGCAGACACACAACGGCTTACGCTGGAAAATTGTACCTCCCTGTTGCAGCGCTGCGGATATATTTCTTCCTCTCAAGCGGTGGAAGTGATCTCCGGCGGCAAACAGCAGCAGGCGCGCCTTTCAACTCCCCATACTCCTGGTGCGCCACGCCGCTTGCTGGTTGGGGCAGAGGCGGTCTCACCGGCAGAGGTGATTGCCTCATTTAATCTGGAACGGTGTGATCGTCCGGGAATCTATCTGACGGAAGACATGATCACCGAGGCCTTGGCAGCAGCTAACGTGTCGACGACATAGGATGTGTGCAGTTCCCATCCCTTCTTGATGTTCTCGGCGATCATGTCGTCTAGCAAGGAATTGATCTGTTCTTGCGAGCTCGACACTCGC
>DAINBV010000016.1:0-73348 GCA_036732725.1 Geobacteraceae bacterium | reverse complement strand
CGTGAAGGTGGCCGTACCGTTGGCGCTGGTGTCGTAAGCGCAATCATAGAATAATAAAAGTCGAGGATAATATGCAGAGTCAAAAGATTAGAATACGTCTTAAAGCATATGATCACAAGCTTCTTGATGTATCAGTCGGTGAAATAGTAGATACGGCAAAGAGAACTGGTGCGCGTGTAGCTGGTCCGATACCGCTCCCAACTGTAATCAATAAATATTGTGTTCTTCGTGGACCTCATGTTGATAAAAAATCACGTGATCAATTTGAAATTCGGACACACAAACGACTAATTGATATTCTCGACCCAACTCAACAAACCGTTGACGCCCTGATGAAACTGGACTTGTCTGCCGGTGTTGATGTTGAGATTAAATTGTAAACAGTTATTATTTACTGGATTGGAAGAGATATGATGAAAGGTATTTTAGGCAAAAAGATTGGCATGACACAGGTTTTTACCGAAGATGGTACACTGATTCCAGTTACTGTGGTACAAGCAGGTCCTTGCACAATCATTCAGAAAAAAACACAAGAGGCTGATGGTTATACTGCAATTCAGGTCGGTTTTGAATCAGTTGAATCAACATCAGTTACTAAACCTAAGCTTGGTCATTGTGTTAAAGCTGGCAAAGGTGTTTTCAGGTACTTACGAGAGCTTAAATTGGACAACAGCAGTGATTTGTCAATCGGTGATACACTTACTGTAGACCAATTTGCGGTAGGCGACTACGTTGATGTTGTGGGAACTAGCATCGGTAAAGGCTTCCAGGGTGTAATTAAGCGTTGGAACTTCAAAGGCGGTCGCGCATCTCACGGTTCACGTTTCCACAGAGCGCCAGGTTCTATCGGTGCATCTGCAACCCCCTCGCATGTTTTCAAGAATAAGAAAATGCCAGGGCAGATGGGAAATGAACAAATAACGATTCAAAAATTGCAAATTGTTCGTATCAATTCTGCAGACAATCTGATGATGATCAAAGGTGCAATACCAGGTCACAAAAATAATGTAGTGGTCATTAAACAAAGTATAAAGTAAGAGTTGGGAGTTACGTATATGCCTTCAATAGAAGTTTACAATATGGCAAATCAGAAAGTATCTGATACTGAGCTCTCTGATGATGTGTTTGGAGCTGAAGTTAAAGAGTATTTGATTCATCAGGCTCTTAAAATTCAACTAGCTAACCGCAGAGCTGGTACTGTGGCAGTAAAAAACCGTTCAGCGGTTTCAGGCGGCGGTAAAAAGCCATTCAAACAAAAAGGAACTGGTGGAGCTCGTCAAGGATGTATCCGTGCTCCTCATTATCCAGGTGGTGGTGTTGCTTTCGGCCCTCAGCCCAAGGAATACAACCTCTCAATGAACAAAAAAGCTCGCAATGCTGCTCTTTGTTCAGCGCTGACCTATCAATTCAATAATAATCGCATCACAGTGTTGGATAAATTTGATTTCAAACAAATATCCACGAAAGATTTTATCGCTTTTATGAATAGGTTTGATGTTAAAAAAACACTGATTGTTACAGATGAAATCGACAATAATTTGCTTTTATCGGCACGTAACGTACCTTTTGTAAAGCTGCTCAAGCACGATGCATTGAATATTTATGATCTCATAAAGTACAAAAATGTCATATTTACACAAGGCTCTGTTAAGTCAGTAGAGGGAGTATTGTCAAAATGAATATGTATTCAGTAATTAAAAAACCGCTGGTCACTGAAAAAACATCTCTTGGTAGTGATACAACAAATACTGTGTCACTGGTTGTTGATAAAGATGCCAACAAAATTGAAATTAAGCAAGCTGTTGAAAATCTTTTCAAAGTACAAGTGACAAATGTACGTACTATCAATGTTGCTGGTAAACTTAAACGATCCGGTAAAGTACTAGCCAAGCGCCAAAATTGGAAAAAGGCGTACGTGACCCTTAAAGAAGGGCAATCCATAGATTTCTTTGAAGTCTAATTAACACGTCTGGGGATCATAATGGCAATCAAAAGCTATAAACCAACATCGGCAGGTCGTAGACATCAAACTTGTCCGACATTTGAAGAAATCACTAAAACCACACCAGAGAAGTCTTTGCTTGTATCTCAGACTAAAACAGGTGGACGCAACTCACTCGGTCGTGTCACGTCTCGTCACATTGGTGGTGGTCATAAACAAAAGTATCGTATAATCGATTTTCGTCGTGAAAAACTCAATATACCAGCAAAAGTAGCAAGTATTGAGTATGATCCGAACAGAAGTGCACGTATTGCTTTGCTCCATTACGTTGATGGAGAAAAACGGTATATTCTTGCACCACATGATCTGAAGGTCGGTGATACTGTTGTAAGTGGTCCGGATTCAGATATCAAGCCAGGTAATTCGCTTCCTTTACGAGCAATTCCTCTTGGTACCATAATTCATAACATTGAGTTGAAAATCGGTAAAGGTGCGCAACTTGCCCGTAGTGCCGGTACCTTTGCACAGCTAATGTCAAAAGAAGGAAAATATTCACAGATTAAGTTGCCTTCCGGTGAAGTTAGACTGATACTACAGGATTGTTATGCGACGATTGGCCAGGTAGGTAATCTAGATCACGAAAATGTAAATATTGGCAAGGCTGGCCGCTCACGTTGGCTTGGTAAACGTTCAAAAGTTCGTGGTGTAGCCATGAACCCGGTTGACCATCCGCACGGTGGTGGCGAAGGCAGAACTTCAGGTGGTCGTCACCCGGTTACTCCTTGGGGTATTCCGACTAAAGGTTATAAAACACGAACCAATAAATCATCAGATCGATTTATTATTAAAAAAAGAACTAAATAATCACGAGAGGCTGATTTGCTATGGCACGTTCTATCAAAAAAGGACCTTTTGTTGATGGTCATCTCAATGACAAGGTAAAAGCTGAAGCACCAAACTCAAAGAAAATTATTAAGACTTGGTCGCGTCGCTCAACGATAACACCAGATTTTATCGGGTTAAGCTTTGCAGTACATAACGGACGTAAATTTATTCCTGTTTTTGTCACAGAAAACATGGTTGGACACAAGTTGGGTGAGTTTTCACCAACTCGTACCTTTCATGGTCATGCAGCTGATAAAAAGAGCAAAGTCAAGAAGTAGTAAGGGGATCATTCATGGAATCAAGTGCTAAACTCACTTTTGCACGGCTCTCTCCACGTAAAACTCGTCTAGTTGTAGATCTTGTTCGTGGAAAAGGTATACAGGATGCATTAAACACGTTACGTTTTATGCCGCAGCCTTCTGCTAAAATTATTTCTAAATTATTGCAGTCGGCAGTGGCTAATGCAGAACAAAAAGGTGTGTCTGATGTAGACCGGCTTTTTGTAAAGACAATATATGTAGATGGTGCTGCCGTATTGAAGCGTTTTGTACCCAGAGCCATGGGTCGAGCAAGTAAAATACGCAAGCCAACTAGCCATATTAACGTAACCCTTTCTGATACAAAGTAGTATAAATTTTGGAGGTGTAGTTTGGGACAAAAAGTACATCCAATAGGCTTTAGGCTTGGAGTTATTAAGACTTGGGATTCAAAATGGTACGCAGAAGCAGATTATGCAAAGTTGCTTCATGAAGACCTCGCAATACGTAAATTCCTAAAGAAACGTCTATACAATTCAGGCGTTTCGAAAATAGAAATTGAACGTGCTGCTAACAAGACGAAGGTAAATATTCATACAGCGCGTCCAGGTCTTATTATCGGTAAAAAAGGATCTGAAGTAGAAACAATAAAAAAAGATCTTGCTACATTAACATCAAAAGAAGTTTTTCTGAATATCCACGAAGTAAGAAAACCTGAATTAGATGCACAACTTGTAGCAGAAAATGTTGCCCTACAGCTTGAACGACGTATAACTTTTCGTCGTGCAATGAAAAAAAGTGTAACTTCTGCATTGAAATTTGGTGCAAAAGGGATTAGAATCACTTGCTCTGGTCGTTTGGGTGGTGCGGAGATCGCAAGAACTGAATGGTATCGTGAAGGGCGAGTTCCTTTGCATACACTTCGCGCTGATATCGATTATGGTTTTGCCGAAGCAAAAACAACGTATGGCTTAATTGGGATCAAGGTACTTATCTTCAAAGGTGAGATTCTCCCAGGTCAATAGAATATATTTACAGTTAATATAGGAGTATGCGTCAATGTTAATGCCTAAAAGGGTTAAGCATAGAAAACAGATGAAAGGTCGTATGACAGGAAAGCCGTGTAGAGGTTTAACGCTTGCTTTCGGTCAATACGGTTTGCAAGCAACGGAATGCGGATGGATAGACTCTCGGCAGATTGAAGCTGCTCGTATTGCAATGACTCGTTATATAAAGAGGGGTGGTAAAATCTGGATTAGAATATTCCCAGACAAGCCATTGACTTCAAAACCAGCTGAAACTCGTATGGGAAAAGGCAAAGGTTCACCGGATTCATGGGTATCAGTTGTTAAGCCAGGTACAATTCTTTATGAGATGGAAGGTGTTACTGAAGAAATTGCACGAGAGGCTTTGCGACTGGCAGCACATAAACTTCCTTTGTCGACTAAGTTTATTGCAAGGGAGGATCACCATGAAGCTTAATGAATTGAGAACATCAGCAGTCGTCGATTTAAAGAAAAAACAAGTAGAGCTTACCCAGGAGCTATTTAATCTCAAGTTTCAGCTTCATACTGGTAGGCTTGAGAATACCGCTAAGCTCAAAAGTATTCGTAAGGATATTGCTAGAGTAAACACTATTCTTGTAGAGAATAAATGATAGGGAGTTGTCTAGATGAGTGAACGTGGTCATAAAAAAACACAGGTTGGTGTTGTCGTTAGTGATAAAATGACGAAAACAGTAGTTGTTAAAGTTGATACACTTGTTAAACACCAAATTTATAATAAATACATAAAAAGAAGCACAAAGTATAAAGTTCATGATGAGCAAAATGCCTGTAAAACTGGTGATCGTGTACAAATAGTTGAGTGCCGTCCTCTTAGCAAAGATAAAAGATGGAGTCTTAAGCACATCATCGAAAGCATTTCTTAGAACGGGAGTATCTTGTAATGATACAAATGCAGACAATATTGGATGTTGCAGATAATTCAGGAGCAAAGAAATTATTCTGCATCAAAGTTCTTGGTGGTTCAAAGCGTAAGTATGCAGGCATTGGCGACATCATCGTTGCTTCAGTACGTGAAGCATTACCCAACTCAAAGGTAAAAAAAGGTGATGTAGTTAAGGCGGTTATCGTAAGAACTGCTAAAGAATTAGGTCGCCCGGATGGATCTTACATACGTTTTGATGATAATTCTGGTGTAGTTATAAATAACCAAAAAGAGCCTGTCGGGACTCGAATTTTTGGACCTGTTGCAAGAGAGTTGCGGGCAAAAAAATTCATGAAGATTATTTCCCTCGCGCCAGAAGTACTTTAATAGGAATCGGAGATATAGATGTTAGCCATGAAATCTCATCTTAAAAAAGGTGATACTGTAGCGGTTATTTCTGGTAAAGAAAAATGCAAAACAGGTAAAGTTTTGCAACTTCTTACCAAAAAGAATGGTGTAATTGTCGAAGGTTTGAATATGGTGAAACGTCATATGAAAGCTAAAAACAACGAACCAGGTGGAATTGTAGAAAAAGAAGCGTACATACATATTTCTAATGTGCTTCTTTATTGTACAAAGTGCTCCAAGCCAGTACGGTCACGCCTCGCAACACTTGAAAACGGTGATAAACAGAGAAACTGTGTAAAATGTGGCAGTTCCCTTGAGAATAAATAGGAGATATTACTTACATGGCACGCTTACAAGCTATTTATACAAAAGAAATTGTCCCTAAACTGCAGTCAGAATATAATTACAAAAATATTATGCAGATTCCGCGTATTGAAAAAATAGTTGTCAATATGGGGTTGGGTGAAGCAATTCAGAATGTAAAAATTCTTGATTCTGCAACTCAAGAGTTAAATGCAATAACTGGTCAAAAATCGGTTGTTACAAAAGCAAAAAAATCGATAGCCAGTTTTAAATTGCGTCAAGGTATGCCAATCGGATGTATGGTTACTTTACGTCGTGAGAGAATGTATGAGTTTTTAGATAAATTAGTAAATATATCTTTAGCTCGTGTTCGCGATTTTAAAGGTGTTTCTGGGAAAGCCTTTGATGGAAAAGGTAATTATACTCTTGGTGTTAAAGAACAGTTGATATTTCCTGAAATCAGTTATGATTCAGTCGACAAGATTAAAGGACTTAACATTACTATAGTAACGAGTGCTAAAACTGATGAGGAAGCAAAATCGCTTCTTAAACATTTTGGTATGCCGTTCAGGAATTAAGATAAACTTTGGAGGATTCCGTGGCAAAAGTGTCCATGATTGTAAAGTCTCAGCGTAAGCCAAAATTTAAGGTTCAAGAACATAGCCGATGCCTCGTGTGCGGCAGGCCTAAAGCATTTTACAGAAAATTTAAAATGTGCAGAATTTGTCTGCGTAAATATGCTTCAGCGGGTCAGATCCCTGGTGTAATTAAATCGAGTTGGTAATTTTAGATCACAAGCATAAATTAAGATAGGAGTACTTAAGATGTCCATGACAGATCCCGTTGCTGACATGCTGACGAGAATTAGAAATGCTAATATGGTTAAGCACCAGAAGGTTGATATCCCATCATCAAACCTTAAAGTCAGCATTGCTAATGTTTTAAAGCAAGAAGGTTTTATTAAGAATTTCAAAGTTATTTCAGATAATTTGCAAGGTGTCTTGAGAATATATCTGAAATATATTGATGAAAAAGATTCTGTAATAAATGAAATTAAACGTGTAAGTAAGCCAGGTGGACGTGTATATCTTAAATCGGATAATATTCCGGTAATTAAAAGTGGTCTCGGAATCGCAATTTTATCAACATCAAAAGGTATTATTACTGATAATGCTGCTCGTACTGCAGGTGTGGGCGGAGAATTAATCTGTACTGTTTGGTAACTTTCAGCCAGGTCAAGGAGTAAGAGAAAAATGTCAAGAATCGGTAAATTACCAATTGAAATACCAAATACCGTAAAAATTCACTATGCTGATTCGCTGCTTACAGTTCAAGGCCCTAATGGGAAATTGTCACGTACAATTATGCCTTCTGTAACACTTAATATTACTGATAAAGTTCTTGAAGTTGTAAGAAATAATGATGATACAAATACGAGAGCTGCTCATGGTTTGACGAGAACTCTAATTAATAACATGGTCGTTGGGGTCACTAAAGGATTCCAAACTGATCTTGAAATAAACGGAGTTGGATATCGTGCCGAAGTTAAAGGTAAAGAGCTGGTTTTAAGCCTTGGATATTCACATCCAGTAAATTTTCAAATTCCTGAAGGAATTGTTATTGATGTTGAGAAAATGACAAAAGTTTCTGTCAAAGGTTTTGATAAAGAGTTGGTGGGGCAAACTGCTGCTAAAATAAGATCATTCCGTGAACCTGAACCTTATAAAGGCAAGGGCGTTAAGTATTCAGACGAGACTATATTGAGAAAAGCTGGTAAAACCGGTAAAAAATAGTCTTTATAAGGAGAATGTTGTGGGAAAAACTGCAATCAAAACAATAATACGTCGTAAACGACAAGTACGAGTACGTAAAAAAATCACAGGTTCTGCTGTACGACCAAGATTAAATGTGTTTAGAAGTGCCAAACATATTTATGCACAACTGATTGATGACGCTACAAATTCTACACTTGCCTCTTGTTCAACACTGACGGTTAAAGATTCTGAAGTTACGTATACCGGAAACATTCAGGCAGCTGCTTTAGTTGGAAAGGGAATTGCTAAAATAGCATCTGAAAAAGGTATTACATCGGTAGTATTTGATCGTAATGGTTTTTTATATCACGGTAGAATTAAAGCACTTGCAGAAGCTGCCCGCGAGGGCGGGCTTCTTTTCTAAAGTATTAAGGGAGGCTTTCATTGAGCAGAATTAATCCGTCAGAATTAAATTTAACAGATCGTGTAGTGCATATTAGTCGTGTCGCTAAGGTTGTCAAAGGTGGTAGACGTTTTAGCTTTTCCGCTCTGATTGTTGTAGGTGATGGTAATGGTTATGTTGGTTATGGCCTCGGGAAAGCAAACGAAGTTCCTGAAGCTATCCGTAAAGGCGTAGAACAGGCTAAAAAGAATCTTATTAAGGTCCCTGTTAATCAAAATCAGACAATTCCATTTGAAATCGAGGGGAAATTTGGTGCTGGCAAATTACTTATGAAACCTGCGTCAGCTGGTACTGGTGTGATTGCCGGTGGTGCCGCTCGTGCGATCTTTGAAGCTGCAGGTATAAATAATATTTTATCAAAATGTCTTGGCTCAAATAATCCTCATAATGTGGTAAAAGCAGCATTTGCTGGTTTATCACGTCTCAAGACTCCTGAAGAGATTGCAGCCCGTCGCGGCTTGTCAGATTAAAGAGATAAGGAAAATCATTATATGAGTTCCAAAATTGAAGTAACCTTAAAGAAAAGTGTCATTGGAAAGCCTGGAAAGCAAAGACAAATCGTTGCTGGTCTCGGGTTTAAAAAACTTAATCAAACTGTTGTGCATGAAGATACGCCTGAAATTCGAGGCATGATTTCGAAAATCAGCCATATGTTACATGTCGTAAAGTAAAAGGGGCAGATACTATGGATTTCAATACATTAAAGCCGGCTCTTGGCTCTACAAAAAATAGAAAACGTATCGGACGTGGCGCAGGATCAGGACACGGTAAAACTGCTACTAAGGGTCATAAAGGGCAGAAAGCTCGTTCTGGTGGAAGTATCAAAGCTGGCTTTGAAGGTGGTCAGATGCCTTTGCAGCGTAGACTTCCCAAAAGAGGTTTCACTCCTCTCCAGAAAAAAGTATATTCTGTTGTCAATGTGAGCCAACTTGATGTTTTTGAGAATGGTACCAAAATTGATAATGTAATTTTGCAGCAAAACGGTATGATCAAACATATTACGGCGTCAGTTAAATTGCTAGGTACCGGTGATATCACAAAATCATTAGTAATAGCAGTTTCAAAAATTAGTCAGTCAGCAAAAGATAAAATTGTTGCTGCTGGCGGCTCTTTCGAGGAGATTCTCTAGTGCTAGACGCACTCAAAAACATATTTAAAATACCGGAACTCAAGCGACGGGTGCTATTTTCTCTTTCAATGCTAGCGGTTTATCGTGTCGGATGTCATATTCCAACACCAGGTATTGATAGAATAGCTTTGGCAACATTTTTCAAACAAGCTCAAGGTACTTTACTTGGCTTGTTTGATATGTTTTCAGGCGGAGCTTTAGAGCGTTTGACTGTATTTGCATTAGGGATAATGCCGTATATCTCTTCTTCAATTATATTTCAATTATTGACGGTTGTCGTTCCGGCAATAGAAAAGCTATCTAAAGAAGGTGAGTCTGGTAGAAAAAAAATAACTCAATATACCAGATATGGAACCGTTGTGTTGAGTATTGTGCAAGGTTTTGGTATTGCAATTGGGCTTGAAAGCATGCGTGGTCCAGCTGGTGAATTAGTCGTTCCGTCACCAGGCTGGTCTTTTAGGTTGATGACAGTTTTAACTTTGACTGCCGGTACAGCATTTATTATGTGGCTTGGCGAGCAAATGTCTGAAAAGGGAATTGGGAACGGAATTTCCTTAATTATTTTTGCTGGGATCATCGTTAGAATGCCTACTGCGATTGGAAATTCATTCAAGCTGTTAAATGCCGGTCAGTTATCACTTTTTGTTTTGATATTTGTCTTGGCTATTATGTTCGTGGCAATTGCATGTATTGTTTATGTAGAGCGTGGCCAGAGACGTTTGCCAATTCATTATGCTAAACGAGTAGTCGGCTTAAAAACGTATTCTGCCCAGTCGTCACATTTGCCGTTAAAGGTAAATATGGCTGGTGTCATCCCACCAATCTTTGCATCATCTATAATAATGTTTCCTGCTACGATTGCGAATTTTATTAATATACCGTGGGTACAACAATTATCTAAGAGTCTCATGCCAGGTAATTGGGTATATAACATTTTTTTCGTTGCATTTATTGTGTTCTTTTGCTATTTCTATACGGCTGTGACTTTCAACCCGGTTGATGTCGCTGAAAATATTAAAAAGCATGGTGGATATATTCCAGGCATTCGTCCAGGCAAAGAGACATCAGATTTTATGGATTCTGTGCTCGTTAGGCTGACATTTGCAGGTGCTATATATATATCAATTGTGTGTGTGTTGCCATCGATACTCATTGGTAGATTTAATCTTCCGTTTTACTTTGGGGGCACATCGTTGCTTATTGCTATCGGTGTTGGAATGGATACTGTTGCGCAAATTGAATCTCATCTGATCACTAAGAACTATGAAGGCTTTCTTAAGGGTGTTCGGATTCGTGGCAGGCAATAAAGTATGAATATAATATTATTTGGTCCTCCAGGTGCTGGTAAAGGTACACAGGCAAAATTTATTGTTGAGAAATATGGTGTGCCGCAGATTTCTACGGGAGATATTTTAAGGGCAGCCGTAAGAAATAATACTCCGCTTGGTGTCAAAGCAAAGCAGATTATGGATGCTGGTGCATTAGTGTCAGATGATATCGTTTTAGGTATTATTGAAGAACGGCTAACGCAGGAAGATTGTAGGTCGGGTTTTGTCTTAGATGGTTTCCCTCGCACGATTCCTCAGGCAGAAGCACTAGGCCCTATTCTTAAGCTGATCGACAAATCCATAGATTATGTCATCTCACTAGAAGTTAATAATGATGTAATAGTAAGTCGTTTGTCTGGTCGTCGCTCCTGTATGGTCTGTGGCGCCGGGTATCATATAACTAATGATGCACCTAAAGTAGAAAACATCTGTGATAAGTGCAATGCATCACTCGTACAAAGGGATGATGATCGGGAATCGACGGTCCTAAATCGTTTACTAGTTTATGATAGTCAAACAGCTCCTTTAAAAGATTATTATCGCGGGTTGGGAGTTCTGTTTTCTGTGGATGGTACGTCAGAAATAAAACAAATACAGGCCTCAATTGAATCAATTTTGTCGGGGGAGTGTCCGTGATCATTCTTAAGTCTCAGCGTGAGATTGAGAGAATGAAAACTCCCTGCTTAATAGTTGCTGAAATACTTGAAATATTGTCATTACACGTTAAACCTGGTGTGTCTACTTATGAGCTGGATAAGATAGCTTATACAGAGTCCATAAAACGTAAGGCTCGTCCTGCATTTAAAGGTTATTGTAATTATCCGAGTTCTCTCTGCTGCTCTCCAAATAATCAGGTAGTTCATGGTTTTCCTACCAAGACACCACTGCAATCTGGAGATGTTTTAAGTCTTGATTTTGGGGTGTTTTATGATGATTTTTACGGCGATGCTGCAATAACACTCCCGGTTGGTGATATAACTGCTGAGGCAGAGCATTTGCTGAAGATAACAAATGAATCTTTATACTGCGGCATTGAAAAGGCGGTACCAGGCGGAAGGTTACATGACATATCTTCTGCAATACAAAAGTATGTGGAGGGCTACGGTTATTCTGTAGTTCGTGATTTTGTAGGTCATGGCATTGGTCGTTCACTTCATGAGGATCCCCAGGTGCCAAATTATGGTGAAGCTGGCTCAGGAGTGCGGCTAAAGGCTGGTATGGTTTTAGCCATCGAGCCAATGATAAATCAAAAGTCACACCAGGTAAGAGTTTTGGACGATGGCTGGACAGTCGTAACGGTAGACGGTGGCTTGTCAGCTCATTTTGAACATACGGTTGCAATTACCAGTAATGGTCCTTTGATATTAACATCAACAAAACCTGTATAGGGAGATAGATATGAAAGTCAGGGCATCAGTTAAAAAAATATGTGATAAATGCAAAATCATTAAACGCAAGGGTGTTGTACGTGTTATTTGCGACATTCCAAAACATTCTCAGCGTCAGGGTTAATAGAGTAATTAAAGGAGGATATACAATTGGCACGTATAGCAGGTATTGATTTACCTAAAAACAAACGTATCGTGATTGCGCTTACTTATATTTATGGTATCGGTAAGCCTTCTGCAGAAGCTATCCTGAAAAATTCGGGTGTTGATCCTGATGTTCGTACTGATAATCTCTCTGAGGTAGAAATTGCTAAAATCCGTGATGAAATTGACCGTACATGCAAGGTCGAGGGTGATCTTCGTCGTGAAATATCAATGAGCATCAAGCGTCTTATGGATCTTGGTTGTTATCGGGGACTTCGTCATCGCAAAGGTTTACCGGTGCGCGGACAGCGGACAAAAACTAACTCACGTACCCGTAAAGGTCCTGCTCGGACGGTTGCTGGTAAAAAGAAATAATCCAATTTAGTTTTATGGAGAAGACGAATGGCAAGTCCATCTAAAAAGATTGTTCGCAAGAAAAAAGAACGTAAAAACATCAGTAATGGCGTTGCCCATATTCAGGCAACATTTAACAACACCATTATTACCATAACTGATCCAGTCGGTAATGTGATTTCTTGGTCTACTGCCGGTGCCAAAGGTTTTAAAGGTTCGCGGAAAAGCACACCTTTTGCCGCTCAGATTGCAGCTGAAGATTGTGTGAAAAAAGCACAAGAACATGGCTTGCGTAGTGTTGAGGTTTATGTTAAAGGACCTGGCTCTGGTCGTGAATCGGCACTTCGTGCATTGCAGTCTGCAGGTCTTACAATTAGTTTTATAAAGGATGTAACACCAATTCCTCATAATGGTTGTCGTCCTCCCAAACGTAGAAGAGTTTAAATTAGTGAAACAATCTTAAGGAGGCTTTCATTGGCACGTTATACAGGACCTTCCTGCCGCTTGTGCAGAAGAGAAAACACAGAATTATTTTTAAAGGGTGACCGTTGCTATACTGACAAGTGTGCTATTAAACGGAGAAATTACCCCCCGGGTCAACATGGTCAGGGTCGTTCAAAAGTATCTGATTATGGTACCCAGTTGCGTGAAAAACAAAAAGTACGTCGTATCTACGGCTTGCTTGAGAAACAATTCCGCGGATATTTTGCTACTGCGGACAGAATGAAGGGTGTAACGGGTGAAAACCTGCTTTCACTGTTAGAGCGTCGTCTGGATAACACAATTTACAGACTTGGCTTTGCGTCATCCCGTACTGAATCGCGCCAGCTTGTACGTCATGGCCACTTCACCCTGAATGGACGGAAGATTAATATTCCTTCAATTCAGTTGAAAGCTGGCGATGTGCTCGAACTTCGTGAAAAAAGTAGAAAGATTGTTGCAATTAATGATTCACTTGAATCAGTAGTACGTCGTGGAATTCCACAGTGGCTTGAACTTGATAAGGATGCTTTCAAAGGTACTCTTAAAGGTTTGCCAGTGCGTGAAGATATAACGACTCCAATTCAGGAACAATTGATTGTCGAGCTATACTCCAAGTAATTGTGGTTATCTGATCTTTTATATCTTTTTTCGATAGCCGGATTTTACTAACCGGAGGAGGTAACGATGTATAAAAACTGGCGAGACCTTATTAAACCAAAGCAACTACAGGTTGAAAAGGAATCTCTTACAGATACATATGGTAAGTTTTATGCAGAACCCTTTGAACGTGGTTTTGGTACTACTCTAGGCAATTCATTACGTAGAATCCTGCTTTCTTCACTGCAAGGAGCAGCTATCACTTCTGTTCGTATTAAAGGTGTTCTACATGAGTTCTCAGCAATACAGGGCGTAACGGAAGATGTAACAGATGTGATTCTGAATTTAAAAGGAATCAGGTTTAAACTTCACTCTTCTGATTCCGTAACGGTAACAATAAAGCATAAAGGTGAGGGTGTGGTAACTGCCGGTGATATTCTGGTCGGTCATAATGTTGAAATTATGAATCCAGAACATCACATTGCTACCTGTGGTAAAGATGCTAATTTTGATGCTGAATTAACTGTTAAAATGGGCAAGGGGTACGTTCCGGCAGATCGTAACCGTGATGAAAAGGCGCCGATTGGTACAATACCAATTGATTCAATCTTTACGCCGATCAAGAAAGTTAATTTTATTGTGTCAAATGCCCGCGTAGGACAAATGACTGATTATGATAAATTGACGTTGGAAGTCTGGTCTGATGGAAGTGTAAAACCGGAAGACGCAATTGCTTATTCAGCAAAAATAATGAAAGAACAGCTTTCAATTTTTATAAATTTTGATGAAGAATCAGAACCGCAATCTGCTGAAGATATCCTTGATGATGCAGAAAAGATAAATGAAAATCTTTATCGTACCGTTGAAGAACTTGAATTGTCAGTACGTTCAGCTAATTGCCTGAAAAACGCCGGAATCAAACTGATCGGTGAACTGGTTTCAAAATCAGAATCAGAGATGCTCAAAACTCAGAACTTTGGACGTAAGTCACTGAATGAGATTAAAGACATATTGACTGATATGGGACTGACATTCGGAATGAAAATCGATGATTTTCCTGACCCAGAAGTTTTGCGAAGATTACGCGGTGAACAACAGGAAGAAGAGTTATAGTTACTAGTATTAGTATTGAAAGGATAGAGTATGCGTCATTGTAAATCTGGTCGGAGATTGGGAAGAAAAACAAGTCATCGTGAAGCGATGTTCAGAAACCTTGTTACTTCTTTTCTCAACCATGAGAAAATTACTACTACCGATGCAAAAGCCAAAGAAATCAGATCAATTGCAGAAAAAATGATCACACTTGGCAAACGTGGCGATTTGCACTCAACCCGTTTAGCTGCATCGTATATTCGGGAAAAGTCCGTTGTAACCAAACTTTTTTCAACAATTGCTCCACGTTACAAGGAAAGATCCGGCGGATATACTCGTATTATCAAACTGGGAATTCGTCAGGGTGATAATGCACCGTTGTCTGTTCTGGAGTTGGTGGAAGAAGAATTTACTCCTAAAACTCGGCAGGCTAAACCTGCTGCACCCGTTGCAGCTCCTGTAACAGCCAAGCCGGTTGAAGTGGAAGAAGCTGCAGTGTCTCAGATTGTTGATGAAGAAGTTTGTGAAGCAAAAGCAGACTAGTTTGTTGCTTCCATAATTCAAAAAAGGGCAGGACATTCAGTCTTGCCTTTTTCTTTACTTGTTTAGGTTTGCCGTTTTAGCTCAGTTGGTAGAGCACATCACTCGTAATGATGAGGTCATCGGTTCGATTCCGATAAACGGCTCCACGAAACCATGATTGGGTTACAGTATAATGCTGTAACCCATTTTTATTGTTCTTCAGACATTGTTTCGTCAGTCGAGTCGAAATGATGTTGTCAGCATTCTGAAAACGGTAATCACGGTGAACAGGCTGTAGGCGCTGATGGTGACGACAACCAATTTTTGAAGCAAGTCTGGCAGCTGATTTGAGATGCTGGCGGGGACCGGCATGCTTGCCAGTATACCGGTCCCACTTGCGCTGATTCCGGCTGTGAGAAGCAATGCATAGAGTAGATAGCCAATGTAATGATACTCTGTCTGCAGGATGCAAAACGGACAATGGTGGGTTGGTAATTCGTAGAAGTAAAGAGAGATGAATGAAATCAGAGAGATTATGGAAACCACAAAGGCGCCGATGCTGAGGAGTGAAAACTGCAGGGCGCCTTTTTTACGTATCAGGACATGGATACCGCTGAATAGTACACACATCATGGTGACAAAAAACACCCATTGCATTGTCACGGGCGGTAACGCACTGATTTGGCCGGCAATACTGCGTTTTTCGGAACTGAAAAAACTGCCACAGCAAGAGGTGATAATGTCAGCTTTCAGATTGAAAAAATAGACAAACTGAAACAGTACTTCCAGCAGTAGCAATGGGGCAAAGATGTTCAGCATACGGTACTTACGCTTGATCAGCGGGTAGTCATATCCCTTGGTGTCAATATGGTTGATAATCAACCATACTCCTGACATCAGACAGTTAATAACTTTTAGAATCGCGACAGGATAGCCATAGCTGTTGACCGCCAGGCTTCCAGCTGCGCACATGGCTCCCGTAAATTGACTGTGCAGGGCGTCGGCGGTAAAGATATAGAGGAAGAACGACAATATCTGGAACACGAGGCTGTAGGTTAGAATGACAGAGACCAGATATGTTTTTCGCTCCAGCGCCAGCTGTTGTTCTGTGCCGCTTGCCAGGTTCCAGCGCTCGATAATCTGAATTCCAAACCAGGAAGCATATCCAATCATTGCGCTGATAATTATGGATGCAATTGTCAGCGCAAGTATGGCAGGGTGCTGAATCATGATCTTGTTACGTTGTCATTAATCTGTCCGTCGCGCATACTGACAACGGTATTGATGCACGCCGCATTATAGACCAGGGGGTCATGGCTTGCGATCAGGATGGTTCTTCCTTCATCTTGCAGGAGTTCAATGGTAGCCATGAATTCCCGGGAAAGAACACTGTCTAGGTGAGCGGTTGGCTCGTCGGCAACTATAATAGCCGGTGAATTTATCAGCGCCCGTGCAATAGCTACTCTCTGCAGTTCTCCACCGGAAAGCCATTCAACCGGTGAAGCTGCATGACGGATGATGGAAAACTTTTCCATCAGATTCAGGGCGCGTTGACGGAAGTGGTGATGATGCTCGCCGGTTGTATATGCTGGAAGCATGATGTTTTCCAAGGCTGAAATCCCTTTGACAAGATTGAACTGCTGGAAGATGAAGCCGAAAGAATGACGTCGTATTTCGGTCAGAAAACGTTCGGGGAGACTGGTGATATCAAGGGTGTCCGAACTCGCCGCAGGAGTGAAAAATGAGGTTGTTACCCCTTTGAGCGTGATCTTTCCCGAGGTCGGGCGTGCCATACAGCCGATTAACGCCAGGAGTGTGGTCTTGCCGGAACCACTCGGGCCCTTGAGTACCGTCAGTTTTCCTCGTTGTATGGTCATGGAAACATCATTGACTGCGGTAAACTGGTTCTGTTTGCCCTGATTGAAGGTTCTGGTAACGTTGATAAGTTCAATCATGGTTATGATCTCATGGCTGCATCCGGTGGTACGGTGGCAGCCAGCCAGGACGGGATAATCGTGGCTGCGGTGTAGGGGAGTACGGTCAGGAACAGCAGAGTCATCAGCTGATAGGGATTAATTGAGGGAACCAGATGGTAAGCCGGGTAGAGCACTGACCAACCGGTGAGCGCCGGTTTGAACAGCAGCGCTGCAAAAAAATAGATATGGGCGTATGCCAGTAGAATGCCGCACAGAAATGCTGTCAGAGAAATAACGAACCCTTCCCAAAACTTCAAGATCAGTACATCTGCTGTTTCCCACCCAATCGATTTAAGGATGCCGATTTCCTTGCGTTCTTCTGCCGAAAGGCCCGTAGCTTTGTCCCAGGCGAAAATGATGAACGACAGGATTGCCGTTGCCAGGACAACCACCATCATGCCGCCACGCCAGTCAAACAGAGTGTCATAGGTGCGCAGCATCTCGCTTTTCATGATCGGACGGGTGTCGGGATACAATGCCGCAATTTTTGAAGCGACGGTGATCTGCTCGGCAGGGTTAGGAACAGTGATCGCCAGGTCGGTTGCCACACCACCGGGAAAATTGAACATGGTCGTAAAGTCTTCCTGCGACATAGTCAGCAGGTCGGACGAAAGTATCTCGGAGTGGGTCGGAAAAATTCCCTGCACCGTCAACAAGAGCGGAATATTGGATGCGGAGCGCAGGGTCATCAGATCCCCAGTCTTTATGCGCTGGTTTCTGGCAACTCCTGCTCCGATCATGATGGAGCCGACCGGTGGCGGGTTTGAATCGGGAACCAACAGGGTGTAATTGGCTCCAAAAACCGGATCATAGTAATACCCCCAGAAACGGGGAGTGACTGCCGTCACACCACGTATTTGGCTGATCTTACCAGCATATTCCAGCGGTATCAGATCATGTCTGCCAACGATCATGCGCTGCACAACCAGATCGGGGGCCTGATCAAGGGTCAGGGCCGCTTCATGCTTGATCGACTGAACAAAAAATATCAGTGAGGCAAGTACAAATATAATGGCCGTATAGACAAGCAGCAGCGACATGTTCTTCACTTTGCGCCGCAACAGGGATGAAAGGGCAAAGTCGAGAATATAGCGGTAGCGGTTAAGGGTGGTTGACATACGGCCTCATATTGGGTGGTGATACCAACGATCCGGAGGGGAAATGTTCCAGTGCCGAGGGGTAGTCCTGAAACGGTGCAAAGTGGTCACTCATGGCAGGGTGGCGGGTGTAGCGGGCTTCGGTAAACAGGCAGAGGTCGGTCAGCTTCAAGGCAGCTGCCAGTTTTCCGCGCTCTGCCTGTTCGTCTGACGTAGCTTTCCGGCGGTACTCGGCATGCACGATCATCACGATCATGAACAATAACATGCTGCTGGTAAGCCTCAGGTAGATTTTAGATAAACGCATAGGTCGTCTGCCCGTTACCAACGGAAGCCGGGTTTTGATGAAATATGAGACTTCGGTCTGGTTTATGGATGAATCAATTACTTCCCTTTGAATTTAGGCTTGCGCTTTTCATAAAAAGCTTTTTTTCCTTCAATGTAATCTTCGCTGTCATATGCCTTGCGCCGTAATCCTTGAACCCGTTCAAACGTTTCCGGGCTCAGGGGATGGGAATTGCCGAGCAGTCGTAATTGTTCCTTGATAACCGCAATTGCGATGGGTGAATTTTCGGCAATCTGATGGGCCATCTGGTAGGTGAAATCTTCCAGTTCTTCGTTGGGTACCAGATGGTTTAACAAGCCGACCTGTAACGCCCTTTCAGCATAGATCGGTTTTGCCGTAAAGAACATCTCCCGTGCCACCCGGAGACCAACTACATTGATGAAATGAAGAATCCCGGTTGAGTTGTAGGGGACACCGATCTTGGCAGGTGTGATGGCAAAGGCGGCAGTCGAACCACCGATGGCAATGTCGCAGATGCATGAGAGATCGCAGGCTCCCCCCCACACGCTCCCCTCGACCATTGCGATCACTGGCGCAGAGAGTAACTGGATTTCCCGCAGCACTTGTTCCAGCGGGTCATTATAGGAGAGGGGATCTCGACCGGGAACCGGCAGTTCACTGATTTCAAAACCGGATGACCAGACTTTGACCCCCGCTTCTGCCCGTATGATGACAACCCGTGTTTTTTGCTTCTGAAATAAATGCAGAGCGTCAATCATTTCATTGAGTAGCTCATTTGAGAGGCTGTTCCGTGTCTCTGGATGATTAAGCGTGATGGTGCCGATATGATCATTGTAGGATGTTTTTATCAGTGACATGGAAAGCCTCTCTATAAAACATGAAGTAGGTCGTGTCCGTCCGTACTAAAAATGGAGTAGAGAGAACACCTTACCTTCGGGAAGCCGTTTGCTGCCGTCAAGAAAATCGAGCTCCGCCATGAAACAGCATTCCACAATTTCTCCACCCATGCTCTGTACCATATCAACCACGGCAGCCATGGTACCGCCGGTTGCCAGCAGGTCATCGGCGATCAGTATCCGCTCACCCGGCTTGATAGCGTCTTTGTGGATTTCCAGAGTGTCAGTGCCATATTCCAGATCGTAGGTTTTGTGGAAGGTCTCGGACGGGAGTTTCCCCGGTTTACGCACCAGTACAATGCCGGCTCCCAGTTTATATGCCAGGGCTGAACCGATGATGAAGCCGCGTGCTTCAACACCGACAACCTTATCGATCCGTTGACCGATATAGCGATGCGAAAGCAGGTCGATCATGCGTTGATATGATTTGGCATCCTGTAACAGGGTGGTAATGTCTTTAAAAATAATCCCCTTTTTAGGGAAATCGGGTACATCACGAATAATATTCTTCAGATCGTCAATCATACTATGTTCCTTTCACGGTTAGCGTGGGCTTTTTTGAGTTTTGCGAGCGCCTTGGTTTCAATCTGGCGAATTCGTTCACGGGTGACCCCCATTTGTTGCCCTATGGCATCAAGGGTCTGGGGATCGTTATCATTCAATCCGAAGCGGAGCGTCAGGATATGCTGTTCGGTCGGAGTCAAGTCCTTCAAGGCAGCGGATATATGGGCGTAGGAATTGATGTTTTCCTGCAGAAGTGCCGGAGAAACGCTCCCCGGATCTTCAATAATATCATTCAGGCTGTAGTCATGGTCGTCACCACGCAGTTCATCAAGTGAACTGGTGTGCTGCACAATCCCCAGTAGTTGGGTGATATGGGCCGGTTTGGCATCCATGGCTGCGGCAATTTCATCCGCCGTTGGTTCGCGATGCAGGTCATGGGCCAGCTGGCGGATGGTCTTCTGGATCATGGATAACTCATCGGCGATATGTACCGGCAAACGGATATTGCGGGAGTGATTGATCAAGGCGCGTTCTACCGCCTGCCGGATCCACCAGGTGGCGTAGGTTGAAAAACGACACTCCTTGTCCCGGTCAAAGCGTTCTACCGCGCGGATCAAGCCGAGATTCCCCTCCTCAATCAGGTCAAGCAATGCCAGGCCACGGTTGCTGTAGCGCTTGGCGATTTTTACTACCAGGCGTAGATTGGCCACAATCATCTGATTGCGGGCACTCTTGTCACCGGCAGCAATTCGCAGCGCCAGTTCACGTTCTTCCTCAGCGGAAAGGAGTGCTGTCTGATGAATATCCCGCAGGTAGAGCTTGATGGCATCGTCATAGACATGCTGATCCTCAATCTCCACAGCCTCGCTGGTTTCATGCACCGTCAAAATCGTATCGGGCAGTGTATCGTCAACAGTTTCAGCCTCTGCTTCGACGAAGGCGAGCGGAGTGGGCGCATCACCCCCCAGTTCATCTTTGTAGCCATGGCGTTTCGTTGTACGGGTCATAGTCACAACCTTACCACCCCTGTTTCCCGATTAATGGTACAAATCGACATGCTGTTATGACGGTTTGCTCAAATTCGTCGCCATCCCGTTTGACGATTTTCAGTAAACGCTGCTCCGCTTCACTCCCGACCGGAATCACCAGGCGACCACCGATCGCCAGTTGGTCGAGCAGTACCGTGGGGACATCCGGCGCGCCGGCTGTTACCATAATCGCGTCAAACGGTGATTCTTCCTCCCAGCCGATCGGGCTGTTGTCGCTGTCATTGATTTTGAGCATGATATTGAACAGCTTGAGAGAATCGAGACACTTGCGTGCCCTGAGAGCCAGCGGGCGTATTCGTTCAACCGTACAGACCCGATCGGTAAGGGAAGCGAGCAGGGCGGTTTGATAACCGGAACCGGTGCCGATTTCCAGTACTTTTTCAGTGCCGTTCAGTTCCAGCAGTTCCGTCATCAGGGCGACAATATAGGGTTGGGAAATGGTCTGCTTTTCACCGATCGGGAGTGAGGTGTCGTTGTAGGCCTGCAGGGCAAAAGCCTCCTGCACGAAGATGTGGCGGGGAATTTTGAGCATGGCATCGATCACGCGACGGTCGCTGACGGGTGTACGACCTCCCAAAGGAGTAACAATCTGATCCTGCACCATTTTTTTTCGAGCAATTTCAAAATTCATGTTCTCTCCTTGTGACAGCGAGGAACTATACCAAAGCGCCGGTTAAATGTCCAGAAACGTCATCCCTGGCAGGCGGGGTGATCAGCAGCAACGGTTGAAAATATCGAATATTTCTGTTATGTCTGTTGGCACACTGTTCAAAGTTACAATCAGTCGGCGTTGTTTCACCACAGGAGAGGTCGATCCTTGCTCCAGGGCTCTTCTCATGTCGCGGCGTCGCTAATTTCGAAATGGAACTACATGAAAAAACATTTGTTCTCTCTGGTCGTCGTTCTGCTGCTGTTCATGCTGCCGGGGACACTCCTGGCTGCTGCCAAAAAGAAACATTCTCCAACGCCCGACAACTCCGAAAGCTCGCCTGTTTTGCGACCGCCGGCACAGCTGTCGGCGCTCAAGCATTGGTCAACCCCTGATTACACCCGCATATCACTGGAGCTGGATCGTGATGTCACCTGGGAGTCGCATAAACTCGGCCGGGCTAACGATGGCTCGCCTGAACGGGTCTACATCGATCTGCACCGAACCCGGATTGCAGCGACGATCAAGGATATTACCATCGGCGATGGACTTCTCAAGGGGGCGCGGGTTGCCCAGTACAAGGCCAATACGGTGCGGGTGGTGCTGGATATTGAAAGCATGAAGGATTTCAAGGTGTTCTCTCTTTCAGAACCCTCCCGTCTGGTGATTGATGTCAGGGGGGATCGGCTGCCGGGAATCAGCCGGCTGGAGCCGTCCCTCAAGGCAGCCCCTGAAGCGGTCGCGCCAACGCTCCCCGAAGCGGAACAGGGTGCTGAAAAAAGACGGGTCGAGAAAAAGTCTCTTGATAAAAAAACGGTCGATAAAAAAACGGGAGCAGCGAAGCGCACGGGAACAGCCATTGCCAAGGTAAGGCGGATTGTGGTCGATCCGGGGCATGGCGGCCATGATCCCGGCGCCATCGGCAGTGGCGGTACCCGGGAAAAAGATATCGTGCTCTCCATCGGGCTGAAATTGAAGGAGTTGTTGGAGGATGATCTGGGGCTGGATGTGGTCATGACCCGTTCCACCGACGTTTTTATCCCGCTGGAAGAGCGTACCGCCATTGCCAACAAGGTCGGCGCCGATCTGTTCGTGTCGGTGCATGCCAATGCTGCCGCCAACCGCTCGGCTGCCGGCATCGAAACCTACTACCTCAACCTGGCCAAGACCGACAAGGTGGCCCATCTGGCTGCCAAGGAAAACGGCACCTCGCTGGAAAAGGTCAGCGTGCTGCAGGCGATTTTGTTCGATCTGATGGCAAACTATAAATTGAACGATTCCGCTCATCTGGCAGAAGAAGTGCAGAAGTCGCTCCATAAAAAAGTACGGAGTGAATTCGGTGAAACCAAAAATCTGGGGGTCAAGCAGGGCCCCTTTTATGTCCTGGTCGGCGCCACCATGCCGAGTATCCTGGTGGAAACAGCCTTTCTCTCCAACCATACCGAAGAGGCCCGGCTGAACGACCCGGCTTACCAGGATGCCACCGCCGAAGGGATCATGGAAGGTGTGCGTACCTACATCAACAGTTTGAAATAAAAAATCAGGTTGAAACACTACACAAGGAGTATCTCGCATGTACCGTGAAGAAAAAGCACGATTGAACGATTATGACGAACGGATTGCCAAACTTCGGGGGTCTCTTTGACGTTGAGACCAAACGCGAAGCGATCCAGGAGATAGAATCTATTATGGCCGTCCCCGGATTTTGGGACGATACCGCCAAATCCCAGCACATCATCAAGGAACGCACCACCAAGGAAAAGATCGTCCAGATGTGGGACGGTCTGGTCAAGCAGGCCGACGATGTGCGGGTAATGATCGAGCTGGGTGAAGAGGCGCTAGACGAGGAGACGCTGGCAGAAGTGGCAGCCATGAATACCACCCTGCAACAGGGAGTCGAGGCAGCCGAATTCCAGCGCATGCTTTCCGGCGAGCACGATCGCAACAGCTGCTTTATCTCCATTAACCCGGGCGCCGGCGGGACCGAATCCCAGGACTGGGCCTCCATGATTCTGCGCATGTACCTGCGCTATTGCGAAAAGAAGGGGTGGAAAACCGTCATCACCGATTACCAGGATGGTGACGAGGCTGGCCTCAAGTCGGTTACCTTCAACGTAACCGGCGAATATGCCTACGGCCATCTCAAGGCCGAAGCCGGTATCCATCGCCTGGTACGCATATCCCCTTTTGACAGCAATGCCCGCCGGCACACTTCCTTTGCCTCCATGTACGCCTTTCCCGAGATCGAGGAAGAAGATATCGACATCAAGATCAGCGATACCGACCTGAAAGTTGATACCTTCCGTTCGGGAGGCGCTGGTGGTCAGCACGTCAACACCACCGACTCCGCCGTGCGTATCACCCATCTTCCCAGCGGTATCATCGTTGCCTGTCAGAGTGAACGGAGCCAGATTTCCAACCGCGCCACTGCCATGAAGGTGCTGCGTTCAAAGCTGTATGAACGGGAGGTGCAGGAACGGACTGCCAAGGCCTCGGAAATTGCCGCCGAGAAAAAGGAAATCGGTTGGGGGAGCCAGATCCGCTCCTATGTGCTGCACCCCTACAAGATGGTCAAGGATCTGCGTACCGGTGTGGAAACCGGCAATCCCGATGCGGTGCTGGATGGCAATCTGGATGATTTCGTGGTGGCTTACCTGATGGGAGTTCGCCGCGATGTGCAGGATGTGGAGTAGCTTTTGTAGTCACCCATGAACCAGGATGTTTCCTGACGGTTGCGGAGCAAACATGCACGATGATCCCTTGCAGAGAGCGGCAGAGCTGATCAATGGCGCTGAAGCGTTCGTCATAACCGCCGGGGCCGGGATGGGGGTTGACTCCGGCTTGCCAGATTTCAGGGGTGATACCGGTTTCTGGAAAGCCTATCCTGCCTATCAGCGGGTACGGATCTCCTTTGTGGAGTGCGCCAATCCGGCACACTTTGGTACTGATCCACGCTTCGGTTGGGGATTTTACGGTCATCGCACCAATCTGTACCGCAGCACCATCCCCCATCAAGGCTTCGCCCTGCTCCGCAAATGGATCGACCGTACGCGGGGTGACTACTTCGTGGTAACCTCCAATGTGGACGGACAGTTTCAAAAAGCTGGCTATGATGGCGACCGGATTCTGGAAGTGCACGGGTCGATCCATTGGCTGCAATGCCAGACGCCGTGCAGCAGCCGGATCTGGCCGAATCGGGAACTGTTTGAAATCGATGAAAGCTCCATGCGCGCCACCGGCCCACTTCCCAGCTGTCGGGAGTGTGGCAAGATCGCGCGCCCCAACATACTGATGTTCGGCGACTGGCACTGGCTGGCGGAGCGCACCCGGCTTCAGGAACGGAATTTTGACCATTTCCTGGGTGACAATGCCGGCCGGCGCGTGGTGGTGATCGAGATGGGGGCCGGTAGCGCCATCCCGACCATCCGGGCAACTTCCGAACGGATCGGCTGGAACCTTGAACAGGCCACCGTGATTCGGATCAATCCCCGTGAACCGGAAATTCAGGCGCCCCATCTCTCAATTCCGCTGGGAGCGCTGGAAGGGTTGCAGCGGATTGACGCACTACTCAACTGAAAGAACGGTATCCAGAGATGAACAGTCAGCACCAGACCATTATGGCCATGCAGGAAACCCTGACCCGTGACTATCTGCAGGGGAAGGAAGAGGTGGTGCGCCTGGCGCTGGTGGCGCTGCTGGCCGGGGGGCATATCCTGATCGAGGATATGCCCGGACTGGGGAAAACGACGGTGGCCCTGGCGCTGGCTGCCAGTACCGGATTGACCTTCGGGCGGGTGCAATGCACCAGCGACCTGCTCCCCTCTGATATTACCGGGCTTTCGATCTACAACCGTGAAGCGGGGCACTTTACCTTTCTCCCCGGACCTATTTTCAGCAATATCGTGCTGTTGGACGAGATCAACCGCGCCATGCCGCGTACCCAGAGCGCCATGCTGGAGGCGATGGAGGAGCGGCGGGTGACGGTGGAAGGGGTAACCCATCTCTTGCCCGATCCGTTCATGGTGTTTGCCACCCAGAATCCGTCGGACCAGAGTGGCACTTATCTGCTGCCGGAGTCGCAACTCGACCGTTTCCTGATCTGTACCGACATCGGCTATCCCCCGGAAAAACTGGAAAAGCGGATGATTGCCGGTGGCGGCATTCGTGAACGGATCGGCAGTATCGAACCGCTGCTGTCGGTGGATGATCTGCTTACGGCCCGTACCTTCGTGGCCGAACAGCTGTTTCTGGCTGAGTCGGTGGTGGAGTATATCTATGGCGTGGTTGCTGCCACCAGGTGTCATCCGTTGCTGCAGACCGGCCTCTCCACCCGAGCCGGCATCAGCCTCTCCCAGGCCGCCAAAGCGGCCGCCTTTCTGGCCGGAAGAGATTATGTGGCGCCTGAAGATGTGAAGGGGGTCGTGGCGCCGGTCTGCGCCCACCGTCTGGTGTTGCGGGGCGGAGTCGAGACAGTTGACAGGAGAGAGCTGCTACGGGAGATCATCGCCGAACTACCACTTCCTTTGGTCTGAAAATCAGCAAGGCCGGCGCGTTGTATGTGGTCATGACGCTGCTGCTCGGTTTTTCAGCCGTTAATACCGGAAATAACCTGCTGTTTCTGCTGGTTTCCGCTCTGCTGGCGTTCATGTCGGTCACCGGCTATGTCGGCATGCTCAACATCAAGGGAATTACCCTCCAACTGCTCCCCCCTCCCGACCTGTACGCCACTGTTCCCGCCACGATCACCTTTCGCCTTACCAACAGCAAGCGGCGTCTGCCGTCATTTTTGATCTCCCTGCAGTCGGGTGACAGCCGGGGGGAGGCGCTTCCGCTGCTTCGAGCCGCTGCCAGCGTTGATCTTCCGCTCCCGCTTTGTTTCCCACGGCGTGGTGAGGTCCTGCTCCCGGCTGTGCGGGTCAGCTCACCATTTCCGGTTAATTTTTTCATTCGCTACTGGATCTTTGATCTGCATCAGCAACTGATGGTCTTTCCGGCGCCGCTTACACTGTCGGAACTGCCCGGTTCCCGCGTGGAAGCGTCCGGGGCGGTGCAACGGCAGCAGCAGCAGCAGCAGCGTGGCTACGATGGTGAACTGGAGCGGATAGCCCCCTATTCGGGGAGGGAGTCGCTCAAGACGATCCATTGGAAACTGACCGCGCGGGGGAGTGACATGCTGGTGAAACAGTTTGGCAGCCAGAGTGCGCCCCCCTTGTTGATTGAGCTCGACCATCTTCCGGGAGCCGATCTGGAGACACGGGTCTCCCAGGGGGCATGGCTGGTCAAGCGCTGGTGCCGGGAACGGCCGGTGGGGCTGCTGGCAGGGGAAATCACGATTCCGGCCAGGGTTGGCAAACAGCATGAACATCATTTGTTGAGCGTGTTGGCGTGTTATGGTCTCCGTTAGTACTCTGACCTGGTGGCTGACTCACCTGATCGCCCTGTGTGGCGTGGCGCCGTTGCTGGTCTGGCTCGGAACAGCTCCCCGGCTGGCACTGGCAGCCGGACTGCTGGCAAGTATCTGGCAAATGCGCACCTCCCCCTGGCGGCTGAAAAACTGGATACTGAACCTGACCATGCTACCACCGTTCCTGATCTATCTGGCGCAGTACCGCGCCAGCAATGCGGTGCAACCGGTGGTAACGCTGTTGGCGTTCATGCTGGCGCTGCGGCTGGTCTCGGAAAAAACAGTCCGCCATCATCTGCAGATCCATGTGCTGGCCCTGTTTTGCCTGGCTGCCTCCTCTTTGTTTGATCTACGTCCAGTCTTTCTCCTCTTCCTGGGGCTGATACTGCTGTTGGAAGCACCGGCGCTGGTGTTGTTGACCTACCATGCCATTGATCCTGACATGCAGTTGCGTCGTCAGCAGCTGCGCCCGGTGTTGGCAGCCGGGATCGTGTTGCCGTTGCTGACACTGCCGCTGCTGTTGTTGTTCTTCCCCCTGCTCCCCCGCACTCAACTGCCGCTCTGGAATCTGGTGGGGGCGCCCCTGGCAGCCAGCACCGGTTTCAGCGACCGGGTGGAACCGGGTAAAGCTGCCAACCAGGGGGAGGTGCGGGAACCAGTCTTCCGGGCCGAAATGGAGCGGCTTGCGCCGGACAAATGCTACTGGCGCGTCACCCGGTTCAATCAGTTCGATGGGCGCCGCTGGTCCCGTTCCACCATGGGGATGGTGGAACCGCCAACTCAGGTATCGGCGTCGCCAGCGGTTAACCAGACCATCTATCTTCAGCCGGTCAGTATGCCGTATCTGCCGGCACTCGATCGGCCGCTTTCCATCAGCAGCAACGCCGTGCAGCGCGCACCCGACGGGGTCTTTGAACGGAGCCGCCGTCGGGGGGGGCGGCTGGTCTATACGGCGCTCTCCGATCTCTCCGGCGTCACTCCGCTGTTGAGTCTGGCGCGTCGTGACAGTTACACGGAACTGCCGGCTCACTTTTCGCCACGCCTGAAGGCGCTGGCAGCAACGCTGAAGCAGCAAGGTGATAGCGAAGAACAGTTGATTGGGCGGCTCGACCGCTATTTCCGCAACGGCGGATATCGATACAGCAATCAAGGGATGCCGACCGGCGAACAGGCGCTGGAACAGTTTCTCTTCAGTGGCAAACAGGGGAATTGTGAATTTTTTGCCTCGGCCTATGCGCTGTTGCTGCGCAGCATGGGGGTGTCGGCCCGGCTGGTGGGAGGGTACCTGGGAGGGGAGTACAACCAGCTGGGTGGCTATTATCTGGTTAGCGAGGATCGGGCGCACGTCTGGGTAGAAGCGTATCTGGCCGGCCAGGGGTGGCGCCGGATCGACCCGAGTATGTTCGCCAACAATGCCGGCCAGCTGCTGGGGAATGCCCGTCCGGTCAGCCGCTTGATGCAACTCCGCCTGGTGGCCGATGCCTTCGAGTATTACTGGAACCGGACGGTGGTCAACTACGATTTTGAGCGTCAGGTTGAGGTGGCGCACGGAATCAGCCAGCGTTTGCAGCGTTTCGAGTTTACCTCTCTGTTGCAGCGCTGGCGTTTGCTGTTCTTTCCGCTTTTGCTTCTCGCGGCTGCCGTTGTACTTTGGCGGTGGCGTTCCCTCCTGCTGGAGTCACGGGAACAACGGCTGCTGCGACGGTATTACCGGCGGCTGGAACAAGATTGCGGCCTGGCCGTGGAGCCGGGTAAACAGGGTGTTTTTGAACTGGCGGCAGCCAGTCACAGCCAGGTAGCGGAAGAGTTTGCCCGGATCTATGGCGCGGCGGTCTACCATGGCCGCCGACTGGATGACCAGGAGTACCGGCAACTGCGTGCCCTCTGCCGTCAACCGTTCAAACCGGCTGACGAGCGATGAAATTAATGCTTTACCGTTGCACTGAATGCGGTTACTATTTCAACCGCAAACGCTATCCGCATCCCTTCACAAGGTGAGAAACCGTTCTATGAATATCCGTCTGTTGATCATTGTTGTATCACTCCTGTTCTCCGCTCTTCCTGCCTGTGCCGCAAAATCAAATGGTCTCAGCCGTCTCGGGTTTGCCATCCAGATGGGCGCTTTTTCCGAAGTTAAAAATGCCGAGCGTTTCACGGATATGCTCCAGAAAAAAGGGATCGAAGCATTCTATTTCCGCAAGGATAATGGGGTCTATGCGGTCCGCTTCGGCGATTTCCCCAGCAAGGAAAAGGCGCGGCTGGCGGCCAGGAAGCTGGTCAGCGAGCATCTGATCGAATCGTTTTACATCGCACCTCCCAATGAAATCGTTTTTTCAAAGGGCAAGCCGACCAGCTGGCAAAAAGCGCCGACCGAAGAGATCAGGGGGAGCCGACCGACAGCGGGAGTTGTCAAGACGAAACCGGTTGTGCCGGCTGAAAAGCCCCAGCCACGCGAACAGGCAAAAAATGATCACGACATGGGGAATATCGCCGCTCGGACAGCCGAGCGGTTTGTCGGAATTCCTTATCGCTGGGGCGGGGAAAATGTGGTTGACGGCATGGATTGCAGCGGCTTTGTACGGGCTGTCTATAACCTGTGCGGACTCAGCATTCCACGCACCTCCCGTGATCAGTTCAAGGCTGGTGAACGGGTGGTCAAGGATGAATTGAAAGATGGTGATCTGGTCTTTTTCGGTGCTGCCGAGGACAAGATCAACCATGTGGGGATTTACGTTGGCAATGGCAAATTTGTCCATGCTCCCCGCCGTGGCGAGGAAATCAAGGTCTCGACGGTGGAGGAAAGTTATTTTGAAAAGCGTTTCATCGGAGCACGACGCTATTTTTAATATTTACAATCAGGAGATGTATTTATGTCACTCATAAAACCGTTTCGGGCCTTACGCCCACCGAAGGAATTGGCGGAAAAAGTCGCCGCGCTCCCCTACGACGTGATGAACGAGCAGGAAGCACGGGAGATGGCTGCCGGTAATCCCCATAGCTTTCTGCATGTTTCCCGTCCCGAGATTGATCTGCCGGAAGATCTGGATTGCCACAGCGAACCGGTCTACCTTCAGGGGAGAAAAAACCTGGATGACTGTATTGCGCAAGGTACGCTGATCCAGGATCAAAACGACTGTTTTTATGTCTATCGCCAGAAGATGGGAACGATCGTTCAGACCGGTCTGGTGGTCTGCGCCAGCGTTGATGATTACCAGTCGGGGGTGATCAAAAAACACGAACTGACCAGGGCTGACAAGGAAGAAGATCGGGTCAAGCATATCGATTATCTCGATGCCAACGATGAGCCGGTATTTTATCTCTCCCGCTCCTGCGGTGAGGTGGAAGGGATTATCGAAGGAGTGACCAACGGTCAGCCGGAGTACGATTTTACCAGTGACGACGGTGTGTCGCACACCCTGTGGGTGATTGCCGACGAGCTGCTGATCCGGCGTCTGACAGAGCTGTTTCAGGCCATTCCCCGACTCTATGTGGCGGATGGGCACCATCGTAGCGCTGCTGCCGGTCGGGTGCGCGAACTGCGTCGTG
Source organism: Geobacteraceae bacterium (assembly GCA_036732725.1). Taxonomy (GTDB): domain Bacteria; phylum Desulfobacterota; class Desulfuromonadia; order Geobacterales; family Pseudopelobacteraceae; genus CAIPTY01. Next base: position 42,942 of record DAINBV010000016.1, on the reverse strand, counting down.
TGGCCAACCCGGGTCATAGCGGAACCGAAGAGTATAACTTCTTCCTGACGGTCATTTTCCCGGAAAATCAACTCAACATCATGCCGTATAACCGTGCCGTAAAGGACCTGAACGGTCTCTCTGTCGATGAATTCATGACCAGGATCACTGCTCTGTTTGAAGTTGCCCTGGCGGCTGAAGCGGTGGTACCGGCTGACCGTCACACCTTTGGCATGTATCTGGCGGGGAAATGGTACCGGCTCCAGGCACAAGCTGCGATTGTGGATGAGGCTGATACGGTGGCCCGGCTGGATGTGTCGATCCTGCAGAATGCGGTGCTGGCACCGCTGCTCGGTATCGACAACCCGCGTACCAATCAGCGGATTCATTTTGTGGGGGGGATCCGGGGGAACGAGGAATTGGTCAAGCTGGTTGATTCGGGAGAATATGCGGTGGCGTTTGCGCTTCATCCCACCTCGATCAGTGAATTGATTGAGCTGGCAGACCAGGATCAGATCATGCCTCCCAAATCGACCTGGTTTGAACCGAAATTACGTAGCGGGTTGATGGTGCATCTGTTGCGGTAGTTGCTGAAGCGTAACTGGGGAAATTGAAGATGAAACGGGCGAAGCAGAATCAATCTGCTTCGCCCGTTTGTTGTTACTGGTACTGGATGTAGAGCGGTTGTGGCCGCAGTTTGAGTACTTCCTGCGGTTTCAGCAGCGGGTCACCCTTTTTGGTGTCGTTGTGATAGAACAGCTTGAAGCCGGTATACTGAACCGGTTCTGCCACCACATAGGCCTTGTAGGAGTCGCGTTTCAGCCAGGGGGCACCCCAGCCGTCCATGTGCACCACCATCTGTACCTCGGGGCGCAGAATGATGTTGCAGGCATTGGTAACCCCCCGTTTGGTGAAGCGGTGGACGGTGAATACCTTGGGTGGCAGGTTGTATTTTTTAACCAGTCCCTTCAGATACCCCGAGGCGTAGTTGATGTCGCCGGCATCGTAGCTGCCGATCTTTTTCCCCGGTTTAGGGCCACCTTTCCCCATGTTGAACTCCGGATCAATCCCCAGGTGTACGTCAGGATTTTTCAGGATCCATTCAAAACGTGGCAGGAGCGTGCGGATGTTATCGTGACCGGTCTGGATGTCGATGAACATGACCGCGCCCGCTTCTTTGGCCCAGCCGTAGACCTGTTCGATGATCTTGTCCGGCATGATCATGCGGTACATGCCATCCTTGCCCGGCGCCCCCTGGGCCACCACCGCAATCAGGTGCAAGGCAGGTTGTACCGGTGTGGCAGGGTCGGCGGCCTGCCATCTGGCAACTTCCCCCCTCAGGTTACGCAACATTTCATCCTTGGGATGTTCCCCCAGGGCTCCCATCTTCTTGGAGAGGGGGTTGCCGTAGTAGGCCACGATCCGTTTCTTGGGGAGGATTGAGCCGGGCAGCGGTTCGGGCGCCTTGACCGGCCAGCCGCATTTTTGGGCGTAATCCGGGCTTTCGCCGGCATTGTACCTGGTGGCGGCAGTGGTGCGGGAAGTGCTGGTCTGGGACTGGACCGTTGCGGAGCGGATGGCGCTGCTGGTGGCGGAAAAAGCGGTCATTTCCGGTTTGGCGGCTGGTGCCGTTGCAGCTGTTGCACCGGCAGTGGCTGACGGCGGGGTGGGGTGGTTGTCGCTACAGCTAAAGGTAATCAGAGATGAAACGATGATGGCGCTGCGAAACAGGGCGGAACATGATGGCAAAAACGAAAACCTCACACAAACTCCTTCAGATGGATGAAAATTAAAAATAGTCATTAAACACGGAGACACAGAGAAAATCAAAGAGTTTTTTCAGGCTTGACCGGAAAACCGGTCGATGAATGGCTGACATCGACCGGTTTTCCGGTGTAACTCTCCGGATTGATTTTCTCTGTGTCTTGCGAGCTGCTGGCGAACGTAATCAGTTATTTTTTCGGTTTTTCCGACTGCAATCCGGCTGGATGGTCGAGCAGATCCTGTTTCTTCTCTTCGTTGGTGTACCATTCGATCGGACGATCGGACTGCTCCTTGAAGGCATCCAGGGCCGCATCCCTGGCCTTGGCAGCTTCCTTGTCCGCCTGGGCCACCAGGATTTCATCAACCACCTGGGGGCAGGAGGCGACCGAGCCGGGGCGTGCTTCGATTTCTTCCCTGATGCTCGGATCTACCTTGGGCTCCTTGGCAAAGCGCATTTTAAAGTCGATCGAGAAGTTGGTGTACGATTCCAGCATGCGGAAAATGGCTGAATCTCCCATCGGCCCCATGGTCCGTTCTTCGTCCGGCAACGGGGAAACCTTGCCGTTTTCAATCTTGGCGCGTCCCACCATTTCGCAACCGGTGCCGTTATCGGTGGTATACCCCAGGTTGTCGGTGATAACCGCCAGCACGGTCGGAACATTGGCCAGATCCCAGTGCGCCAGCAGGCCGACTTCGCCGTCGGGGAGCGGGCTCAAATCATCGATGTTCATGGCCAGAACCCGCGACCAGGGGGGAACCGGACGAGTCCGTTTGCGTGGCGGCAGCCCTTTATAGTGGCGGCGCAGCGCATCATCAAACAGGTTGGTGGCGGTTTCTGCCTCACCAAGCACGTTGACGCAGTGACTCTGGGGGATATCGAGAATTTCCTGTACCATGTCGTAGTAGTCTTCACGGGTGACAACGCCAAAACGTCCGCGATAGCCACCACCGTCACAGATCCGGCTGCCGGCCGGGAGTTTGAATTTCATCTTTTTACGGCGGCAGGACTGGAAGAAGTAGACGTAGGCCGCGGTTGCGCCGATCAGGGCCACCGGCACTCCGCTCGCCTCTGCCTCACGTAGCGCTTTCAATAGATTCTTGACATCGATGCCGCTTTTTCCCAGCAAAAATATGCTGTCATCGGTGCCGAAATGGGTGCGGGTCTGATCCATGCCGATTGCCATCCCCATGGAGGGAGCCAGTTGCGGGCTGGGGGCCAGGATCAGAATCCTGCAGCGTTTCCCCTCTTCGAAATCGGGGAACAGGTACGAGCCGGTCATCTTCTTGTTGGCACTGAAGACCAGCCGTTTTCCGTCTTCATCACGGAAGATGCGGCCACGTTGCGTGAGGCTGGTTGTGCCACCGGTCAGGCAGGCCATGACCGATTGTTCCAGCGGAAATGATGCCACCAGGTGGGTCTTGAAGACGTCGTTGTATACCATCGGAATGTCTTGCCAACGGGTGATTTGGTCCGGGTTGACTTTTTTCAGATCGCAAAATTCACGGAAAATCTTGTTGGTTTCATAGTGCAGCCGGAACAACTGTAGTGAGTAATCGTTGAATTTTTCGTCGGAGAGCTCGGCATCAACTCCGGCTGCGATAATGGCAAGGACTTCTTCGGTTAAGCGATGGCTGGTTTCTGCAGAGGTCGTCATGGTCAACTCCTACGTGATGGGTGATGGTTGATGGGAAATGAAATAACCTGCGAATATTTATGCAATATCTGAACCAGCTGTTATGGCTTCTACAACCTGCTGATCTTCTGCTCTGTACGGGGAAAAAAATAACAGTTTTTGATTAGTATACAGGCATTGTTGTATAAAAAACAGACATAATTGTCAGGTTGTACTACGTCGTCGCCAGGCAATGCCCATAATGCTGGCACTGATCAGGATGCAAAGCCAGGCGGGGAGGTCGCCGATTCTCAGGTAGAGGGATTCTCCACTACCGGGTAAAACCGTGACGATGCGGTAATCTTCAGTAAAAAGACCGGTCATGGTTTTGATATGACCATTCTGGTCGACAAAGGCAGTAATGCCGGTGTTGGCTGCCCGGACCAACGGTGTTCGTGTTTCAACTGCGCGAAAGGCCGCCATGGCCAAGTGTTGATAGGGGGCTGATGAACGGCCGAACCAGGCGTCATTGGTTATGTTAACCATGATGCGGGCGCCGTTGGCCACATAACGCCGGGCAATATCAGGAAAAATAGCTTCATAGCAGATCATTGTGCCAAGTTTGATCCCCCCTGCCGGGAGAACCCGCGCTGTTTCACCTGGGACAAAGTCGCCGATTCCTTCCACAATTTTACTGATAAACGGGAAAAAACGTCCCCATGGCACGTATTCACCAAACGGCACCAGATGCAGCTTGTCCGCTCTCCCGGCGGTGGTGCCGTCGGGGGTAATCATGTAGGCGCTGTTAAAAAACGAAGATTGCCCATTACGTGATTCATGGGCCGGGCTCCCCAGCAGGATCGAGACGGCGAGCTCTTGCGCCAGACGACGTACCTTGTCTGCCTGTTGCGGTTCATCCTGAAAAAAAAACGGTACTGCGCTTTCGGGCCACACCAGCAGATCAAGTCGGCCGCCGCTGCTGGCATTGGACTCTTTGGCTGCCTGACGGGAGAGACGGTCGTAGATTGCCATGGTACGATCCCTGAAGCCACGACTCCATTTTACGTCCTGGGGAATATTCCCCTGGAGCAGGGCGATGCGCAGCGATGTCTGTGGAGTTGTGGGCATTCCCGGGTTGAGCCGGTTAAAACCATAGATCAGGGTTGCCATGGTCAGTGCCAACAGAATCAAGGCGCTTTTGACCGGATAGGGAACCGTCGCTCCGGAGAGTGCCCGCAGCACACGGTACACAACCACATTGGCCAGTACGATCAAGGCGGTTATGCCGTAGACGCCACACAGATCGGCAATCTGAATGATCGGCAGAATGCGGTACTGGGAGTGCCCCAGCATGGCCCAGGGAAAACCGGACAAGAGCCAGAGGCGGATACAGTCGGAGGCGACCCAGGCAATCGGGAGGGAAAAAGCACTCTTGATGCCAACCGTTTCTCCGCAGCGTGCCACTAACAGCGCAGCGCCGTAGAAGAGCGACAGCCAGCCGGCCAGCAACAGATAGAGCGGAACACTGACGCTCCATGGCAGGTGTCCATAGCGGGTCATGACAATCGTAATCCAGTACAGGATCACGGTGTAGGCGCTCAAGCCACAGAGAAAACCGATGCGGAATGCGTCACGCCGGGAACTCTCTTCAAGGGCGATCAGGAGTGGTATCAGTGCGATCCAGGCCAGAAATGAAAGCCCGGCATTGGGGAAGGAAAGGGCGATCAGTGCTCCTGAGGCAATCGCCAGCAGGCCACGTCGATCAAACCATGACCTGAGCGATTCCATGATGACGGCAAGTGTCATTGCGCGGTTACCGGCGGCGTGTCATCCTGTTGCGGTGCCCGGCAGACCGTGACTTTCTTGATTTTTCGTTCATCGGCATCCAGGATGGTCAACTGCAAACCAGCCCCTTCAATGATGTCGCCGGTTGCGGGGATTTTGCCGGTCAGATGAAAAATCAGGCCGCCGATGGAGTCAAACTTGTCTCGCTCGATTGGCAGGTCAAACAGCTCCTCCAGTTCTTCCACCGGCATTTTGGCGTCGGCAATGATCGACCCGTCCTCACTGACCGTATAGAGTGCTTCTTCACTGTCATATTCATCCTGGATATCACCCACGATTTCTTCCAGCAGGTCTTCGATCGTTACCAGCCCTGACGTGCCGCCGTATTCGTCAATCACAACCGCCAGGTGGACCCGCCGACGTTTGAATTCCTGCAGCAGTTGCTCCAGATCCTTGGTCTCGGGGATAAAGAACGGTGGTCGCATGATGGAGCGCAGTTGTAACGGCTGCTCCTGTTTTCCCCAGTAACGGAGCAGGTCTTTAGCGTAGATCAGGCCGATGATGTTGTCGACGGTCTGTTCATAGACCGGAATGCGTGAGTGGCCGCAGCTGATAATGGTTTCCAGGAGTTCCGGCATGGATGACTCAACCGGTATGCAGGCAATATCGGTGCGGGGTACCATGATTTCGCGTACCACCGTGGTGCGAAGCGCAAAGATGGAACGAAGCATTTCGCTTTCCTCTTCGTTGACCAACCCTTCTTCTTCACTCGCTTCGATAAATTCCTGTACTTCTTCTTCGGTGATTTTTTTGCGAGCACCGGTAAAGCGGTTGATCAGCTCCATAAATCCTGATTTTCTACTACTGCCATCGTCCAACCCGGTATCCTCCTTTTGCTTGATTCAAACCACTTCCAGGTGCGTCATGTTACCCAAACATCCTGAACAGAATTAATACGACTGTTGTAATCACCCCGCCCAGCAAGGCGCCGATCACTACCTCACGCATGGTGTGAATCTGCATCAACAGGCGCGAATGGCTGACCATGGTTGCCAGGATCAGTGACAGGGTTGAAATCAGCGGGTCGGCGGTGTTGATCGAGATGGCGGTGGCGATGGAAAACGACACGGCCGAGTGACCGCTGGGGATTCCGCCGTGGAGCGGTGTTCCTTTGCCGGTCAGGCTTTTGATCATAATGACGACGATGGTGACAACCAGAACCGCCACGATTGTTCCGAGACCTGTGGGTGCGCCGACCATGGACAAGACCTTTCCGTAGAGGGGGAAAATATATTTGGCGAGTATCAGATACCCCATGATGCCGGCTCCGCAAGCCGCCATGAGGACAGCGCCGGCAGCGGCATCCTTGGCGATTTTTGCCAGCGGGTGGTAGTCCGGTGAAACCAGATCAACAACTGCCTCGATAGCGGTGTTGAGTAATTCGGCGCAGAGCACGGCCAGGATCGAAAGTGCCAGCAGTGCAAATTCGATCGGCGTTATCCGCAGAAAAAGCGCAACCAGCAACACAATCACGGCGGCAATGAAATGGATCCGCATGTGCTTTTCCGAACGGGCGGTGTGCAGAATCCCTTCAATGGCGCAGTTGATGGAATCTATGAAACGGTGGGGTTTAACAACCCTTCGTTGTTCAGAATCGTAAATAGTTCGTACTCCTTGGCTTCCATGCGTTGTGCTTCTGCTTCGCCGCTCCGCTCGTGGTCGTAACCGCACAGGTGCAGTATGCCGTGCATCAGCAGGAAACAGAGCCGTTCAAAGGGGAGTTGCCCCCCCTCATGCGCTTCACGGGAGGCGGTGTCGGCCGAGATGACCACATCGCCGAGGGCGCTGCTGCTCAAATGGCCGAATTCACCTTCCTGCAGTGAAAATGAAATAACATTGGTGGGGCGATCTTTGCCGAGAAACTGGCGGTTGATGCTGCGGATCGCTTTGTCGCCGACGATCGAGACCGAGAGTTCGGTGTCATCAGGACATTCCAAGGCGTTTAAGATCCTCACCGCCACTTTTTTGAACTGGCGGGAGTGGACTGGGTGCCGTCTCTGGCGATTGTCCAGGAGTATGTTCATCGGTTGTGACCCCTTCTGTTTCGTGCGCTCCCATTGCTGGCACACTCTGTTTAAGCTCGGATTTTTTGGCTGCCGGGTTGTTCCCCTTGTACGCTTGTTCGGGGTATTCGATACGATGGTGAAAAATGCCGTTAAGAATACGGTTAAAACTTCTGGCAATCTCATGGAGATTTTTCAGAGTCAGCTCACATTCATCCAGTTGCCCATCGGTAAAAACGCGGTTGATCAAGTTTTGAACCAATCCCTGGATGCGATCCGGGGTCGGGTTGATCAGGGTGCGTGATGCCGCTTCAACGCAGTCGGCCAACATGACCAGTCCAGCTTCCCTGGTTTGTGGTTTGGGGCCGGGATAACGGAAATCCTGCTCCTGTACCAGGTGTCCGTTCGCTTCGGCCTGTGTTTTGGCGCGATCATAAAAATACTTGATCAACGCCGTGCCATGGTGTTGACGGATGATATCGATGATCGGTTGCCCCAGTCGTTTTTCGCGGGCCAGTTCGGCACCTTCCTTGATGTGGGAAATCAGGATCAGGGCGCTCATGCTGGGGGTCAACTTGTCGTGACGATTTTCTTCTCCCCCCTGGTTCTCTATGAAATAGAGCGGTTTGGATGCTTTGCCGATGTCATGGTAATAAGCCGCTACCCGTGCCAGCAGCGGGTTGGCATTGATCGCTTCGGCAGCTGCTTCAACCAGGTTGCCGACCACGACACTATGGTGATAGGTGCCGGGCGCTTTGATCATCAGGTCACGCAGCAGGGGGGAATTGAGGTTGGCCAACTCCAGCAATTTAATGTCAGTAGTATAGTTGAACAACATTTCGATCACGGGAATAATGCCGAGCACCAGTATGGCGCTGGCAATGCCGCTGATCAGTGCAAAACAGCCGACATACACGGTTTGCAGCGTGAAGATGTCGTTGTTCAGTATTTGGAATGCCAGGGCCATTGCCAGGTTGACGGTGGAAATTTTAAGACCGGCGCTGTAGATGGTGCTGCGGTCGGTGCAATGGCGCATTCCGTGTGCTCCCACCACGCCACCCAGCAGGGAGTAAATCATGACCAGCATACTGTCGTTGAACATGATGCCAAACAGGGGAGCCAGGGCCGCACAATAGACCAGTGATACTTCGGAGTTAATGAAAATACGGACAATCATGGCGCCGGAGGCAAAAGGTAACAGGTAAAAATAGTTGGTTGTTTGTACATCCGGAAATACGGAGCCAACCGTATGACTGACCAGCAGTGCTATCTTGAACAGCAGGAAACTGCCGGTTATCAATAGTCCCAACACCAGGATATCTTTATTGCTCGGGTTGAATTTGCGGATATTCTTACAGGCAAAGCGGTAGGGGAAATGGAACAGGATCAGTATCAGCAGAAAAATGCCGATGGCGGTGGTGAAACGGTTGTTGTTGCGTTCCCCCTGGAAGATGGCGTGCAGCTTTTGAGCCTGTTCGCTGCTGATGCGCTCGCCGCTACGAACGATCATCTCCCCCTTGGTAACCTTGAAAAGCACCGGTCGAGCCGTGTCGCGTGATGACTTGGCACGTGCGTCACTGCTCTCCTTGTTGTAGAAAAAATTGGGGAGCAGCATCCTGGACAGCAGATCGGAAATTTTGCGGTTGTCGGCGGACGAACCGAGTCCGGCATATTTCCATTCTGCCAGCATGCTACGAGCGCTGGCCAGTTCGGTGAAGGAAGTATTGGTTTCACCCCGTCCCATGAAATGTCCGTCATCATTCACAATTTCAACGCCGCGGCGGGAATCGGATTCAAATGTTTTACCGTCAAAAACAATCTTGCGCTGGTACAATTCATCGAGTTGTTTTTTAAGATCCTTGATAAATGCGGTGCTGGAACCGATACGGGTCAGTGCCCGGATCTCAGCTTCGTTAAGGCTTGCATCGAAGTAGGGGAACAGCAGCGCTTGCCATTTTTGGTTAGTGGTGTGAGTAACGGCCGCCTGCTGCTCCCGAATGGCGGTCAGCGCCTGTTCAAACTTGCCAGAGAGGTAGGCTGGTATGCGGTCGCTGCTGGTGTAGACCAGCGGAGCATTGGCGCTGACTTCCCTGCGACGCAGTTCTGAAAGCGAACGATCTTCAATCAGGTAGTCCTTGGGGGCGCGGATGTCGGAGCTTGCTATTTGGCCGGCATTGAAATTGACACTTGAGAAATGTTTGCTGGGAAGGATAATCAACGTGAGAAAAAGAGCGGTGGTTATCAGCAGGATAAACCGGTTGCGACGAGCTGTTTCCGGATTTGAAAACTTCCGTATGACCGAGTCGAGGAGGTTTGATCCGAGTTTGCTCAAGTAGTCGATTGAACTATGGTGGTGCGTAGTTTTAGGTGTCTCTGCCATATCAGTCTGTTGTTTGGTAGTGATAAAGAGCTCAGATTTGCAACATCAGTCTATTGTATACAAATGTACTGAAACGAGCCTAACGATAGCCTGAAACAGCAGGGGTGTCAATATAACTCCAAAATCGTATCTTGACGCTGCGATAAAAATCTTGACATCTTTGGATGAACTTGCTATTTAACTCTACCTATTTTGATGCAGGCGCGTAGCTCAGGGGGAGAGCGCTACCTTGACACGGTAGAGGTCGGCGGTTCGAGACCGCCCGCGCCTACCATAAACATGCAGCAGTCCGGGCATCGATGGTATTCGATGCCTTTTCTGTTGTATCTTCGTTTGAGGATAAAAACATGGCAGACATTCACATAACACTTCCCGACGGTACATCCCGTACATTGTCCGAAGGGGCTACGGTTGCCGATCTGGCTGCCTCGATCGGTACTGGGCTGGCGAAAGCTGCACTGGCTGGCAAGGTTGACGGAGTTCTGGTTGATTGTGCTGCGCAGTTGCATGATGGAGCGCAGGTTTCCATTATCACCGATAAAAGCCCTGAAGCACTTGAAATAGTACGCCATTCCGCATCGCATCTGATGGCGCAGGCGGTCAAGGAACTTTTTCCGGCTGCCAAGGTGACCATCGGTCCTGCCATTGAAAACGGTTTCTATTACGATTTTGATGTTGATCAGCCGTTTACTCCCGAAGATCTGGAACGGATTGAAACACGCATGGCTGAACTTGCCAAGCGTGATATTGCTATTGTGCGGACGGAACTTTCCAGCGCCGATGCCATCAAGATGTTTGATGAAATGGGTGAGCCGTATAAGAAAGAGTTGATCGAGGGGATTGGCGCTGACCAGGTGTCACTCTACACCCAGGGTGGCTTCAGCGATCTTTGCCGCGGTCCCCATGTGCCGTCGACCTCACGTATCAAGGCGTTCAAGTTGTTATCAATTGCCGGCGCCTACTGGCGTGGCGATGAGAATAACCGGATGTTGCAGCGTATTTACGGGACTGCCTTTCTTGATAAAAAAGAGCTGGATGCCTATCTGCACCGCCTGGAAGAAGCAAAGCGCCGCGACCATCGTAAGCTGGGAAAAGAACTGGATCTGTTCTCCTTTTCAGACGAAGTCGGGGCTGGGTTTGCCATCTGGCATCCCAGGGGCGCCATGCTGCGTACCATTATTGAAGATTTCGAGCGTCGCGAGCATCTCAAGCGTGGCTATGATATCGTGGTTGGTCCCCAAATTCTGAAAACCGAACTGTGGCAGCGTTCCGGTCATTACGAAAATTACCGTGAAAACATGTATTTCACCGAAGTGGATGAGCAGAGTTTTGGTGTTAAGCCGATGAACTGTCTCAGTCATATGATGATTTACAAATCGCAGCTGCGCAGTTACCGCGATCTTCCGCTCCGCTACTTCGAGTTGGGAACGGTGCATCGCCACGAGCGTGCCGGAGTTCTGCACGGCTTGATGCGGGTGCGCTGTTTTACCCAGGATGATGCCCATATTCTCTGCATGCCGGAACAGTTGGATGCGGAAATAAAAGGGGTGCTCAAGTTTGTCAGCGATGTCATGTCAATCTTTGGATTTGACTATGAGATGGAGCTTTCCACCCGTCCTGAAAAGTCGATTGGCGATGATGCAGCATGGGAGTTGGCGACCAATGCCCTGGAATCGGCGCTCAAGGACACGGGGCGTCCCTACGAGATTAATGAAGGTGACGGCGCCTTCTATGGTCCGAAAATTGATATCAAATTACGTGATTGTCTTGACAGACGGTGGCAGTGTGCTACTATCCAGTGCGATTTTACCCTGCCGGAACGGTTTGATCTCTCGTATATCGCTTCTGATGGTGAAAAGAAGCGCCCTGTCATGGTACACCGGGTTATCCTCGGGTCAATTGAACGCTTCATTGGTGTTCTGATTGAACACTTTGCCGGTAGCTTCCCGCTTTGGATTGCGCCGGTACAGGCGATTATCGTTACGGTTACGGATAACCATATCCCCTATGCCCAGGATGTGCTGAATCATCTGCGTGGTGCGGGAGTCAGGGTACAGGCTGATTTCCGGAATGAAAAACTCGGCTTTAAAATCCGGGAAGCTCAGCTGCAGAAAGTCCCGTATATGCTGGTGATTGGCGACAAGGAAGTCGAACAACAAACTGTTACTCCGCGTTATCGTGACGGAAATAATCTTGATCCCATGACCATGTCAGAATTTTGCCAATTTATTGAAACGGAAACCAAACTTTACAAATAACTGGTTTTCATTGCTGAGATACTCAAGGGTGTCTTTCAGGAGGTGTAGTCATAGCAAAGCCGACCGTTAATATTAACAATGCCATCCGGGTATCGGAAGTTCGTGTTATCAGCGCAGATGGTGAAGCGCTTGGCGTTATCCCCACGTCGCAAGCACTTGAAATGGCAGAACAACAGCAACTTGACCTGGTGGAAGTCTCGCCGACCGCGGTTCCTCCTGTCTGCCGGATCATGGATTATGGCAAATTCAAGTATCAGCAGAGCAAAAAACTGCAGGAATCCCGTAAAAAGCAGGTGCATGTGGAGGTCAAGGAGATCAAACTCCGTCCCAAGACCGATGAACACGATCTGATGTTCAAGGTAAAGCATGTACGCCGTTTTCTCGAAGAAGGGAACAAGGCGAAAATTACGCTGGTGTTTCGTGGCCGCGAGATCACTCACATGGATGTGGGGCGCGCAGTTATCGAGCGTTTTGCAGCCGAGCTTGCCGATGTTGCCATTATTGAATCACACCCACGACTCGATGGTCGTCAAATGTTTATGATTGTTGCACCTAAAGTAAAAAAATAAATAGTTATACACTTACCGATGAAGGAGAAAGAACGTCATGCCTAAAATCAAGACCAATCGTGGCGCTGCCAAGCGCTTCAGAAAATCTGCTTCCGGCCGCATCAAGCGCGGTGGAGCATTTACCAGCCACATCCTGACCCATAAATCCCGTAAACAGAAACGCAATCTGCGTCAGGGTGGTATGGTTGCCGATGTTGATCAGAAAAACATCTCCAAGCTGATTCCGTATAAATAGTCAAACAATTAGCATCAGATCACTGCCAAGAACCGTGAGGAAACAGTCTCCCCTTGCGGATCGGGTGTAAATACAAACATGAAGGAGTAAATCATGCCACGCGTTAGAAGAGGATTTAAAGCGAGACACCGCCGTAATAAAGTTTTGAAACTGGCTAAAGGTTATCGTGGAGCACGCAGCAAACTTTTCCGTAGCGCTACTGAAGCAGTCGACAGAGCGCTTAACTATGCATTCCGTGACCGTCGTGTTAAAAAGCGCGATTTCCGCAGTCTCTGGATCACCCGCATCAATGCCGCATCACGTTTGAACGGTCTTTCCTACAGCAAATTCATCTTTGGCCTGAAAAAAGCCAAAATTGAAATCGACCGCAAAGTGTTGGCCGAGATTGCCGTTACCGATCCGCAAGGTTTTGCAGAGATCTCCGGTATGGCTAAAGCCGCAATCTAACAGCATATATTGTAAGTAAATTTAGAGGGAATGGGATTATGTCCCATTCCCTTTTTTGTAAAGGTAGATATCATGCGGGAACAACTACAACGAATGAAGGATGAAGCGCTGCAACAGATCGCTGCTGCTTCCGATGAACAACGGTTGCAGGATATTCGGGTTCATTTTCTTGGTCGTAAAGGTGAACTGACTGCCTTGATGAAAGGTGTCGGAGGGTTGCCGCCAGAGGAACGGCCATTGATTGGCCAGGTGGTCAATGCCATCAAAGACGAAATTGAAGCTGCTCTCGAGAGCGCCTTGAACGTAGCGCGGGAACAGCAAATTGCCAACCGTCTGCAATCGGAACGGGTTGACGTTACGTTGCCGGGACGCCGCAGTGCCGGTGGTTCCAAGCATCCCATTACCCAGGTGATAGAGGAAGTCAGTGATATCTTCGCCGGTCTTGGTTTTTCCGTTGCCGAAGGGCCGGAAATCGAACATGACTGGTATAATTTCGAAGCGCTGAATTTCCCCCCCGAACACCCAGCCCGGGATATGCAGGATACCTTTTTTGTCGACAATAACCTGTTGTTGCGTACCCATACCTCGCCGGTGCAAATCCGGACCATGCTCAAGCAGAAACCGCCGGTGCGCATTATTGCTCCCGGAACAGTCTATCGCTGCGATTCCGATGCCACCCATTCCCCCATGTTCCACCAGATCGAAGGTTTGATGGTCGATACGGGAATCACCTTTGCCGATCTGAAGGGAATCCTGACTATCTTTACCAACCAACTGTTCGGCCAGAAAACCGGCGTGCGTCTCCGTCCGAGTTTCTTCCCCTTTACCGAGCCGTCGGCTGAAGTCGATATTGCCTGTGTAATCTGTGGCGGCAAAGGTTGCCGGGTCTGCAAACAGAGCGGCTGGCTCGAAATCCTTGGCGCCGGCATGGTCGATCCGGAAGTGTTCCGGCATGTCAATTACGACGCGGAAGCGTTTTCCGGTTTTGCCTTTGGCATGGGGATCGAACGGATTGCCATGTTGAAGTATGGCATCAACGATATGCGTCTGCTGTTTGAAAATGATGTCCGTTTCCTGCGTCAATTCTAACCTTACTTACTTCGATCTTAATGGTGTCCTGCTATGAATATTACCTATAACTGGCTTAAAGAATATGTTGATTTCAGACTTTCACCGGATGTGCTTGCCGATCTTCTGACCATGCTCGGTCTTGAAGTCGAAGGGATGCAGCAGCAGGGTGGCGGCATGGATGACGTGGTGGTTGCGCGGGTGGAAGAAAAACGCCAACATCCCAATGCGGATAAACTTTCACTCTGCCGTGTCAATAATGGCAAGGAGATTCTGGATGTGGTCTGTGGCGCCCAGAACTTTAAGCAGGGTGATACGGTCGCCTTGGCCCAGATCGGCGCGGTCTTGCCAGGTGATTTCAAGATCAAACGCTCCAAGATCCGCGGCGAAGAATCATGCGGTATGCTCTGTTCCGAAAAAGAACTGGGACTGGCGGCTGAAAGTGCCGGGATCATGGTGCTCCCCGAATCGTTGAATCTTGGTACGCCGGTTTTTGAAGCGCTTGGTCAAAAAGATACCCTCTTTGAAATCGGCCTGACCCCCAATCGTGCCGATTGTTTGAGTGTAATTGGCATTGCCCGGGAGGTTGCCGCCAAGCTTGGAACCACCGTACAGCCACCTTCAGCAACCGTGGTTGAAGGACCAGTCCCGGCGATCGACAGCATCAGTGTCACCATCGAAGCGCCCGACCTTTGCCCCCGTTATGCCGCACGCTATATCTCCGGTTGCCGGATTGCTCCTTCTCCCGACTGGCTGGTAAAACGTCTGGCAGCGGTCGGCATGCGTTCAATCAACAATGTGGTTGATGTAACCAATCTGGTGATGATGGAACTCGGTCATCCCCTGCATGCCTTTGATTGCAGTCAACTGGCAGGGAGCAGGATTGTGGTGCGCCGCGCCGGAGAGGGGGAGAATTTCGTAACCCTGGATAACCAGAATCGGGTTCTGACCAGCGATGACCTGGTGATCTGTGACGCCGAGCGCCCGGTTGCCCTGGCTGGTATCATGGGTGGCCTTAACTCGGAAATTGCCGATAGCACCACCACGATTCTGCTGGAAAGCGCCTGGTTCAAGCCGGCTGCTATTCGCCGTACCAGCAAGCGGCTTGGTTTGCACACCGAATCGTCCCATCGTTTTGAGCGGGGTGCTGATATTGGCATGGTTACCTGCAGCCTTGATCGCGCTGCCAGGTTGATTGCCGAACTGGCCGGCGGAACAGTGGCTGGCGGTGTTGTCGATGCCTATCCTGCGCCCTTTGAAGCGCCAACCATCACGCTGCGGCCGGAGCGGGTATCTGCGCTGCTTGGAGTGCCGGTGGCCGTGGAGGAAACCATCTCGATCCTGCAACGGCTTTCATGTACGGTAAGCGAAGTATCCGTAACCGAATTGAAAGTAGTGCCACCCAGTTACCGGATTGATATCGAACGTGAAATCGATCTGGTGGAAGAAGTGGCCCGGCTCAAGGGGTTCGATTCCATCCCGGCCAGCATGCCGATTGTCCAGGTGATCTCCGACCGTCCCCCCCTGCGTCAACAGGTGGAGCGTTCGGTCAGGAACCTGCTGATTGATAACGGTATGAATGAAGTGATCAACTTCAGCTTCGGGGCGACTGATGTGGTCGATAAACTGTTGCTTGGCGCCGATGACCTGCGGCGTAATGCAATCCAGCTTGCCAACCCATTGGTGGCGGAACAGTCAGTCATGCGAACCACGCTTCTCCCCGGCGTCCTGGAAACGGTCAGCCGCAACATGAGTTTTCGCAGTATGGATCTGAAACTGTTTGAAATCCGCCGCCGGTATGTTACCAGTGTTGACCAGGAAATGCCCCATGAACCGCTCTGCGTCTGTGGCGCCATTACCGGCCTGCGGAACAATGTCAGCTGGAATCAGGCGCCGGAACAGGTTGATTTTTACGATGCCAAGGGAATCGTGGAAAATATTCTCGAAGCCTTGAATATCAAAGGTGCAACCTGGGTAGCCGATACCCCTGAAGCATACTATCATCCGGGTAAATCATGCAGCGTCAGGGTCGGCCGGGATCTGGTCGGTAGTGTGGGAGAGCTGCACCCCAAGGTGCAGAAAAACTTTGGCCTGGAAAAACCGGTTTTCTGCTTTGAGCTCGATTTTGATCGCTTGGTGGCGCTGACCAAACGCCAGATCTCGGTTACTGCCCCCTCACGCTTTCCCGACAGCACCCGTGATTGCGCCCTGTTGGTGGCGGAAGAACTTCCGGCCGAGCGGCTGCTTGAGACCGTCCGTTCGGTCAAGGCGCGTGAAATTGAACAGGTAGAGCTGTTTGACCTGTACTGTGGTGCCGGTATCCCGGCCGGTTTCAAGAGTGTTGCCATCCGGGTGCGTTACCGTTCCTTTGAGAAAACCTTGACCGATGATGAAATCGCGGCATTGCATACCAGGGTGGTTGATACGCTGGTAAAAAAATGTAGTGCCACCATACGATAAAACCTGTTGCCAAGCAAAAAACGCTATGGTATACATTCACCCCTCGTGTTTTTATAAGTAAATAGCATAGATAGAGGTTTTTATGACCAAGGCAGACATTGTAGAAAGAATTCACGAAACAATCGGCTTTTCTAAAAAAGAATCTGCCGAAATGGTTGAAACAGTCTTCAGTATTTTGAAAAGCACCCTGGAAACTGGTGAAAAGATCAAAATAGCTGGTTTTGGCAATTTTGTTGTCAAACAAAAAGCTGATCGTCGTGGCCGTAACCCTCAAACCGGTGACTCGATTACCATCTCCGCACGTCGTATTCTTACCTTCAAGCCAAGCCAGGTGCTTAAAGCTGCCATCAATGGCGAAGAATCCAACGAGGTTGACTAAAAAAAGTGCCAATGGGCGTACAAATTCCCGACAAACTGTATTTCAAAATCGGCGAAGTCGCCCAGCTGGCAGGTGTTAAACCATCAGTACTCCGTTTCTGGGAAACGGAGTTTATTTTTCTGCGACCGGAAAAGAGTACTACCGGACAACGGTTGTACTCCCGCAGGGAAGTTGAGCTGGTGCTGCAGGTCCGGCGTTTGCTGTATGATGAGCGCTTTACCATTGAAGGGGTGAAACAGCGGATTTCATCCAAGGGGAAGCTGATCGGGGTGGCAGAGCCGCCAGTACCGGTCACCGCGGTAACGACTGACCTGCAGAGCGTGTTGTGCGATGTCAGGATCGCACTGCAAAAGCTGCGCAATCAGTTGTAGCACGCGAGTACAAACGCCACAGTATTTAACCATAGTTGCGGGTTACGAGTTATCGTAACCCCTTTTTTTTACCCGGAGGCTCGATGCAATTTTTTATTGATCCCTATTTTCCCGATGATATCAACGCAGTTGGTGATGCCGGCATGGCGAGTTTCGATGAAAAACGCCCGCTCTACCTTTCCGGTTGCAAACAGTTTCTGGCTACCTATCGTCAGGAAATCCGGGAATTACATTCCCTGGGTGCATCGGGTGTCGAGGTGGCACATCTGCTGTGTGACATGATGGATGTCTTGATCAACAAGTTGTTGAACAGCATCCTCTATGATCTTGATGGCAGTGGCGAACTGATGGAACACCTGACCCTGGTGGCGGTGGGGGGGTATGGACGTGGCGAGCTGAACCCGTTCTCCGACATTGATATCATGTTTTTGCACGACGGTAGCATGCCGGTGGCCAAGATTGAGGATATTGCCCAGAAATTACTCTATTTTCTGTGGGATATGCGTCTGGATGTGGGATATTCGGTGCGGGTTCTGAATGATTGCGTCGAAATGGCGGCTTCGGACGGGACGGTGAAAACCGCGCTGATGGATGCCCGCTTTTTAAGTGGTAGCAGCAGTTTGTACAAGGCGTTGCATAACACCATTTTCACCCAGATCCTTCCCCGTTCCAGTGATAAATTTATCAAGGAAAAAATTGCCGATATGAAGGCCCGCCGGGAAAAATACGGGTCAACGGTTTATCTGCTGGAGCCGAACCTGAAAGAGGGGGAGGGAGGGTTACGTGATCTTCAGACCGCCGTGTGGGTGGCGCGGATCAAGTACAAGTACAGTGACCCAAAAGAGCTGATCATCAAAGGGATTATCACCGAGGAAGAACTGGAGATCTACCATAATGCCCTCGATTATTTGTGGCGCATCCGCAATGAGCTGCACTATTTCAACGGGCGCAAAAATGACCAGCTTACCTTTGACGCACAGGTACACCTGGCGCAGTTCTTTGGTTACCTTGATCGAGGCAGGGTACTGGCGGTGGAAGATTTCATGCGTGATTATTACCGGCATGCCAACCGGGTGGAACATTTTACCTCCAGTCTGGTATCGCGCTGTGTCTGGCGGGATGAGGGGGCGCTCAAGATTCTGGGGTATTTTGTTCGCCGCCCGGTGGGAGACGGCTGTTATGTTCTCAAGGGTGAACTGATCATACCTGATGAATCGGTGGTGGAGAAAAATCCGGTGGTTCTGATGAGGCTGTTTGAACTGGCGCAAAAACATCAGGTGGAGTTGAATGTTCGTGTCAAAGGGATTGTCAGACGAAGTCTGCATCTGGTTACTGAAGAGTTCCGGTGTAATCCGGAGGTGAACCACTCATTCCAGAACATCCTCCGTTCCCCCAAGGATGTCACTTCAACCCTGAGATTGATGCACCATCTGGAATTTCTCAATGTCTTTATTCCCGAGCTGGAACATATCTACTGCAAGGTTCAGCACGACATTTATCATATCTATACCGTTGATATCCATACGTTGTTTGCGGTTGAAGAAGCGGAAAAGATGCTCAATGGGCAATCGCGGGAGTTGCTTCCCTTTCCGTGTGAGGTTGCTGCCCACATTGGCAAACAGGAACTGTTGCTGCTGGCGGTAATGTTCCATGATGTGGGGAAGGGTGAAGGAGGGGGGCACGCAGAAAAAGGCGCCGCCATGATTCCCGAAATCGCCCGCCGAATGGGACTTGACCGGGAAGACACGTTGCGGCTGGAATTCCTGGTGCGCCACCACCTGCTGTTTGCCCATATTTCACAGCGCCGCGATTTGCATGATGAAAAAATGATTGTTCAGTTTGCACAGCAGATGGAAACCAGCGAGAACCTGAAAATGCTCTATTTGCTGGCGATCGCCGACGTCAGAGCGGTCGGTTCCGATGTCTGGACCAACTGGAAGGCGATGCTGTTTCAGGAATTGTACGAAAAATCGTTCCAGGTGCTGGAACGGGGCAATTTTCAGCTGGAAGAACGGAGTGACCGGGTCAAGGGAGTTATTCAAAAAGTTGTGGAACGTCTGGAACCGGAGTTTGCACCGCCTCTGTTGCTGGAAGAACTTCAGGCCATGTCGGTGCGTATGCTGTTATCAAACAGTGTGGCGCAGATAGTTGAGCATGCCCGCATCCTGATGAAGCTGGATACGGCCGATATGCTGATCACGGTTGTGCACCAGGAGGCGCGGGGGTACTCGGATGTTACCATCTGTGCCTACGATATGCCCGGTTTGTTTGCACGAATAACCGGCGTCATGGCTGCCAATGGGGTCAATATCTTGGGAGCCCAGATCAATACCAGCCGTAATGGCAAGGTGGTGGACGTGCTGCAGGTTAATTCTCCCCAGGGGAATTTGATCAAGGATGAACAGCGGTGGCAGAAGATCAAAAATGAAATGGTGCAGGTCTTCCACGGTGAGGTGATGGTCAGTACCCTGGTGGCCAAGCGTCAACGTCCGACCTTGCTCTTCTCCCGTTCGACACCGGTTGCTTCCACCAGGGTTGAAATCGATAACCAGATTTCCGATGATTATACGGTGATTGATATCTATGCCCATGACAAGGTCGGGTTACTCTACCTGATTACCAGTACCTTGACGGAATTGGGGTTGTATATCGGTGTCTCCAAAATTTCAACCAAGGTTGATCAGGTGGCTGATACCTTTTATGTCCGTGATATTTTTGGTCAGAAAATTGTTGATGTAGATAAGCTGGCTGCCATTGTATTAAAAATGAAAACCGCCATCGATGAGTGGGTGTAGCCGGGGAGGCACGCCATGAATGACTTTCTCGATCTTTTCATAAGCTATCTGGCGGTTGAAAAAGGATTGTCAGCCAATACCCAGCAGGCCTACAGCCGTGACCTGATACGTTATCTCGATTTTCTCGAACATCAGCATAAAACAACCCCGGCGGCGGTGACTGCCGCCGACGTGGCCATGTATCTCGGCGTGCTCAAGGAAGGGGGAATTGCGCCCCGCAGCCGGGCACGGGCCTTGTCGGCCATCCGCATGTTCCATAAATTCCTGATGATCGAGCAGTACGCCGATTGCAACCCGGCCGGCATCATCGAATCACCCCGCATCCATCCTACCTTGCCCCATTTTTTGACCACGCGGGAAGTTGATGCGCTGTTTGCCGCCTGCCACGGCACGGCGGACGAGACCATTCGTGATCGTGCCATGCTGGAACTGCTCTATGCCACCGGTTTGCGGGTTTCGGAACTGGTGGGGCTCAAACTGCGGGAAGTGAATCTGCAGGCCGGATATCTGATGACCATCGGCAAGGGGAACAAGGAACGGCTGGTGCCGATTGGTGAACCGGCTTGCCGGGCGGTGACCGATTACCTGCAGGGAGTGCGCTATAAGCACGATCCTACCACAACCAACAGTTACCTGTTTCTTTCGCGCCTCGGTGATGCCATGAGTCGCCAGGCGTTTTGGAACCTGATTAAAAAGCGGGCTTATCAGGCTGGCATCAGTAAAAACATCTCTCCCCACACCCTGCGCCATTCCTTTGCCACCCATCTGCTGGAAAATGGCGCAGACCTGCGCAGTGTGCAAATTCTGCTCGGTCACGCCGATCTTTCCACCACCCAGATTTATACCCATGTGACCAGGGAACGGCTGAAACGTCTTCATCAGGAAATCCATCCCCGCGGTTAGCCGATTCTCTCCCACCCTCAGTCATTAGCCTTGAATCAGGCCGCTTATTCAGGTATAACAGAAGACTATCAATTCTATGCGGAGCTCCTGTGAAAATATGTTCCATTGCCAGTGGTAGCAAAGGCAACTGTCTGTATCTGGAAAACGGCGATCTCCGCGTATTGATTGATATTGGTCTGTCGTTGCGCGAGACCGTGGCCCGTCTGGAGCTCTGCCGGATCGACCCTGCCGGCATCCATGCCGTACTGGTATCGCACGAACATATCGATCACATCCGCAGCGCCGGCTCATTTTCCCGCAAATTCAACATTCCGGTCTATGTCAGTCACCTGGTACATCAAAAAGCAGCCAAATATCTTGCCAAGACCAAGGTGATCGAGTTCGAGTCAGGTGCCGCTTTTATACTGCGCGATGTCAGCGTCGATCCTTTTCCCATTACCCATGATGCCTGTGATCCGGTCGGTTTCGTGCTTGAATCCCGTGAGGGGAAAAGCGCCAGTGCCACTGATCTGGGGATTGTCACGCGGCTGGTACGGGAAAAACTGCGTGGTTGCCGGGCGCTCAATCTTGAATCGAACCACGATATGGATATGTTGATGAACGGTCCTTACCCTTGGGATTTAAAGCAACGGATCAAATCCCGGCACGGGCATCTTTCCAACGAAGATTCGCTGGAACTGCTGCATGAGCTGGCCCATGACCGCCTGGAGGCGCTGGTAATGGCGCACCTGTCGGAAGTTAACAATCATCCCGATCATGTGGCCCGCACCACCGGATCATTCCTGCGGGATCAGAATATCTGCGCACCGCAGATTGTAATCGGGGAACAACAGCAGGCCGGTCCGCTAATGACGCTCTGATGTTGCCAGAGCAACCATGCCCGACCTGCTGCCCGGCAATTGAACAAAAAAAACTGAACAAAAAAACAAGGAGCTTGACACCATGATTCCACGCTACACCCGTCCTGAAATGGCACAAATCTGGGAACCGGAGAACCGTTTCCGCATCTGGCTGGAGATTGAAACCCTGGCCTGCGAGGCCCAGGCCGAACTGGGAGTGATTCCCAAAGAGGTGATACCGACCATCCGTGAGAAGGGTAATTTTAACATCGAGCGGATCGACGCCATTGAAGCGGAAGTAAAGCACGACGTAATCGCCTTTTTAACCTCCGTGTCGGAATTTGTCGGCCCTGAAGCGCGCTTTATTCACCAGGGGATGACCTCTTCCGATGTGCTGGATACCTGTCTTTCGGTGCAGATGACCCAGGCGGCCGATGAGCTGCTGGCTGATCTGGATATGCTGCTGGAATCGATCAAACTGCGGGCCATGGAGCATAAGGATACGGTCTGCATGGGACGTTCCCACGGTATTCATGCCGAGCCGGTTACCTTCGGCCTCAAGCTGGCGTCGTTTTATGCCGAGATGAGCCGCAACCGCACCCGCTTGCTGGCTGCCCGTGAAAATATCGCCACCGGCGCCATTTCCGGCGCGGTCGGCACTTTTGCCAATATCGACCCGTTTGTCGAGGAATACGTCTGCGAAAAAATGGGGCTCAAGCCGGAGCCGGTTTCATCGCAGGTCATTCCCCGCGATCGCCATGCCGAATATTTCTGCGTACTCTCCATCATCGCTTCTTCCATGGAGCGGATTGCCATTGAAGTCCGCCACCTGCAACGCACCGAGGTGCTGGAAGCGGAGGAACAGTTCACCAAGGGGCAGAAAGGGTCCTCCGCCATGCCGCACAAGCGTAACCCGATCCTGTCGGAGAACCTGACCGGTCAGGCCCGTTATGTCCGTGCCATGTGCATCCCGGCGCTGGAAAACGTGGCGTTGTGGCATGAACGTGATATTTCCCACTCGTCGGTTGAGCGTTACCTGGCACCCGATGCTACCGTGGCCCTCGATTTCTCGCTCCGTCGCCTGAACGGGCTGATCAGGAACCTGGTGGTCTATCCGGACAATATGCTGCGCAATCTCAATCAGATGAAGGGTCTGGTCTTCTCCCAGAAAATTCTGCTCGACCTGACCCAGGCCGGTGTTTCGCGTGAAAATGCCTACCGTCTGGTGCAGAAAAACGCCATGAAAGTCTGGGAAGAAGGGAAGGATTTCCAGACCGAACTGCTGGCTGACCCGGAAGTCATCGGCGCTCTGGGTGAGACCAAGGTCAGGGAGTCATTTGATCTTTCCTATCACCTGAAACACGTTAACACCATTTTCAAGCGGGTGTTCGGTGAGTAATCTGCTGGAAATCTTGCAGACGTTGATCCAGTCGCAGGAAACCGATGGTTTCCTGCTCTTCTGGGCCAAGGAGCTGCTGGGAGCGCTGCTGGTAATTGCCCTGTTCTGGGTGCTGGCACAGCTCGTGGTGTCGCTGCTCACCAAATGGGGGAAGCGACTGGCGAGCTATACCACCACCGATCTGGATGACCGGGTTCTGCAGCGTGTTCTCCCCCATGTTTCCCGGTTGCTGGTAACGCTGGGGGGGTATCTAGCGCTCCGTTCCATGCCGTTGCATGAAAAACTGATTGTGGTGGTTTCCGGTGTCCTGTATATCGCCCTGGTGGTGATTATCTTCAACCTGATCTACCATGCCCTCGATGAAACCTTGAAATGGTATGTGGCCCGGCACCAGGACGCCGCCAGCTCGGCCATGTCAAGTCAACTGTTGCCGATGGCCGAGAAAATCACCATGTTGCTGCTGCTTGGCACCGGGCTGATCATCGTGCTCAAACATTTCAATGTTGATATCTTCTCGCTGGTGACTGCCCTGGGGGTCGGCTCCCTGGCGGTCGGCATGGCTGCCAAGGATACCCTGGCCCACATGATCTCCGGCTTCACCCTGATGCTCGATCGCCCCTTTCGGATTGGTGACCGGATTCAGCTGGCCAGCGGGCAGGTGGGAGATGTGCTGGACATCGGTCTGCGCAGCACCAAGATCAAGACACTGGATAACCAGTTGCTGATCATTCCCAACTCTGACCTCTGCAACACCATGGTCACCAATCAGGCTTTTCCTACCTCACGGGTCAAGGGGCGGATCAATATCGGGGTCGGCTATGACAGCGAGGTGGAACGGGTAAAACAGCTGCTGGTGTCAATAGCGCTGGAAACCCCCGGAGTTCTGTCTGATCCGCCGCCGGAAGCCTTTTTTGTATCCTTTGGCGATAGTGCCCTGAACATGTCGCTTTTTTTCTGGGTCGAGGAATACGCGGCCCTGTTTGCCACCACTGACAAAATCAACTCAAACATTATCAGCTGTTTCCGGAGTGAACGTATTGAAATCCCGTTTCCGGTCCGGACGGTTAAACTCGACAAAACTGCAGAATATTCCTTGTGAAGGAGATCTGAGCATGGGAAACAAAATTGCAATTCTGGTTGTTGTGTTGATGTCTTGTGTTGTCGCACTTCCTGCGTTCTCATCCGGTGATGGCGTCAATCCATCGACCATGGAGAAGTATCAGCAGGCCAAACAGCAGATTGAGGCGCTCACCGGTTCCTCGATTGCCCGGCTGGCGCCGGAAATGGTCAAGGAGGCCGGACAGAGTATGACCGCCGCCCAGAGCGGCCTGATGTCGGGAAACGACAAGGAAACCGTGCAGGCCGTGGAGATGGCGTTGCTGCAGGTGAAACTGGCCGGCGCCCTGGCTGAGGAACGTGCTGCCGCAGAAAAGAGCGCTGCCGCGGTCAAGGAACTGTCAGCCTTTGAACAACGGCTGTCTCAAATTCTGACCAATCAGGGAGACAAACCATGAGAAAGATGACCATTCTGTTCGCTGCGCTGGTTTGCGCCCTGGTATTTCAGTCGGTTCCGGTCCTGGCCGAGGAACCGGCCTATCCCTCCTACCTGCTGAAAGCACAGTCCCTGGTGCAGAAAGCGGCCTCGGCTGCCACTGAACTCAAGGCAGTGAACGATGATGTCTTGATTGCCCAGAATTTCATTCGTAATGCCGAGGGGGAGTTTAAGAAAAACCTTTCCTGGACCGGCAAACTGGAACCGGCCGCCGAACCGACGGTACACTATTTTTCCACCATGGCGGAGCTGCAGGCCTCGTTGGTTCTGGCACGGGTTGCTAAAGCCCGCCAGGAAAAGGAACTGAAAAATACTGAAGCTAAAATCGCGGCGGTGAAAGTAAAAATCAAGGTTTTTGATGATAAAAATGATGAACTGCTGGCCATGAAGAAGGGAGTTACGGAGCTGAACGCCGAACTGCTGGCGTTGAAAGCGGAAAAGGAACAGCTGGCCACCAAGCTGGCAACCCTGGAAGGATCGCTCTCTTCGGTCTCTGGAACTCTGACCCAATCGCAACAAAAGTGTGACCTGCTCAGCAGCGAGTCGTCCCGTTGCACCAACTCGCTGGTCGCAGCGGAAAAAAAGATCGCCGAGTTATCGAACGAGCTGGAACAGACGCGCCTGGCTGCTAAAGCGGAACGGGAAAAGAGCGCTGCCGAGCTGCTCGGTTTGAAAAAGGAAATATCAGCGCTGGCGGCTGCCAAAGGATTGTCGGAAAGCCAGAGCAAGGAACAGATCGAAACACTGAACCGTCAAAAGGAATTTGTTTCCAAAGTTGCCCAGTTGGGGGGAGTTGTCAAGCCCGGTTCAGAAAACCTGACCGTGGTTTTTCCCCGTGCCCTGTTGTTGAAAACTCCCAAAAACGACAAGATGAGCGTGGAAGGGGAAAAGCTGGCCGTCTCGCTGGCCGCGCTCCTTCAGGCATATCCTGAATACCGGATCAAACTCAAGGTGCATGGTTTCGGCACTCCGGTTAAAAATGAAGATGCGGCAGCAACCGACCGCATGGCGCGCATGATCCGTGAAGCTGTGCTGGGAAAAGGAAAATTCGAGCCGGCCCGGGTCGAGGCGCTGGGTAGCGGAGCTGCGGAGCCGGTTGCTCCCAGAAAAAATGTCGAGGGAAACCGAAGGGTTGAACTTACGTTTGTGAAACAATGAATAACAGATAAGGATACCTGTATATGACCAGTAGAATTGAAGTTGCATTGAAATCAGGCGTTCGTGATGCACGGGGCGAACGGATACAGCGTGAAATCGAACATTTCCTGAAACTGAAGGTGTCGGCGGTGACTACGGTTGATGTCTATACCGTTGATGGCGACCTTTCACAGCCGGAGCTGGAACTGGCTGCAGCCGGGCCGTTCAGCGACCCGGTGATTCAGGGCTGGAGCATCGATCGCCCGCTGGCCGGCGGATTCGATTATGCCGTGGAAGTCGGCTTCCGTCCCGGTGTCACGGACAACGTGGGGCGTACTGCCCGTGAGGCGGTGGAATACCTGACTGGTCGCCGCTTTGCCGCCGGTGATGGGGTCTATTACTCGGTGCAGTATCTCCTCTCGGGAACGCTGTCATTGGATGAGGTGGAAAAGATTGCCACCGGACTGCTCTGCAACACACTGATTCAGCGCTATGCGGTGCTCACCGCTGCCGATTTTACCGCCCAGGCCGGCTTTGCTCCTTTTGTACCCAAGGTGGCGGGAGTGACTACGGCTACGGTCAACGAGATCGATCTGGAGGTCTCGGATCAGGAGCTGATGAAGATCAGCAAGGACGGAGTACTGGCCTTGACCCTGGATGAGATGCAGATTATCCAGGCCCATTACCGCGACCCCCAGGTGCTGGCAGAGCGGAAGAAACAGGGGCTGGGCGCCAAGCCGACCGATGTGGAGCTGGAGTGCCTGGCCCAGACCTGGTCGGAACACTGCAAACACAAGATCTTTTCCGGCACGGTGCAGTACGAGGATGAAAACGGCAACCGCCAGGAGATCAAATCGCTGTTCAAGTCGTTCATCCAACGCACCACCAAGGATGTGCGGGCAAAACTGGGAGAGAACGATTTCTGTCTCTCGGTGTTCAAGGATAATGCCGGGGTGATCAAGTTCAACGACACCCATTCGCTGGTGTTCAAGGTGGAAACCCACAACTCTCCTTCGGCGCTGGATCCTTACGGCGGGGCACTGACCGGCATCGTCGGGGTCAACCGCGACCCGTTCGGCACCGGTCAAGGCTCCAAGCTGATCTTCAATACCGACGTGTTCTGTTTTGCCGATCCGTTCTATGCCAAACCGCTTCCGAGCCGTCTGCTGCACCCCCGCCGCATTTACGAGGGGGTCGTGGAAGGGGTCGAGCATGGTGGTAACAAAAGCGGTATTCCGACCGTCAACGGTTCGCTGGTGTTTGATGAACGCTTTGCCGGCAAACCGCTGGTCTTTTGCGGCACCGCCGGCCTGATGCCTGCCCATCTCAACGGACAGCCGGGGCATGACAAGTTCATCAAGGCAGGTGACCTGATCGTCATGACCGGTGGCCGGATCGGCAAGGACGGCATCCATGGCGCCACCTTCTCTTCCGAGGAGTTGAATGAAAATTCACCGGTCACGGCGGTTCAGATCGGCGATCCGATTACCCAGAAACGGATGTTCGACTTCCTGATCCGCGCCCGCGACAAGGGGCTGTACCGCTTCATCACCGATAACGGCGCCGGCGGATTGTCATCCTCCATCGGCGAGATGGCGGGGGAGTGTGGCGGTTGCCGCATGGATCTTTCCAAAGCGCCGCTCAAATATCCCGGTCTCAACCCGTGGGAGATTCTGATTTCCGAAGCGCAGGAGCGGATGAGTCTGGCGGTTCCGCCGGAAAATATCGACGAATTCCTCGCCATGGCGCTCCGTTTCGGGGTTGAAGCAACCGTGCTGGGAGAGTTTACCGACAACGGCGTCTTCCATATCCAGTACGGTGAAAAAACCATTGCCTGGTTGCCGATGGAATTCATGCACGAGGGGCTCCCCCCCATGCAGCTCCCGGCCAAATGGACGCCGCCGACCCATCCCGAGCCGGCGCCGGTTGAAAAAACCGATTACACCGATGAACTGAAACAGCTCCTCGCGGCCCTGAATATCTGTTCCAAGGAGTCGGTTGTCCGGCGTTATGATCACGAAGTGCAGGGTGGCTCCGTGGTGAAACCGTTCAGCGGTGTCAGCAACGATGGTCCTTCCGATGCGGCCGTGGTGCGGCCGATCCTCGATTCCTTCGAGGGGGTAGTGACGGCCCACGGCATCTGTCCGCGCTATTCCGATATCGACACCTACTGGATGACCGCCAACGCGGTTGACGAAGCGCTGCGCAATTACGTTGCCACCGGTGGCTCGCTGGAGCTGGTGGCCGGTCTGGATAACTTCTGCTGGTGCGATCCGGTGCAGTCGGACAAGACCCCGGACGGAGACTACAAGATGGCGCAGCTGGTCCGTTCCAACCAGGCGCTCTACGATCTCTGCATGGTCTATAACCTGCCGTTGATTTCCGGCAAAGATTCCATGAAGAACGATTTTTATGACGGCACCACCAAGATATCCATTCCGCCGACCCTGCTCTTCTCGGTAATCGGCAAGATCAACGATGCTCGCAAGGCAGTTACCATGGACGTGAAACGCCCCGGCGATATCGTCTACCTGCTGGGAGAGACCGCCAACGAGCTGGGGGGCTCCGAGTATCTGGCGTTGCGTGGCCAGATCGGCAATAACGTTCCCAAGGTCGATGCTGCGGCAGCCTACCAGCGTTACCAGTTGTACCTGTCGGCACTGGAGCAGGGGCTGGTCGCCTCCTGTCACGATCTTTCCGACGGCGGACTGGCAGTGGCAGCAGCCGAATCGTCCTTTGCCGGCGGATTTGGCATGAAGCTCGACCTGTCACGGGTCGGGTGGCAGGGAACGGAAGAAGAATGGCGTGATGAAGCGCTGTTGTTCTCCGAATCGGCCTCACGTCTGCTGGTTACCGTGCATCCGGGAAATCACGAGACCTTTGAGGAAATCATGGGTGACAGCGGCTGTTTCCGTATCGGCAAGGTGACCGAAGAACCGTTCCTGGCGATCGAAGCGATTGAAGGGCATGACGTGATCATGGCCGACCTGGGGGAGCTGAAAGAAGCATGGCAAGCAACCTTGCGGGAGCTGTAGCAACATGCCTGGCATGATGCCATGACCACCACGATCCAGCATACCCTCCGCACGGTGTTCGGCTTCCACGAATTCCGTGCTCCCCAGCAGGAGGTGATTGAACGTGTCATTGCCGGTCAGGATGTATTTCTGGTCATGCCGACCGGCGGCGGCAAGTCGCTCTGTTATCAGGTGCCGGCCTTGCATCGGGAAGGGGTGGCGATTGTTGTTTCCCCGCTGATTGCGCTGATGAAGGATCAGGTGGATAGCCTGCTTGCCAATGGGGTGCGGGGAGCGTGTCTCAACTCATCCCTCTCTGGCGCGGAAGCGTCGCAGGTCTATCGTGCCCTGGAAAACAGCCAGCTCGACCTGTTGTACGTTGCTCCGGAACGGTTGCTGATGCCCGATTTTCTGGAACGCCTCGCCTCGCTCAAGGTGGCCTTGTTTGCCATTGACGAGGCGCACTGCATCTCCCAGTGGGGGCATGATTTCCGCCCCGAGTACACCCAGTTGGGGCGCTTGCGGCAGCTGCTGCCGGCTGTGCCGATCGTGGCCATGACCGCCACGGCCGATCCTGAAACCCGCAAGGATATTGTCCGCCAGTTGGGAATCGAACAGGCGACGGTTTTCGTGGCCGGTTTTGATCGTCCCAACATCACCTACACGGTTGTTCCCAAACAGAAACCGCTGCTGCAACTGGGGGCATTTCTGGATGGCCGCCGTGATGAAGCCGGGATCGTGTATGCCCTGAGCCGTAAACGGGTTGAAGAGGTGGCGGAGCGGTTACGGGGCGCCGGTTATGCTGCTGCCGCCTATCACGCCGGTTTGCCGGATCAGGAGCGGCGGCGGGTGCAGGAGGCGTTTCAACGGGATGATATCCGCATCGTGGTGGCAACGGTGGCATTCGGCATGGGGATCGACAAGCCGAATGTCCGTTTCGTGGTCCATTACGACCTCCCCAAAAGCGTGGAGAGTTATTATCAGGAAACCGGCCGCGCCGGCCGGGACGGGTTGCCATCCGAGGCGTTGCTTTTGTTCGGCATGGGTGATGTCATGACCGCCCGCCGCCTGATTGAAAACAGCGACAATGCCGAGCGGGTCAAGATCGAACTGCAAAAACTGAATGCCATGGTGGCCTACGCCGAGGCATTGACCTGCCGACGCCGGGCATTGCTCTCCTATTTTGGCGACCAGCGTCATGATGATTGCGGCAATTGTGATACCTGCACCGATCCTCCCCAGCGTTTTGACGCAACGGAAGCGGCCAAGAAGGCGCTTTCCTGTGTCTACCGGGTCGGTGAACGCTTCGGCATGATGTACGTGATCGAGGTGCTGCGGGGGAGCAAGAATCAGCGGCTGCTGGAACTGCAGCATGACCGGCTGTCCACCTGGGGGATCGGGGCCGATCTTTCGGCGCTGCAATGGGAAAACATTCTCCGCCAGTTGATCCATCTCGGCTACCTGGTCCAGGATTTCACCCGCTTCGGTGCGCTTTCCCTGTCACCGACGGCACGGCCGGTGCTGAAGGGGGAGGTGGAGGTAATTCTCGGTCTGCCGCGTGATGTGGTTGAAACGGTGGAAAAAGGAAAGAAACGCTCACTTGGCAAGCGCGATTACGATCAGGCACTGTTCGATAGTTTGCGCGCCCTGCGCAAATCGATCGCCGACGAAGCGAATCTGCCGCCGTTTGTCGTCTTCTCCGATGCCACCCTGGCTGAAATGGCGCGCACAAAACCTCAGGATTCCCGCCAACTGCGCGGCATCACCGGGGTTGGCGATCACAAGCTGCAGCACTATGGAAAAGCGTTCCTGGATGCCATCACGTCGTATCTCCAGGAGAGTGGCGATACGACGCCCCGTTTGACAGACAAGGATCTGCGGTTATCGCTCAGTGATACCCAGCGGGAGACCCTGCTGCTGGTGCGCGAAGGTTGCACGCTGGAGGAAATAGCGGCCCGGCGTGGCTTGAAACAGACAACGGTTGCCGCACACCTGGAAGAGTTGTATGCTCTGGGGAGCGAGCTTGACCTGCTCCGATTCGTGGAGGCTGATAAAGTTCCCCTGATCCGGGAACGGTTGCAACAGGTGGGGGCGGTCAGTTTATCGTTGCTGAAAGAGGGGCTGCCGGCCGAGATCAGTTATGAAGACATCCGGCTGGTGCGCGGGATGTGGGGAACCTAGAGAGCTTTTTTAGTCACCAATTGTCATACCTACAAACATACCAATCAATCTTATGGACAGGAACTAACACATGAAACCAATACGAGCACTGGTCATCACCGGCAACGGCACCAACTGTGAGATGGAAGCGGCGCATGCCTGCAAGCTGGGAGGCTTTGATGAAGCGGTCATTGCCCATATCTCCGAACTCCTTTCCGGTGACATCCGGCTGGATGATTTTCATTTTCTCAACCTGACCGGCGGTTTTCTGGACGGTGATGACCTTGGCAGCGCCAAGGCCCAGGCTAATCGTCTCAAAAATGCCTCGGTCAGTGGCAGCGGCGAAAAACTGGTGCAACAGTTCACCCGTTTTATCAACGACGGCAAATTGATCCTGGGGGTCTGCAACGGTTTCCAGCTGATGGTCAAGATGGGGATGCTCCCCGGCTTTGATGGTGACTACCTGACCCAGTCGGTCACCCTGACCCATAATGACTGCGGCCGCTTTCAGGATCGCTGGTGCTATCTGAAAGCTGATCCCGCCTCGCCGTGCGTCTTTACCGCCGGTATCGAACGGGGAATTTACCTGCCGGTACGGCATGGTGAGGGAAAATTTCTGACCGATACGCCGGAAACCCTGGCGCGGATCGAAGCCGGACATCTGGCGGTGTTCAAATATTCCGGGGAAGATTATACCGCAGCGACCCAGGAATTCCCTGCCAATCCCAATGGTTCCACCAACGCCATTGCCGGTCTGTGCGATCCCACCGGCCGTCTGATGGGATTGATGCCCCATCCCGAGGCGTTTGTGCACTACACCCAGCATCCCCGCTGGACCCGCAGTGAGCTTCCGGAAGAAGGGGATGGCTTGATTCTGTACAAGAATGCTGCCGCCTATGCCCGGGAAAAACTGGTATAAACTGAAGTTCCGGCAGCTGGCGACTGTCGAATCCGGATGAACGTAGTGACTGCCTGCGGTGGCTCGACCACCCTGTCCACCCCCTATTCAAAAGCGAAAGAACAGGAGTTTTTGTGAATATTCAGCGTCCCCAGGAAGAATGTGGTGTTTTTGGCATTTATAATCACACCGAAGCCTCTAATCTGACCTATCTCGGTCTGTATGCCCTGCAGCACCGTGGCCAGGAGAGTTGCGGTATTGTGTCATCCGATGGGGCGGAACTGTTTGCCCATAAACGGATGGGGCTGGTGGCAGATGTCTTCAGCAATCCGGATGTTTTCAAAAAACTTCCCGGCAAGTCCGCCATCGGTCATGTGCGTTATTCAACCGCCGGAGCATCGGTGGAAAAGAACGTGCAACCGATCATGGTCGACTACTCCCGTGGTTCGATTGCCGTGGCGCACAACGGTAACCTGGTCAATGCCCAGATCCTGAAGGCGGAACTGGAGGCGTACGGTTCCATTTTCCAGACCACCATGGATACGGAGATTATCATCCACCTGCTGGCGATTTCCCGTACCAATTCCCTGGTCGATCGTATCGGTGATGCGCTCAAGCGGATTCAGGGCGCCTATTGTCTGCTCTTCCTGACCGAAACACGCATGATCGCGGTGCGTGATCCCAATGGTTTCCGCCCCTTGTGTCTTGGCAAACTGGGCGACGCCTGGGTGGTGGCATCGGAAAGCTGTGCCCTTGATCTGATTGAAGCGACCTTTGTGCGGGATATCGAGCCGGGTGAAATGATCGTCTGCACCAAGGACGGTAAAATCAAGTCGTTGTTTCCCTTCAAAAAAATTGAACCGACCCCCTGCGTGTTCGAGTTTGTCTACTTTGCCCGTCCCGACTCCAATATTTTCGGTAAAAATGTCTACCTGACCCGCAAGGAACTGGGTCGCCAGCTGGCTCGTGAATACAAGGTTGATGCCGATGTGGTGATTGCCGTCCCCGACTCCGGCGTTCCGGCCGCCATGGGGTATGCCGAGGAAGCGGGGATCCCCTTTGAGTTGGGGTTGATCCGTAATCATTACGTGGGGAGAACCTTCATTGAGCCGGCCCAGGCGATCCGTCACTTCGGGGTCAAGATCAAGTTGAATCCGGTGCGGGAACTGCTGGCAGGCAAGCGGGTGGTGGTGATCGATGACTCCATCGTTCGGGGGACAACCTCGCGCAAGATCGTCAAGATGGTGCGTAATGCCGGAGCAAAAGAGGTTCACCTGCTGATATCATCCCCCCCCACCAGTTATCCCTGCTATTACGGTATTGATACTCCCAATCGAAAAGAACTGATTTCCTCTTCCCATTCGATTGAAGAAATCTGTCGCTACGTGACGGCTGACTCGCTCGGCTACCTGTCGGAAGAGGGGCTGCTCAAGTCGTGTGGTGGCGAAAAACTCCATTATTGCAAAGCATGTTTTGCCGGAGAATATCCGGTTGCATTCCCAAAACCTGCGGAATTGCCGCAGATGAGACTTTTTGAGGAGGAACAGAATGGCACTGAATGAACGGGAAAGACTGAAGGAAATTATTCTGGAATTGTCGTATGAAAAACGGTTGGTGACCCTGGCTTCGGGGCGTCAGAGCGATTTTTATTTTGACGGCAAACAGACCACATTGCACGCTGAAGGTGGCTATCTGACCGGCCGGCTGTTCTATGAGGCGATCAAGGATGTGGAAGGGGTGCAGGCGGTAGGTGGAATTACCCTGGGTGCCGATCCGATTGCCACCGCCACCTCGATTGCCGCCCATCTGGATGGGAAGCATATGCATGCCTTCATTATCCGTAAGGAACCGAAAGGGCACGGCACCGGTCAATGGCTGGAAGGGCGTAAAAACCTGCCGGCCGGCACCAAAGTGGTGATCGTGGAGGATGTGGTCACCACCGGCGGTTCTTCCATGAAAGCGGTCAACCGCGCCAAGGAAGAAGGGCTGGATGTACTCGGTATTGTTACCCTGGTGGATCGTGAAGAGGGTGGACGCGAAAACATCGAAGCTGAAGGATACTGGTTGAAGGCGCTCTTCACCAAGTCGGAGCTGGTAGGGTAAGCGAGTTATATGAGTTCAGAGTTCAGAGTTCAGAGTTCAGAGTTCAGAGTTCAGAGTTCAGAGTTCAGAGTTGGAGAGTTGGAGAGTTGGAGAGTTGGAGAGTTGGAGAGTTGGAGAGTTGGAGAGTTGGTTGCGTGAATAGGAACGGGGATCGACAGCCATGTCGATCCCCGTTTGCGTTGTGGGGTGCCCCCCTCCTTACAAAGGAGGGGCTGGGGGTGGTTGGGGTTATCCCGGCAGTTAGGCCACAGAAACTCAGAGATACAGAGGAATTCACAGTGCTTTTGGGATAGTAACCGGAATCTTATTGCTGAATAAAAATACTCCAGATTTTTGTGTAACTCAGCGTAATTGTATTCTCGGTGGCTCTGTGTCTCCGTGGCAAATGCTTTTTTTAGGATTCTGCCTCACCTGGGACTCACAGGAAACGCACCTCCAGGAAGGTGAGATCGTCCTCCAGACTGATGTTGTTGGAGTAGCTCAGCAACGCTTCCTGCAGCAATTCGATCTGAATCTGACTGGCCGGATAGTCGAGGGAGTGCAGGATCTTGGCCAGCCCCTCGGTTCCCAGCAGCTCCCCTTCCGAATTCTCGATATCAATGGCGCCGTCGGAAAACAGCAACAGGCTGTCGCCGGACTGACACTGAAATTCGTTCAGGTCGTATTCCGTATTGTCAAATACGCCGAAGGGCAATCCGGGTGTCGTAATCTGTGAAGTCGTATGATTCCCCCGGAAAATCATCAGCGGTGGGCCGCCGGCCGAGATGAACCTGATGGTATTGCTGGCCGGATCAACCACGCCGCAGATGGCCGTGGCAAATGATTCGTCTTTGACGATCTTGCACAGTTCGTTGTTCAGTGTGCGGGCAAATTCGACCGGGTTGGCCAGGACCGGGTGATAGCGGGTCCAGAGAGCGCTCAGGTGCATGGTGTAGAGTGCCGCCGCAACACCGTGCCCCATGACATCGGCCAGCATGAAGACATACTCGCCGGAATCGAGCTGGCGGATGGCATAAAAATCGCCGCCGATGATATCGTGCGGGATATAAAAAGGGGTAAAGGCGATGCGGTCATCTTCGGGGAGATCATAATCCATTGCCATGGTCTGGATCTGTTTGGCGCGCTTCAGGTTGGCATAGGTCTCCGTAAAGTCGCCAAAGGTTTCTACCCCCCCGATGACTGCCCCCTGCGGGTCGTGGATCGGCGCCACTGACACCGACATCGGCAGGCGGCTGCCGTTACTGGTCAAGCCGAATACGATGTGGGGAACGCTGCTGCTTTTATCGGTCAGCATACTGCGGTGGAGCGGGCAGAACTCTTCCCCGCACAGCTGCCGCCCGTCCTTGTCCACGTGATCGAGCACATTGTCGCGAC
This sequence comes from Geobacteraceae bacterium, assembly GCA_036732725.1. Classification (GTDB taxonomy): domain Bacteria; phylum Desulfobacterota; class Desulfuromonadia; order Geobacterales; family Pseudopelobacteraceae; genus CAIPTY01. The sequence goes on along the minus strand of DAINBV010000016.1, from coordinate 7,397 downwards.
ACTTGCGTCCCACGACCTCCGCTGCGCTCCAGCCGGTGATCCGTTCCGCCGACTTGCTCCAGTAGGCAATGTTTCGCTCCCGGTCACAGACGTATAAGCCGTCATTCAATGAATCAAGGATCTTGTCAGTAATTACCAGGTTTTTTGCTGACGTTGTCATAAGCGCCCCTCCTGTTATAGTAGTCGAACTGACATGGTATGATCTTTACTGCAATAGTAGTGGATATACGTAAAATGTCTATTGCCAATCATATGGTTGTATCGCGTTTATACGTGGAAACTCACCTCAGTGGCTTAGCTTTGCACTTGCCAAACGGTTGAGACTCACTCCAGCTTCAACAGCCTGGATGGCAAGTTGGCGATGCAGTTCTGGTGGAACACGAATCATGAACTTGCCGCTAAAATGTTTGGTCGCCAATGGCTCGGGAACCGCTTCTCCGTTGTTACTCATATCAACAACGACCTCTTGTACCAGTTTGCACACCCCCCTCAGTGCAGCTTCCGGTGTCTGTGCCAGCCAGCTGAGACTTGGAAACTCCGCGCAAAGCCCAACGTATTCCTCGTCCTCTTCTGACCAGGTAACTCGATAGGTGTACTTATCATGTTTATCGTTTTTCTGTGCCATGTTCGATCTCCATCCGTTCAATTACGTTGAGAACCTGTCTTGCCTGACCTGATACGTTTTTGTTTTGTCATTTACGCTTCATTTCATCTAAAATGTCAGGTAATGTTGGCATATATTTGTAGTATCATTATTGATACTGCGTGTCAATTGCGGTAAGGTTGGCAAATACAAAGGGCGTGAAACTCACGCCCTTTGTATTTGCTTGTGTTCGTCACGCACGCAGCATCTTGAGCATCGGGGGGAGCAGCACGGCGAGTAATAACAACGCCATGGCCGGACGGAGCAGGTTGACCGGTTTCAGGTTTCGTGCAAGGAAGGCGGAGGCTAGATGATTGGCCGCTGAAAGCGTAAAAAACAGCAGCATCACCGTAACGATGGTGGCCTCTGCAAAACGTCCCCAATCCAACAGATAGACCAGCAGGGCGGTGAGGGCGGTGGCTGCATTGGCAAGCCCCGATTGGATCTGATAGGCGCGGTCGGGAGCATACCCGATTTTTCCGGAGGCGGCTGAGCCGAGGTACAGAGATTCAAAGGCGACCGTACCTGACATGATCATGACGACAAACGGTCCCATGATATGGAATTGAGCACCGGCATCCTGACCGAAATAGTGGGCGCAAAAGATGGCGACCCCTATGCCGCAGGGGCGCAGCCACTCGATCGCCACGCTGAGGCTGCTTTTGCTCATGATCCCCCCTGACACCCCGTGCTTTACCTCAGAACAGTGTCCCGATCACGCTGCCGATCACCGAAATCGGCCCCGAGTCCTGTAAACCTTCCATGGTTTTTTCAGTCTTTTTCAAGGTCGACATGGCGTCACGGTACAGCTTGTCCTCATTGACCAGCTTGCCGATGGTTCCCTGTCCCTCGTTGATCTTGCGGCTGATCTCCTTCAGATTGGCCACCGTCTCTTTCAGCTCCATGTACAAGGCCGGATCATTGACCAGTTTACCGGCAGTTCCCTCACCCTTGTTGATCCGCTGCGCGATTTCCGTCAATTGCTGCATGCTGCTGTTCATCCCTTTGACTGCTGCCAGAGTCTCGCTGTACACATCCTCTTCATGCAGCAGCTTCCCCAGAGTTCCTTCACCCCGTTCCAGCTGGGCGCTGACCTGGCGCAGGCTGCCGGTCAGGGCGGTGGCGTTGTTGTAGAGCGTTTTATCATTGAGCAGCATGGCCAGCGAACCATCACCCCGATCGATCTTGGTGGTGATGCTGGCGAGTCCGTGCAACGATTCTTTGACGGAACTCTGATTCTCGTCCAGCATGGCGGTGATTCGCCCCATCACTTCGTTCTGGTTGCGGTTCAGCTCCAGAATCATTTGCCGGGCATCCCTGGTCAGTGCCCCCACATTGTCCATCAACGCATCAATCCCCGATGAATCGGCACTCTTGATGGTGCTGCCGGCCGACAGTTCCGTTGCCTGGGGAGAACCGAAGGTCAGGCCGAGGAACTGCCCTCCCAGCATGTTGGTCATGCGGATACCGGCGACGCTGTCCGCCTTGATGCGGGTTCCGGGCTTGACTTCAAAATCGACCCGCACCCGGCTGTCCTCCACCGCGATCCTGGTGATGGTTCCCACGTCAACTCCGGAGAGCTTGACCGAATCTCCCTGCTTGAGCCCGGTGGTGGAGGAAAGGTAGGTGGTGTAAGGGATTCCTTTGTCAAATAATTTCCAGCGGTTGCCAACCTCCAGCATGATCCCGAACAGGGCGATACTGATGATGAAAAACATGCCAACTTTTGCTTCGTGGGTCAGACGCATGGCGATTCTCCCGCATGGTTTGTAAAGTGCGGCGTATTATACCGCACAAGGCGCGCTTGGCAATCATATTGTATTTTTGTGCTCCAGCCGGTATGGTAGCGCAACTTTTTTCCGGGGGGGGCATATGGTTTCCTATCAAGAAGCACGACAGATAATTTTTTCTACGGTCAAACGCTGCGGGGTGGAGCGGGTGTCGCTGCAGGAAGCGGCCGGGCGGGTCTTGGCTGAGGATCTGACCGCCCCTTGGGACTTGCCGTTGTGGGATAATTCGGCCATGGATGGCTATGCCGTGGCCCGGGAGGATTGCAGCGTCACCCCTTGCCGGCTGCGGGTGAGCGGGTTTCTCCCGGCCGGCGCCCGGGGGGATGAATACCAGGTGACTACCGGCTGCGCCGTCCGGATCATGACCGGTGCGCCAATTCCGGCCGGCAGTGATGCGGTGGTCCCCTACGAAGAAACCGATAACGGGCAGGAGCAGGTCACCCTGCACGAGCCGGTAAAAAAAGGGCAGCACATCCGTCTGCGGGGTGAGGATGTGGCGAGCGGGAATCTGTTTTTGAAAGCGGGGACGCTGATTCGTCCGCCGGAAGTCAACATGCTGGCCGGTTTCGGCATGGCACTGGTGCCGGTGTATCGCCGTCCCGTGGTGGCAATCGTTTCCACCGGGGATGAACTGGTGGAGCTGGGGAGTACGCCGGGGCGCGGGGAAATTATCAACAGCAATACCCTTTCTCTGGCAGCGGCGGTGCAGGAAGCGGGAGGGATCAGCCGGATCATCGGCATTGCCCGTGACAACCGCGACAGCCATCGTCAGATTCTGCAGGAAGGATTGCAGGCCGACGTGCTGATCACCTCGGCCGGTGTCTCGGCCGGTGATTGCGACCTGGTGCGGGACGTGCTGGCAGAACTGGGGGGTGAGCAACTGTTCTGGAAGGTCGGTATCAAGCCGGGGGGGCCGACCGCCTTTGCCGTCTGTGGCGCCACCCCAGTCTTCTCGCTGCCGGGTAACCCGGTTTCCACCCTGATCACCTTCGAAGAATTTGTCCGTCCCGCCTTGCTGGCCATGCAGGGGCATCGGGAAACCGTTCGTCCGCTCTTTAGCGCTATTCTCAGGGAGCCGATCAGGAAAAAAACAGGCAAGGTACAGATCGTGCGGGTGCGGCTGGAACGGGAAGCGGGGGAGTGGTACGCCAGCTCGGCCGGCAATCAGCAGACCGCGATCCTCAAGACCATGGTCGACGCCCAGGCACTGGCAATCCTGCCGGAGGATAGCAGCGGCTGTAGCGCCGGCGAGCGGGTGGCGGTACATTTCTATGGTAACTACCTTGAACTGGTGGCGCCGTAAGATGGCTGGGAAAACCTGCTCACGTTGCGGCAAGTTCCGGTCATGACTGATTGGCGTCTGCTCTCATCGGGGAACGGCTCGGCTAGCGGGAACATGGCGATCGACGAGGCGCTGCTGCGCTGTTTCGATCCCCAGATCTCCCGGCCGGTGTTGCGCTTTTACGGCTGGAACCGGCCGGCGCTCTCCCTCGGGCGCTTCCAGCAAGCGGCTGAGATTCTCTCCCTGGAGCACTGTGGTCGCGATACCCTCCCGCTGGTGCGGCGGATCACCGGTGGCGGTGTCATCTACCATGGTGATGAAATCACCTACAGTATCGTTTGTGCTCCCCACCAGCTCCCTACCACCGATTCCATCAAGGACGCCTACCGGGTGTTGACCGGTTTTCTGCTGGCCTGGTACCGCCGGCGCGGACTGGATGCCCGTTATGCCGTTGACCTGGGCACGGATGCCGCCTCCCTGGGTGTGCCTACCCCCTACTGTTTTGCCGGACGGGAAAGTTTCGATATCCTGATCGATGGTAAGAAAATCGGCGGCAATGCCCAGCGGCGCCTGAAGCAGGTCATTTTCCAGCATGGCTCGCTGCCGCTCAAAAACCGTGCTGTCCGGGGACATGGCTATATGCGGGATCAATCGTCAGCGCTGGCCGGCACAACCACCAGCCTGGAAGAGCAGGGGATCAGCGGTGAGGTGCAACAGCTGGAACAGGAACTGGCGGAGGAGTTCTGCTGTCAGCTGGGGTGCACGGTAACGGCCGATGGTTTGACCAGCCAGGAATCCGGGTTGGCCGAACTCCTGGCGCGTGGCAAATACTCCTCTGAACAATGGAACCGGGAAGGGAGGGAAGGGTGATGATTGCTCCCAAGCCGCCATGGCTGCGCAAAAAAGGATCATTGGCCGAACAGGAAGCCATGCGCGCTCTGCTGGCAGAGCTGCGGGTGGCCACCGTCTGCCAGCAGGCACTCTGCCCCAATATCTCCGAATGTTTCGGCAATGGCGAGGCGACCTTCCTGATCCTGGGAACCCGCTGCACCCGCCACTGCAGATTCTGCAACCTGGAAAAAGCGGCGCCGGAGCGGATCGATCCCGATGAACCGGGGCGGGTGGCCGAGGGGGTGGCGCGGCTCAAGCTCTCCCACGTGGTGATCACCAGTCCCACCCGTGATGATCTCCCGGATGGTGGCGCAGACCACTATGTCGCCACCGTGGCAGCCATCCGGGAACGGTCGCCGGAGACCCGGATTGAACTGCTGATTCCCGATCTGCAGGGGGATCACCAGGCGCTGGCGCGGATCATCACTGCCCGCCCCGATGTGCTGGCCCATAACATGGAGACCGTCCCCCGTCTGTACCATCTGCGCGCTGGCGCGGAATACGGCCGCTCCCTGGAACTGTTTCGCCATTGCCGCCTGCTGGCGCCCGCTCTGCCACTCAAGTCCGGTCTGATGCTCGGCCTGGGGGAAACGGTGGCCGAAGTGGTTGAGGTGCTGGCCGACCTGCTGCGGAACGGCTGCCGCCATGTCAGCATCGGGCATTATCTCCCCCCCAGCCGTGATCATTACCCGTTGCAGGGGCATGTAACGCCGGAGATCTTCGAACAACTCAAAACCGTGGCGTTGCAACTCGGTTTCGAGCATGTGGAAAGTTCCCCCTTTACCCGCAGTTCCTACCACGCCGGTCGCTATGGCCATCGGTCGGATAACGGGAGGATGCCCCATGCAAGTTAAGCTGCACATACTGGTGATTGACGATGACGAGGCGGCCAGAAACTCCCTCTCCACCTACCTGCAGTTGTTGGGGTATCAGACCAGTGTGGCGTGCAACGGGCGGGAAGGGGTGGAACTGTTTTTCCGTCAACCGGTCGACCTGGTGCTGACCGATCTGATCATGCCGCAGCTGGATGGCTTTGGAGTGGTACAACGTCTGGCAGCGGAATTTCCTCGCCTGCCGCTGATCGTGATCTCCGGAGTGGCTGATCTGAACGAGGCGATCAAGGCGCTCCGTCTCGGCGCCTGGGATTACCTGACCAAACCGATTGTCAATTTCGAGGTGATCAACATCACCATCCGGCGCGTGCTGGAACGGGCCCGCCTGATGGAGGAAAATCTTTCCTATCGCACTGCTCTGGAACAACAGGTGCTGGAACGTACCCGCCAGCTGGGGGAGAGTGAAGAACGCTACCGTCAGCTGTTCCTGCAGCACGAGGATGCGATCGTACTCTGCCGGACCGGACATTTCACCGTGGTGGAGCTCAACCCGGCGGCCGGCGAGCTGTTCGGCTATCAACGGCATGAACTGGCCGGTCAATCGGTGGCCAAGTTGTTTCCTGCGCCGGTCTGGCAGGAACTGGCCGTTCGTCTGGCAGCGCTGCAGGGGAAGGAACCGCTGGCCTGGAAACATCTGGAGGCGCTCACCACGGATGGCGCTCCCTTGATTATTTCCTGCAAGGGATGGCTGGTCTCCCTGGAAGGGGAGGCGCTGCTCTATCTCTCCATGCGGGACATGGGGGAAAAAGTGCGTCTGGAGGAAGAAATGCGCGCCTTTCATGGCCACCTGATCCAGGCCAACAAGATGGCGTCGCTCGGCATGCTGGTTTCCGGCATGGCGCATGAGATCAATAATCCCAACAACTTTATTGCGGTCAATGCGGGGCTGCTGGAGGAAATCTGGCGCGATGCCGCACCGTTGCTGCTGCTCCAGGAGGAGGACGGCATGCGGCTGGGGGGATTGACCCAGGGTGACGCCGTGGCCACCGCCGGTGAGTTGATCGCAGGAATTTCACGCGGTTCTCAGCGGATTGCCGCCGTGGTCAGCGGTCTGAGGGACTTTTCCCGCAGCAGTCTGGAGAAACAGCAGGAACTGGTGGATCTGTGCCGGGTGGTCAGCGACGCCCGCATGATTCTTGATCACCATATCCAGGCTCGCTGTGACCATTTTACGCTCAGCTGTGAAGATGGTTTGCCGCTGGTGCGAGGGAGTCATCAGCAACTGGAACAGGTGGTCATCAATCTGCTGCAGAACGCCCTGCAGGCGCTTCCTGATCGTCAGGCGGCGGTCTCGGTGCAGCTCTCGGTCGTGGGGCGGGAACTCTCTCTGGTTGTCAGCGACTGCGGTTGCGGCATGGGGCGGGAGGTGCTGGAACGTTTGACGGAACCGTTTTTTTCCACCCGTCTCTCCGAGGGGGGGACCGGGCTTGGCCTCTCCATTTCCGCCTCGATTGTGCGTGAACATGGGGGGATAATCCGTTTTGAATCGGAACCGGGGAAAGGGACCCGGGTGGTGGTAACGCTGCCGGTTGCGGAAGGTGAGGAGATAGATGTCTGAATTGCCAAAATTTTCCCTGTTGCTGGTGGATGACGAACCGGATGTGTTGTTTGCCTACGCGGCGTTGTTTCGCAGTGCCGGTTTTGAACGGGTCACCACGGAAGCGGACAGCCGCCGGGTGATTCCGTTACTGGAACGGGAACCGTTTTCGCTGGTGCTGCTCGATCTGCAAATGCCCTACCTGGGTGGCTATGAACTGCTGCTGCAGATCCGCGAACGCTTTCCATTGGTGCAGGTGATCATCGTTACGGCAGCCAATGAAATCGCGATGGCGGTGGCCTGTATGAGGGGGGGGGCGCTCGACTACTGCACCAAACCGGTAGAAAAGAACCGGCTGATC
>DAINBV010000015.1:0-73357 GCA_036732725.1 Geobacteraceae bacterium | reverse complement strand
CGATCAGGTTGGTCAGGTTGCGGTGTTCAACCATCACCCCCTTCGGTTTACCGGTTGATCCGGAAGTGTAGATGATATAGGCCAGATGGGCCGGGGTCAGATCGCCTGACTCCAGGTTGCTCTCCGGCTCACTTGCCCAGCGTCAGGCATCGGCGTTCAGGTTGATCAGCTGGGTGTCGCATCCCATCACGGCGGTGAGGCAGCTGCGCACCGAATCAGCCACCATCCCATGGGTGAGGATGATCCGGGGAGCGCAGTCCTCCAGCATGTAGCCGATCCGTTCGCAGGGATAGGAGGGATCCAACGGCAGGTATCCGCCGCTGGCTTTCAGGATTGCCAGCAGGCCGACCACCATCTCCAATGAGCGCTCCACGCAGATCGCCACCGGTGCATCGGGTGTTACCCCTTGCTTGCGCAGGTAATGGGCCAGTTTGTTGGCCTGGATATTCAGCTCGGCGTAACCCAGTTGCCGTTCTTCACAGGCTACGGCCACTGCTTGCGAGTGTTGTGCAGCCTGCTGCTCAAACAGCTGGTGGATGCATATATCCCGTGTAAACTCAGCCTGGGTGGCGTTCCACTCGACCAGCAAACGGTGACGTTCCGATTCCGGCAGCAAAGGGAGCGCTGAAATGCGTTGTTCGGGAGAGGTAACGATTCCCTTGAGCAGTTCCCGGAAGTGCTCGGCCATGCGGGCGATTCTGGTGGCGTCAAACAGATCACGGTTGTACTTCAAAATTCCCGCCAGTGTCCCGCCCGATTCAACCATTTCCAGCGTAAGATCAAACGGCCCCTCCTGCTGGGGGAGCAGATACGGTTCCAATAACAGCTCTTCCCAATCCCAGCTGCCATGACCGGTCAGGAGTTCCACCACCTCCCTGGATTGTTGCGGGTTCTGCAAGACAAACGAAACCTGGAAAATGGGGGATCTGCTCGGATCGCGCTTCAGCTGCAGCAGATCCACCAGCAACGGAAAGGGATACTGTTGCTGTTCAATGCCATCCAGCAGGGTACGGCGAACCTGCCGCAACAGCTCAGCGAAGGAAGGGTCAGCCGAAAAATCACTCCGCAGCGCCAGCATGTTGACGAAGTATCCCACCACGCCTGCCACGTCCGGGTTATCCCTTCCCGATACAGGTGTTCCCACGATGATGTCGTCCTGACCGCTGTAACGGGAGAGCAGCGCCTGGAAGGCGGAGATCAGTACGACAAAAACCGTCATTCCCTGGGAGCGCGCCAGCTGTTTGACCCCCTCCGACAGCTCCTGCTCCAGGGTGAATGTCTGGGATGCCCCGTTGAAAGTCTGCATTGCCGGGCGGGGGCGATCAGCCGGAAGATCGAGCACGGCCGGGTGATTCAGCTGACGTGCCCAGTACTGCCGGCACTTTTCTGATCCGGCGCTGTGCAAAAACTTGCTTTCCTGCTTGACGTGATCGGCATAGCTGTAGCTAAGGGGAGTCAGCGTGGCTGCCGTGCCATGCTGTTCGGCAACATAGAGTGCCCGCAGTTCATCCAGCAGGAGCCACAACGACCAGGCATCACCGGCAATGTGGTGCAAGGCGAGCTGCAGAATATGCTGGTGGGAAGATGCACTGAATAAAACAGCACGAAACAGAGGTCCGTGCTGTAGATTAAACGGTTTTTGGTAGGCAGCCACAACCTGTTGATCCAATTGATCGCTGTCCCATTCCGAGGCATCGATCTGCTGGAATGATACGCTTTCCAGCCCGGATATTTCCTGTATGATTTCGTCACCATCGGCACGATAGCAGGCTCGCAATGCCGGATGCCGGGCCAGCAGTGATTGCAGCGCCCGCTGCAGGGAAACCGGATTAATCTCGGAGGAGATGCGTGCCGTAAAACCGATCGTGTATGCCGAGCTCTCCGGGGCCATCTGGTGCAGCACCCACAGGGACTTTTGTCCCTCGGAGAGGGGATAACGATCTATGTTTTTAACAGCCTGCTCTCTGAGCAGTTTTTCCAAGAGAGAACGTTTGTCCTGGCTGTTTATCTGGTCACGCATGAAGCCTCCAAGAATGAAGTTAGTGCTCAAACAGTATCTATTTTCGGGCTGCCATATTCTGTAAGAGCAGATCTATTTCCTCGTCGGAAAGATGGTGTATGTTGGCCAGTAACTGGCCGGGATCTGCCATGGCGGAATCAAGCGCCAGATCTGGCGGTGAGGTGAACTGCTGGACAGGAAGCTCCGGCAAGGTGATCTGCTGTGCAGCGGGATTGGTGTCCAGATGGTCATGTACGGCCGAGGCGAGATCCCGCAAGGTCAAGCCATCCATGACCTCCGCTAAAGAGATTTTCAAGCCGGTTTCCTTGTGAACCTTGTTGGTCAGATCAACGAACATGAGGGAGTCAAAACCGAGGGTGTTGAGTGGCTGGTCAGGCAGCGGTTCCCCTGCTTCCATTCCGAGTGCGGCGCTGATTTTTCCCCACAAAAACTGGACGATGAATTGCTGCAGCTCTTCGCCGCTCTTTGCCCGGGCATCATCTGAAAAGGATGATTGCGGCTGTTGCTCCGCATCCTTACGGCTTCCCATCACCTGGAACAGATCCTGGAGGGAAGGCTGGCGCCACTCGGCAACACTCTCCAGCTCTCCGGAGAGATACCCGGCTTTACAGGCATGGCGCTGGATTTTGCCGCTGGATGTTTTGGGAATGCTGGAAGTCTTGATCAGTACTACCGCACAGACGCTCAGTTCATGCTGGTGTGCCACGCTCTGGCGGATGGCGGTAATCACCTCGGTGTCATTCAACTTTCGTAACGCAGCCCGTTCCACTTCCTGGACGATTACCACCCGCTCTTCCCCCTCAAGCTCGATGGGGAAGGCCGCTCCGCTGCCGGCTTTCAGCGCCGGATGGCACGTACCGACGGTCTGCTCGATGTCATCGGGATAATAGTTGCGCCCCCTGATGATGATCAGGTCTTTGCGGCGTCCGGTTACGAACAGCTCCCCCTCGCTGATAAACCCCAGGTCGCCGGTGCGCAGGAAAGGGCCTTCTCCGCTTGCCAGCCGGGCTTTAAAGGTCTTTTCCGTTTCATCGGGGCGATTCCAGTACCCCTGGGTGACGCTTTTTCCCGAAGTCCAGATTTCACCGATCTGGCCATCTTCTAGCGCTAGCAGCCGCTCCGGGTCAACGATCACGACTTTCTGATCCAAACGGGGAAAACCGCAACTGACTTTTTCCTGTGCGGAGGCAGTGCCGACAGCCGCCTTGGTGCCGGTACTGTTCAGGCAGGCTGTTTTGGCCGCCGTCATTTTTTTATTTCCCGTAATAAACAGGGTGGTTTCAGCCATGCCGTAGCAGGGATAAAAGGCCTCTTTGCGGAAACCGCAACTGGCGAAGGCTGCGGCAAAACGATCCATGGTCTCTTTGCGCACCGGTTCGGCGCCATTGAAGGCTACTTCCCAGCAACTGAGATCCAGGCCGGCTTTTTGCTCTTCGGTTATGCGGCTGACGCAGTGATCAAAGGCAAAGTTGGGGCCGCCGCTGGTAGTGGCGCGGTAGTGGGAGATCAACTCCAGCCACATGACCGGTTTTTGAATAAAGGCCGACGGGGAAAAGAGGATGATCGGGAAACCGACGTAGAGCGGTTGCAGGAAATTCCCGATTAATCCCATGTCGTGAAACAGCGGAAGCCAGCCGACTCCCTGGGATTTACGGGAGAGCCCATAGGCATGCTGAATCACTTTTTCATTGTGCAGGATGTTGTCATGGCTGACCATGACCCCTTTCGGTTTGCCGGAAGAGCCGGAAGTGTACTGGATGAAGGCCAGGTCATCGGCAGCGGGTAGGTATTCCTGCCACTCGTCTTCTCCGTCATGCATCAGATCCGATGCCAGCACTTCAATGGTAGCGTCTGTTCCGTTGATGTGGAGGCGCCGCTCGATATTCCCCTTTTGAGCTGTTGTGGATAAAAAGAGTTTGGCCTGTACATCGTCAGCCAGAATGCGCATCCGCTCGCCGTTGCGATTGTCTCGCGGCGGATAGGCGGGAACAGCAATGACCCCGGCGTAGAGGCAGCCAAAAAACGCGGCAATAAACTCCAACCCGGAAGGATAGAGCAACAGGGCGCGTTCTCCGGGATTACAGTCGCGTTGGAGCCGTGCGGCAATACAGCGTGCCAGACGGTCCAGCTCTCCATAGTTCATGGTTTCTTTTGATTCGCCGTTGTCCGCGATATAGATGAAAGCGGTTTCATGCGGGGAATAGGCCGCTCGATGGCGCAGTAACTCCACCAACGAGGAACAGTGAGCGATATCCGTAGTTGTCGTTTCAATCTCATTCATAAAGATCTCCCTTTCATTTGCCTGCACACGGTTATACCTGCGTCCCATCCCCCTGAACTTGAACACTACAATGCAATCCGTAACCTGAATTATTGCCAGCGACCCGTTTGTTAGCGCAGGGAATCAATGGTTTCCCTGGTGAGCTCCCGGTATACCAGCCGTTTGTTTGTTCCCTTGACTGCAACTGCGGCGGCATATCCCGCTAGATGCGTCAGTCTGGTTATCTCCCAGACTTCGGCTTGATCACCGCTCAGGCACAAGGTGAATCTGTTGGTAAGCTCCCCGGCCATCTTTGCCAGGTCAATCTCCTGAAGGTATTTGGTAATTCCCTTCCCCATCCCCTTGAGCACTGCTTCCTTGCAGCTCCAGTAGGTATAAAAATTCTCCACTGCCTGAGCAGGGGACTGTTTCAGAATCTCTGTCTCAGCGGGAGTGAAGTAGTTTTGGGCAATTGAATAGTCATACAACTCTCCCCGCACCATCTCGACATCAACTCCGATCGGCTGGTGAACGCTAAACCCGTACATCAGCCGGTTGCCGGAATGTGAAAGGTTGAAAGAGAGCCAGGAACCGGAAAGTTGCGGCTTCCCGTGGTCGTTGTACGTAAACTGCAGCCGGGTTGGATGCTCTCCCAGGTACTGTCCGATCAGTAATCTCAGAATTCCCCGGGCAACAATGAACTGCCGGCGATGTTTGTCAAAACGAAAGCTCCGGGAACGGTGGCGCTCATCTTCCGAAAGGAGAACTTCCAGATCAGGAACACTCCCGATCAGCTGATCAAATTCCCCCCCCCAGATCAACGCCTGATCCGGATCAAAACCGGCAAAAGCCGGGTCGCTCCCGTCAGTGCTGGTTGGCAGTTTGTCGTTTTCCAATGAATTCATTGCAAATAACCCCAATCAGTGCAGGTTGGTCCGAATAACAGTTGTCAGTTCCCCTGTACCAGAGAGAACAGGGGGGCATCAGTTGGTCCGATTGCTCATGGTCAATGATTGTTTGGCAGCCGCCAGGTCTATTTTTGAGATCAGCAGCTTGTCGGCAGCATCATCGTAATTCTTTTCAGCGTCGTTCAGCTCGATTCTGGAAATCTTGCCGTTGCGGTACATCTCCTGGGCCAGCTTCTTTTTCATTGCATACAAGGTGACCCGATGCTCGGCCTGTTTTATTTCCTTTTGAACCTTCTCCTTGTCGATGTTCATGCTACTGGTCTGGATCTCCAGTTCCCGCATGGTCTGGATGACCCGCAGGCGGGCAATCTCCTCTTCTGTTTTGGCCAGGGCGATGCGGTCCTTGAAGCCATCAAACAGGGTAAATGAAAAGTTCAGTCCGATGGTGTAGTAGTCGGGCTTTATCAGGGCGGTTTTAAAGTAATCATCGTCCCGTCCGACCATCCTGTAGCTGGTGAAGAAATCTATTTTTGGTAAATAAACTGCTTTTGATGCTTTGACCCGTGCCTCGGCTGCCATCGCCTCGGAGATCAATTTGCGCGTCTTCGGTTGTTCAATCGCCGGCAGCAGCTCCTCATCGTTGATCTGGTCGGGGTCATCAACCAAAACTGCAGCTTCCGTGGCTGCTGGCTGGGGGGATGGGGCGTCTATTCCCAGGGTCTCCCGGTATTTGGCCAGGCTTTTGGTTACGTCACGCCGGGCATCGGCAACGGCCAGCATGCTTTCCTTCAGGGAAAAACCCTCGGTTTCCAGTTCCATCTCGGAAATCAGCCCCGCTTCTCTCCTGGTTTGGGCAATCAGATACAGCTTGGTGGCATGTTGGTAGGAACGGTCGGCAACACGGGATGAAATCTGGGCTTTGCGCAACTGCCAATAGGCGTTCATGACCTCCCGCCGGACCTGTAACTTGGTTGCGCATTCCTCTTCCTTGAGGGCGGTTTGTTCGGCAATTGCCTCTTCCAGGTTCGCCTTGTCCCGTCCGCCGGCATAGAGGTTGTAAGTGAGATCAATTCCCGCGTTCAACTCGAAGGAAGGAACGGTCTTCTCTACCCCGACATGGAAAGTCTGGCCTCCCAGGCTGGCATCGGCTGAAATTCCGGAAAATTTGTCAAGTGAACGGATATATTTTGTTGTTCCCGACAGGGAAATCTGGGGGAGAAAGTAACCGTGTGCCACGTTGACCTTGCTGACCGCGCCGGCGCTCTGTTGCGAAATGATTGCCACTTCCAGGCGGTTGCGCAGGGCAAGATCAATGGCGTCATCCAATCGTGCCGGTACCGTCTGCAGAGGGGAAGCGACTTCCTGGGCAGGGGCGGTGGCAGCCGCAGCCAGCAGCCAGAGACAACAGAACAGGCAGTGTAGTGGTTTCATGTTACTCATAGCGCAACGCTTCCACAGGTTTCAGGCTGGCTGCCCTGAAGGCGGGGTAATAGCCGGAAATGACGCCGACCAGGATGGATACGGTCAGTGCAATCAAGACTGATGGCCAGGAAGGGGTTAATGGCATTCCGGTCGCTGCTGAAAGCCCGTACCCGGCTGCAATTCCCAACACCAGCCCCAACACTCCACCCAGAAGTGTGATCAGCATCGCTTCAAACAGAAACTGGGCCAGGATGTCGTGCCGTGATGCTCCCAATGCCTTTCTGATCCCGATTTCACGGGTCCGTTCGACCACCGAAGTACTCATGATGTTCATGATCCCCATTCCGCCCACAAACAGTGAGACCGAAGCGGCGATGATGCCGATCAGGGTTACTCCCCGTAGGATGTTTTCTGTGGTGGTGATGTATTGCGCCATGGTTTCCGCCTTGTAGGAGAAGCGCTCCCCGTGGCGGCGTTTCAGGATGTCCTTGATCAGGAAGACCGCTGCGTCGGTGTTGGCCAACCCCGAGGTTTCCGCCTGCAATATTTTGATTTCTCTGGTTCCCAGCATCTGCTGTAATAAGGTGTAGGGGAGCAGAATCCGGCTGTTGGCATTGGTGCCTGAACCGATGCTGGAGAGAAAATCCCGGTTCTTGGTATTCAACAGTCCGATGACGGTGACACTCTTGCCGCCGATACGGATACTTTGACCGATCGGATCCACGTCTTTCCCGAACAGATCTTTTTGTACATCGCTGCCGATGATGGCCACCGGCCGATTGCGGGTTATGTCTTCATCGCGCAGGGAGCGACCTTTTTTCAAGGTGTCGTTGTTGATGCTCAGATAGTCTGCTGAAACGCCGGAAATCTGGGCATTGCTGTATTTGTTCCCCTGGCGCACCAGAAAAACCTCGCCTCTCCCCGACACCACCGGCGAAATCTTGTTGATGGCCCAACTGCGGGCATTGCGTACCGCTTCGTAGTCACCGTTCTCGATTCCGCTGCCGGAACGGATCGCCTTGCGCGGATCTTTTTCCGTTGTGTCGCGGTAGATCCAGATGGACTTCAGGCCAAAGGTTTCCAGTTCGGTAAAGATCAGATAGCGTCCTCCGGCACTGACGGTGGCAACCGACATGACGGCGGCGATGCCGACGGTGATCCCCAGGATGCTCAGGATGGTGCGCAGCCGGTTGTCATGCAACGCCTGCATGGCTTGCAGGAAAATGTCACGGCTGCTGCTGAGCGGCGTCTTGGCGCCTGGCAGATCACTACCGTTTGTCATCTCTTTCCAGCCTCCCGTCCCGTAATCGCAGGATACGCTCGGCATATCCGGCAATATCCTCTTCGTGAGTCACCATGATGATGGTTTTTCCCTGGCTGTGCAGACCGGTGAACAGATCCATGATTTCCCGCGCCACCACCGAATCAAGGCTGCCGGTCGGTTCATCGGCAATGATCACCGACGGTTCGTTTACCAGGGCGCGGGCAATGGCAACCCGCTGTTGCTGGCCGCCGGAGAGCTGTGCCGGAACGTGTCCGGCCCGGTCCGCCAGTTCGACCATCTCAAGTGCTCGCAATGCCCGTTTGGTGCGCTCCTGGGGAGCCACCCCGGCATAGACCAGCGGCAATTCGACGTTGCGCAGGGCGGAAATGCGGGGGATCAGATTGAACATCTGGAAGACGAAGCCGAGTTTTGAACGGCGCAATTTGGAAAGTTCATCATCAACCAGGTCCGTAACGGCGATGGTATCAAGGTGGTACGTTCCTTCGCTCGCCTCATCCAGGCAGCCGATGATGTTGAGCAGTGTCGATTTGCCCGATCCCGACGGTCCCATGATGGCCACGAATTCCGAGGTGGGAATGTGCAGCGAAACACCCTTCAGGATCGGTAGGGTTACCTCTCCCAACAGATAGTGTTTGCGTATGTTATCCATGCGGATCATTTGTTGATTCTCGTGGCAAGAGTCACTTTTTGACCTTCCTGCAAGGTTTTTCCTTCACTGAGGATCACCTCTTCATCGAGCCGCGCCGGCGACACGATTTCCACCGAGTTGGTGTCTTCCAGCCCTGTTACCACCGGCTCCAGGTGAACCTTGCCACTGCGTACGGTGGCGAC
Organism: Geobacteraceae bacterium; assembly: GCA_036732725.1. Taxonomy (GTDB): domain Bacteria; phylum Desulfobacterota; class Desulfuromonadia; order Geobacterales; family Pseudopelobacteraceae; genus CAIPTY01. Next base: position 64,631 of record DAINBV010000015.1, on the reverse strand, counting down.
AAACTTTTTCCCTTCCTTGAGGATCAGGGCGTCAAAGGGGAGTTTGGTAACCCCGCTTTTTTCAGCAATTTTTATCTTGGCATCCAGCTGTTGCCCCAGGCGCAGTTCCGCCAGGTTCTTGCTCAGGCTGACGCGGGTCTTGACGGTGTTGGCAGTTCCATCCTTGAGCACCACCCGCTCAATGCGCAGAATTTTTTCTTTCCAGCTGCGGTTGGCCAGCGCTTCACAGGATACTTCCACCTCCTGCCCGACTTGCAATGACCCGGCGTCGGACTCGTCCACGGATATTTCGATCTCGGTGGTGGACATGTTGGCCAGTGTCAGCAGTGCTGTTCCGGTGGCAACCACATCACCGACCTGTACACTTTTTTTGACGATAATTCCCGAGAAGGGAGCAACTACCCTGAAGCGTTCCAGCATCAGGGCAGAACTGCGCAACTCCGTGGAAGCTTTCATCTCGGCAGCCTGGGCAACCTTCAATTGCAGCTCCGCATCCTGCACCGCACTGAGTGCAGCACCGCCGACCTCATACACTTTTTTGACCGATTGCAGCGCCCGCTCGGCCTGCTCAACCTTGGCATGCGCTTCACCGGTCATCGCCTTGTCGCCGCTGATCCGGTTACTGGCATCCCGGGCATCCAGCACCACCAGCAGCGTCCCCTGGGAGACCTTCTGTCCCTCTTTGACCAACACCCTGGTTACTTTGGAGGCAGTGGGTGAAGCAACCTCGGATTCCTGCCCGCTGACGACCTTGCCGGTGGCGCTGATCAGGGAAGTCATGACCCCCTTGGATGGCGCAATGACTTTTACTTCCAGCTCTTTCCCTGATTTACTCTTGAATACGACCAGAGCCGTAATAAGTGCGACTGCAACAATGACGATCAAAAGTTTTTTCATGGTCAGCGGATTCCTTTGTGTGATTAGGCTGCCGAGCCGTAACCGGTCACGACCTCTACAGGACATGTAAAAAGGAACAGGCTAGCGATATAAACGTAGCTTGTTCCCATGTTTTTTCTTAGAGCGAGTAAAGCGGAAAAGCAGAACCTGGCGAATTACGTCATCAATCCCGATGGGTGTGACAATTTTGACTGGTATCGGAACTGTGCTGAAGTTCATGTTTCTCTTTGCCGGTTTATGAAATCTTATTCTAAATACGATCCCATCTTTGCATTTAAGGTGAAGACAAATCAACTGTCAAAAGTTACACTAGACATTGTAAAGTACCGATATGATTGAATATGTTATTTGGTGAAGAGATTCATGACCATTCATGATAGGGCGGTACTGAAAGTAAATTATGAGTGGATATGGTTGTCTGGGGAGGGGAGGGGAGACGGGGAGTTTTTTTGCCATTATCTTGTGGTTTATTGCGATGGCAGGATCTGGGGCTTAAGCGGATGTTTGAAAAAATGGATGCCAAGCTGGGTGCGGTACGGAACGGGGAACGGATTGAAACCGTGATATAGACCCTCCTGCCTGCTGATGAGACAGATCACCGCCACTATTCAGTGCCTTGTTTTTAAGCAGCTGTATCGTTGTATAGCTAAAGTTATAGCGAGTGATGGCGAATTGTATTTACTACTACGTGATTCAAGCAGGTTATACGTAGGTCTGTTTTTGGCATGCATTATGTAATCAGGTATATAGCGGATGGCCGTGATCGATAGTGAGTCCATCCTGTGGTAAACGGCATCTGTCGTTGTATGGTTGTTGATATAACGATTGGTGTCAACACTGCTAACCATGGAGGTGATGCCGCATGGAACGGGAATGTATGGAAATGGTTAGCAGTGCGGAAGTGACCATCATGGGGATGGATTTTTCGATCGAACTGTTTTTGCGAGAGAATGGTAAAGGCTTCGCGCTTACCCGCTATAGCCGGGAAGACGTCATTATTACGGATGGCCGGGATATCGAGGATGCATTTGCGCGTCACAAGATGGCGCTCCCCTTGGCAATCGGTTGCAGAATCAAAGAAACCATGTCTGCCGGTCATGGAATTTATGAGTGAACAATTCAGACCTCTGGCAACACACGTCCGGAACCACGATGGTTGCCGGTACCTTACACGACAATGATGTTACTGACGCCGCACAACGGCGTGCGTTGTTCATCCTTCGCTACGTTTGAATACCGGGTGAAGCTGCAGAACCAATTTCCGCTGGAGATCAAAAAGGAGAAACAGATGAGACAGGTAGCTATTTACGGCAAAGGCGGCATCGGCAAATCAACCACGACACAGAATACGGTGGCAGGCTTGGCATCTCTCGGCAAGAAAGTGATGATCGTAGGGTGTGATCCCAAGGCGGATTCCACCCGTCTGATTTTGCATGCCAAGGCTCAGAATACGGTTATGGATCTGGTGCGTGAACTCGGCACCGTTGAGGATCTGGAGTTGGCCGAGGTAATGAAAGTGGGATATGGCAATGTCAAGTGTGTCGAGTCGGGCGGTCCCGAGCCGGGTGTCGGCTGTGCCGGCCGGGGAGTCATCACCGCCATCAATTTTTTGGAGTCGGAAGGCGCCTACAGTGACGATCTCGACTTCGTATTCTATGACGTTCTTGGTGATGTTGTCTGTGGCGGATTTGCCATGCCGATCCGTGAGGGGAAGGCGGAAGAGATCTATATCGTTACCTCCGGTGAAATGATGGCCATGTATGCAGCCAACAACATCTCCAAAGGGATACTCAAATATGCCGGCACCGGCAAGGTCCGTCTGGGCGGGTTGATCTGCAACTCCCGCAAGACCGACCGGGAGGATGAACTGATCGAGGCGCTGGCCCGGAAACTCGGCACCCAGATGATTCATTTTGTCCCCCGTGACAACCAGGTACAGCGGGCGGAACTGCGCCGCATGACCGTGATCGAATATTCCCCCGAACACAAACAGGCCGAGGAATACCGCACCCTGGCCCGGAAAATTCTGGACAACAAGATGCTGGTCATTCCTACGCCGCTGGAAATGGAGGAATTGGAAGATCTGTTGATGGAGTTCGGTATCATGGAAATTGAAGACGAGACCGTGGTCGGGGTGGCCGAAGCAGCATAACGATTTTGCAGTCAGGAGCTGATTATGAAAGTCGCATTTACAACCTCGAACGGCACCTTGGTTGACGAAAACTTTCGCAAGGCCGGCAGCTATTCTGTTTGGGATATCGGTCCGGAAGAGTCGTACTTTGTAGCCACCATCTTCATCAAAAGCGATGCTGACAACGAGGATGACAAAATTACGGCCCGCGTCGAAGCGCTTAAAGATTGCACGATTGTTTGTGCACAGGAAATCAACGGTCCTGCGGCGGCACGGCTGGTGTCACGTCATATTCATCCGATGAAAACCGGCAACCGGATTGCTGTGGCAACCATAATCGACCAGTTGCAGGATGTTCTCAAACGCTCCCCTGCTCCCTGGATTCGGAAAGCTCAGCTCAAAGATATTCATGGTGACCGATACGGGTTACTACGGGACGAGGGTGTTGAAAAACGATAGCGGCATATGCTCTCAAACCAAGGGGAATAACGGAGAAACAGACCAATGAACAAGGTATCACGAGATAATTACGCCAGATTACTGGAAGAGGCGATCACGTTTCACGGGCATGTCTGTGCCGGAATCGAAAGCGGTACCCGCATGGCCATCTGCGGTTTGCAGTGCATCGGCATCAGTGATCCCAAAGGGAATGACCGCAAAAAGCTGATCGTGTTCGTGGAGATTGACCGTTGCGCCACTGACGCCATCATGTCCGTCACCGGCTGTCGGCCGGGAAAACGGACCATGAAGATCATGGACTACGGCAAAATGGCAGCAACCTTCATCAACCTGGAGTCGGGGAAAGCGGTCAGGCTTATCTCCAAGCCGCGGCCAGAGGGGGAAATGCCGGATTTTACCGTTACTGCGGATGACGAACTCTTTGTCATGGCGGAGGTGAACGTTCCGCTACGTCCGGAAGACCTGCCGGGAAGGCCGGTGCGCACCGCATTGTGTGAACGTTGCGGTGAAAAAATTCTGGATGGGCGTGAGACGGAACAGCAGGGGGAAATTGTATGCACCCCCTGTCTGACAGATAAACGGTATTACCACCCATTGGCATACAGGGAATGAAGAGCGAAGGCACAACCTTACTGATCTCGTTGCTGATGCATCTTGCTCTGGTGGCAGGCGCTGCTTCATTCGCTCCCTTTTCACCGAAACAACCGGCGCCGATTCTGGTCGATTTCACTATGCAACAGGAACAACACGAGCAAAAGCGGGTGATGCAGGGTGATTATGATGCCGTGCCATCACGAAATGTACCGCTTCGGTCATCAACCAAAGAATCTGTTCCGATTGTTGCTGCACCTCTTGAGACCACTGCCGTTCCGGCTCACAACCTTGAGGAAACAGCGCCGTCCTCACCAGTTCGCATGACAGCGCCAGACGTTGCTGTCGCAGCGAACAGTGGACGTGCAATCGGCCCGCCGGCCAAAGCTGCCCAGGGTGCTCAAGGAACGAAACAGCTCTCCGGTGATAACGCCTCCCGTAGCGCAACCGGCTCAGGTGATGACACCATGGAATCTCAGCAACGACGTTACCTGAAAGAACAGTTTGCCCATATTCGCGACACGATTGCCGAAAACCTGCGATACCCGGCTAAGGCGCGAAAGATGGGGTGGCATGGCCGGCTGGCAGTCGAGTTCGTTGTCCTGGCGTCCGGAGCGGTTGACCAGATTCGTATTACAAAAAGCTCGGGCATCGCTTTGCTGGACAGCGATGCTGAAGAGACGGTCCGGCGCAGCGCACCGTTTCCCAAACCACCGGTCAGCGCCCGCCTGGTCATCCCGGTGGACTATGTACTTAACTGAGAAAGGATCGACCATGTTGCGAATCGTAATAGTGACAATGCTGTTGCTCCTTGGCTTGCTGACAAGCGTCCAGGCCCGGGAGATCACCGATATGGCCGGCCGCCGGGTTACGGTTCCGGATACCATCCGGCGCGTCTTCTCCGGATCACCTCCTTCCACCTACCTGCTCTACGCACTTGACCCGAACCTGCTGGTGGGGCTCAACTTTGCTCCCCGGCCAGAGGAAAAGCGCTTCCTGCGCCCCGAATTCACCCGGCTTCCCGTTACGGGCGGCATATTTGGGCAGAGCCGCTCCATCAACATGGAAGCGCTGCTGGCTCTCAAGCCGGATCTGGTGCTGCTGTGGAACTGGAAGGATGGAGGGAGCGGACTGCAAATGGCGGAACGGCTGCACAAGAGCGGCATTGCGGCGGTATTTGTTGATCTGGAACGTCTGGAAACGTGTCCCGAGGCATTCATTTTCCTGGGGGATTTGGTGGGGCGCGCGGAACGTGGCCGTCTGTTGGCCAACTATGCCCGCGCTACCTTGGCTAAGATTGCGGCGGTAACCAGCACTATTCCCGAGCGGGAGCGTCGCACGATCTACTATGCCGAAGGGGTGGATGGTCTGGCAACCGAGCGGGAAACATCGGTGCATGCCGAGCTGATCAAACTTGCGGGAGCAAAGAACGTCCACCGGGGAGAGGCGTTCGACACCATGGGGATGGAGAAGATCAGCCTGGAACAGCTGCTGCTCTACAATCCCCAGGTAATCGTGGCCCAGGAACGGGCATTTTTTGATGCGGTTACCCACGACAAACGTTGGCAGGGGATCAGGGGCATCAAAGAAAAACAGCTCCTGTTGATACCGCGAAAACCATTCAACTGGTTTGACCGTCCTCCGTCCTTCATGCGTCTGCTGGGGCTCAAGTGGCTCACCAACCGGTTGTATCCGCAACGTTATCCGATCGATATTGCCAGGGAGACAAAAGAGTTCTACCGGCTGTTTCTTGGCGTTGAACTGAGCAACAAGGACGTTCAGGAGATCCTGCACTGATGAAAATGCTCCCCCTGTTGATACTGGCGCTGCTGCTCCTGGTAACGGTGCTCGTCTCCCTGAGTCTCGGCAAATATCCGCTCCCTCCCGGGGAAGTTATCGGCTTCTTCAGTCATAAATTTTTCGGCAGCGGCACGTTTGACGCCGAGCGGTTGCTGCTGCTGGAAAACCTGATCATGGAAATCCGTTTTCCCCGAATTGTCGCGGCGGCTCTGATCGGCGCGGCCCTGGCGGTGTCGGGTACCACCTACCAGGCCATGTTCATCAATCCGTTGGTCTCGCCGGGACTGCTGGGGGTTCTGGCAGGCGCCTCGTGCGGGGCGGCCGTGGGGCTGGTGTTCTTCAAAAGCTGGTATTCCGTTCAGTTGGCGACGTTTCTGGGTGGTTTTGCCGCCGTGGCGGTGGCGATGGGGATTGCTCGCATGTACCGGGTTAACAGCACCATCATGCTGGTGCTGGGGGGGATCATCAGCGGCGCCTTTTTTACCGCGCTGGTCTCGATCATCAAGTATATCGCCGACCCTTACAACCAGCTCCCGGCCATCGTCTACTGGTTGATGGGGAACATGGCCATGGCTGATCGTTCCATGACGATCAAGGCCGGCATCCCGATCTGCATAGGCATCCTTGGTCTGACCTTGATGGGGCGTACACTCAATGTCCTCAGCATGGGGGACGAGGAGGCGCGCGCCCTTGGTGTCAATGTGCGTCTGGTACGTTGTACGGTCATCATCTGTGCCACCCTGATCAGTACTCTGACCGTGGTTATGGCCGGTATCATCGGCTGGGTCGGGTTGATCATCCCTCACATAACCCGCATGATCACCGGGCCGGATAATGAAACCTTGATACCTGCTTCAGCGTTGTTGGGCGCCTCGTACCTGCTGCTGGTGGACGACATCTCCCGGCTGACCTTTTCCTTCGAGATTCCCATCGGGATTGTGACAGCGCTGGTCGGCATCCCCTTTTTCGTGCTGGTGCTGAAGAATGCCCGCAAAGGATGGCAATAATGGCACTCATTCATCTTGACCGGCTCTCATTTTCCTACCAGCGCCACCAGGTGCTGTCGAATCTCTCGCTCACCGTTGAAGAGGGGGGAGTGCTGGCGCTGCTCGGGCCCAATGGCAGCGGCAAGACCACACTGCTCAAACTGCTGCTGGGGTTGCTCAAGCCATCGGCCGGCACGATTCATTTCTCCGGGCGTAATGTCTGCCGGATACCGCAGCGGGAACTGGCGCGTCTGGTGGCCTACGTGCCCCAGGTACACAAGGAATCGTTTGCCTATCGGGTGTCAGATGTCGTGTTGATGGGGCGCATGCCCCATACCTCCTTCTTTTCCCGTTATGATGCAAACGACCGGCAGATTGCCGGTGAGGCGTTGGAAAAACTGGCCATCGCTCATCTGGCCAAACGCCCCTATACCGATATTAGTGGCGGTGAACGGCAACTGACCCTGATCGCTCGTGCCATGGCCCAGGGAGCCCGCACCTTTGTCATGGATGAACCGACCAACGGTCTGGATTACGGTAACCAGGTGCGGCTGCTTGAACGGCTGAAAAGTCTCTCCCGCGCTGGCTATACCTTCATCTTTTCCACTCATCACCCCGATCACGCCATGGCCATAGCTGACCGGGTGGTGATGATGCAGGACGGCGGCATTCTTCACGATGGCGCCACCAATGCAACGGTGACACCGGCAAATCTTGAAAAACTCTACGGTGTGGATGTCCGGCTCTTCTCCGTGGAAGAGGGGGTACATGTCTGTGTACCCGCCGTACATCTGAGCAGACAAGCGACAATGCACGGAATAATCGAGCAATGACACAACATAACGACATGAAAGGAGATTGGCATGAATAACAGCTACCGCAGGGGGGGAATGAAGGGAGTCACGTATGGCGCACTGACGGCGCTCTGTGCTGTATCACTTGTTGCCACAGCGGCATTGGCGGAAGAAAACAAAGAAAACAGTACTGTTTTCAGTCTGGGGAAAATCGAGGTAACCGGAAAATCGGACAAAGATTCGAGTCCCGCGGTGACGACGGTTAGCGGGGAGGATATGCTCACCTTTGACCGGAAAACCGTAGCAGAGGCAGCCAACCTGTTGCCGGGTGTAACCATTTCAAAAGTCGGTCCGCGCAACGAATCGATGATTTACGTGCGCGGCTTTGATCTTCGGCGCACACCACTGTTTCTTGACGGTATTCCGATCTATATACCGTATGACGGCTACCCCGATCTCGGCCGGTTCATGACCTACGACCTGTCTGAACTTGATCTTTCCAAGGGCTCCGCATCGGTGCTGTATGGTCCGAATACCATGGGTGGCGCCATCAATATGGTTTCCAAACGTCCGGCCAAGCTGTTTGAAGGGAATGCCGGGGCCGGATACACCTCCGGCGATGCCTATCATGCCTTTGCCAACCTGGGAACCAATCAAAAGAGTTGGTATCTCCAGGGGGGAGGGTCATGGGTTGATCTGCATTCCTTCCAACTTTCCGACGATTTCAAACCGACCAGCGCAGAAAACGGCGGCAGGCGTGAAAATTCCTACCAGCGTGACGGCAAAGGGACGATCAAGCTTGGATTGACCCCGAACATCAGTGACGAATATGCGCTCAGTTATATCTACCAGCATGGCGAAAAAGGGACACCCCCCTATGCCGGGACAAATCCCTCCACCTCTCTGCGCTACTGGCGCTGGCCCTACTGGGACAAGCAGAGTGTGTATCTCAATACCCATACGACGATTACGGACAAGGGGTATGTCAAGTCCCGAATCTATTACGACATTTTCCGGAATTCGCTGAATCAATTCACCAATGCCGCGTATAGCGTGCAAGGTGCCGGAAATTCAGCGCCAAGCTGGTATGACGACTACTCTCTCGGGGGATCGCTGGAGGCGGGAACTACCCTGATTCCCTACAACAGTCTCAAGCTGGCGTTTCATTTCAAGGACGATGTCCATCGTGAAACAACCGCGGTCATCCCGAAGTTACGCTCCGAAGACCGGATCTACTCCGTTTCCGTGGAGGATTCCATTGAACTGACCAAAAAACTTTCCGTGGTGATCGGCATCAGCTATGACACCCTGACGGCAGTCAAGGCGGAAAAATACAACTCAACCACCAAACAGATCTTTGACCTTGCAACGGGAGACAAGGACTCGGTCAATCCCCAGGCCAGTCTGGTGTATGCCTACTCGGACAGCGGCAAGCTGCATGCTTCGATTGGCGCAAAAAGCCGCTTTGCCTCAATCAAGGAAAGAACCACCTGGTCGGTTGATTTGACCAATGTTGAAAATCCGTACCTGAAGCCGGAAAGAACCGTTAACTATGAGCTTGGCGTTCAGGATACGCTGGCCGGTCTTGTCAAAGTCAAATCCGGCTTCTTCGTTAATGCCATCAGCGATTATATCCAGAGCAACATCATCGGCAAAAACTCCAGCAATAAAAACAAAACCCAGAACCAGAATATCGGGCGGATAAACCGTTACGGGTACGAGTTTGAGGCGTTTGCACCGCTCAGCGAAATGGTGGAAACCGGATGCAACTATACCTTCATCTACAACGACAATCTGAGCAATTCCATGAAACTTACCGATGTCCCGAAACACAAGCTGTTTGTCTATGGCAAGCTGACGCCGCTCAAACCGCTCAGCATCCTTGCTTCCGCGGAATATGACTCCCGGCGCTACAGCAATTCCGATGGTAGCTCGGTTGCCGGAGAGTTTCTTGTCGTAACCAGCAAAGTCAGTTACGAAGCGATGCGCGATCTGACCTTCGAAGCCGGCGTCAACAATCTGCTCGATCGAAACTATGCGCTGACCGAAGGGTATCCCGAAGCGGGGAGAAATTATTTCTTCCAGGCCCGCTATCGTTTTTAGCAGTGTGACTATTTCAAAATCAGGATGGGGGAATGTATGAACAGATATGAACTTGACTGGAATGCTGCCTGGAAACGGGCCCGGGAAGAACGTCCCAGAAAACGGGATTCATCCTTCTGGAACAGACGGGCGCCGTCCTTCAGCAAGCATGCCCAGGAATCGGATTACGAGCGGCTCTTTCTGGAGCTGATGCAGCCGCAGCCGGCCTGGAGTGTTCTCGATGTGGGGTGCGGCGCCGGTACCCTGGCAGTGCCGCTTGCCGGACAGATCGCTTCGGTGACGGCGCTGGATTTCTCGGACGGCATGTTGTCGCAACTTCAGGAACGCTGTCAACATTCCGCTATCACCAATATAACCCCCATCCATGGCAGCTGGGAGGATGACTGGCGGCAACTGGGGATCGGAGAGTACGATGTGGCGATTGCCTCCCGCTCGATCGTGGTTGACGATCTGCAAACCGCCTTGCTCAAGCTGGACCGGGCCGCCCGGCAACGGGTGTATATTTCCGCCATGGTCGGGGATGGCCCCAATGACCGGAGGATCTTCGATGCTGTGGGGAGGCGGCTCGAAAGAGGTCCCGATTACATCTATGTCTATAATCTGCTCCATCAGCTCGGTATCTATGCCACGGTTTCATTCATTACCAGCAAAGAGTGGAAGAGTTATGAAACCATTGATGACGCGGTGGACGGGATGCGCTGGATGCTGGATGATCTGTCGCCGGAGGAGGAACACCGCCTGAGAAACTATCTGGTGGGCGAACTGCTCCCCCACGGAGCAGGGTGGCGTCTCCCCGCTCCCAAGGTGGTGCGCTGGGCGGTGATCTCCTGGGAAAAGGAGGTATGACCATGCGCTGCAATTACTGCGAGTGGCGCTGCGAATTGGGCGCTGAAAGCTACGGCCGGTGCCGGATGTATTACGCTGACGGGGTGACCGTCCGGGAACGTTTTCCCCAGCGGTGGAGCACCTATGAAGTTGCGCGAATCGAGTCGATTCCCTTCTACCATGTCTGGCCCGGCAGCCGTTGCCTGACCATCGGCACCAGCAGTTGCAATTTCAGCTGCAAATACTGTTCGAACGCCTTTATCGCCAAACAGAACCCGGAAGATCTGCAGGGAAAAATGTTCGATTTCAGCGCCACCCGTCTGGTGGCAATGGCGGTGAAGCTGGGGTGCCGCAGCATCGTCTTCAATGTGAACGAGCCGACGGTGTCGATTCCTTCGCTGCAGGAATTGGCAAAAGAGGCTGCTTCGGCAGGCATCCGGATGGGGTGTCTGACCAATGGCTACAGCACCCCGGAAGCAACCGAGATGCTGGCCTCCATCTTTTCTTTTTTCAACATCAGTCTGAAAGGGTTGGCTGACCGGTTCAATTCCGACCATATCGGGATTCCGTCCGTAGCGCCGATCCTTGCTACCATCGGGAGCCTGGCCCGGACGCATCATGTCGAGATTACGACACCGGTCATTCAGGGCGCCAATGATCATGAACTGGATGAAATTGCACGATTCATCGTCGATCTGGATGCCGGGATACCGTGGCATGTCCTCAGGCTGCTTCCCGAAGACGAAATGAAGGATGCGGTCTATCCTGACATCGAAGGGATCAATGACAAACTGCAGTTAGCCAGAAAACGGCTCCCCTATATCTATTTTCATAATTTTGTCGGTTCGGAATGGGTCAATACCGATTGTCCAGAGTGTGGCACCACGGTCATCGAACGTTTCAGCCTGGGGTGCGGCGGCGATCAATTACAGAGAAACAACAGTTCTGACGGGAATTGCCCTTCCTGCCGGAGCAGCATCAAAATGTTGGGGGGGAGCGAAGTATGAATGCAGACACGAGTATGGCCATTGTCGATGCCCGTGATTGGCAGAATCAGTTTGATCTGCGTAGCGGTGACAAATCGGATCAGCGTGGACCATTGGTTGATCTGATGAAAGATGTGCTGCATCGTCACCAGTATCCGGGCGACCTGGGTCCCGGCAGCAACCGCTGGGTAACCGATACCGCTCTTGATCTGGTTGCCGGATACAAGCCGGATTTTGTCTTTTTGACCTATGCCGGCCAGTACTTTGCCAGCCGGGTCGGGCCGCTGGATGTTACGGAACGCCACAGGATCATGGTGGAGCTGTTTCAGGAGGTGGAGCGTTTCAGCGCTGAATCCGGTTGTATCCCGGTGGTTGTCGGGCGGGGTGGTGTGATGCCACTTGAGGGCGTCGTTGATTTAAGCTCTCTTGACGGCATCGGCGTGTCCACTCACTGGTCGGCACGCTATGCCGGTTTACACGGGGCGAGCGAGGCCGACTTGAAACAGCTGGAAGCAGACCCGCAGGTGGATCGGATTGTGACCAGAAGCGAGTTTCTGGAGCTGTTTGGCGGAACCGCACACGATGCGCGGCTGCTCCCTGATTATCTGCTGGTTGCCCGGCGCGGTTATTCCTTCAAGGCGCTCGGCTGTACCATGCGCAAGCCGGTGATGATTCCGGATGCGCGAGAGCAGATTCCTTGTTTCAATCCGCTGGGAGTCGCAGCTGATATCACTTCAATCAGGGGGATCATCGATAGGGGGCTGCAACAGGGGCACAAGATCGCTTTGATCATTCTGGAAGGAGTTGGTAGTGACGATTTTCAGTGGCCGGCTACCTTGTGCGGGAACAGCAGAAGCTGGTTCTGCTATGAGCCCGGCGATGCCCAGTATCTGGCCATCACCAGCGGCAGGCATCGCATATTTGAGCACCCGCCCGGTTACCTGTTTTACGACGATGTGGGAACTGAAAAACAGTATCCGCTTTCCGGGTATTACAAGGAAATTCCCGGCGGGACCATCGGCGCTGAATTTGCCGGCAGAAGTATTGCTGTGGGCAACAAGAGTATGGCCATGCACATGGTGGCCGGAGCCGACCTGTGCGTGGAGTGTTTTGCCAGAAATCATTACAACCAGGGGACCCTGGGGGTGATTCACCGGCGGGATAAGGTGTGAAGCGCGGAGCATATGCGTAGTCTGACGATTCTCTTGGCATTGCATCACTTGCTGCTAAAAATTATGCCAGTAGGGAATCTGCTGTCGTGAGAGACTGTCTAAACATACTGTTATGGCTAGATATTTAAACTGATAGACTTTGGCATGCGTTGTGTAGTATTGGATACAGCGATAGGTGCATACAGCTTTGTGCAACGGAGCGTGACATCATGAAAAATGCCAAAAACAGTATTGGACTCACCGGCAACCTTTGGCTCAATCGGGCCGAGAATAAGTTTCTGGGAGGGGAACGCATTTACCTGCTGGAAAAGATCGATGAGCTCGGGTCGATCACCAAGGCCGCCAAAGCCGTTGGTATCAGTTACAAGACCGCCTGGGATACCATCAACATGATCAATAACCTGGCGGAAAAACCGCTGGTTGATCGCCTGACCGGCGGGAAAGGGGGGGGCGGTACCAGTCTGACTGGCGAAGGTAAAAAGGTAGTTGAACAGTTCAAAACCATCCAGGAAGAACATCGTAAATTCCTGGACAATCTGGAAAGCAGGCTCGGCGATACCGAAAGCCTGTACCAATTCTTACGGAGGATATCCATGAAAGTCAGCGCACGTAACACATTTTCGGGGAGTGTCTCCAAAATCACCAAGGGTGCGGTCAATGCCGAAGTAACCATTTCTCTCAAAGGGGGAGTGCCCCTGACCGCGGTCGTAACCAACGGCGCCATCGATAACCTGGGACTGCAAACCGGTAATGAGGCTTATGCGATTGTCAAGGCGAGTTCGGTGATTATCGGCACCGACCTGCATGACGCCAAGGTCAGTGCCCGCAATATTTTTTGCGGCACTGTTGCCAAGATTGTCGAGGGGCCGGTCAATACCGAGGTGGATGTGGAAATCGGCGGCGGCAATACCGTCAGCGCCGTCATCACCCACGACAGCGCCACCCGGCTGGAACTGAAGGTCGGCGGCCATGCCTGTGCCCTGTTCAAGGCTTCCAGCGTCATTATCGGCGTCAACTGATTCGACTCAAGGGACATCAACGGCGCTGTCCCTTTTTTGTGGTTTGTCGTTGTGTGTTGTTGACTATAACGCTACCGAGAAAGGGTACCCATGATCTCCTGCCTTCCTGACAGCGACATCGAACGTTTTATCGAAGAAGACCTCCCCTATGGCGACCTGACCACCCACCTGCTCGGATTTGGAAATAAGTACGGACGGATACAATTTTCTACACGGGAAGTAACGACCCTCTGCTGCACGGAAGAAGCGGCGCGGGTACTGCAAAAGTGTGGCGCAACGGTTACCGAGTGCATGCCGAGCGGAACGAAGTTATCTGCTGGTAGAGAGTTTCTCGTTGCTGAAGGTCCGGCACAGGCGCTGCACGCCGGCTGGAAGGTGGCATTGAATTTGCTGGAGTATGCATCGGGGATCGCCTCGCGGACCGATCGGATTGTCGCTGCATGCAGAACTGTCAATCCGATCGTATCGGTTGTTACCACCCGCAAATCGTTCCCCGGAACCAAAAAGATCGCTATCAAGGCGATTAGCGCCGGTGGCGCGTTGCCCCATCGTCTGGGATTGTCGGAGACGCTGCTGGTCTTCAAGCAACATACCGCCTTTCTGGGTGGACTGGAAACTGTGCTTGGCACGGTGGCAGAGCTGAAATTAAAGGCACGCGAGACAAAGGTCATCATTGAAGCTGACACGAGTGAAGAAGCGGTGCTGATTGCCAAAAGCGGCGCCGATATTGTGCAGCTTGACAAACTGACACCTGCCGAATTGACGGAAGTGGTGGCTGCGATCCGGGAGGTTAATCCGGATATTCTGGTCTCGGCGGCCGGTGGGATTAATGAAAGCAATGCCGCACACTACGCCGCCAGCGGCATTGACATCATCGTTTTGTCATCGGTTTATTTCGGAAAGCCTTGCGATGTGGGAGTAATTATACTGCCGGCACCGTAATGGCACGAAACTACATAACAACCTTGGAGGAAATTGTATGAAACATGCGTTCAAAATGATGGTGTCCCTGTTCTGTCTGATCCTGTTGGCCACTCCCGCCTTTGCCGGAGATGTCAACCTGTTCGTAGCCGCCAGCCTGAAAGAGGCTATTAACGAAATCTCTGCAAAATTTACCAGGAGCCATCCTGGCGTAAAGTTCCTCAAGAATTATGGAGCTTCCGGTGCTCTGGCCAAGCAGATTGAAAACGGCGCTCCATCTGATGTTTTCATCTCCGCAAATCTGGAGTGGATGGACTACCTGAAGAACAAGAAACTGGTTGATACTGCCAGCCTTGGAACCTTTACCTACAACACCTTGGTGTTCGCAGGTGCGCCCGGCAAGGCGTCTTCGATGCAAGATCTAATAAAACTGGGGCGGATCGCCATCGGTAGCCCCAAGAGTGTTCCGGCCGGAGAATATGCCACGGAAGCTTTTAAAAAAGCCGGCATGGACAAGCAACTTGAAAAGAAACTAATTATGGCCAAGGATGTGCGCGAATGTTTGATGTATGCCGAGCGAGGTGAGGTGGATGGCGCCTTCGTCTACAGGACCGACGCGCTGCAGGCCAAGCAGGCCAGGATTCTCTTTACCGTGCCTCAAACTCTGTATCCGCGAGTGACCTATCCCATGGCCTTGACCGTGGCAGGCGCAAAAAATAACGATGCGGCTGCATTCCTGAGCTATTTGCAGAGTGATGATGCCAAGGCGGTGCTCACAAAATACGGTTTTGCAACCAAGTAACTATCAGTTGCTAAAGAAAGCGAGTCAAATATGGTGAAAATATCACCTGAACCAATTGATCCGGCAAAGATGTACAACTTGATCACCACAAGAGGTGCCGGTTCGGTCGTATTTCACTATGCGGTGGTAAAGCCGATGACCGGGAGTGCTGGGACAACCAGCTACATCGATTATGCCGTCAGCGGTGATGCCGAGGCTGAGCTGCTCGATATTACCGATAAGCTGAAAACCGAATTCTCTATTGCGGATATACTGCTGATCCGTCGCACCGGTCGCCTTGCTCTCGGAGACATAATCTCGCTGGTTGCCGCCAGTTCTCCCAACAGTGAGGATGCCTTCGAAGCTTGTAAACAGGGCATCAGTCAGTTGAAAAAAATGAAGACTATCATCAAGAACGAAGTATGCGGGTAGCCGCTACCGAGTAGATCTAAGGTAAGGCAAACAATGATTCCTTTAGCTCCCACAGATTACGATGCCATCAGACTCTCGGTACAGGTGGCCGTTGCGGCCACCTTGCTGTCACTGCCGTTCGGCTTTGCCGTGGCGTATCTGATCACCTTTGTCCGCTTTCGTGGCAAGGTGGTGCTGGAAGTGCTGGTCAATCTCCCCTTGACGCTGCCGCCGGTCGTGATCGGCTACTTGCTGTTGCTGCTGCTTGGCAGGAATGGCTGGCTTGGCTCACTGCTTGACGGGATTGGTATTCGCCTGATCTTTACCCTCAAGGCAGCAGTGCTTGCTTCAGCCGTGGTCGGTTTCCCCCTGTTGGTACGGTCGATACGCCTCGCCATGGAAGGGATTGACCCCCAGTTGATACACGCCTCACGTACTCTGGGGGCAGACTGGCATGATACACTTTTGACCGTCATTCTGCCGCTCACGCTTCCCGGACTGGCGGCCGGATCATCGCTGATGTTTGCCCGTAGCCTTGGTGAATTCGGAGCAACGATCATCGTGGCCGGAAACATCCCCGGTGTGACCCAGACCATCCCGCTGGCGATCTACGAATATGCCAGTTCACCCAGCAGTGAGATGGCGGCGCTTTTGCTCTGTCTGGTTTCGGTTGCCATTTCGATGGTGGTGCTCCTGCTGCACGAAATGATGGCCAAGAAAATGGCACGGAAGGTCTGATATGCAATTATCCATGGCTGTTCATAAAAGTTTCGAAGCATTTACACTTTCAGCCGATATTGCTGTTACCGGTGAGCGGATCGGTATCTTCGGCGCATCCGGGAGTGGCAAATCAACTCTGGTGAGTCTGCTGGCGGGGCTTCAGGAACCTGACTGTGGTGAGATCGCATTGGATGGAATATGTCTGTTCAGCAGCTCCCGGGGAATCAATCTGCGTCCCGAACAACGGCGGATTGCCATGGTGTTTCAACAACATTGCCTGTTTCCCCATCTGAGTGTGATGAACAACCTGCTCTATGGTTTTAAACGTTGTGCCCCAGAATTCCGTACCATTGATTTTAATGTTCTGGTCAAGGTGCTGAAACTTGAAGCTCTGCTTGGCCGTGGAGTTACCAATCTGTCCGGTGGGGAGAAACAACGGGTTGCCCTGGGGCGTGCCATCCTGGCCAACCCGCGTCTGTTGCTGATGGACGAACCGCTCTCGGCGCTGGACGATTCGCTCCGTTTTCAGATCATTCCCTATCTGAAGAGTGTTAGTGAACGTTTCGGCATTCCCTATCTGTTCATCTCCCATTCACTGGTGGAAATGCGGTTGATGACCGACAGCGTGCTGTATTTTGAAAAGGGGGTGCTGGTGGAACAGGCGACTAGCGAGCAGTTGGCGCGAGATCGCATGGGAGTAACCCCGGTGGGTTATATTAACCTGATCAAGCTGGGGCAAGCGAGTCAGGTTGATGGGCTCTACTCATACAAATGGGGAAATGGCGCCTTGCTGATTTCTGCCGGAAGTGATCAGGCTGAAGCACTGTTTGAATTGTCATCAAAGGATATCATTCTGTTTAAACAACATCCCGAGGCGATCAGTGCCCGCAACCTGCTGGAATGTACCGTGGCCAGCACCTTTAGCTCCGGCCACAGGATCGGAGTTGAACTGGCGTGCGGCAACGAACGTCTGGTGGCAGAGGTAGTGCGTCAGGCAGCTGATGAACTGGGGATACGGACCGGCAGTCTACTCTATGCCGCCATCAAGGCCTCGGCATTCCGCCGTTTGGGGTAGGGGGAGTTACTCCAAGGCGATCAATTCTTGTATTGTGAATCCACTTCGTTATAGATGAACTTTGAAATGTCCTGAATGACCGATGTCAGCTTGTTTACATCATTACCTTTGCTCATGACACAAATCAGGTACGGCCGATTGGGATAATAGACGATTCCAAAATCGTGCAGTTGTACTGTTTCATTGTTCGTCCCGGATTTTCTGACACCGTATTTACTGGCCACAACTGTTTTGGGCGGGACTGTGGACATAATTCCCTGGGGAAAATCGCCGATGGCGAGCAGTTCCAATGCTTTTTCCGACATTTCCCGGTTGAGGTATGATGCGTTGTAGAGCACACGCAGGAATATGGCGTACGATTTAATCGTGATCAGTTTGTCAAAGGATGAGTTCTGTGAGTATTCCAAACCTAATTCATTGAGGACTGTAAGCAGGAAATCTAGCTTGAGATGATCAAATAGCAGCTGGGTTGCGCCGTTATCAGAGTGCCCGATCATCTCGATGAGCAGTCTTTCAACGCTATAGGACTCCCCCAGTTTAAGGATAGTGTCTTGCGGATCCCCCTGAAGCCTTGATTTTGCGTTGTTATCCCAGATGTATTTTTTTTGTAACAGGGCGGGGTCTCCTTCAGCCATTTTTAAATAGGCAATCATGACCGGGAGTTTTGCCAGGCTGGCCGGCTCAAATCCGGCGTCACCATTGATGTTAAAGCTCAGACCATCGTCAAAATCACGGAAATACACCGAAACCTCCGATGCTTTCTGGTTACCGATTTCTTCGGAAATTAACTGAACTACTTTTTGTTTGAAATTCTTTAACTGCTTGCTGCTTAAACGATCTTCCCCTTCAGCAGTGTCCAGCAATGGATTGATCAATTTGTAATGTCCAACTCTGATCGGCTTATTGATGCTTGCATCAGCGACACTAATGTTATCAAAGTTTGTAATACCCCATCCGATCAGTACGCCGAGGACAAGAGTGGCAATGCTTGCTCCAATCAGCTGCTTTCGCGAAACACTTGTGTTTGAAATTACCATCCGATTATCTCCCGATAAAATTGTTGTGATACATTGTTGCATTGCCCATTTGAATCCCGCGGGCAAAGAAGCAAAAATAAAAAAAGCACCTGCCTCTTCGTATAAAATGACGAAAAGACAGGTGCTTTTTGGTGCTAGAGTATAGCAACAGCATGCAAACCGCTTCGATAACCCCTCTTCCCGTTCTGGGTAGGTGGCTTTGCGTCATCCAGTTCCCCGGATTTTGCCTTTTCGGTGATTTTAATAAATTATGTACGCTATATAAATAAGTTACATGTGGTCTGTCAATATATAAATTTATAATGGTCGTGTTTGAGTTCTGTCGCAAGCTAGCCAGTTCCCACTTCCTCTGGTATTGTTTAGCTTTCTGTAATAAATATATATTCAATTGTTTAGCCACAAGGAGGCATTATGAAGCGCAAGGGTGTCGAGTCAGTTTGCAATCTGATGGCTGTGTCTGCTGTTTTTACACTGCTATTGCTGCTTGGCGGCTGCAGTGGTGATGGCGGCGCGCTGCCTCCTTCTCCCGTGGTCAGCGAGTCATTCCGGGGTGATGCTAACAAGAATGTGGCGATCCGCTCCGATGCCCTGAACCGCGAGTTTCTGTTGCAGGGGAACATGGTTACGCTGGACGGCGCCCAGCAGTTCGGAAATCTGAAGAGCCGGATCGTGGTCTTTCAGAAACAGGGGGGAAAACTGTTCATGCTTGAATCCCAGGTGGGGCATACGGTCATGCCGGATACTCCCTTTGCCCTGATTCTGGCTGAATTTCCGATAGTACGTGAGGAGCCGGGGTGGATTTATTTTGATTTCAACCAGGGGATGTCAAAAATATTCATGGTTTCCGACATGTATGCCTCCGATGACGGCGGTACGGGGTATCACCCCTCCTTCAATGCTACCGCGGTTCGCAGCAGTTATCTCTCCGGGGTGGACATCAGCCATCAGAACCGGCTGGCAGTGCGCCAGTCGGCCCAGATAGAGGGGGGGGACGGCACGCTGCCGAGCGTTGAAGTCCGTTATTACCTCTCCCCCTATCTCCCCAACACTTCGTTCACCCCGAGCGATTCACCCGGTTTCGACTATGCCGGCTACTTCGAGGTCATGCCCCAGTTGCAAAACGGTGGCACAACCAAGGTGTTTGCCATGAAATGGAACCTGAACAACAAGCCGATTACCTATTACCTTTCATCCGAGACCCCCCAGAGTTACCGTCAGGCGGTCAGAAACGGCGTGCTGTACTGGAATGCGGCGCTGGGGGAGGAGATCTTTGCGGTGGCCGATGCCCCGGCCGGTGTAACCGCTCCCGACATGGAGAGGAATATCATCCAGTGGTTGAATTATGATACTGCTGGTTATGCCTATGCCGATATGCAGGCTGATCCGAGAACCGGAGAAATACTGCATGCCCAGATCTTCATGCCGTCTGCCTTCGCATTTGCGAGCAGAAAAGATGTGTGGCGCTATTTGAAGATCCTGGAAGGATCGTCTTCGTCATCAAACAGCCGGGTTGCCCTGAAAAACCTTTATTCTCCGCGCATCTGTGATTATTCCTTAAAAGAACGGGTGATGAAGGGGGTTACCAGCCTGCTGGCCAGTGGCGCCAGCGATGAGATGATCCTGAAAGCCTCCCAGGCGTACGTACAGGAGGTGGTGACCCACGAGGTCGGGCATACCATGGGGTTGCGTCATAATTTCGCCGGCAGCATATC
Source organism: Geobacteraceae bacterium (assembly GCA_036732725.1). GTDB lineage: Bacteria > Desulfobacterota > Desulfuromonadia > Geobacterales > Pseudopelobacteraceae > CAIPTY01. Next base: position 44,211 of record DAINBV010000015.1, on the reverse strand, counting down.
TGCCGACCTTGCCGGTTATACCCGCAAGGAACTGTATGATAATTTTCTGCAAGGAGGATCATACATTTCCACGATTCCGTCCAGCAGCATTATGGATTATCACGATGATACGGAAGCGGTACTGGCGGCAAATCGTTATACGAAAGAACAGAAGGCGCTCCCCCACGATGTCAGCGCCATGCGATTCCTGTATCGGGGAATGGCGCTCGACAAGAACATACCCTATTGCAGCGATGGAGAGGCGGATGCAGCTCTGCTCGACTGCAGAACCTTCGATTACGGCAATTCACCACTGGAATTTGTCTCCTCGACCCTGAAACAAAACCTGAGTGTGGATATTCTGCCGGTCAGCTTCTATCTGGAACTGGCAGCCAAGGTCATGGCAGGGAAACCGGTCGCCGATCTGCGCCCATCACCGTCCGTGCGCGCGGCGAGTATTCTGAAGAACAAGTCGATGCTGCTGGCCGCTTTTAGCAATACTGGCCTGTATGTCCGTACCATGAAAAAACTATATCCTGATATCCTGCTGAAGGACGTGGATACAACGGCGCTTCGCCAGGCGACGATTCCGGTTGTACGGTCAGATCTGGAGGGATGGCTGCTAAAAAACAGTTTCGGCATCACGTCGCTGACCGCTCTGTTCCAGATCATCGATCCGGCCTGGAAAGATGCATGGATCACCCGCTTTAACCAGATCAGCGAAGACCCCGCCTTTTATACGATTGTGGCCGAGGATGGCGCCAGCCGTACCTTTACCAAGGACGAACGGGTACAACTGCGGAGTATTGCCGCCACCTATTTCAACGATCTGATTCCGGCGTTGGTTGCCGAGGACGTCAAACTGTTGTCATCAACCACAGCCAGGATCGACCTGGTGGACGGCACGGCCGGTGATGGTTTCCGGTCGGCCATGAATGCCAGCGCCAACGAATACCTGATGGCCCGCAGCGGCGCCAGCCTGGCGGTGACGGTTGGCGGCGTAGCGTTGAATCTGCCGCGTTTCAGATACGACTGGAACGTACGTCTGGATGCCTCACACCTGATGACGAAGCGTGCCGTTCCAACGGCACTCTGGTGGGGGATGCGGGAAACTGCTGCCAACATGTCGTCGCTTACGACGCTGCTGGAAAGCTCGATTGTGGGGATAGGAGGGGCATTCTTGTCACCGGCTGTTGCCAATGCCTTTGCCGCTGCCGACAATAGCGCCTATCAATGGTATCTGGAGAACGCGCAGCTGTTACAAAATGGCTTTTAAACAGGGAGTGAAACTATGATTACCACTACAACGTGTAGCCGCCGTACGTTTCTCAAGGGGAGTGCCTTGGCAGGAGCCGTTGCAGCCTGTCCGGCGCTGCTGGCCGGTTGCGGCAGTTCATCCACCACACGCGAGCCGACCCTGGAAGAGAAGATCGCCCAGATGCTGCTGGTCGGTTTTCGCGGTCTTACCCTGGACGAGAGTAACTATATCTACCGCGACATCCGCGATTACCGTATCGGCGGTGTAATCCTCTTTGACCGGGATGCGGCGCTCAAGAGCTACGGCCGCAATATCACCTCTCCGGCGCAGTTGCAGGCGCTAACCGCCTCGTTGCGTGCCCTCTCTGACACGCCGCTCTTCATCGCCGTGGACCAGGAGGGGGGCAACGTCTGCCGTTTGAAGGAACGCTACGGTTTTCCGGCCACCGTGACGGCCCAATACCTGGGGACCCTCAACAATCCGACCATCACCCGCATGTGTGCCGACAGCATTGGCGCCACCCTGGCGGAAAACGGGCTTAACATGAACTTTGCGCCGGTGGTCGACCTGAACGTCAACCCGGCCAGTCCGGCTATCGGCGCCCTGGAACGCAGTTTCTCCGCCGATCCGGCCATTGTCAGCAAACATGCCCGTATTTTTGTCGAGACCCATGATAAGAACCGGGTGGCGACCTGTTTCAAGCATTTTCCCGGCCACGGCAGCGCCACCAGCGACTCGCACCTTGGTTTCGTGGATGTGACCAACAGCTGGTCGGAGGTCGAGCTGGAGCCGTACCGGACTTTGATCAATGAAGGGAATTGCCGCATGGTGATGACCGCCCACGTATTCAACCGCAACATTGATCCCAATCTCCCGGCTACCTTGTCACAGCCGTTCATAACCGGCCTGTTGCGTGAAAAGCTTGGTTTCGACGGCGTGGTGGTGACCGATGATCTGCAGATGCAGGGACTGACCCAGTTTTTCGATTACCCGACCATCGTGGAGAAGAGTATTCTGGCTGGTGTGGATATTATCCTGGTTTCCAACAACCTGGACTATAACCCGGAAGTGGTCCCCACCACCATCAGTCAGGTGGCAGGATTGGTCAAGGCGGGCCGGATCACGGAAGAACGGATCAACGCCTCCTACCGGCGCATCATGGCGCTGAAGAGCCGTCTGTTCGCCACCGGGTGAGTATGTCGGCGGCAATGGCACGGCCTGCATTGATGAATCGATAGCCGGGAACTTACCACAACAATGTGATTACTAAGCAGTTCGGGGTTCATCTGATGATGAACCCCGAAGTCGTTAAGAAACAAGGCAGTTACCCTGAAACAGTGCATGGTCCCGATCAATTGTCGGTCTGATTCACGGTGGTAACACTTGTCCCTTTGCCGTCTTGCGTCTTGAAGGTAATGCTTGCGGTGCGGAACTTCCCGGTGTCGTTCTTGTCGACCGTAATGTTGACATGGGGGTTGTCACCAGGGCCGCTGAGCGGATTGACCCGGCACCAACTCTGGTCGCTCGACGCGGTCCAGCTGCGCGATACGGCAAAATCAATGGCCCGCGACTGGGCAGCGGCACTGAAATCAACGTTTTTCAGCGATACCAGCAGTGGTGGAAATCTCAGTGCGATGTTGAAATGTTCCGGTCCATGGATTGTACTGGAAGATACCGTATGTGTAACCGGCAGGGCGAGCAGATACGGGACAATAATCAGCCCGCTTCGCGAGGTGATATAGGTGGCGTCAAATTCTGACTCGAAACTGTTTTTCCCGCTGTCCCGCACCGAAGGGGCCATTTTCCAGATCCACTGATTGACCGGCAGGAAGGTCTCGCGGGCCAGTACCGGGGGTGTTGTCAGACGTGTCCAGAGAATATCAATCTTGTTTTCTGAACGCCTGAACTCGTATTCCCAGTGGGCATTGTGAGCCTGGTCGCCTGACTTGTGCTTGACTTCGCAATCGCTGACCTCGAATGAGGATGAGTTGCTGAGCGTGGCGCCGATGGACAGCTCGGCTGTCGGACTTTTCCCCTCGAAGCCGACGGAGCCGCCGATCTCATACTCAACGCTGCTCTCTACTTCGGTTTTGCCGTTGGCATTCTCCGGGTTTGGCTGTTGCAGTGTCACGCCCGACTTTTGATAGGTAAGGCCGTTGATCTAGTTGTTCATCATGTATGATCCTACGTAGTAACGATTTTCCTCCATGCCGCCACCAGCGACGATACTGGAACTATAGTTGCCGGAGGCGTTGAGTATCCCTTCCTGGCGCACATAAAACCAGTCATAGCCAGCTGCATCGGCGGCGTTGAAGGTATGCCATGAGATGACCCAATAATTGAGAGAATACAGGTTCATATTCACCATGAACTCAATCGTGGTTTCATTCGGGTCGGCCTCAAGATTCAAAGATGACCCTGCTTTGGTGGTTGCCGCAGCCAGCGCCAGCGATGCTTCTCGCTTGACGGCGCTCAGTTTAGAGGTCGTACGCTTCCCATTGTTTGAGATCCAGTTGCTGAAACGCATGGTCCGCAAACTCTGATTGGCATAACTGTCTTGAAACACGCCACTGTCCGGCGAATTTTCATCGCCGGACGGTAACAGCGCCTTGCGGGGCGGGTACATGATCCAGGTGAATGAAGCGCCGCTCTCTTCCCGGTCAATGGCAAACAATTCCGCATAGTCAAAGCCGGCCGGTTGCTTATAATTCTGGTCGAGTCCCGCCACGCCGAGCAGGATGTTGATTTCAGCCTCGCCGCCGTGAATGATGATGATCGGGTTACCGTTGCGGTAGGTATCCCGGATTCCCGTGCGGGTAGTCTCGTTTAAGGAATTGACTCTGTCGGCCGCAATAAAAATCGGCGCATCCGTGGCAACCCCGTCGTAGGCGACCCGGTTTACAAAGATCTGTTTCGCGGTATCCGTCACCCCCCTGACCTCTGTGATCTGGTCGGTCGCGCTGGATGTTGGCGGTTTGATCTCCCCGATCAGATAGACCTTCTGCCGGTATGGTTCGGTGTAATTCAAGGTGTCGCTCGATCCGCATCCGGAGAGAGCAAGCAAGAGTAACAGCAGCATGGCCATCCCTGACTTCTGAATCCGTTCGAAATATTGGCGTGCGTTCATGGTGATCCTCCTTTGGGGCTGCAATCTGAATACTTATGGAAGATGTTAGGGCACTATAACAATGGAGTGAATATAACAGATAAAGAGCTGTTGGCAAGATTGTGTTAATTAAATAAACTGATTTTGTTGTGTGATGCCGCTGGAGATACCGTTGTGATGTATTTCAAAAATACCCCTACAAAATCACAGCCAGATCAGGTCATTGTCATGCGCAAGGATGGTTTTTGAATTGAATGCTAACGTTGAAGATATGTTGCAATTGCATTGGTTGTTGCGCGGGGGGGAAGTTGTTGAGCCGGAATCATTACGGAAAAAATGTGAGGTGATGGCACTGATATCGTCGGGGTGGTATTGCAGTAAGTAAGAAATGAGAAATGCGAGCACATCCCATCGCGGTTTGTGCTCGCATTTGTTTTATCGGACTGATTTTAAGCCAATCAAGTGACAGTAGCTTGCAACTGAATCCTATCTGCTGTAGCCCGTACACATTTCTGTCTTCCATGACCAGGAAGCGGAACCTCCTCTACATTTAAAAGACCTGCCGCAACCAGTATATCAACATCTTTTTTAACACTGCTTCTGTCACGATTCAGTTTTTGTGCAATAGCTGTGATGGAAGATGGTTCAGATTTTGCGGCTTTGAATAGTGACAGTCGCGCCGAAGTCATCACAGCAAACATATCACCCGGATCTTCAAAGGTAAGCGTAAACTCTTGTTTAGGAACCAGCCCATTATCAATTTGCCTGGCTGCGTCCCGAACAGCTGTAAAAAATTCTTCCGCAGTACCAGTATTAACGATTACGTTGCGCATTGTATTCCTCCAGAACCGATGATCCCATTAATTACAACCAAATTTCTACGACCCTTTGACTTAGCGTGCAATGTGAGCGAATAAAAACAGACTTAAAATTTTAATATTCCCAGCAGATGGGATGGGAACAGACCGAGCAGGATAATAATCAGCGCGGCGGTCACAAGCACCACCGCCTCAAGCGGATAGATACCCTCCTGCTCTGCCTGATCCGGCTTATGAAAATAGAGCATCGTTACCACCCGCAGGTAGTAGTAGACCGATGCTGCTGCAGTCAGGATGCCGATCACCGCCAGCGTCAGTTGGCCGGATTTGATGGCCGAGGCAAAAATCAGGAATTTTCCGGTGAAACCGGCGGTGGGGGGGATGCCGGCCAGGGCAAACAGCGCCAGACTCAGCACCGCGGCGGCCAGCGGGTTGCTTGTTCCACGGCCACGGTAATCGTCCAGCGTCGAACCGCAGCCGTTGCGCTCCAGTACGGCAATGGCGCCAAATGCGGCCAGGCTGATCACGCCGTAGGCAACGGCATAGTAGGCGGCTGCCTGGTAACCGCCACCGGCGCCGGATATGATCGCCAGCAGCACATACCCCATCTGGGCGATGGAGGAGTAGGCCAGCATGCGCCGGACGCGGTTCTGTAGCAGTGCCGCCAGGTTACCGACCAGCATGGAGGCCAACGCCATACCCCATAACGGGATCTGCAGAACTGAGACATCAGCCGCCTGGGGCAACAGCAGAAGCAATAACAGGATGGTGGCCCCCTTGGAGCCGCCCGAGAGAAAGGCGGTTACCGGCGCCGGCGCTCCCTCGTACACATCCGGGGTCCAGAGATGGGCCGGCACCAGCGAGAGCTTGAAGGCGATCCCGATCAACAGGCAACCCCAGCCTGCCAGGGCTATCGGGTGAGCTGCTCCGCCGGCCAAGGTCAGCTGCATGGTGTGGATAATCGCCAACGTGCCGCTGAAACAGTAGAGCAGGGCGATGCCAAAGGCCATGAAGGCTGCGCTGAAGGCCCCCATCAACAGATATTTCAGTCCCACCTCGCCGGAAGTCCCCCGTTTCAGATCATAGGCCACCAGGATGTAGAACCCGAATGTCATTGCCTCTAGTCCCAGGAAAAGGGTCAGCAGGTTGGTGGCCGAGGCGAGGGCGGTCATGCCGAAGGTGGCAAACAGGATCGTGGCCGGATACTCCTCGCCGGTCATGCTGCGCCGGGAGTTATAGTGCAGTGAGAGCGCCAGCACGGCCGCGGCCATCAGGCAGAAAAATGCGGTGAAGCTGCGTGCCACTCCGCTGGCCGAAAGTCCCATGGCCGGGGCCAGCAGGGCTGGCGGAGTCTGCAGCGACCAGAGCGCAGCCGTAATGGCCGTTGCCATGGCAATGCTGTAGCCGATCCGGTCGTCACGGCTGATGGCGCCGATGATCAGCGTCAGCAGTGCGCCGCAGGCCAAAAGCAAAAGCGGCAGGGCTATGTAGAGGTCGGTAGTTGTCATAATCTTTTCTTAAAAGCCAGAACCACAGTGGTCACAGAGGTTCTCAGAGGATAACCCGCTTGATGCCATCTTTCAAATGCTCAACATTAAAATTTATGAGCAGGCCAAGATGTTTGTTACTCAACTTTAGATACGATAAAATCTGGGCTTGATGTAGTGATGTGAGCTTCTCAACTGCCTTGAGTTCTACAATGATGCTGTTATCAATCAGTAAATCCAGTCTGTAACCGAGTTCGATTGAGATGCCGTCATAATATACCGGTAGTGCAACTTGGGATTGTACCTGGAAACCACGTTTTTTTAACTCATGAACCAGACATCCTTCATAGGCGCTTTCCAATAAACCTGGTCCTAAAACAGAATGGACCTTCATCGCTGCACCGATTATTTGCCCGGATAGTTCGTTTCCGTTCATATACTCCTCTGTGTTCCTCTGGGGCCTCTGTGGTTATGCTTTGTTGCTTTGTTTTTATGGTGTTCCGGTCAGTAACCCTACCGGCAGCTTGATGATTGCCAGTAGCGGCGCCGGATGCAGTCCGATATACAGATCCGCCACAGCCAGCAGCACCAGCATGCCGATCTCCCGCAGCGTCAAGTCAGTCAGCCCGAGCGGCTGGTGCTCTTCCTGGAAGATAACCTCCTGAATCAGCCGCACCGTGTAGACCAGCGGCAGTATCACGCCGATAAAGGCGAGGACGGTCGCCAGATGGGTCACCGGGAAACTGCCGGTCAGGATCAGGAATTCCCCCACGAAATTGTTCAGACCTGGCAGGCCGGCCGAGGCCATGCTGAACAGCACGAAGAAAGCGGAGAAGAGCGGGATCTTTCCCCACAGGCCGCCGTAGGCCTCGATCTGGCGGGTGTGGGCCCGCTCGTCCAGCATCCCCACCAGGGCAAACAGGGCCGAGGTAGTCAGCCCGTGATTGACCATCTGCAGGACCGCGCCCGACAACGCAAGTGGGGTCCAGGCGGCGATCCCCAGCGCCACGAACCCCATGTGCCCGATGCTGGAGTAGGCCACCAGCCGCTTCATATCCTGTTGGGCAAAAGCGATCCAGGAAGCGTAGATGATCCCGATCACTGCCAGGGCAATCAGCAGCGGGGTCAGAGTGTTGGCCGCCTCGGGGAAGAGCGGGTAGCCGAAGCGGATCAGACCATAGGCGCCGGTCTTGAGCAGCAGCCCGGCCAGGATAACACTGCCGGCAGTGGGGGCGTCGGTATGGGCGTCCGGGAGCCAGGTGTGCAGCGGCACGAGCGGGAACTTGACCGCAAAGGCTAGCAGGAAGGCAGCATACAACCAGAGCCCGGCGCTAGGAGAGAGCGTGGTGTTGATCATGCTGGTCAGGGCGAAGCTGTAACTGCCGCTTTGGCTGCCGTGGATCAGGTAGAGCGTGATGATTGCCAGCAGCATCAACAAAGAGCCGACCAGGGTGTAGAGGAAAAACTTGAGTGCCGAATAGATGTTGTGCCCATGCCCCCAGATTCCGATCAGGAAGAACATTGGGATTAACATCAGTTCCCAGAACAGATAAAACAGGAACAGGTCGAGCGAGAGGAAAACCCCCATGATACCCGACTCCATGGCCAGGATCAGCAGGTAGTGCAGGGCGACCCGCTGGTCGATGGATCGCCAGGAAACCAGCATGGCGATCAGGGTCACCACACCGGTCAGGATCACCAGCAGCAGGCTGATGCCATCCATTCCCAGGGTATAACGGATGCCGAGTGATTCGATCCAGGGGAGATCCTGGAACAGGAAGAAACCGGGGGGAGCGCCGGCCGGAGCCGGAGCAGTGGCCGAGAACCAGCAGGCGCAGGCCAGCAACGTTTCCAGCACTCCGCACCCCAATGCCACCACTTTGGCGATGGTGGCATGCCGGGTGAACAACAGCAGGAAGAGCCCTCCCACCAGTGGCAAAAACAGCAGTATGCTCAACAGCGGTAAACTGTTCATAGCGTCACCCATGCCAGCCAGCCGATGATCAGCGCCGCACCGGCCGCCAGGCTGAGCAGGTAGAGCGAAACCCGCCCGCAACTCCAACTCCCGAGCCACTGACCGCACCCTCCCAGCATTCTCCCCAGCGAATCCAGGGAATCATCAATCATCCCTTCGTCAATCTGCTGCCACAAACTCCGGGACAACCAGATATAGGGACGGATCAAGAGCAGGCGATAGAGGTCGTCCGCGTACCAACCTCCTTGCAGAAATGCGGTCACTTTGCTGACCGGCTGGTCAGCCTCGACCAGGCGCCGTGTCCGTTCTTCGTCGCCAAAGCGATACCAGGCCACCCCCATGCCGGCCAGTGCGACCAGCGCTGCCACTCCTTGCAGAGTCAACTCGGCGGTGGCGCTCAGATGCTGTGTAGCATCACCGGTCAAGGGTGTCATGAAATCAGCCAGTACGCCGTACCCCATATATTCCGGCAGATTGAGCAGGCCGCCGCAGACTCCCAGCAGCGCCAGCGGGATCAGGGTATACTGCATGAGGCTGGGTACGTGCGCTTGTTCTCTCTTTTCGAAGCGGGAATCGGAGGAGACGGTTTGTTCTCCTCCGAACACCATAAACAGCATCCGGAAGGTATAGATTGCGGTGATAAAAGCGGTCAATAACCCCACTCCGTATAGCCCGCCGTAGAGCCAGCCCCCCTGCTGCCAGACTGCCGCCAGGATGCCGTCCTTGCTGAAGAAACCGCCGGTCAGCGGCAGACCGGCCAGACAGATTGCCCCGGCCAGGAAAGGGTAGAAGGTCGTGGGGAGGGTGCGGCGCAGGCCACCCATGCGGAAGATGTCCTGTTCGTGGTGCAGGGCGGTGATCACGCAACCGGCGCCGAGGAAGAGCAGCGCCTTGAAGAAGGCGTGTACGATCAGGTGGAAGGTAGCGGCGGTGATGGCACCGGCGCCGACCCCCAGCATCATGTAGCCGATCTGGCTGATGGTGGAATAGGCCAGGATCCGTTTCAGGTCGCGCTGGACCAGGGCGCAGGTGGCGCCATAGAAGGCGGTCAGACAGCCGGTGACGGCGATGGCAGTGGTGACGCTGCTGGAGAGTCCGACCAGCGGAAACATGCGCATCAGCAGGTAGACCCCGGCCGTGACCATGGTGGCGGCGTGGATCTGAGCCGAGACCGGTGTCGGCCCGGCCATGGCATCGGGGAGCCAGACCATCAACGGCAACTGGGCCGATTTTCCCATCGCACCGAGCAGCATCAACAGGCCGATGGCGGTGATCACGCCGGGCGGGAGTTGAGCACCCCACTGGTTGATCTGCGGGATTGACACGCTGCCGCAGAGCTGGAACAGCCAGACGATGGCGATCGCCAGCCCCATGTCGCCGATGCGGGTGACGATGAATGCCTTGCGCCCGGCGGTGGCGTTTTCCGGCTTGCTGTACCAGAAGCCGATCAGGGCATAGGAACAGAAGCCGACCCCTTCCCATCCCAGGTACAACAGCGGCAGGTTCTCGGCCAGCACCAGGGTCAGCATGGCTGCCACGAACAGGTTCAGCAGCGCAAAGAAACGGAGGTAGCAGGGCTCTTCCCCCATATACCCCACGGCATAGATGTGGATCAGTCCGCAGACAAAGGTGATCATCAGGGAGAGCGACAGCGATAATGGGTCGAGGTAGAGTGACAGTGGTGCACGGAAGTCAAAAACGGTCAGCCAGGAGGCGAGCTCCACCGTGGCCGGTCCGCTGTAGGCCGCAGCCGCAGCCAGGGTAGCGGCAAAGCTCCCCCATATCACGCCGCAGGCCACCACTTCACCCACCCGGCGCGACACGCTACGGCCGAACAGGGCGTTAAAGAGTGCGCCGAGCAGGGGGAACAGAAGTATGAGTTCAAGGTAGAATTTCATGTTAGTGCGTTAACATCCTTTTTAACCACAGAGGGCTCTGAGGAACACGGAGGAAAAACAACCGGGTTGTCTATGAGCAAGTTTTACAAGTTCTTGATTGCGGGAATTTAAATTTTAAAAGCATGCGTAATTGTGCATAACCGAAACAGACCGAACAGGTCGGTTTCCCGCATTTACTGCATTTGCCGCCCATTGCAGTATCAAAAGATCTTCCACAACAGTGACATTTCCAAGGAATAATACTGTTCATTGTTTAGACTCTCTCTGTGTTTCTCTGTGACCTCTGTGGTTAATGCTTTTTGCCGTTAATCCTTCAGCTCACGGAATTCATCCACATCCACCGTCTTGCGCCGTCGGTGCAGGTAGACCACCATTGCCAGCGCCAGAGATACCTCGGCCGAGGTCATGGCCATGATCATTAGGGCAAAGATCTGGCCGTCGGCCATCCCCCACTGGTTGGCCCCCCCCACGAAGACCAGCATGGCGGCATTCAGCATGATCTCGATGCCGATCAGGAGCATGATCACGTTGGAACGCCAGATCAGCACGCAGATCATTCCGAGGCAGAAGAGAATGGCAGCCAGGATCAGCACATGCTGGAGTGGTACGATCATGGTTTGCGTCTCCTTCCCAGATACAAGGCCCCAACCACGGCAAACAGCAGCTGCATCGAGATGATCTCGATTGCCACGCCGTACTGCCGGAAGAGTGTCAGGGCAAAATCACGCACGCTGACGACCGGAGCCACGATGGCCGGAACAGTGTGGTCTGTCAACATCATCAGCAGTGCGGCGAGGGTGACATCGGCCAGGATCAGTGCCGGCATCGCGTGCAACAGGCCGGGGCGCCTGGCATCCTGAGGATGTCCCAGGTCGAGCATCATGATCACGAACATGAACAGTACCATTACCGCACCGGCGTAGATGATCACCTCGAACACAGCGATCAGCGGCGCGGCCAGCAGGTAGAAAATGGCTGCCAGGCTGAAAAATGAGGTCACCAGGTAGACGATGGCGTGTACCGGATGTTTCTCACTGATGGCCAGGATGGTGCCGATCACGGTCACGGCGGCCAGTATGTAGAAGAGTGTCTGTTCCATGAAATCACTTTGTAAAAAAGAGATAAAAACAAAATCTGTTTCACGCAACGTCGCAACGGCGCAACGAAAGGCGTTTAGATGTTCTTTGAAACTGAATTGAGGCTCATACTAAAAAATAACTGATGCATTTCAATGTGTTGATAAGTCATTAGCTTGGTTTTGCTTATGCATTTATACGTTGCGTCGTTGCGTCGTTGCGTGAGTCAAGATGTATGTTTTATATTCACGGCAGTAACGACCTGACATCCACCGTCGGCCGCTCCTCAATTCCCTCGCCCCGTGGTTGGGTTACGCCGATGCCGGCGTGACGGTAAAAATTGTACTCCGGCGATTTGCCGCAGCCGTCAATCAGCAGATCTTCCTTCTCGTAGACCAGTTCCATGATATCCCGCTCGCAGATCTCGAAGTCAGGCGTCATCTGGATCGCCAGGGTCGGGCACGCCTCGGCGCAGAGACCGCAGAAGATGCAGCGGGAGAAGTTGATCCGGAACCACTCGGCGTACCGTCGGCCATTGGCTCCTTCCGCAGCCTGCATGGAGATGCAGTCCACCGGACAGGCCGCTGAACAGAGGTGGCAGGCGACGCACCGCTCGCCGCCGTCCGGGTCGCGGGTCAGTACGATCCTGGCCCGGTAGCGCGGGTAGGGGGTCCGTTTCTGTTCCGGATACTGGATGGTCACCGGTCGCCGGAAGATGTGCTTCCAGGTGATCCACATCCCGGTCAGAATGGCTGCTATGTCGGATAAAATCTTCATTTTGAAACCTTTTTATTGGCCACAGAGCCACAGAGACTCAGAGAAAATCAAAACCCGAAAACATTCAATCAAAAACTATAATTAAAATATATTTTTTTACCCTTAAAGCTTTTTGCATTTCTCTTTTCAGCTTTTCCTCTGTGTCTCTGTGTCTCCGTGGCAAAAATGCATTTGACATTATCCTCTCAACACCAGCCACCAGCCGGTTATCAGGATATTCACCAATGCCAGCGGGGTCAGCAGCTTCCAGCCGAAATGCATCAGCTGGTCGTAGCGCAGCCTCGGCAGGGTGCCGCGAACCCAAATGAACAGGAAGGCAAAGGCGAGCACTTTAAGGGAAAACCAGATCAGCGGTGGCAGGAACGGCCCGTGCCAGCCACCCAGGAAGAAGGTGGCGGCCAGTCCTCCCAGCACGATGATGTTGATATACTCCCCCACGAAGAACAGGCCGAAACGCATGCCGGAATACTCGCTGTGGAAACCGGCCACCAGCTCTCCTTCTGCTTCCGGGAGGTCAAAGGGGATCCGTTTGCACTCGGCGGCGATGCTGATCAGGAAGATCACGAAGGCCAGCGGCTGGTAGACGATGAACCAGCAGCCGCTCTGAGCGTTGACGATCTCCGATAGCCGGAAGGAGCGGGCCAGCATCACCACCGGCACCAGCGACAGTCCCATGGAGAGTTCGTAGGAGATCAACTGGGCCAGGCCACGGATACTCCCCAGCAATGCGTATTTGGAGTTGGAGGCCCATCCTCCCAACGCTACGCCGTAGACCGCGATGGAGGAGAGCCCCAGGAACAGCAGCAGTCCCACGTTCAAATCGGAGACCTGCAACTCGACGGTATGGCCGAACAGTTGCAGCGGAGCGCCAAAAGGGATCACACTGAAAATCATGATGGCCGGGATGGCCGCCATGGCCGGCGCCAGGTAAAACAGCCACTTGTCGGCTCCGGCCGGCCGGAAATCCTCCTTGGTCAGGAGCTTGATCAGATCGGCCAGCGGCTGTAACAGCCCCAAGGGGCCAACCCGGTTGGGTCCCTTGCGATCCTGGATCCAGGCCAGCAGCTTGCGCTCGGCAAACACCAGGTAGGCCGCCAGGGTCAGGATCACGAAAAAGACCAGGGCGATCTTGGTCAGGAGCAGCGCTATGTCAATCGGGTCGTAGTTCATGGAAACCTTATTTTGATGATACTACCAAAAGCTTAACCACAGAGGACACAACGTTCACAGAGAAGAACCAATGTTTCATGTACAAGCCTAAAAAACTTGAAGTGTTGTGTCGATCATAATGTTTCTGTTTAACCAACACAGAATAAGAATTCCCATAAGTTTTGCGGTGATAGCTTTTTAGTCTTAAATCTTACGGCAAAACATTGATTCCTTCTCCTGCCACATCCAGTCCTCGCAGTTTTTCCCATTTTCCATTCAGCGGTTCCGTGAACCGTGCGCCGCCCAGTCGCTTGATCAGCTCGGCCAGGATCTGCCAGGCTGGTCGCAAATCACCCCCCGGCGGACTGTTACGGTGGATCCGCGGCGGGTGACCGGCCGGGTCGAGCCCCTTGATCGGCAGACCTGGCTGCATGACCCTTTTGAAACGCTGGGCGCGCCCCTCGTTGTTGATACAGCTGCCGTCCATCTCGACCCAGGCAGTGGTGGGGAGGACTATCCGGGCTGCCGCCATCACGCCGGTCTGCCGCCAATCCAGGGCGGCCAGCAGGGTAATTCCCTCCAGCAGCGCAGGCGGAATATCGGCCTCCACGGCAATGATCGCCCGGATTGTTCCTGATGCCAGCGCCTGCTCCAGGGGGCGTGCGTCATGCTCGACGCTAAGCAGGGCCGCGCCGAAACTGTTGGCGTGGGGGAGGATGCAGGCGCTCTTGAAGCCGCTGTTCATGATTTCTGCGATGGTGTCAGAGCTGCTCTGCCCGGTACTGCAAATGATCACCGGCCGTTTGAAAATGGCGTAGGGAATCTCTTCCGGAAAGCCGAGTTGCACCGCCTCTATCCCGAGTGTCGTCGCCTGCTGCAACGGCGCTTTGCCGGTAACAAAGACCGGCGCTCCGTTACGCCAGGCCTGACGGACAGCCAGGGCAAGCATGGGAGCCTCTTCCTGCAGGTCGCAATCAACGATGGCGATGCAATCGGCAGCGCGCACATCGGCCAGTGAGGCGGCATTCTGCCGGTTCAGCCGGGTAACCACGGTGGCGCTTCGCTCGGCCTCGTCACCGGTGGTGAAATATGAGAGCGCTCCGGCCGGAATTGTGCCGGCTAGCAGGGGGAGTAGCGCGGCGCCCTCCAGTGCCAGACGACCGGAGCCGACAACGGCGATGCTGCCGGGGGGATACTCACCTTGCAAGGTTTCGATCCGCTGGACCAGGGCGCTCAAGGCCTCGTCCCAGCTGCTTTCCCGGCCATCCACCAGCGGTGTGCGCGGTCGCATCGGGTCATTGACTGGTGCGGCAGCTGAAAAACGTCCTTGGTCGCAGATGAACCAGCCGTTGACCGCATCGTTTCTGCGGCTGATGATCTTGAGCAGTTCCCGGTAACGGGCCGCCGGGGTGATGTTGCACCCCAGGGAACAACCCTGGCAGATGGAGGGGGCCATGTCGTAGTCCCAGTAGCGGGCGCGGAAACGGGCGGTCTTATCGGTAAAGACTCCGGTCGGGCAGATGTCCACCAGGTTGCCGGAAAAGGGAGATTCCAGCTGACCGTCCTGGAAACGGCCAAAGTAGACCCGCCCGGCGCTCCCCATCACGCCGAAATCGCTGCCACCGCTGTATTCCTGATAGAAACGGACGCAGCGGTAGCACTGGATGCAGCGGTTCATCTCGTGTTCGATGTACGGTCCCAGCTGCTGGTTGACGTGGGTGCGTTTCTTCCCCGTGTAGCGCCGGATGCCGTGCCCACCGGCGATGGTGTAATCCTGCAGCTGACACTCTCCCCCCTCGTCGCAGACTGGGCAGTCGTGGGGGTGGTTGATCATCAGCCATTCGATCACGCTTTTGCGCATCGCCATCGCCTCGGGATCGGTGGTGGATACCATCATCCCGTCCTGGGCCGGGAGCATGCACGACATCTGGATCCCCTTGACCGGGCCATCAACCATCTTGACGGCGCAGACCCGGCAGGCCCCGGCCTTTCCCAATGCCGGATGCCAGCAGAAGTGCGGGATCGGGATATCCACCGACTGGGCCGCTTCCAGCACGGTAGTCCCCTCGGCAACTTCAACGGGTATGTTATCGATGATCAGTTTTGGCATAAAATAAAAATCCTATTTGTGCCACAGAGGACACAGAGATCTCAGAGAAAATCAAAAAAACTTTAAGCCAAAAAAACAATTATCCACGAAAAGCACGAAACACACGAACGAAATCAGAAAGATATACAACTTCACAACGTAGCCTGTTTGGTAAGTTACTATTTTGATGTAATGGTTTCATTTTCGTGTCTTTTCGTGTTTTTCGTGGACTCAAAAGCCTTTTTCGAATTAAATTTGGTTTATTAGTACTTTTGGCTCTCCTTAAGTTTTTTCTCTGTGTACTCTGTGATCTCTGTGGCTAACAGCCTTTCCGAAATGGACAACATCGTCCTGTTACATGCTCCCTCACCTCATCTTCGAAGTGTCGCAGCAGCCCGTCCACCGGCCCCATGGCGCCGGGAGCCAGGGCACAGAAGGCGTAATTCAGCTGCTTTACATGCTCCCGCAGGATGGCGATATACTCTTCGCTTCCCCGGCCGGCCTCGATCTCTTCCAGCAGATGTACCACGAACGGCAACCCTTCACGGCAGGGGGTACACCAGCCACATGACTCCCGGGCATAGAAACGCACCAGGTTGAGGGTGGCAGCCACCATGCAGGTGGCGTGATCAAAGACCACGATGCCGCCGGTGCCGAGCCTTGATCCGGCCTTGGCCACCGGATCGAAATCCATGGCAACATTCCAGTGCTCTTTGGTGAAGTAGGGGGTGGAAGCGCCCCCCGGCAGGCAGGCCTTGAAGCTGCTTCCCGGTTGCATGCCGCCGCAGGGGCCGTCGATGATCTCCCCCAGGGGTATCCCGAGCGGCAGTTCGAAGCAGGCGGGATTGATCACCTTGCCGCTGATGCAGAACAGCTTCATCCCGGCCGCATCGGGGGTGGCGGCGGTTCCTTTGAACCACTCCGCTCCGTGGTTGATGATGTATGGCACGTTGGCCAGGCTCTCCACATTATTGACCACCGTTGGGCCGCCCCACAGACCTTTAATGGCCGGAAATGGCGGCTTGGCGCGCGGGTTGGCCCGCTTTCCCTCCAGGGCGTTCATCAGGGCGGTCTCTTCGCCGCAGATGTAACGTCCGGCCGAGACATGCACGTCGATATCGCAGGAGAAATCACTCCCCAGGATCTTTTCCCCCACCAGACCGGCAGCGCTCGCCTCGGCAATCGCCATCCGCAGGTTGGCGGCCGCCTGCTCATAGCCGCGCCGGATGAAGATAAAGGCGTGGCGTACGCCGATGGCGTAGCAGGACAGAACAATCCCCTCCACCAGCGACCAGGGATTGGCTTCCAGCAGGATGCGATCCTTGTAGGTCCCCGGTTCCATCTCGTCGCAGTTGCAGATCAACCAGCGCGGCCCAGGGAGATTGCGCGGCACGAACGACCACTTCTTGCCGGTCGGGAAACCGGCCCCGCCGCGCCCGCGCATGCCCGAGTCGATCACCGTCTGCTGTACATGGTCGGGAGACATGCCGGACAACGCTTTGCGGAGCGCAGCAAAGCCCCCTTCGGCCTGGTACTCGGCAAAGGTAACGCAGCGACCGGGACGGTTATGTCGAAAGAGGATCTGTTCCATACCACCTTTTACCAGACTTTTTTTGCCATCGAATCGATTATTGGCAATTTTTTATATTTTAAATAACCATAGTCTGTTTTCAAAACTAACTACATAACTAGTTTCTTCCGGATCATTCCTTTAATCGTCAACAGGTTCTATTACTCGTGCTGCTTCTCCACCACACTTCTTACAAGTTCCTCGTAGTATCAGAGACCTTCCGGTCATTATACCTTCTCGTAGTTGCATAGAAGTTCCAGCCGTACATTTTGAGCACCAGACGTGGTCTAAAATGTCTTTTCTTACTGTTTCCGGAACCTGATCCCATCGTCTCTTTGCATCACGGGTAAGGAGAGGCATCGGTACAACAGTTGCTTTCTTTGCAAAGTGCCGTTCAAAAAGCTCTTTGGATTTTAGAAATCCCTCTTCGCTCATTCCGACAGATTTAGCTTTGCCTATAGGATTTGATATATAACCCTTTTCATGGAGGCGGTTGAGCGTATCCCAGTCAAACCCCTTCCATGCCCTTGCTCCAAGCCCTTCATGTCGTTCATTGGTAACCAGGTAGAGAAGTGCCAATGTATACTCATTAATTTTATCTTCATCGAAATCCATATTTTCTCCGCTAAGTAACATTTCGAATATTACAACTTCAACCGCGGAGCGCCGCCTCGATTGCAGCGATGTCGATCTTTTTCATCTCCATCATCGCATCGAAAGCACGCTTGGCAGCGGCGGGGTCGGGATCGGTTATCGCTTTGGTCAGAGCGATCGGCGTAATCTGCCAGGACAAGCCCCATTTATCCTGACACCAGCCGCAGGCACTCTCTTGACCACCGTTGCCGACGATTGCTTCCCAGTAACGATCGGTTTCGGCCTGGTCAACGGTCGCGACCTGAAACGAGAATGCCCAGTTGTGTTTGACCTCGGGGCCGCCATTGAGCCCGAGGCAGGGAATTCCCATTACCGTAAACTCGACAGTCAACACATCCCCTTTTTTCCCGGAGGGATAGTCTCCCGGCGCAAGGTGTACCGCGTCAACCGATGAATCGGGAAAGGTCTCGGCATAAAACCGTGCCGCCTCCTCCGCGTCGCCATCGTACCAAAGGCAAATCGTATTTTTTGCTGGTTTATGCATGTCAAACCTCTTAGTTCTGTGACAGACAGTGCCGGTTAGATAAAACGGTTAACATTCTTTAGGTCGTCTTCAGTTAAAATTTGATACCTTGGTGCGTTTTTATCAATAGGATGTTGTTTTCTATGCCTGAAGTAACTGCATGCCAAATAGATGAGATAAACACAGTATATTATTCCTGCGACATGACGAAGCATGCTTGCGTTTTTGAATTTTCCCCAATTTGAAATTTCTGTAAGTACTAAATTGACAGTCAATACTATTATGAGCAGCCACCTATTTTTTTTGTCCATTTGTTCTTCATCATAACAAATTGAGCGTATTCTTCCTTTACAACTAGGACATACTAGACATGCATGTTGTGGGAGGAGTTTTCTCTCTCCTGGTAATGGTAATTTGGGTATAAATTTCCACTTAAGAGATACCCCGCAATGGGGACAATTATATGTCATATTTTGCAACTCCTATGATTACTAGGTCTTTTTTCTATGAACCGGCCATCCACCCAAACGGTCACTTATCCTGTCAAAAAATCAAAAACAAATTTTCCACCTGTAGCTCTTGCAAAACAATGCTGAATCGTTACTTTTTTTGGGTTTTGCGTTGCGTCGCTGCGTCGTTGCGTGAGTAATGACTTTGATGTTTTTTATCCTGTTTTTCCTCTGTAACTCTGTGGCAAATGATTTATGCTTTACGGCTTCACCACAAACTGCCACGGCCCACTCTCTCCCCGCAACTCCGGCTGATACATCGGCCAGACCGCTGCCGGCAGCGCCAGCATGCGCCCCTCGATCTCGGGATAGAGCACGTGACGGAACTCGTGCCGGCCAGCCGGTAGATCGGTGATGAAGAAAGCCAGTTTCTCGTCGCGCCGCTCGCGGTTGGAGTACCACCCCAGGTAGGACGCTTCACCGCTGTAGCGCGGATCCCGGTCGGTCTCGCGCGACTCGAAGCCGGACGGCAGCCGGTCCTCGATGATGACGTACTCCAGCGGCCGCTGGTTCTCCACGCTCAGACGTACCTCGATGTCATCACCCGCTTTGATGCTTTCACCCGACTTGAGCGGCGTGTACTCCCGCCGCCAGCTGTCGCCGGCCTTGACCGTGCTCATGCGGTAGAGGGTGCGCTCCAGCTTTAGCCCAGGGGTAGAGCGGGCCGCCTCGGGTGCGGCCTGGTATGTCAGTGTCGCCGCCAGATAGGCCGCACCTGGTCCGTCCTTGGTCAGCTTCAGCCGGTTTTCGCCGCTTTTGAGTTTGTCCGCCAGGATGGTGATGCGGCTCTCGCCACTCTTTACGGCGCCATTCTCCACCCGCCAGCTGGTCAGTTCGTTGTTGTTCAGGGTCAGCCTGGCGCTGTAGCTAGCGCTCGTCTCGCCGCTGGCGGCCACGTAGTCGGCCAGGGCAATCACCGCCGCTGCCGAGCCGCTGGTGGTGTGCCACCAGCCACCCTGCTGACGGCGGGCCAGGAAGGCGGCCAGTTTGGCATTGAGCGGATCAGCCGGTTCGATGCGGGTCAGGAGCGTCAGCATGGCCGAGCTGCTCTCGATCGGGGACGCCCCCCAGCGCCAGCCGTACCACCACGATTCAGCCGAGCTATCCTTCAGAAAGGCCGCCTCACCTTCGTATTGCAGCAGCGGTTTTAACTCCGCCACCAGCGGGGTTAGTGCCTGTTTCTGCCCCAGCAATGCCAACGCCTCGCCGTACGCCAGCCGTTCCGCCAGCGGCAGGCTCTTCCAGACGGCGGTAATCTTGCGCTGCAGATTGTCCCGGCTGAGGTCGTTGGCTGCCAGAGCCCGTGCCACCCGGGGAAGATCATCGTTCAGGGCGGTAGCCGCCAGCTTGTCCAGCGCTTCAATTCCCCGTTTCAAAAGCTGCTCCGGTACGGTTACCCCGGCTTTTTTGGCCAGTCCCAGTCCGTAGAGCGCATGGGAGGTCATGGTCAGGCTGCTGCTGTCGTTCTTCCACCACCCCCAGCCGCCGTCGTCATGCTGCATCTCCTCCAGCCGCCGGATCCCCTCGGCGATCACCAGCGGAAGCTTCTGCTCGGTGGCCGGATCGGGTCGCCAGCCGCTCTTGTTCAGCAGGCTTTTGGCATGCACTGCCGGGATGAAGCGCGCCAGGGTCTGCTCCACGCAACCGTAGGGGAATTCCACCAGCCGGTTGATGGCGCTGCTCAGGGTGGCGGCGATGGTCGGGGCAAAGCCGAGTGTCAGTGTGGCTGTGCCAGCCAGCGCTTCGTTCGGCAGCGTCAGCTCCGTCTCGGCGGCACTGTCACGCAGGGCGATCCCGCTGCCGGTTTCGCGGGAGATCGAGCGCGGCAGCACCGGCAGGTTCAGCTCCATGGCATCTCCTTTGTCGCTCCCCTTGGCCATCAGCCGCAGGGTCGCCAGACCTGCTTGATCCGCCCGGAGACGGGCATTGGTTCGCAGTGTGGCGCGCGGCGCCAGCGTGCCGCTGAAGCTTGACTGATCCATCAGGGACAATCCCTGGGTCTCGAAGCGCCCATTGACGTTCTGCTGTTGGTCGGTCATGCTGGTGATCACGCCGGGGAACTGCAGTTCATCGCCAACGATCAAAAAACGGGGCGGCGCCAGGCGGGCCATCAACTCCAGCCGGGCGATAAATTTCTCCCGGCCGATCCCGAAATCATTCCCTCCGCTATGCCCCACGGCAGTCGCCCGCCAGGCGGTCAGGTTGTCCGGCAGGGTGAATTCGGTCCGGGCAGTGCCGTCCGGACCGGCTTCCAGCAGCGGGAACCAGGCGGCGGTATCCTTGAAGACCTTGCGGATCTTGAGCCCCTTCAGGCCGTCGTCACCCTGTTCTGCTTGCGCTTTGTCCTTGGCTGCGCCACCCAGGTAGACCCGTGGGAAGGAGTGCAGGGTGGTCACCAGATGTTCGCGGGTACCGCGGAAGAACTGCCAGATGTCATCGGAGCGTTCCCGGGCAATGGCAAAGATCGCCTCATCCACCACCGCCAGGGAAAGCTCGGCCGGCAGCGGATTCCCGGCCTGAGCGGAACTGACGCTCAGTTTGACCTGGTCGCCCGGCGCATAGAGCGGCTTGTCGGCGGTGATCTTCAGCTCGATCTTTCCCGGCTGGCGCTCGACCCGCAAGGGGAGGGTGCGGCTGAAGAAACGGCCATTGCCGACTGTCACTGCCGAGACATGCAGGTAGGGAGCCTGGGCTTCCGTAACCGGGATCTCGATCACCTCGACCAGCTGTTTGAGCGGCACTACCCGCTGCTCGGCGATCTCGCGCCCCTCCAGGGTCAGGAGCAGGCTGCCGCCGGTCAGGGGGGCGCGCACGATCAGGCGGGCGGTCTCACCCGGTTGGTAGCTCTTGCGGTCGAACTCGGCCTCCAGTTCGCGGTAGGAACCTTCCCAGGCGTATCCTTCCTTCCAGACCCAGACCGGAGTGGTGGCCACCGCCTTGCGCCCGGCCTCGTCACTCCCCTCCACCTTGACCTGCCAATAACCGGCCTGGGGGAAGCTGAAGCAGCTGCGGGCCGTGCCGTCGGCCGCCGTGGCGATGGTGGTCTGTTCCGTCTCCTGCCAGCTGTAGCTGCGGTTTTTCTTGTCGTAGATCTGGCGGCCGAAACTGAGTCGCAGCGGCAGCGCCTTGGGAACCCCTTCCCACGAGGCGGCCTTGATGCTGAACTCCTGCGTTTCCCCCGGTTTGGCCAGGTAGTTGGCGGCCTTGATGTTCAGCGACACCAGCGACGGCACCACGTTGACGCTCCCGCTCCCCGCTACCTTGCGGCTGGCGCTGTCGCTGACATCCGCCTCCAGGGTGTAGCTGTAGGGGCTCTCGTGGCTCTTGGCAATGACCGGAATGTTTGCCTCGCCGTTGCCGTCCAGCCTGACTTCCCCCTCACCGAGGAAATCGGCATAGCCACCGCTAAAACGATGGTCATCCTCGTAATCATCATCACCATCCGAGCCAAGTCCCCAGGCCGGTTTGGCGTACAGACGCCAGACCAGTTTCCCGCCGGCCACCGGCGCGCCGAAGTAGTAGCGGGCATTGACCTTGAACTGTCCACTGTCACCGGCCACCAGGAACGGGCGGTCAGCCGTCGCCTTGACCTCGAATTCCGGCTTGCGGTACTCCAGCACCCGGAACGAGCCGTGCCAGGATTCGCCGCCGCTGCTGGCGATGATGCTGTACTCACCCAGGGCCGGAACAGCCGGGAGCTGGCATTCACCGTTGAACGAGCCGCTGGCGCTGACCGGAAGATCCGCGGTGCAGATCGCCTTGTCGTTGTCATCCTTGATTTCCAGATGCACGCTTTTCAGCGTCGGTAGCCGGTAGGCCTCGCCGGAGCGCTGACGCAGCACCCCCTTGTAATAGACCGTCTGGTTGGGGCGATACACCGGGCGGTCGCTGTAGATGTATCCCCTCAGGCCGTGGCTGTTCCCCTGTTCTTCCCGGTTAGGGAGATCCAGAAAAGCCAGGTTGGCGCCGTTGCGGGCCGCCAGGCGCGACTGTTTGTCGTGTGCCGGCCAGGGAATCAGGCCGTTGGCAGCGGTCGACACGCGGGTCGAACCGGCCATGATCTCCACACCGGCCAGCGGTTGGCCGCTGATCAGGTCGGTGGCAAACAACAGGGTAGCGCCCGGCGCGGCCTTGGCCACCACCCCCAGGCGGGTCACCAGGAAGGCGAAGCGGGTGGTGGCGTTGTTCCCCTTCAACTCCAGCAGGTAGGCGCCCGGTTTCAGGCCGGGGAGCGGGATGCGGCCAGAGCGGCTGTGGCTGTCGCGGCGCGCCTTGAACGGAACCGGGATCGTGCTGACCCTGGTCAGCGCTCCGGCCGGGATGCTATCCGGCTGGCGCAGATCAAGCGAGCCGTTCAACAGGCGCTCGGCAGCGATCAGCGAGACCACCGCCTCTCCCTTCTCGACCCGCAGGCTGTTGGCCCGCAGTTTAACCGGCTTGTCCGGCAGAAAGACTTCGTTGTATTCCTCGATCCCCACGGTCGGGGGGCGCAGTTCGGGTTTCAGGGTGATTTCCGCCGTGCTCCCTTCGGCGATCTCCAGCTCCTGGCGGGTATCTTTCAGGCGTTCATCGGAACTTGAGATGGTATAGCGCCCCGGCGGCAGGTTGCCGAGGGTGATCCGGCCGTTCTGGTCGGTTTTTTCGGAACGGTAGGTGGCGCTGCTGTTGAGGTAGATGCCTGTTTTTCCCCGTTGGCGCGGCTTGCCCCCCTCGTGGGGCGTAACCCGCACCGTCAGTGTTGCCGCGCGGCGCATGATGCAATCGCCAAGGTCGTTCTTTTCGCCCGGGCTGAGATAGAAATAGCCGCTCTTTTCCAGTACCCACCCCGGTTTGACCAGGGCTGGTTGATAGCCGCGCGAGTCGAGTCCGGCGATGCGGAAGCGGCCATCTGCGCCGCTGATTGCCGTATTCCACTTGTCGGCGCTGATCGTCACCCCGGCTTGCGGCGCACCGTTGCCATCCACGATCCGCCCGCTGAATTCCGCCGGTTTGCGCAGGTAGACCGTCTCCAGTTCAACCGCTTTGGCAGCCACGTTCCTGCTGGCCTGCATGGTTCCCAATCCTTCCGATCGCACGAGCCAGTCGTAGGAACCGGGGGGGAGGGTAAGTTTGAATTTGCCTTCCGGGTTGGTGGTGGTCCGGGCGGCGGGTGGTGTGGTGGTGACTTTGTCGTTATGGTTGAAAAAGGTGATTTCCACCCCGGCCAGCGGCTTGTTGGTCTCGGCTGACATGACTGTTCCGCTTAGTTCCTGCAGTTTGGGGGCGGCCAGAACAGGGGAACCGGGCAAAATCAGCACGATTGCCAGGATGCTAAAGATTATGGTGCGGAGCGGGTTCATGGGGACTCCTTATCAATACAAACGGCAATAGTTTTCGTGTCGTGATCTTTCAACTTGACAGTGTGTATGTTGTGCGCATAACGTGACATTAAGGAGGTGCGCCATGCAAAAATCTCGAATCAATCTTACTCTTGACGCCGACTTGATTGACTTTATCAAGGAATATGCTGAAACCCAGCGAACAACGGTTTCTGAAGTCTTTACCCAATTTGCTTTAAAGCTGAAACGGGTTAAGGAGAATGACCCTACTGAAACAATACTAGCAGACCCTGATTTTGCTGATTCGCTTGTAAGCACAATTGAGCGGGTTAAAGCAGGTACCGTCAATTGGCACAGTTATGATGAGGTCTTTAAATGAATCTTGTTTTTAGTGATGATTTTGTCGCTTCTCTAAAAAAACACAGTGCAATAAAAGAAGCGGTTCGAAAAAGAGTGAATATGATCTGCGAAAGCCCGGTTGCTCTGGGTGAACCGCTCAAAGGAAACTTTCGTGGTTTCTACAGTTGTCCCGTCAAACGCAATTTCCTGATTATTTTCCTTTACTGCGCAACATGCCGAAAAAAAGGAGACGATGCCATTGTCCTCTGTGCCGATTGTCCGGAGTGCCGTGACGACACCATCAAGTTTATTGCCCTTGGTCCCCACGACAAAGCTTATTGGGGGTGAGAGGAATATTTGCACGTAATCGGTTTTGGGTTTTGTCCGCTAATGGCAAGCCGCCAATCAGTCACAAGGTCATATTTGGCGGCTCATTGCAGCAACTCTGGTTTTATGCAAATACCGTCCAGATAGAGGGTGTCAGCACTAAGATCTACTTCGTTTACCCACTCCACAAAGTAACCACAGTTGCGGATGGTTTTGAATACATTGAGATTCTGCAGCGGCTCGAATGCTTCGCAAGCAAGCAGCGGTTTTACATCATATCGGCGCTCAGCGCCGTCATCAAAAGCAATATCAAGCGTCCAATCGTCGTTAGCATGAATTGTATGTATGTTTCTCATTATTCCAGTCCTTTTATTTTGAAAACTGTTTCGCCCTCGACAGCAAGCTGCCAGTCGGCAAGCAGGTCATCACGGTGAATTTCGATCCATGCTTCTACCAGTTTTCGTTTGGGATTTGGTAATGAACCATCGAGAATACTACCGTCTATAATTGCGAATACCGCAACTTCACCTTGATATTCAGCATGAATATGGGGAAGGCTGTGTTGTTTGTTATCACGGTAAAACATTCTGATGATGATACCGAAGAACATTGAAATGGTTGGCATGTAAATCATCCTCTCTTTAAAATATGCATAAGAAAAAGGCAATGGCACAGTGTGCTGCAATGATGATGTGTTAAGTACGGTGTAAGTGTCTGCTGCTTGACAGTAGCACCCGTTTGTTAGGCAGTCTATGTCACTCTTTGGAAGTAGCAGTGGCTGCAGAAACTTTCAATGCTTTAATAAGTCTTGCCTGTTCTTCCTTCGACATTTTGCCAAACACGAGTAGCAATTCATTCAATTCAGCTTCTTTTACGTTAATTTCACCGACCTTGGTGAGTCTCAGATCAGGCGCTTCCCGTATGCTCATGCTACCGTTGATGGATGTTGTGTTGAATTGATAATCTTTTCCAACATCTGACATCTTATGCTTTCTCTTTATCAGTTCCTTAAGACTTGTCTGGAGAATAGTTATTTTTGTTTTGGTTTTTATTGCAATTATTGCTGTGGAAGGGGCGTTCGATGATTCTTCTAAGGCTACAATTTTTTTGGGAAGGCCGTGCCAGTTTTCGATGGCGCCGAAGATGCAGTACCTGTCTCCGGACTCATCTTGAAGGAATTTCTGAAATGTACCGATTCTCTGCAGACTTTTTGCGGACGTAGCCTGAATATAGTTGATAACCATCTTCCGGTCCGTAGAGTTGAATTTTTCATGCATTTCAGCTTCCTCCACTGGCTCTTAAAAACTATTTAACATGCTGGGATAATATTACTTTGGAAGGTTAGTTTTATTTTTCTCGATCAGAGTGGATAAGTTTTGAACGACTCTGACTTGCTCTTGGGCTTCATTAATCAACTGCCAATTCCGCTCAACTGCTGACTTCCTAACCCTTACGATTGCACCATGTTCTTTTAGTATCTGTATATATTTATTGTAGTTTCGGTAGGTTGCATAATCAATTGGTGTGTCACCATCATTGTCCTCGACGTTTGGATCTGCACCGTGTTCGAGCAGAAGCTCCAGAAGGCCGGAGTATCCATCATCACATGCAACATGAAGAAGGGTCTTTCCATCTTCATTTTGAATATTTGGTGAGATGCCATTGTCAAGGTGCATTTTGATGATGTCGAAGTTCCCATCATATGCAGTAAAGAAAATCTCTTCAATTTCCTGGCTTGTCATTTTATCCTCGCCTAACTCACTATTCACCGATTCACGCGCGTGTGAACATCTGGATTTATCACGACATCTTCAATAACCGTTCACTCCGCCAGACCCTTACAACCCGCACCCGCAGATCGTCGAGCCGATAGACGATACGAAAGGGGGGATGGATAATCTCCCGCAACTGAACAATCCCGAACTCCGGGACGATACGGCCACTCTCGGGAAAATCAGCCAGCCGCTCCACCTGTGCTATCACCTCGCCTACGAGACGTTCACCCACCTCGGGTACCAGCTGCTCCATGTACCACTCCCGGATTTCCTCCAGGTCACTGACCGCCGACGCGGCAAAGCTGATGGTGCACTGGCGCGGCATCAGCTCAAGCCCAGCTTTGTTTTGACATCGGCAAGACTCAGCTCGCGCCCTTCCTCCAGATCGACCATCCCCTGCACCACCCCACGCAGGAAGGTTCGCTCGTCCTGTCCCGACTCGTAATCTTTGAGCGATTGAACCACGGCAACCCCGCGTCCCCGGTTGGTCAAGAGCACCGGCCGGTGGGTCTTATCCACCTGGCTGACGATCCTGCCGGGATTCACCTTCATGTCGCTCAACGGGACGAGGTCTTCGGAAAATCGAGGTGCTGATTGCATGAAAAACTCCTTTAATGGACTATTAATAGTATTGATAATAGCACCTGTTAACAGGTCTTGCAACCGGGGGTGAGCTGATTGGTAGAAAATTCAATTAAGTGTATTCAGAACCTTACCACCCCTAACCCCTCCTTACAAAGGAGGGGCTGGGGGTGGTTGGGTTTTATTGTATTTCATATCTCCCCAATCCTTCTTGTCGACAACGCCTCGGCCTTGAATCGGTAGACCGCCACCGCAGCCGGATCGCGCTCTCCCAACCGGCGCAACGCCTCGCGGAAGGCCCAGGCTGCGGTGCGGGCCTCGCCGGGGACAAAGGCGACTCCACCAGAGGCACCCTCCACGAACATACCCTCACTGGCCGGATCAATGCTGCGGTAGTCCGCTACCCGTTCGGGCTGGCCGAGTGGGAAGGTGATCTGCACCCCGGCAGCGGCTGCCGATGTCGGCGTTGCCGTGCGGCTGCGGGAATCGTTCTTCAACGCCAGGCGGACATTCTCGCTGATCTCTTCGGCCAGGTTCGAGCGGCGCGGTGAAAAACCGCCGAAGCAGGCAAAGACCCGCTTGCCGTTGAAGAAGGTAACGAAACAGGCTCGCTGCTGCCGGGTGACGCTTAGGGGAGGAGTTGGTGCTGTTGCACCGCCCAGCTGCGCACTCAGACAGCCGCGGGCATACTCCAACAACGCCTGTTTTTCCCCCCTGGTAAAGTCGGAAGCAGCCAGGGCAGGTGCTGCCATCGCAATCAGTGCCATTACGCCAAGGATACGTGCTGTAATAACAGCTGCCAAACGCTTGAATGTCTGGTGCTGTGAGGAAATTGCAGAACGTCCATATACTGCTCGGTAGATTGTATCTCTGTGCCTCCGTGTCTCTGTGGCAAATGTATTTTCCGGATTGACTCTTCGCTGACTCATTCCCCACCCCCGGCGATGATCCGGCTCGGGGCGGGATACACATCCTCTGACAGCAGCTCTTTCCGGTCCGTGCCATCCTTGCGAATTGAGCGCCAGGTTGCGGTGGCATACCCCTGGCCGCCCGGCTGCCCCTGCTTCACCCGCCCTGCAACGGCCTGCGCCTCCAGCGCCAGCTGTTCGGTAAAGACCTGCACGTCGAATTTTTTATCCGTAGGCGAATGCAGCGCCACGTTCAGGCGGTTGTTGTCGCTGCTGATCTTTAGCAGCAGCGGATGGGAGAATGGGTTGCGCAGCTTCAGGTCCTTGCGCCAGGAGGCGATGGTGGCATCGCGGCCGGGTGGGACATGCAGCACGGTGCGGGAGTGGGGATGGCGTTCGACTACCTCCAGTCCCCCCAATAAACCGGCATTGTAGATGGTGGAAGCGAGCTGGCAGATCCCGCCGCCCGGGGCATCCTCTAGCAGGCCGTCGGCGTTCAGGAACGGCGCTGTTTCGTACCCCTTGGCGCGGCTGCGTCCTCCCACCTGTTCATTGAAGCTGAAGATGCCGCCCGGCGGGATGATCAAGCCGTCGATAAAGCGTCCGGCCAGGGAGGCGTTATGGCGCTGCTGGGTGCTGCGCCCCTCCAACGAGGTGGAGAAACCGCTCCAGAGATGGCTGAACGGTGTCTCGGCGCCTGCAGGAAAGGCACACATGAGGCTGCAGAGCAGGCAGATGGCGATGCTCAGATAGCGAACATTATGATAAAGGTTCTGGTTCATGAAACCCTACTTGTTGCCACAGCCAACCGTCTTTCGGTTTCCAATATCGTTTCCGCATTCTCTACCGTTACCCGGCCATGGATCGTGTCGCCGATCATGATGGTTGGCGCCTGGTCGCAGTTACCCAGACAGCAACAGGGGAGCAGGGTGAACAGACCGTCGCTGGTGGTCTCCCCGACCTTGATTCCCAACATTCCTGAGATCTGCTGCAACAGGCTTTCACCCCCCATGTTCCAGCAGGAAATGGAATCGCAGCAGTGGATCACACGCTTGCCGACCGGCCGGCGGTAGATCATCTCGTAAAAGGTGGCCAGCTCCTCCACCTGCAACGGCGAGAGTCCCAGCAGTTCCGCAGCTTCCACGACCGCTTCATCGGTCAGCCAGCCGTAGTGGGCCTGGAGTGATTTCATCACATCCACTGCGGCTTCACGGGGTGTGATGGCGGAGGCGACGCGGGCCTGGAGTTCGGTTTTAAGTTCGGTTGGAATCATGGAGAAACCTTTTTTTAACCACAGAGGTCACAGAGGGTCACAGAGAGAAAACCAAAACGGTTAT
Organism: Geobacteraceae bacterium; assembly: GCA_036732725.1. Lineage (GTDB taxonomy): Bacteria > Desulfobacterota > Desulfuromonadia > Geobacterales > Pseudopelobacteraceae > CAIPTY01. Next base: position 14,817 of record DAINBV010000015.1, on the reverse strand, counting down.
TATTGTAAAAGAATCAAATATATACGGCATGCCAACTAATGCTGATATGTACGATGCATTTTAGTCTTTGATCTTCTCTGTGTTCCTCTGTGACCTCTGTGGTTGATGCTTTTTTGTTTACCGATCCAGATCCGCCAGTACAAAATCGACCGACCCGAGTATTGCCAGGAAATCAGCCACCAGCCACCCTTTGCTCATGACCGGCAAAGCCTGGATGTGGGGGAAACTGGGGGTCTTGATCCTGACCCGGTAGGGGATGTTCAAACCGTCCGAGACCACGAAATAGCCGTTCTCCCCTTTTGGCGCCTCGATGGCGCTGTAGTTCTCCCCTTTGGGCGCAGCCATGCCGCGGGTGCTGTTGACGAAGTGGTGGATCAACGATTCGATGTTCTTCAGGCTGTCCGCTTTCTGCGGCAGCACGTAACGATAATCGTCGGTCATCCAGCGGCCGGACGGCATGTTCTCCAGACACTGTTGCACGATGCGCAATGACTGGTGGATCTCCTCCACCCGCACCAGATAGCGGGCCCAACAGTCCCCTCCCTCGGCGGTCGGGATATCGAAATCAAAGCGGTCATAGCCGCAGTAGGGGAGCTTGCGCCGCAGGTCCCATTCCACTCCGCAGGCGCGCAGGTTCGGCCCGGAGAGCCCCCATTCCAGGGCATCCTCCTTAGAGATCACCCCGACCCCTTTCAGGCGGGCGTTGAAAATCGGATTCCTGTCCAGCAGGGCATGGTATTCCTTCAGGCGGGACGGCATCCAGGCCAGCAAGCTTTTGACGGGCTGCTGCCACCCCTCGGGGAGGTCTTCGGCCACCCCGCCGATGCGGAACCAGGCCGGATGCATCCTGCCACCGGTGATCATCTCCACGATGTCGAAGATCTTTTCCCGGTCGCTGAAGGTGTAGAAAACCGGCGTCATGGCCCCCACGTCGGCGGTGAAGGTGCCAAGCCAGACCAGGTGGCTGGCGATGCGGAACAGTTCGGCCAGCATGACCCGGATCACCTCGGCCCGTTCCGGCACCGTGATGCCGCACAGCCGTTCCACCGAGTTGCAGTAGGCCAGGTTGTTCTGCACCCCGGCCAGGTAGTCGATCCGGTCGGTGTAGGGGATGAACTGGTTCCATTGCTGGCGTTCGGCGATCTTCTCCGCCCCGCGGTGGTGGTAACCGATGTCGCTCTCCATCTCCACGATCTCTTCGCCATCCAGGCGGAGCATGCAGCGGATGATGCCGTGGGTTCCCGGATGCTGTGGCCCCAGGTTGAGAATCAGGGTCTCCTCGTCCACCTGTTGGAAGAAGTCGCTGGCCGGTAACGATTGGTGCCGGCGGGCATCGTCGATGGTATAGGGCGCCATCTCGGTGGCGCGGAAGGGATGTTCCTTGCGCAGCGGGTGTCCCTGCCAGTCGTGGGGCATCAGGATCCGCTTCAGGTTGGGGTGCCCCTGGAACGTGAGGCCGTACATGTCGTACACCTCGCGTTCGTACCAGTCGGCATTGGCAAAGACCGGGGTGATGCTGGGGAGTTCGGGATAGTCTCCCTCCAGCTCGGTCTTGATGCGGATATGGCCGGGGTGCTCCATGTTGAGCAGATGGTAGTTGACTGTGAAGTCCGGGAACTGCTCGGGGTGGCGGCGGCACGATTCATCTACGCAGGCAATGTCTTCCAGCCGTTTGAACGGCGCTTTGGGGCGGTTTTTCAGCTGCAGCAGCACCTCGGAGACCAGACGGGACGGAACCCGGTAGGTCAGCATGTCGGTGGCGTTGTCATCGCGCCTGACCCGGTTGCCAAAAATCGATTCCAGTTCATTGCCGAGGCCGAAGTCGGGATAGGGGTGTTTCGGCGCCGGTGGCCGCCACTGTTCGTCACTACGCGGGAGATACGGCTTGGGATGGCCGACCGAGACCCCCCGGATGGCGGTTCCTTCCATTCCCGGTCCGCGGGTATCGCACGATTTGGTCTCCCCCGGCACCAGCAACGGTGTGGTGGTGCCCTGGCTGCCGCCGGTCAGATGGAGCACCGGTCGGGCGGGGCGCTCGTTGCGCTTGATCTTCTCCTGCAACAGCATCAACCCTTGCAGGAATGCTTCCGGCCGTGGCGGACAACCGGGGATGTAGACATCCACCGGCAGAAACTGGTTGACTCCCTGCACCACGCTGTAGACATCGTACATGCCGCCCGAGTTGGAGCAACTCCCCATGGAGACCACCCAGCGCGGTTCGGCCATCTGCTCATACAACCGCAGGATGTTGGGCGCCATCTTGACAAAGGGGGTGCCGGCGATCACCATCAGGTCGGCCTGGCGCGGGGTGCCGCGCAGCACCTCGGCGCCGAAGCGGGCCACGTCGTGACGCGAGGTGAAGGAGGTCATCATCTCCACAAAGCAGCAGGAAAGCCCGAAGAACATCGGCCAGAGCGAATTGGCCCGTCCCCAGTTGATCAGGTCATCCAGGTTGGTCAAGAGGCAGTTATCTGAGTTCATAGAGTTCATAGCCCCGGTATTTCTCATCGTTTCCCCGCCGAAGGGCCCCACTCCAGCCCTCCCTTGATCCAGATCCAGACCAGCCCCAGCAGCAAGGCCACTATGAAGAAGGTGATGTGCAACAGCCCGTCCACTCCCAGCTGATCCCAGGCCACACTCCAGGTGAAGATAAAGGCGCTCTCCACATCGAAGACGATGAAAAAGATGGCAATCAGGTAAAACGGGACGGTTAGCGCCAGGCGGGCGCTGCCGCTCGGGATGACACCCGATTCATAGGGGAGTGGCTTGTTGGCGTTGGTGGTTTTGGCGCCCAGCCACCAGGCTGCCAGCAAGAGCAGGCCGATCAGGGCTGCTGCCGCCATGGTGTAAACGAGCAAAGGAACTGTTTCGGGTATCGCTTGCATGGTGGACCCTCTTGGTTACTGCAACATCCAAACAGCAACATCATTTGCATCTGCAACAAATGTGTCTGTGTCCGGGAATGGTGCAATCGACCGTGGCACTACTGGTTGCACTTCTGCTCCTGCAACCTCTGTTGTTATACCTGAAAATAGACGATTGTCTGCTCCCGGCTTTCAATGTGCTGAAAAACAAGCAAAAAAACGGTAGAGCCAAAGCTGGCATGGATGCTGCCTTCAGATCATGTCGTATCCCTATACACACAACATGCCAACCATCGGATTCAGCTCCGGCATGACAGAGCGGTACGCCGATCCTTAACAAATGTCCACTACGGAAGGGGGAACATGATGATAGACCTGAATGTCAATGGTAGCAGGCTGCAGGCCGAGGTGGGAAAAGATACGCCACTGCTCTGGGTTTTGAGAGATCATCTCAAACTGACCGGCACCAAGTTCGGCTGTGGTGAAGGGTTGTGCGGCGCCTGTACGGTGCTGATCGACGGTAAACCGCAACGAGCGTGCATAACCCCGGTGGGTGACGTGCTGGGCGCAACCATCACCACCATCGAGGGGATTCCTGAAAACCATCCGGTCAAGCAGGCCTGGCTGGCCCAGGAGGTTTCCCAGTGCGGCTACTGTCAACCGGGTCAGGTGGTCTCCGCTGTGGCGCTCCTGGCTCAGAAACCGAAACCGAATGATGCCGATATTGACCGTGCCATGAGCGGCAACCTTTGCCGTTGCGGAACCTATGGCCGTATCCGGCGGGCGATTCATGTTGCCAGTGGTAAACCAGCGGCCAAGGGAGGTAAGAAGTCATGACCGGAGATGCGAACATGACGCGACGGCAGTTTATCAAGACCAGTGCCTTGGTGAGCGGCGGATTGGTGCTGGCTTGTCATCTTCCCTTTGGCCGCAGTACTGCCGAGGCGGCTGCTCAGGAGCTGTTCAGCCCCAACGCCTATTTGCGGATCGGACGGGATGGGAGCGTGACGGTGATCGTCAATAAATCGGAGATGGGGCAGGGGGTGTATACCTCGCTTCCGATGCTGGTGGCGGAAGAACTCTGTTGTAACTGGCAAAAAGTCACTTTCAGGGCTTCCCCGGTGGCAAAGGAATATAACCATGCCCTTTTCGGTCCGATCATGGTGACCGGCGGCAGTTCCAGTGTGCGCTCCGAATGGCAACGGCTCTCATTGGCCGGTGCGGCGGCCCGTGAGATGCTGGTCACTGCCGCCGCACAGCAGTGGCAGGTTGATCCTGGCAGCTGCCGGGCCGAGAACGGCTTTGTCATCAGTCCGGGCGGCGCACGCCTCTCCTACGGCAAGTTGGTGGATCGGGCGGCGCAACTGCCGGTGCCGCAAACGCCGAAACTGAAGTCGGGCAAACCAAAACTGCTTGGCAGGCCGACCAAACGTCTGGATAGCCCGGCCAAGATCAATGGCAGGGCCCTGTTCGGCATCGATGTGCAGGCGCCCGGCATGTTGACCGCCGTGATCGCTCGTCCGCCGGTGTTCGGCGGCAAGTTGATCACCCTGAATGCCGACAAGGCCAGGGCGTTGCCCGGTGTGCGCCATGTGCTCAGCGTGGAAGCGGGTGTGGCGGTGGTCGCCGATGATTACTGGCAGGCGTTGAAGGGGCGCGAACTGCTGGAAATCAGCTGGGATGAGGGGAAATGGGGGAGCATATCAACTGAAACCATGCACCAGGAATACGCTGCGTTGGCCCGCACCCCCGGCTTGATCGCCCGCCAGGAGGGTGATGCAGCGACTGTGCTGGCGAAGCATCCCGAAAAGATCACGGCGCTCTTCGAACTGCCGTACCTGGCCCATGCCACCATGGAACCGCTCAACTGTTTTGTTGACCTGAGAAAAGAGAGCTGTCTGATCCGTACCGGCAGCCAGATGCAGACCATTGATCGGGAAGCGGCGGCCCGGCTGACCGGCTTGAAACCGGAACAGATCGAATTTGAGACCACCTTTCTCGGTGGCGGCTTTGGACGCCGGGCCTGTCCCGCTTCCGATTTTGTCAAGGAGGCGGTGCAGGTAGCCATGGCGCTCCGGCAGCCGGTCAAGGTGATCCGCAGCCGCGAAGACGATATGCGGGCTGGCTATTACCGCCCCATGTGGTACAACCGGGTTGAGGCGTGCCTGGATAACAAGGGGTATCCACTGGCCTGGCACCATCGTATCGTCGGCCAGTCAATCATTACCGGCACCCCCTTTGAATCGGCCATGATCAAGGAGGGGATCGACCACACCTCGGTGGAAGGCGCTGCCGATACCCCCTACCGGATTCCCAACCTGCAGGTGGAACTGCACTCACCCGCCAATGGTGTGCCGGTGCTCTGGTGGCGCTCGGTCGGTCATTCCCACACTGCATTCGTGATGGAAAGCGTGCTGGACGAACTGGCCCATCAGGGAGGACACGATCCCTATCGCTACCGGCGCACCCTGTTGGCCGGTCATCCGCGTCATCAGAAGGTTCTGCAGACCGCCGCTGAAAAAGCCGGATGGGGCAAGCCGCTGCCGGCGTGGCGTGGCCGCGGCATTGCCATCCACGAATCGTTCGGCAGCATCATCGCCCAGGTGGCGGAAGTTTTGCTGGACAAAAGTGGCGCCATCAAGGTGCATCGGGTGGTTTGCGCCGTGGATTGCGGCCGGATCGTCAACCCTGATACCATCAAGGCCCAGATGGAATCGGGGATCATCTTTGGCCTCTCCGCTGCTTTGTACGGGGCAATCACCTTTAAGAACGGCCGGGTTGAACAGGGAAATTTTGACAGCTATCCGCTGATCCGCATGGCAGCTGCGCCCCGGATCGAGGTGCATATTGTTGCCAGCAACGAAGATCCGGGGGGAGTCGGTGAGCCGGGGGTGCCTCCGATTGCTCCGGCCGTGGCCAATGCGCTCTTTAACCTCTCCGGTGCCCGTCTGCGCAGCCTGCCGATGACGCCGGACAAGGTTAAGGCGGCACTTGACAAAGGGTAGTCCAACCACGCTATAAAGCTGGAGTAGTGTGGCACAGCTCTGATAAAGGACTCAATCATGACTGATCTGGAATTGTACGAAGAAATGGTGCGTCTGACCCGTAAGGGGGAACCGTATACTCTGGCTACGGTGGTGGCCGCGAGCGGATCATCCCCCCGCAAGGCCGGGGCCAAGATGCTGGTGCGGGGGGATGGGAGCTCGATCGGCTCCGTGGGTGGCGGCCGGGTGGAGAGCGAAACAATTGAGGCTGCGATCCGTGCTCTTGCGTCGGGCGAAGCGACGACGCTGGAATTCGTTCTGACCGAGGAACATGGCTTTGCCTGCGGCGGGAATATGTCGGTGTTTGTGGAGCCGCAGGGAAGGAGGCCGTTGCTGGTCATGTTCGGCGCCGGTCACGTGGGACGGGCGGTTACCCGGCTGGCCCATCAGTGCGGTTTCCGGGTGGTGGTCGTGGATGAACGGCCGGAGTGTGCCAGCCAGGAACTGCTCCCGGGGGCCGATGAAGTCCACTGCTCTCCGGTTACGGACGCCTTTGAACGCCTGAAACTGTTACCCAACAGTTATGTGGTGATTGCCACCACCGGTCATCTCCATGATTTCGATGCGGTGCGCGGTTGTCTGGCAAGCGAGGCAGGATTCATCGGCCTGTTGGGGAGCCGGCGCAAACGTGAGGTGCTGTTGCAGACCTTGTGTGATGACGGGTTTGATCAAGCGAGCCGGGCCCGGGTGATTACGCCGGTCGGGATTGAGATCGGCGCCCAGACGCCGGAAGAGATTGCCGTCAGCATCGTCGCCCAGTTGATCAAGCTGAGGAGGGAAGGGTGAGCCGGACTGTGGCTGCCCTGCTGCTGGCCGCCGGCCGGTCACGTCGCATGGGGCGCTGCAAGCAGCTGTTGGCGCTGGGGGAAACCACGGTGATCGGCCGCTGTCTCCGGACATTGCAGCAGGGGGGTGTCAACGAGACAGTCGTGGTGGTGTCGCAGGATGGTCAGGAGGTGGCCGCGGCTGCCGAAGCTGCCGGAGTGTGTTCGGCCAGGGTGGTGGTAAACCGCAGTTCTGATGGTGATATGGCCTCTTCGATCATGGCGGGACGCGCTGCCGTGGATCCTGAGGTGAGCGGCGTGATCATCGCGCTGTGCGATTATCCCCTGGTAACACCGGCCACGATCAAGGCTCTGTTGTCTCAGCATGACAGCTTTCCCGAGCGGATCATTACCCCGCGACACCAGCAACAGGGGGGACACCCATTGCTAGTGCCACGCACGATTCTGGATGATCTCAAGGAAGGGATGACGTTGCGCGATCTGCTGGGTCACGACAAACGGCGGGTACAGGCTGTTGCGGTGGATGATCCCGGCATCCTGATCGATATGGATACCCCTGAAGATTATCTCCGCATTCGCAACATCCTGAAACTAGGATAATTCGATCCTGAACTCGGCCCCCACAGCGGTGTTGCGGGCAGTCAGGAATCCCCCCATGTTTTTTTCGATGATGGTCTTGGACATGAACAGTCCGACTCCGGTCCCCTTGTCAGGTCCTTTGGTGGTAAAGTAAGGGTCGAATATTTTACCCATGATCTCTGGCGGGATGCCGCCGCCATTGTCGCTGATGGTTACCACCGCTGAGTCGGCTTCCCGGAAGGCGCAGATTGTGATCCGTGGCTCGGCGATGCTCTTTTCAAGCAGCACATCCTTGGCATTCATCATGATATTGAGCAGAACCTGGGAAAGTTCGTTGGGATAGCCGCAGATGGTGGGATCACCCTGCAGAGTGATTTCAATGATGATATGCTGGTTGTTGAACCCTGATTCCACCAGCGATTGTGTCCTGTTAATCACTTCGGCCAGTTTGAAGGTGACCATTTCCTTGTCGGTCATGAAAAAATTTCTGAAGTCGTCGATGGTCTGGGACATGTGCTGGATCAGCCCCATCGATTTATTGACGCTGCTGTCCAGATACCCCTGGTCGAAACGCCCCAGCTCGTAAAACATCCGCATCTGCTGGATTTGCATCCCCAGGATGTTCAGCGGTTGCCGCCACTGGTGGGCGATGTTGTTGATCATCTCCCCCATGGCTGCCAAGCGGCTCTGATGCAACAGCAAACGCTCTTTTTCGCACAGTTCATCCACAGTCTGCTTACGTTCGGTAACATTGTTCAGGGTAAATACCAGGCAATCGATCTGCTGCTGAGCATTCAGCATCGGGGCAAGCACCAGATCCCAATAACTGGTTCCCCATTCGGGATGGTCAGGGAAGGAAAATGGTCGTTCTAAAATGTAAAGCGGTTCCTTTGATGCCACCACCTGTTGGAATTGTGCTTTGAGTTCTTGCGACGGGTAAAGATCAAAGTGATTCTGTCCGGGGAATTCCTCGGCATCCCGTTGACACGCCGTGGCGTACGCCTCGTTAACCCGGATAAAATTGAACTCCGTATCGAGAAAAACGAAGCAGGTTTTGGTGTGTTTGAAGAATGATTCCAGTAGCCGTGACTGTTCTTCCAGGTCAGCGGTTCGTTGTGCCACCCGTTGTTCCAGTTCATCATTGGTTCTGTGCAGTTCCTCTTTTGCCCGTTTGATCCCTTCCACCAGCAGCGCATTCTCCAGTGAAATGGCAGCCTGCAATGTCAAATGTTGTGTCATCTCTGCTTTTTGTGACGTAAACACCCCTTTAAAAAGACGGTTTTCCAGATAGAGTACTCCGATCATGCGCGCCTGCTTGATGATCGGAAGGCAAAGTACGGAACGCAATCCCAACTTCCGGATTTGCGCGTCGTCTTTGAACATACCTTCCTGACAGGCGTTCTCCAGGATGATCCGTTCACCGGTGCGATGCACGTAACGAATAATCGCCACACCGATATCCACTACATCATCCAGTTTCCGCTCTACGGTTTGTACGACCAGTCGTTCCGAGACATGGCTCTCGGCACGGACGGATAAACTGCCGTTGTCAGTTATCAACAGATAACCGTGCTGGGCGCCTGAACTTTCGATCACTACGTTCATGATTCTGTTCAGCAGGGCTTCCGGAACGATCTCGGCTGAAATTGCATGGGATGATTTCATCAGGTAGTTCACATCCAGGTTGGCCAGCTGGGAGGGTGGTTCCGTCTCGATGGGTGATCGGACTGTTCTTTCCGGCTGGAAAAAATCTGGATACGATTCCGTCAGCCTGCTTTGCTTGCGTTGCGCGCCACATTGCTGGTACAGGCGGTTCGCCTCGGCGGCATACACCCGTGCGGTACCGTGACCCTCATGGAACAAGAGCCCGGTCAGACATTCATTAAGATGCCCCTCTAAAAAAGTGTAACACTGTTGATGTGCAATGTTGATTGCATCCAGGTAGAAACTCCTGGCGTGCTCGAATCCTCCCCGAATCCTGGCCAGTTCGGCCCGGATCAAGGCCAGGTACGGTTGCAACAAAGGTCCCAGGGCGGCCCAGGTCTCAATCTTTGCCATCAAGGGCGCGATCCTGGCCATCAAAACGGTTTCATCCCGATCACCACCCACGCCTTGGTACAAGCGGATCAGATTCAATACCTGGAAGAGATACCATTGTCGCTTGAGTACGTTGTCGGTCAGTCCTGCCAGGTACCTGCGCACGTTCTCAAACTGTTCGCCGGCCTGTTGATACTCTCCCAGATAGTAGTGGCTGATCCCCAGCAGAACACAGTAACTGCCGGCCGAGGCAATATGATTCTCCTGTTGCCACTGTTCCAGTTTTTTATCCATGGTTACGGGGAGGTAGCCGTTTTTCATCGGGGCGATCCATCCTGCCTGCACCGCCTCGGCCAAACCAATGGAAAAGGAGAGATGGTAGCGCTGTGAGAAGTGCAGGCATTCCGAAGCATACTCCTCGATTGCCGGGAAATTGGCGCCCTGGAGCTGCAGGTTCCACATCAGGGGGCCATAGGAAAGGGCGGCGTTATACAGATCGCCACAGTTCTTGCCGCACTGGATCGCCTTGAGGGCGTATTCCACGATCTGGGCGGGATGACTCCGGGAATGCATGTTACACCAGACAATGCCGTTCATGCCGCGGGTTGCGCCGAAGGTATTGGGATATTTGGCCGAAAGATCCCGGGCCAGGTCCTCGTAGCGGAAGGCCTGATTGAAATCCTCCTGTTCCCCCAGTTGCAGCCCCATGATACTGAAAGAATAGATCACCGATTCATCCATGCCGCCGGCCAGGCAATGCCGGGTCGACTGGGCCGCCGCCAGGTATAACTGGGGCACCAGCCCGGACATGTAGAGGTCGGGGATCAGCTCGCTGTAGAATGCCAGCTCGATCTTGCTGCGCCGCTCCGTGGTAAAAGGGATGTTCAGGATCGTCTGCCACACATCAGCGGGGTGTGCGGCGATCTCTGCCATCAAGTCCGATCGTTTGCGATCTGCTTCATCCGGGTTGTCCGGAATAGCCTTGTGGAAATAGGCCAATCCCCGGTTGGCGGTGGCAATCGCTTTGATGAAGTTCCCGACCGATGACAGGGAGGTGGTCTGCTCTGCCAGACATTCTGCCTTGTCCAGGTCGCTCTTGGCATGGTCGAGCAACGTGCTGAGCAGTTTCTCCGAGCTGCCGTAATTGCCGCACATCAACTCTGTCTTGGCTCCCTTCTGAAAAATCCTGAAGGTGCGGTCGTATCGCTCGTTCTCCCAGCAGTCATCCGGCAGCAGTTCTCGGCTGAGCCGGAAATAGGTGTTGGCTGCTTCCGTGGCGAGGGAGTCCAATGCCTTGTTACCGGCATGATAGTTGACTTCCGCCAGCAGATAGGCGGTTGGTAGGGAGGGAACAGCCTCCCTACCCAGATTAAGGTGCGAAACGATGGTGAACAGCTGGTCAAGCTTTTCCAGGTTGGCGCCCGGGGGGGCAGCGGCCAGCAGATGTTCCCCCGCCTGACGGTGGATCCGGCGCCGGCGCTCCGCCGGTATGTTGGCCAGCACCGCTTCCTGAACCTTGTCGTGGATGAACTGCAGCTGGTTCTTCTGTTCGATCAACAGTCCCTGTCGTAGAGCCGGTTGCAGCATCCGGAAGGTCTCCGTCAGGTTGATCTTCCTGATGGATGACAGTTCAACCGGTGAAAAACTGTTACCCATGCAGGCGCACTGTTCCAACAGCTCAATCAGATCCGGCGGGAGCTGGCGAATTTTCGAGCCGAACAGTTGCACCACCGTGGTTGGCATGTCAGAGACCCGGATTTTTTCCATGTCCCAGCGCCACTGTTGTTCCTGATCAAGAAACAACAGTTCGGCATTGTGAAGGTAAGAAAGGCTTTCGCTGATAAATAACGGATTTCCTTCCGAAAGGGTAGCGATGAAGTCCGCCAGGACCCTGGTCTGCTCCAGGGGGGATGCCAGGATATAGGCCACCATCTCGTGGCAGTCTTCAGGTTGTAAGGGAGTAAGGGTGATCTCCTGCAGTGGTCCGTGTTGCTCCCTGATGTTGTTGATCAGTCGGGACAAGGGATGCCCCTGGTCAACCTCGTTTTGGCGGTATGCCCCCAGCAGGAACAGATAGGGGTGCTCCCGGTGGTGGTCGAAAATATTAGCCAGGAAGTCGAAGGAGGCAACATCACACCACTGCAGATCATCGATGAACAGTACCAGCGGGTGTTCATCGCTTGCCAGGCAGGTCAGGAAGCGCTCGAAAATGTCATGAAAACGGTTCAGCGACTCCACCGGTGGGAGCTGGGGAACGTCCGGTTGGGGGCCGATCAGGAGCGTCAGTTCCGGAACCACATCGGTCAGAACCTGCCCGTTGTGTCCAACTGCGTTCAGTATCCGCTTTTTCCAGATCGCCAGCTGTTCATCGCTTTCGGTCAGAAAGGTCCGTATCAAGTTTCTGAATGCCTGGATCAGGGAGCTGTAGGGGATATTCTTCTGGTAGAGATCGAACTTGCCTGACGTGAAATACCCCCGGTGGCGCACGATCGATTTTTGTAACTCCTGAATTAGGCGGGTTTTGCCGATGCCGGACAGTCCTGAGATCAGGAGAGATCGGAACTCTCCGGCCGTGACCTGCTCATATTCGGCCAGGATCAGTCGGCTCTCCCGCTCGCGCCCCACCATTTTGGAGATGAAGGTGACCCGGTGAGGGTGGATCTGACTCTCCATCGGGAATTCGTCGATTGTTCCGTTCAATGCAAATTCATCACGGCAGCGGAGCAGGTCGAGTAACAGGGCGTTGCTGCTCTGGTAGCGTTTCTCCGGCTCCTTAGCCATCAACTTGGCGATGATTCTGCTCAGCATCAGCGGGACGATCGGATTCACGGTATGCACCTGGGGTGCTTCCTGGGCCAGATGGGAGTGAATAATCTCCAGCGGATCGTGGGACCTGAAGGGGATGCGGCCGGTGAGTAGTTCGTAGAAGACGATACCGAGGGAGTACATGTCCGAGGAAAAACTGATCCGGTGATTGATGCGTCCGGTCTGTTCAGGGGTGGTGTAACAGAGGGTCTCCCTGATAAAGGAAGGTTCGTAGATGAAATGGCTGACATCGCGCACATCAACCGTGCTGATGAAGTCGATCAAACGGACGTCCAGCGTGGCGGAGTTGACCAGGATGTTGTGCGGTTTTATACCGCCATGGATGATACCGGCGTGGTGAACCTTGTCCAGAGCCCGGGCCAGGCTGCAGGCGATGGTGAAGAAATCTTTGGTGGAAAGCGGAGCGGATGATTGCAACAGCCGGTCGAGCGGCACGCCGTCATAAAAATATTGGGTAACGAAGCAGATATGGTCTTTTTGTGTGAACTTAAGCGGTGTAATCAGCAAGGGATCGTTCAGAACCTTCAATTGCTCGATTTTCTGCTCGAACCAGTTCTGCTTGTATTCGGACAGGGTGATCGCCTTGAGCAACTTCAAAACCAGCAAACAGTCGGAATTTTCCTTGTGGAATGCCTTGTAGACAGTCGCGTACGAGCCGTCAGACAGTTTGTCCAGGAGTACATAATTGGAGAGACCCATGGTATTTCATCCTCCACTGCTCGGTACAACGTTACCAACGTATCAAGTATCGGCGGAATTGAAGTTTGTGATCTGTCAGGCCGGAATGTGAACTCCTGGCAGCAGGATTGCCGGTCGGCTGCCGGTATGTTAGTTCAATATCATACAAAACCAGTCAAAATCAATGTCGTACTACTGAAAAAGAATACTGATTGCGGGTTGGATCTCCCATGCTATAGTTAGCTCTACAGGAGTGCCATCATGGAAACCGTACCGCTGGTCCTGGTAGTTGACGATGAGGATCTGGTCAGGCAGGTAATCTGCGCCCAACTGGAAACGATTGGATATGATGTTGTTGATGCCGGCAACGGTTTCAGGGCACTGGAGCTCTGTGCCGAAAGGCATCCGGATATCATCTTCACCGACCTGAACATGCCGGGGATGAGCGGACTGGAACTGATCCCCAGGTTGAAGGAATTGAACCCCGATCTGCCGATTGTGGTCATATCGGGTACGGCGGATATGCAGTCTGCCATTGGCGCCATACGTCTGGGTGCCTGGGAGTACGTGTTCAAACCGGTTGGTATTGATGCGTTGCGTCATGTGTTGCATCGGAGCCTGGAACGGGTTCGCCTGATTGCAGAGAACAAGGCGTATCAGGAACGGCTTGAAGATCTGGTGCTGGAACGCACTCAGGAACTCCAGGACAGCGAGATGCGCTATCGCACACTGTTCGAGTCTGCCAGTGATGCCATCATTCTCATGTCAGGCGGTGTGATCAAATCATGTAACCGCAAGACCGGCGAATTGTTAGCCCTGTCTCCCGACGAGATGATCGGACGGAGCCTCTGTTCATTCTCTCCCGCCGAACAACCGTGTGGCAGCCCTTCCGTCGTGGCCTTTCAAGCGTATGAACATCAGGTCATGGCAGGTGTGCCGCAATCGTTCGAGTGGCGCTTGTGCCGGGCGGGTGTGTGTGATTTTGATGCGGAAATCAGTCTCAATCGGCTCGAACTGCACGGTGTCTCCCATATGCAGGCGATCATGCGCGACATCACGGAAAGAAAACGGGCTGCCACGGCACTGCTGGAAAACAGCTATATCAGGCATGAGCTGGAGATTGCGCGGAATATTCAGCGTTCACTCCTGCCAGCCTCGCCACCCCGGCTCAGCGGGTTTCGGATTGCCTGCCGTTGTACGCCCGCAGCCAGTGTGGGAGGCGATTATTTTGATTTTTTCCCCACCTCGGCGCACTCCTTCGATGTGGTCATTGCCGATGTGGCAGGACACAGCTTCGGATCGGCCCTGTTGATGTCGGAAGCGCGCACGGTGCTGCATGCCAGGGCAGGGATCGACGCTTCTCCGGCGCAGTTGCTCGCCTTGGCCAACGATCTGTTGTATGACGACCTGAACCGGGCGGAATTGCAGATCAGCGCGTTTTCAGCTCGTCTTGATTCCACTGCCGGAAAGCTGACCTACGCGAACGCCGGGCATGTACGGCCACTGTTCTATCGTGCCGGAAGTGACTCTCTGGAGGAACTGGACGCCGAGGGAATGCTGTGGGGTGTCTTTCGTGAGGTTGTCTTCGAAGAACGGGAAACTCTGCTGGCTGCGGGTGATATCCTGCTGTTATATACCGATGGTGTTTGTGATGTGGAGAACGGGGCGGGAGAGTTTTTTGGACAGGAACGGCTCGAACACATCATCATGGCCATGAGGGATGGGGATCCTGAAATGCTGCTGGAAGGGATATTTACAAGTCTTGCCCGGTTTGCCGATGACCAACTGCCGGCTGACGATGTCTCGCTGGTGGTGGTTAAGGTGCTGTAGGTGATTTCCGATGTGATTGGCCGTTGTGGCGCTTGATATCTGTCTGTTGAAATTTATTTTGCTCGTTAAAGCTTCTATTAGTTAGTAGGTTATGAGTTGTGGAGTGATTTTGTAGTTATGTGGCTGTATTTTTTTATTGACGGTATAGAAATTGTTGTGGTAGATATCGGATCC
>DAINBV010000014.1:158-74431 GCA_036732725.1 Geobacteraceae bacterium | reverse complement strand
TGGTGGAATTGGTAGACACGCAAGATTCAGGTTCTTGTGCTCGCAAGGGTGTGCTGGTTCGAGTCCAGTCTTCGGCACCATAAAAAATCAAGAGTTCCCGGCAACTGCCGGGGACTCTTTTTTTTATCCGGGTTTCTACCCCCTCCCGAAATTTGCCCGATTATCCCCCCACATGCATATGCCGTAAAATAATCTTTAGTAAATGCAGTGAAATCCTGCTAGTCTGTCCGCATGAACAAACAAAAAAAACCAACAATACCAGGGGCGCAACAGGAATCATCTCCTGCTGATCAACACAAGCTCAATACAAAAAACAGTCCGTTCCCGATTGTCGGCATCGGGGCGTCGGCCGGTGGGCTGGAAGCGCTGGAACTGTTCCTCAGCAACGTTCCGGCGGGGTGCGGCCTGGCTTTCGTCATCGTTCAACACCTGGACCCGACCCACAAGGGGATCATGCCCGAACTGCTTCAGCGCGTCACCAGGATGGAGGTTCACCAGGTAACCGACCGCATGCCGGTCAAGCCGAACTGCGTCTATGTCATTCCCCCCAATACGGACATGTCGATTCTGCACGGTGTGCTCCACCTGTTCGAGCCGACAGCGCCGCGCGGCCTGCGTCTCCCGATCGATCTGTTCCTCCGCTCTCTGGCCGAAGACCGTCAGGAAAACAGCATTGGCGTCATCCTCTCCGGTATGGGATCGGACGGCACACTTGGTCTGCGGGCCATCAAGGAAAAAGGTGGCATGGTGCTGGTGCAGGATCCTGCCACGGCCCGATTCGACAGCATGCCGCGGAGCGCCATTCATGCCGGTCTGGCCGACCTGATCGCCCCGGTGGAACAGTTGCCGGGAAAGATCCTGGATTATCTCCGGCATGCCATTGTTCTCACCAAGACCGAAGAACCTCTGGGAGAGAAGGATCAAAGCGCACTGGAGAAAGTCTTTATCCTGTTGCGGGCAAAGACCGGCCATGACTTCTCGTTGTACAAGAAGAACACGGTCTACCGGCGCATCGAACGGCGCATGAGTATTCACCAGATCGACAGGATCGCCTCCTATGTGCGCTATCTGCAGGAGAACTCCCAGGAGGTGAAACTACTCTTCAAGGAACTGCTGATCGGAGTTACCAGCTTTTTCCGTGATTCGGAGGGATGGGAACAGATCCGGAGCATGGTCATACCGGCGTTGCTGAAGAGCCACCCGTCCGGCGGCTGTCTGCGCGCCTGGTCGGCGGGGTGTTCAACCGGGGAAGAAGCCTATTCCCTGGCCATGACCTTCATGGAAACGCTGGAACAGGTCAAGCCGGCGGAAAAATTCACCCTGCAGATCTTTGCCACGGATCTTGATCAGGACGCCATCGACCGGGCCCGGCAGGGGAGCTATCCGGCCAATATCACTGCCGATATTTCTCCCGAGCGGCTGAAACGCTTTTTCATCAAGGATGGTAGCGGATACCGGGTCGGAAAAGAGATTCGCGAGATGGTGACCTTCGCAACCCAGAACATCATCATGGATCCTCCCTTTACCAAGCTGGATCTTCTGATCTGCCGCAATCTCCTGATTTACCTGACTCCCGAACTGCAGAAAAAACTCATCCCGCTCTTTCACTACAGCCTGTTGCCGGGCGGAGTCCTGTTTCTGGGAAGTGCGGAAACCATCAACGTGTTCAGTGACCTCTTTACACCGCTGCACATCAAGTCGAGACTCTTTCAACGGAATGCATCGCTGTTACGGTCAGAAATGGTGGCGTTTCCCGCCTCATTTACCCCCGCTCTGACGGGAGATTCGATGGAGGTACAGCCCTTGAAGCCGGTTCCCAACATTCAGACTCTTGCCGACCAACTGCTCCTGCAGCATTTTTCCCCGCCGGCAGTATTGACCAATGACAGGGGGGACATCCTCTATATCAGCGGGCGCACCGGAAAATACTTGGAACCGGCAGCCGGTAAGGCCAACTGGAACATCTTTGCCATGACCCGCGAAGGGCTCAGTTTTGAGCTGGGAAGTGCCTTTCAAAAGGCACTCCGCCAAAAAGAGACGATAACCGTAAGGAACCTCAAGGTCGGAACCAACGGCAGCACACAGCATGTGGATATAACGGTACAGGCAATCGAACAACCGGAAGCGCTGCGTGGCATGGTCATGATTGTCTTTAATGACGTGGCCACGCCGCTGGAGAAAAAGGTGCGCGGCAGTTCCCGCTCACTCTCCTCCGAAAATGCACGGGTCAATGATCTGGAGCAGGAACTTCAGCAGCTGCGGGAAACAATCCAGACTACCCGTGAGGAGATGCAATCGTCCCAGGAAGAACTGAAATCCACCAATGAGGAGCTGCAGTCCACCAACGAGGAGTTGCAGTCCACCAACGAAGAACTGACCACTTCACGGGAAGAGATGCAGTCGATGAATGAAGAACTGCAGTCGGTCAACGCCGAACAGGCCTCCAAAATGGATGAACTATCGCGGGTGAGCGACGACATGCGGAATCTGCTCAACAGCACGGAAATAGTCACCATCTTCCTTGATAACCAGCTTCATATCCGGCGTTTCACCTCCGGTACGGATAAACTGTTCAAACTGCTGCCGGGTGATGTGGGGCGTCCACTCTCCGATATCGTCAATGACCTGCACTACCCGGACATGATCACTGAAGCGCACGAGGTACTGCGAACGCTGGTCTTTTCTGAAAAACAGGTTGCTGCCAGCGATGGGCGCTGGTTCTCGGTACGCATCATGCCCTACCGTACCATGGAGAACAGTATCGGCGGGGTGGTGATCACCTTTGCCAATATCACCGCAGCCAAGACACTGGAAACGGAATTGCGCCAGCAGATTGCACAGTTCAAGAGCTTGCTTGAACAGCAGCGATAACCTGGCACGTGCTTAAAAATAACGTTCCCGTAATCATCACATCTTAAAACTCTCAACCGTGTTTCATCATCACATCATTGTTCCGCTTGTACCCTGCTATTCCCCCGCATGACGAAAAGCTGTAGCGATACCAGTCATTCTGAACCGCCTTGATATGGCGGCTCAGATGGCAGATGTCCCGCGTTGCTTCCCTCGATTCTCCCTCTCAAACAGCCTCTCCTCATAGGACAAATACGTAGGTGTCCAGGTTATTACAGCCTATGCATAATAGAGTCATTCACTGAATATGCGGATCTGAATATTCACGTATAGTTACTACAAAACGATAGTAAAAATTTGTCGTTACGTTTTTCGACTCATCTCTGCATCACAAAGGAGGCATGGTATGCGCATGCGAAGAACAAAAATCATGACATACGCGGGAATGCTGTTCGCCATGGCACTCACCGCAATGGCCGTGGTGGCACGTCCGGCAAAAGCTTCGACAACCATTGAATCGCCGGATTACCGGAAGCCGATCCTGGCGCCCCAGTCCCAGACAAATGCCTGGACGAACGTGATTCCCAACGCCTTGGCCAGTTACTTCACCTATGTGCCGTACCGGACGTCCGATGCCGTCAAACTGGGATTTCCCGCTAGCTGCGGCAGGCTTCCTGACGATCCGGCCAGTACCGAAGACTGCTACACCATAACTGCCAGGAAGTTTCCGCAGCAGTTGGCGCTTCCCGGAATCTTCGGAGGCGGCGCCGGTCTGCTCGACCCGGCCGGTAATGCTTTCGGAGCCATAACCAACGTGTACGGCTACGGTTCCGGCGGCCAGGGATGGACTCCTCCCGGTGCACCTGCGGGAGTGACCGTAACCGGCAACGCTCCTGCTCCCTTTGTCGATGCTACCTTCGGGACAACCGGGATCTGGCACTTCCCGGCCCCCTCCATCAAAGCGACCAAGGGAAGAAGTGTGCGGGTGCAATGGCTCAATGAGCTCCCCAACGAAAAGCCGACCAACTTTGATCCGACCATCTGCGACAACATGCCTCCCAACTGCTTCCCGTATAATCGTATTGTTGTCCATGCCCATGGCGCCCATGTGACGCCGGAGAGCGACGGTTTTGCCAATTCCTGGTTTACGCCGTTATTCGCTGAAAAGGGGAACGCCTGGGAATCGACTGCTCAGCATGGTCCGGAAGGAACCTACCGCTATCCGATGGATCAGGAAGCCGGCACCCTCTGGTATCATGACCACGCCACCGGTTTGACCCACGTCAACACCAACATGGGGTTGGCCGGTTTCTTCCCGGTTACCGACGACAACGAGAAAACGCTGCAAGGGGTGCCACCGGGAAGCGCTGCCACCAAGGTTCTCCCGAGCGGAGATTATGAGCTCGGTTTCGCCATGCAGGACCGCGTGTTTTATAATGATGGGCAGTTGGCAATGCCCAACACTCCGATCATCGACTCCCGGGACATCATTGACTCTGTCAACCTCAAAAACTCCAAGAACTGTACCTATACCTATCAGTCCGATGGAACGATCACTCCCAACGATCTTGACAAATGCCCCAACACGCCGCTCTTCATGGAAGATCCTGCGGATGGTCACTTGATCCCGTACGTGGCCGGAGCTGGTGTCAAACCGGTTCTGGCCACCAGTTCGACCCTTGAGTTCTTCGGTAATATGCCGGTGGTCAACGGGGTCGTATACGGAAAATATAACGTTGAGCCGCGGGTCTACCGCATGCGCTTCATCGGCGGCACCGATTCCCGTACCTGGATCATGAGGCTCAAGGTAGCCGGCACCGGCAGCGATGCCGTTACCAACCCGGCCAGATACCTGCCGTTCTGGCAGATCGGGACGGAACAGGGGTTCCTCGACAAACCGGTCAAACGTGAGAGTCTGCTGCTGATGGGAGGTGAACGCCTCGACGTTCTGGTCGACTTCAATGGTAACGAAGTATTGGACGACCAGGGGAACAGCGTGCTGGATGCGCAAAATAGACCGGTTCGGTTCGATCTGACCGGGAAGAAGATCGTGATGGAAAACTGGGCCGGAGATTCTCCCTATGGCGGTGACCCGATTCTGAGTGTCAAAGCAGCAGCTGCTGCCGATGCTGCCGCCATCGCCGCCCATCTTTCTCCCTATCGTTCGGAGGAAATCCCCGAAATAATGTACTTTGATGTTTCCGTTGCCAAGAGTGCGATTAGTGATGTACCTCCCCCCAACGCCGGCGTGGTACTGCGCAGCGCCATACAGTCGCTGCCGCTTGATCCGTTGCTGCCGGTACGCAAGGTATCGCTGTGGGAAATCACGGACCAGTATGGCCGGATCATGCCGACCATCGACGGCCGAGGCTTCGGGGGTGAGATCACCGAGCTGATCCGGCTGAACGACACCGAACAGTGGGACATTATCAACACCACGGTTGACGCGCATCCGATGCATCTGCACCAGGTGGCGTTCCAGCTGATCAACCGGGAAGATATCCAGGTGCTGGGTACTGATCCGGTAAGCGGCGATCCGATATTGAATGTTACCAACGCCGGTGTGCTGCCGGGGCCGCTTACCGCACCGGACTACGTCGTTGCCCAGCCTCCCGGCAGTACAATTGCCGCTCCCCCGCCCTACGAAGCAGGGTGGAAGGATACCATCATGTGTCCTCCCGGCAAGGTCACCAGGGTCAAGGCAAAATTCGATATCCCCGGTATGTATGTCTGGCATTGCCACATCCTTTCCCACGAAGAACATGACATGATGCGGCCGCTGGTCGTTACGACACCGGCCGATCAGGTCATGTTGACGGCGTCATCCACCTCGCCGCTCCCCGGAGCGCCCACTGCTCCCATAACCTTCATGGCCTCGACTACCACCACCATCCCCAACTATCCTGAGGGGAGCGGCTTCGAGTACCAGTTCAGCGTAACTCCACCAACGGGTGTCACGGTTGCCCAGCCGGTGCCAAACATGACGTCGATGTTCAAAGGCTCGACACCCGGTTACTCACTGGTCCGCGAAGCGAGCTGGACACCTCCTGCGGTTCCCGGTACCTACGTTGTCAACGTTAATGCCAAGGCACTGGGGCCCGTATCAGCAGCTAATCCGGTGAAGACAGCCAGCCTCAATTTCACCGTTGCCGCTGCAGCCACGCCAATCGGAGATCTCAACGGTGATAACATCGTTGATTTGTCAGATGCCTTGCGGGCACTGCAAATCAGTGTGGGACTGATCCAGTCGACTGCCGGCGATCTGGCCCAGGGTGACGTTGCCCCGCTGGTACTTGGCAAGCCGAGCCCGGACGGGATCATCGACGCTGGTGACGCCCTGGTGATTCTCAAGCGTATTCTCGCTCTTATTACATGGTAGCTCTACATAACTTACTAAAGGTGGTGTCCAATGAACGCTAATAAACTGAAAAACATGCTGACCTCGTACCTGATCATGACCGTCGTACTGATACTGGGAGGGTGTGGCGGAGGGAGTGGCGGTGCAAGCGGCACGGCTCCACTCTCAACTGTCCAGCTGACCGTGGAAGCTGCCAATGTACCGGCCGGAACAATGCTGGGAGCGTTGCGTGGGATCATAACCGTTCCGAACGGGGTTGACATGCGCACCCTGGCAACCGGCCAGGTTCAGGAGGGGGTGATCACAGCTGCCGGGACTGCGGCCACCGGTTCTCCCCATGTGATTGGTAACTACAACACTACTGCCCGTCAGCTGACCTTTGATGTCGTCAGTCCCACCATCGGCTTCGGCAACGGAAATTGCGCTGTGATTACCTTCGACATTGCAACCGGCACAACGGTGACGGCAGCAGACTTTACCGCCAGTTCGGTCCAAGGGAAGGACTACACCACCGCAGCGACGGTCCCCGGGGTTACCATCAATTTGAAATAGAGAGGGATGGAGGAGGTGCCAGCATGAAGAGAGTGATACTGATGGTTGTGCTGGCGGTGATGGCCGGTGTGGCTGTTCCGCCTGTGTGTGACGCCGCAACAGCTGCCACCACCACAAAGCGCGGCGCCAGCATACTGCCGAAGCCGGGAGAGAAGGTTCCCCTTGATGCAACACATTACGTTATCTATGGTTTTACCAAGCCGCCCAAACTGGGGACGGCGATCATGCGGGTGGAGATATTCACGACAGCCGGTGCGCGTGATACGTCGTACGTCGTCAAGGGAGATGCGGACATGCCATCCATGCGGGGCGCCCACGCCAGCGGTGACAAGGATTTCTCCGTCTCGGCAAAGGGAGCCTATCTCCTGCCGCTCCGTTTGGTCATGCCCGGCGACTGGGAAGTGAGTTTTACATTCATAAAAGAAGGGAAAACGGTGCTACGTGGTGTCTACCTGTTCGATCTCTAAAACAGTTCCCCTGCTGACGCTGATGGTGGTGTTGGCATCGCCAGCCCATGGCGACAACCACCTGCTCTATTTCGAGGCCCAGGGTATTGCCGGCTACTCCTCTCAACAGGAGAAGGCGATCTACTACTCGATGAATCCGGATGCGGAGATGCAGAAACCGAGTGTTGGTTTCGACTATCTGCAACGCTTTTCCGGTGCCACGGGAGACTGGGGTTCTTTTGGGCTGCAGGCCCGCCTGGCGCTCTCCGTCTTTGGCGATGGGGTGATAAAAGCCGAGCCGCAGGCCTACAACGCCTGGTTCAAGGTCAAGACCCCGCTGAGTGATCTCTGGATCGGGCACAACCGCCCCGCTCTCGGTCTCGGCTCCTACTTTGACAGCCATCCGCTGATTCTGCGCACCTTGCCGATCCAGGGGTTCGGCTATGATCGCGATTGGGGCGTCGGCAGCTACCGGGATCTCTCCTGGGGCAATCTGCAGTTCAGCGCCACTACCGGAACCGGGATGCCGGTCTATGCCAGGGGGAACTATCTGTTGGCAGGGAGGATCGCCTATGGCGTGCTCAACGAAGACAATTATTCGCTCGGGCTCTCCGCCGGCTATGGCCGGACACTTGATACCATGGGGTACCAGCTGCGTGCCCCCGATCCCCTCCCGCTGAAACTGGCGGGAACCGATTTTGCCTTCCTGCGAGACAACCTGGAGCATCGTGTCGACATCCTGGCCGGGGAGTGGCTCGGCGTTGACACGGTGGCTGCCATGTACCGCCTCGGGTACCTGTTTGGTCCCGAACAGCGGATGAAAATTGAGCTGCAGCCGACCTACTGGCGCTCGGGAAGTGAAAATTGGTTGATCTCGCTCTGCGTATCCGCCGTGGCTACCCCGGAGCTGACCGTCCGGACGATGTACGAATATAATCGCAATGACGACGATCACCGCGCCATCGCGCAACTGTATTATTATCTGCCGCTGTAGCGGCAAGGTTGAAGGTTGAGGAACCTCGTATGAAAGGTATGTCTTGTTACAGGATAGTGCTGGCAACATTGTTGGTCTTTTTTGTCATGGCCATTCCGGCGCTTGCCGCCGTCGGTTGCGACCTGAATGATCCTGACCGGGATGTGGCCCGCTTCTTTCCTGACTCAAGCGGTTACAAAACGTCGTATGTATCAATCGACAAACGGGGAGGAGACACCATGCTGAAACGAGTCGAAAAACGTCTCGGCGACCGTTTTCACGGTATCTACGAGACCATCGACGTTCCGTACACGATCTATGAAATCCGTAAAGGGACGCAGAAGATCGGCTATATCCACGGTGTCAACCAGAAGGGAGCGTACGGTGGCATCCAGGTCTTCGTCGCCCTGGATACGACCGGCCGCATCAGGTCGTTCTACATCCAGAAGATGACCAGCCAGTGGGCGAAAAAACTGCGCGATCCCAAATTCGGCCGCCAGTTCGTTGGCTTGACCCTCACGGATTTCGACTCATACGATCCGGCCAGCGGCAAAGCTTCCGGCAAGCTGACCGAGATTCGCAACCCGGCGTCCGAGGCGGAACAGGACTTCCGTGCCTCATTGCGAGCGCTGAAGAAAAATCTCATATTGATGGATGAATTTGTCTATTCGCCGGAAAAGGGGAGGCCATGATCAGCCGTTTTCAAATCGCCTACAAGAACCTGCTGCGCAAGAAGGCCCGCACCCTGCTGACCCTGATCGGCATCATGCTGTCGTCATGGGTGCTCGTGAGCCTGCTCGGTTTCAACCGGGGGTACGAACATGCCCTGAACCGCGACATTGACAACATGGGGTACCAACTGATGGTCATGGCTAAGGGATGTCCCTACGAGGCGGCCACCATGATGCTGCAGGGGGGAACCGGCTTGCGTTACATCGAACAGTCGATGGTGGACGAGATCGTGAAGAAGCCGGAAGTCGACAAGGTTACCCCGATCCTGATGCAGGCATTCTTCGATCCCGACAAGGGGGATGGTGGTGGCATTGCCGGCTATTTCGGTGTCGAAGCAGCCACCTTCCCTGGCATGAAGCCGTTTTTCCGTTTTCGCCAGGGGGGATGGTTTAAGGACGAGAACGCCGCCGAAGCGGTCATGGGTTTCGAGGCGGCCGAACTGGAACAGCGGGAAGTGGGAGATATGATCCTGGTTCCGGAAAAGAACGTCAAACTCAAGGTCGTTGGCATTCTGGAACGGACCGGAACCCAGGATGACGGCACGATCTTCGTGCCGCTGAAGAGACTGCAAATGATCTCGGCAACCGACAAGATCACCACCATCGGCATCAAGGTTAAAAAGGGGGCGGACAGCACAAAGCTGGAAACAGCCTTGTACCTGTTGCCGGATGTACAGGTGGTCAGCTTTACCCAGGTAAAACAAACGATCATGAAACTGATTGCCACCGCACGGGTGATGGTGCTCTCGATTGCGATCATCGCCCTTTTGATCGCCATGGTCGGTGTGATCAACACAATTCTCATGTCGGTGCTGGAACGGCTGCAGGAGATCGGTATCCTGAAGACCATGGGGGCGATGCCGGGGGACATTTTCATGCTGGTCTGGACCGAGACCCTGATTCTCTGCAGCAGCGGCGGGATCGCGGGAATAGCGCTCGCTTTCGTCTTTGCCCGGCTTTCCGACCTGCTGGTCAGGCGGGTTCTCCCCTATGCCCCGGGGGGGGAACTGGTGGCCATCGACATGAAGCTGGCGCTGCTGACCCTGGCGGTTATTGTGGCCGTGGGACTGTTGAGCGGCATCTACCCGGCATGGAAGGCCGGCCGGGTACGTCCACTTGAATCCATAAGGAGTGAGTGATGAATAATGACAATGGAATGTCGCTTGAGGCGCGTGATCTGTCGCGGAGCTACCGTCGCGGCAGCGAGCAGATAAACGCCCTTGACCAGGTGTCGCTCACGATCCGTCGCGGCGAGTTTGTCTCTTTCATGGGGCCGTCGGGATCGGGAAAAACGACGCTGATCAACCTGCTCGGTTGTCTCGACAATCCTTCCTCGGGAGAGCTTCGTCTTACCGGCAAAAACATTTTCGGAGGGGGAAAGAAACTGGACGAGAAGGCGCTGACCCGGATCCGTCGCGAGGTATTTGGCTACATATTCCAGAGCTTCTACCTTATCCCGACCTTGACGGTCCGGGAAAACGTGGCGCTCCCGCTGGCATTTTACAGGAAACCAGGGAGTGAAGGGGAAGTGGATCGGCTCCTGAAAATGCTTGGCATGGATCACCGGATGAACCATCTGCCGGGACAGATTTCGGGAGGTGAGATGCAGCGGGTAGCCATTGCACGCGCTTTGGTGAATCGTCCCGAGATTCTGCTGGCCGACGAACCGACCGGCAACCTGGATACAAAGCGCTCCGGGGAAATCGGCGAGATCCTGCAGGATCTGAACAAAAACGTGGGGCTGACCATCGTCATGGTGACGCACAATCCCGGTCTGGCCCGGCTTGGGGGGAGATTGGTCGAGATGCGTGATGGCCAGGCGTATGAATCTTGAGGGGGGCGAAATGATCCGACAGCTATCATTCAGGAAACTATCGCTCCTGCTGGTGATCTCGCTCCTTTTGCTCACCTCTCCCCTGGCCGGGGTAGCGAACGACGTGGAGCCGCCGCGGAGATGTGTGCAATGCGGGATGGATCGGGCGGCTTTTAGCCAAAGCAGGATGCTTGTCGAATATGGCGATGGAAGCTCTGCCGGTGTCTGCAGTCTCCACTGTGCCGCAGTGCAATTGCAGATGACTGGGGACAAAAAGGTCACCTCCCTGCTGGTTGCCGATTACGTCACACATACCATGCTCGATGCCAGGAGCGCTGTCTGGGTAACCGGCGGTAAAAAGCCTGGAGTCATGACTTCCTTTGCAAAATGGGCCTTTGCCAGGATGGATGATGCCCGAAGCTTCGTGGAACAGCATGGTGGCGTGTTGACTCCCTTTGACCAGGCACTCAGATCTGCCACGGTCGAGGTCATGGAACAAGCTGCCGAGGAACGGGCGGTGCAGCAGGAACTACACGAAGGAATGCCGTAGTTGCAAGAGCTTGTTGGTCATCTGTTTCAGGGAGGAGTGATGATGAGTGTTCTTTTTTCGCCGTATTCATTGAGATCGGTTACGTTTCGCAACCGGATTTTTGTATCTCCCATGTGCCAGTACTCCAGCCATGATGGATTACCGACTGAGTGGCACCTGGTCCATCTTGGCAGCCGTGCCGTAGGTGGCGCCGGAATGGTCATGGTGGAGGCGAGTGCGATCAGTCCTGAAGGACGAATCAGTCCCGATGACAGTGGTATCTGGAGTGATGCCCATGCCAAGGCGTTTGCTCCTATTGTCAGCTTCATACGGGGACAAGGGTGTGTGGCGGGGATTCAGTTGGCTCATGCCGGCCGCAAGGGGTCATGCAGCTTGCCATGGCTCGGTGGCGGTCCGCTCGGGATGGATGCCTGCGGCTGGCAGCCGCTTGCCCCCAGTCCGGCGCCCTTTGACGAAGGACATCCGATTCCGCGTGCCTTGACACTGCTGGAACTGGACGATATCGAGGCCCAGTTCCGCGCGGCAACATGCCGGGCGATCTCTGCCGGATTCCAGGTGGTTGAGCTGCATATGGCCCACGGCTACCTGCTCCATGAGTTCCTGTCGCCGCTGGTTAATCATCGGAGCGACATCTATGGCGGCAGCCTGGAAAATCGAATCCGCTTTCCGTTGCGGGCAGCTGCAGCAGTTCGGGAAGAGTGGCCATCTAATTTGCCGATGTTTGTCCGGATTTCGGCAACCGACTGGGTGGAGGGTGGTTGGGACATCGATCAGTCGGTGATTCTGGCCAGGCATCTGAAGGAGATCGGGGTCGATCTGATCGACTGCTCTTCAGGGTTTGCCGTCCCCAATGAGCCGGTTCCCTTTGGCCCCGGCTTCCAGGTTCCCTTTGCCGCCAGAGTCCGGAGCGAGGCCGGCATTGCCAGTGCTGCGGTTGGCTATATCACCGAAGCGGCCCAGGCGGAACAGATCGTGGCGACCGGCCAGGCGGATGTGGTGCTGCTCGGGAGAGAGATGCTGCGCGACCCTTACTGGCCGCTGCACGCCGCCAGGTCGCTGCACGCGGAAGCGCACTGGCCAAACCAGTATTTGCGCGCAAAATAGTCGCTACCATTTGGATTCACAATCCTGGAGGAACGTATGCAAGCACTTTACAACATGGTATTCAGTTTCGCGCCACTCGTATTTATCGCATTTGTCTGGATTTTAAGCTGTCTCAAGGTAGTCAATGAGTATGAGCGACTGGTGGTGTTCACACTCGGCAAGGTCAACAAGGATCCCAAGGGGCCCGGGCTGGTCTTCGTCTTCCGCCCGTTTCAAACCGCTGTGCGGATCAGCCTTCGCACTGTCGTGCTGGATGTACCGAGTCAGGACATCATCACCCGTGATAACGTGAGTCTGAAGGTCAGCGCCGTAGTCTACTTCAAGGTAATGGATGCCAAACAAGCGATCCTCGGCGTGGAAGACTACAACTATGCCACCAGTCAGATAGCGCAGACCACGCTGCGCTCAATTCTCGGTGAGGTGACACTGGATGAACTGCTGGCGGATCGCGAGAAGCTCAGCCTGCGGCTGCGGGAGATCATCGATTCATCCACTGAACCGTGGGGCATCCAGGTCTCCGCCGTCGAACTCAAGAGCGTTGACCTTCCAGAACAGATCCAGCGCGCCATGGGGAAACAGGCGGAAGCCGAACGGGAAAAACGTGCCAAGGTTATTGCTGCCGAAGGCGAACTCATGGCCAGCCGACAGCTGCTGGAGGCCGCCAACACCCTCAGCCAGAACCCTGCTGCCATGCAGATGCGCTACCTGCAAACGCTGACCGAGATCGCCGTGGAGAAGAACAGTACCATTATTTTTCCGCTCCCCATTGAACTGATGAAGGTTTTTGAGAAACTCGGGGAAAAACAGTCTGAGCTTGCTGAGTAAGTACATCGATTATTTTGGATCAGTTCTACGCTCTCGTTCCGATCTCGATCCTGAATTCAGCGCCATCTGCCGTGTTGCGCACCGTAAGTCGTCCACCCATATTCTTCTCGATGATGGCTTTTGACATGAACAGGCCGACTCCCGTGCCATGTTGTGGCCCCTTGGTGGTGAAGTAGGGATCGAATATCTTGGAAATTATTTCTTCGGGAATCCCGCCGGCGTTGTCGGCAACGGTTACGACCGTCCCCCCATTCTCACTGGTTAACGTGATCGTTATCCGGCCATCCTCGATTTCCCTTGCGATGATAGCATCCCGGGCATTGACCAGCAGGTTGAGCAACACCTGTGCGAATTCATTTTTGTAACCATTGATGACCGGGGTGTCGCGCTCAACAATCTCAATGCTGATCTTCGGGTTTTGCAAACTGCCATCCAGA
The DNA here is from genome assembly GCA_036732725.1 of Geobacteraceae bacterium. Classification (GTDB taxonomy): domain Bacteria; phylum Desulfobacterota; class Desulfuromonadia; order Geobacterales; family Pseudopelobacteraceae; genus CAIPTY01. Next base: position 60,792 of record DAINBV010000014.1, on the reverse strand, counting down.
AGTGACAAGGCGTTATTGATCGCTTCGATTACATGAAAATCGGTTTTTTCCTTTTCCGGTTTGAAGTAGTTCCTGAAATCGTCGATGGTTTTGGACATGTGTTGAATGATCTCCATGGATTTTGCTACCGATCTGTCCAGAAAATCCTTGTTGAATTGGGGGGTTCCAAAGAAAAAACCGAGTCGTTGCGTGTAGAGCCCCAGGGTGTTCAATGGTTGTCGCCACTGGTGGGCGATGTTGCCGATCATCTCTCCCATGGCGGCCTGGCGACTCTGCTGCAAAAGCAGCTGTTCTTTTTCCCGCAGCGTTTCCAGGGTCCTCAATCGTTCGGCCGTCTCAAGTTGCAGCGATTGCTCCGCTTCCAGTCGCCTCGCCTCCCGATTGAAGTTTTCGAGGGCGTAGGAGATATCCATTCCCATTTGATGCAGTAATTGCACCTGTTGCTTGTCGAAATACTCCTTCTCTCCCGCGTAGATGGTCAGGGCTCCGGTCACCCGACCTTCCTCTTTAAGGGCAACGGATGCTGATGCGTAAATTCCGTGCGCCTTTCCTCGTTCATGCCAGGGTGTGGTCAACGGGTCGTTCTGAAAATCATTGCTGATGAAACAGCTTCCGTTGCGAATGGCAATTCCGGTCGGCCCTTCTCCTGCTGGTTCATCTGTTGCCGTTATCCTGATGTCTTCCAGATAGGAAGTCTTACCGTATGCCGCGACTCTGCGGACCTCGCCTGTTGTTTCATCCACCAAACCTACCCAGGCGAGCAGGAATCTGCCATGTTCCACCGCAATGCGGCAGAAGGCGGAGAACAGTTCATTGCGGTTGTCAGTGTCCGTTCGGACGATGGTCTGATTGGTCTCACTCAACATGGCATAGAGGCTGTTGAGGCGCTGCAGGCTGTTTTGAGCCTGGGTAAGCTCGGTGATGTCGAATGAGCTGGAGCGGCTCATGAGATACGCGCCGTTTTCATCGGTTATGGCCGAGGCATTGAGCAGAATCGGCAAAACCGTGCCGTCCTTGTGAACAAACTCATAGCGCACATTTGCCAGTTGCCCTGATTTCATGAAAACCAGGAAGTTTTCAGCAAAGGTCTCCCGGCTTTCAGGGGTCAGGATCTCGGTGAACTTCATCTTGCCGACAACCTCGTCCCGCGTGTAACCAATCCAGTGCAGCTCGGTGTCGTTGATGCGGATAAAGGTTCCATCCTTATCCAGCGAGTGATAGCCACAGGGGGCGAGGTTATAGAGGTCTTCGACCTCCCGGGTTGTTTTTTCCAGCGATGCCTCGATCTTTTGCCGTTCGTCGATCTCAGCCAACAACGCCTCAACTGTTGCGGCCAGATCGACGGTCCGTTCTGCCACGCGTTGTTCCAGTTCGGCGTGAGCTTTCAGCAACTCTTCCTCGGCAAGTTTTCGCTGGGTGATATCCTGGGTGATGCCGAAGCCGCCGATCAGCGAGCCGTCTTTTTCAAACTCGAGATATGCTTTCTCACGCACCCATTTGACCTGGCCGGCCACCAGGAGCCGGTGCTCGATGTCGTACGGTTCGCCGCGTAGTCCGGCCTGCCATTGCGCATCCACATACGGGCGATCATCCGGATGTATGGTGGCCAGAAACGACTCGTAGCTTAGCGGCAATCCCTTGGGGATCCCGAAAATGCGATGATTTTCATCGGACCAGGTCAGCACATTGCTCCGCACGTCGAGGCGCCAGCAGCCGATCTTCCCAACCTCCTGGGCACGGTCCAGATCATGTCTGCTCTCCTGCAACGCTTCTGCGGTCAGCTTGCGATCGGTGATGTCCTGAACGATCCCTGCCATGCGGCGTGGAGCAGCCCCCTTGTTATTTCGATGCCGTCCGGCAGCCCAAATCCAGCGCAGCTCCCCATCAGTACGACGGATGCGGCATTCGAAGTTCCAATCACTCCGGTTTTCCATCGCGTAACGGAACTTGTTGTTCACCGTCTCCCGATCTTCCGGCAGCACATGTTCAAGAAACATTTCGTAGGTCCATTCCGGTAGCACATCGGGGTAGCCGAAGATGCGGTCGTGTTCCAGGGAACGGAAGCTCGAATGGTCATCCAGGTCCAGGTCCCAGGCGCCGGTATGGATGGTCTCCAACGCAAAGGAGAGTCGCTCCTCGCTCTCCTTCAGGGCCTGTTCAGCGCATTTCAGTTCGTTCACGTCCGTGTTGGTCCCGAACCACTGCGTTACACGACCGGCGGCGTCTTTCAACGGGATAATCCTTGTCAGGAACGGGCGGAAGATACCATCGGCGCCTCGCAGCGGGAATGTCATGTCGAAGCGTTCACCTGCTGCGATGGATGTTTGCCAGCGTTCCATGACCTTCGGGAGTTCAGCGGGGTCATGGACGCTCTGCCACCCCCACCCCTCCATTTGTTCGGGGAGCGTGCCGGTATAGTCATACCAGCGCTGATTGTACCAGAAGATGTGCCCGTCGCCCCGGGCGATCCATGCCAGTTGCGGTATTGCATTGGCCATGGTACGAAAGCGCGTTTCACTCTCCTGCAGAGCCTCCAGGGACTGCTTGCGTTCGGTGATGTCACGAATAATCTTGGAGACCCCGATGATCTTGCCGGAATTGTCCTTTAAGGGAGAAGAGGTAACCGATACCTCTATCGGTCGTCCGTCTTTGGCGATCCGCACGGTTTCAATGTGCTCGACCGGTTTGCCGCTGTTCAGCTGCTGAAGAATCCGGTTTTCTTCCTCCAACCGTTCGGGAGGAACCAGTATGGTGATGGGGTGGCCAATAACCTCTTCCTGATGGTAGTTGAACAGTCGTTCGGCCCCGGAGTTCCAGCTGAGAATGGCTCCATCAAGATCCTTGGAGATGATGGCGTCATCGGAGAATTGAACAATCGCTGCCAGGTGTGCCTGTGTATCCTCAAGTCGTTTCAGTTCGCTCCCGCGCCGCAGCAGTAACTCTGTAATCACGATGGATACGGAAGCAAATAACAGATAGATCAACAAGTCGATCGCCGTATCCATTCGCCAGGTGGCCAAAACTTCATGCAGGTTGCGACTGGCAGCAACCACAATCCGTTTGTCGAACTGCACCCCTTGCGGGGTGTTGGTGCGATAGGCGAAAATACGTTGATCTCCGAGAGTCTTGCCCGGCGCCCGCCGTATGGTTGTTGCGCTGCCACCCGAAATATGCTGAAGAAACGCAGAACCGGGCTGAGTGACCTTCATCCCGGTTACCGGAACTTTTGCCTCAGGTACGGCGATGAACACCGTGCCGTCGGAGTGAACCAGACTAACGCGATTATCCGGGGTGGAGATGGTTGACGAAAGCAGTGCCGAAATGTATGCCGGATCAAGCGTTGCGGTTACAACCCCTTTGAATTCGTCCTGCGTTCCGATACGTGCTTTGGTGATATTGACGACATACTTCCCCAGTAGGGTTGTATAGGGAGAAGAGAGAAACAGCCTCTTTTTGTCTGAAGCGTCACGGGGAATTGTAAAGTAGTCCCGATCTCTCGGGAAATCCTTGCCAAGCAGTTCCTCTCTGTTCGAGTAAAGACAGCGTCCCTGCTGGTCGGTGACCATCAGGGTGCGGATTCCGGGGGTCATTACCAGCAGCTGTTTCAGAAAACTGTTCAGCTGATTTTTAGCGGGTGCTCCTTCCAGTTCGTTGATGATGCTGTTCAGCATCACATTGACCAATGTCAGGTTGGTGGTGATGTTTTCATCTACTACCTTGGTCTGGATTAACAGGTGTTCCTCGGAGCGGCTAATGGTTCGTCGGTAATCCACAAAAATTCTTACGCCAAAAACTATTCCCACCAGGACGATGGCTGTCACTACACACAACCAGACTAATCTGTTTCGGGGAAAAGGGGCGGTTGTATGGAAATGGTCAGTTGTCATTTACCACGCTCCGTTAATTCAAAATTCCATCGTTGCTTCACCAATTTCGAACCTTGCGCATCGGAATTTATAAACTATTTACTTGAAATGTTTCAACAATTCAACAGAGATGTTTCCTTCCGCAGGCTGTTTCAAACAGCCTGATTAATTTGACAGCATTTATTCGGTTCTGCCCGCTTGCTTCGCAGCTCCACATCAGACAAACACGGATGTGTTTGTGTCATAACTCCCTATGCATAATATGGTCATCCGCTGAAGATACAGACGAGAGTATTCACGTATAGTGATAACAACTGGATGAAATATTACCGGTGAGTCAGAAAGGAACTGGCTATGAATAGCTGTCTCACAAGGCAATTACTGAACTCGGAAGTTTCAGGATGTCTGCTTGAAAACCCGGAATGCGGTTATGCCTGCCAACTAGGTTTCAGCTTTTTGTGCCGCCATCCTGATCACTCAAAATTTAACGCACTGGTTGCCGGCATCCTGACCAGGGACGAGATAGATGAACTCTATGAACGGTTGAGGCAAAAACGGCGCGAAAAGTTTCTGATGAATCAGGAACAGACCGTCAGAAGGTATCTCTGTCAGCAGACAGATTTTTTTGGTCAGCCGCTGACAACGGAACGTGAACAGGAGGAGCAGGTATGGACTTGAAACTGAATGACAAATCTGTGCTCGTGTCCGGCTCGGCCGAGGTAAAACATCATGTCTGACACAACCATACAGGATCGTGCGGCAGGCGCCATCATGGGCGCCTTTATCGGAGATGCCATGGGGCTCGGCCCGCACTGGTATTATGACCTGGCCGAGTTGCGACGCGACTACGGTGACTGGATCAGCGACTACACCGATCCACTGCCGGGGCGCTACCACGATGGGGTGAAGGGGGGACAACTCTCCCAGGCCGGCTTGATCCTCAAACTGACACTCCGTTCACTGGTGGAGCGTGGTGGCTATGACGAGGCTGATTTTTGCCGCCGCATGGATCAAGAACTGCTGCCGCTGCTGGATGGCACGCCGATCAACGGCCCGGGCGGTTATACCAGCCAGTCGATTCGCGATCTGTGGCAGCGGAGAGTCGGGCAGAAATTGCCATGGGGAGAAACCGGCGGTCACGCCGACACCACCGAGGCGATTGAACGCACCCTGGCTCTGGCGGTGCGCTATGCGCTTGATCCGGCCCGATTGGCCGGATCGATTGCCGACAATACCATGCTGACCCAGACTGATCCGGCCATTGTTTCCATGACCGTGGCTTACGGTGCAGTGCTGGGAATGCTGGTGCAGGGGCATAGGCTCGATACCCGCCTGTCGGGGCGGTTGATGAAACTGGTGCAGAGTGGAGCGCTCCCCTTTCACGCCGTTACCAGCGACAATTTACAGCCGCCGCGTCCCGGCGTTCCTGATCCGCCCCGTGTCGGAAAATTCGCTTCTCCCGATGCCCTGTTGACTCCCTCGTATATGGCTGCTGCTGCGGCAGACCCGGAGATCCGGATCGAACCGCCCTGGAAGGTGTCGCTGGTGTACGGCATGCCGTGCGCCATCTATCACCAGTTACCGGCAGCTTATTACCTGGCGGCGCGCTTTCACGACGATTTTGAATCAGCCGTACTGCATGCGATCAACGGTGGCGGCCAGAACCAGGCGCGGGCAATCCTGACCGGGGCGCTGGTGGGGGGACAGGTCGGTTTGTCGCGGATTCCGGCGCGGTTCATAGCCGGGCTTGAAGATTCCGTTGCACTCTGCACGCTGGCTGCCGATCTGGCAAAGCAGGTTAATGGAAAGAGTACGTAGTGAGGCAGCTATGAATACCAAGAGCATAAGCTTTACCAATAACCGTGGTGAACAGCTTGCCGCCCGGCTGGAACTTCCCGATGACGAGCAGCCGCTGGCCTATGCCCTGTTTGCGCACTGCTTCACCTGTTCAAAAGACATGAAAGCGGTGGTGAACATTTCACGCGCCTTGAGCAGGGCGCGCATCGCCGTGCTGCGTTTTGACTTCACCGGCCTGGGGGAGAGCGAAGGTGACTTTTCCGAGACGACGTTCTCCTCCGAAGTGAGCGACCTGATCGCGGCGGCCAATTTCCTGGAACAGGAGTTTGCAGCACCACGCTTGCTGATTGGCCATTCCCTGGGGGGGGCGGCCGTGCTGGCCGCAGCTGAACAGATCCCCTCTACTGCAGCCGTGGTAACTATCGCCGCCCCGTTCAATCCCGCCAGTCTGCGAGCACTGCTGGGAGCGTCGGCGGAACAGATTGAACAGTCCGGCCAAGCCTCAGTCACCATTGGTGGCCGCCCGTTTACCATTCGCAAAAGTCTGCTGGACGACCTGGCGACGCAGCAAACGACCGGGATGCGAAGCCCGCTCAAGGTGGCGCTGCTGGTGATGCATTCCCCTCACGACCAGGTGGTAGGGATTGAAAATGCCGCCGCCATCTACCGGAACGCAGCTCATCCCAAGAGCTTCATCTCTCTCGACTCGGCCGATCACCTGCTTTCCGATCCCGATGATTCCCGCTATGCCGCGGGAATCATCGCCATCTGGGCTGCCCGCTATCTGACGCTTCCCGAACCGCCGGTTTCCATGGGTATCCTGCCGGAGGTGATCGACAACCGGGTAACGGCACGAACCGGGGGAGACGGCTTTCGTACCGAGCTGTTCGCCAACGGCTTCCCACTGGTGGCCGACGAACCGGAGGCATACGGCGGCGGTAACGAAGGGCCTTCCCCCTACGAATACCTGCTGGCAGCACTCGGCGCCTGCACCGGTATGACAATCAGAATGTATGCGCAGAGCAAGGGGTGGCCGCTGGATGATGTGGTGGTACGACTCTCACATCAGAAAATCCACGCCAAAGATTGTCAGGAGTGCGACGAGCAGGAACGCCAGATCGACAGCATCGAACGTGAGCTTGAGCTTCATGGCAAGCTGGACGAAACACAGCGTCAGCGCCTGCTGGAGATAGCCGGGCACTGTCCGGTACACCGTACGTTGACGGGCGAAGTACGGATCGGGACGCTCTTGCGACCGCTGGCAGCAAGATGATGAACAACGATTTCCGGTCAGCAACTTTCGGCGCGAACAGTCATTAAAAGGAAGAGGGAGGGGAGGCATGATACGGGTCAAACGAGTCTACGATGCTTGTGATCCGGACGACGGACTCCGCTTTCTTGTGGATCGTCTCTGGCCGCGTGGCATGCAGAAAGAAAAACTCTTGATGGCTGACTGGCTGAAAGAGGTCGCCCCCAGTAATGTATTGCGCCGCTGGTTCGGGCACGACCCGGACAAATGGAATGAGTTTTGCCATCGTTACGATGCTGAATTGGAGGCGAACAGCGAAGCCTGGCGCCAGCTTATGGAAATGGCAGAAAAGCAGGAGATCACCCTGCTCTACGGTGCGCAGGATATGGAACACAATAATGCCGTGGCACTCCGCATGTTTCTCGAAAGAAGGATGTTGGTGCGGGCGGCTACTGACAGGGCACCGGATCATGTTTAAGAGGAGAAGATCATGCAGAAAACAACAACAGGGGATAAAACTATTGGCGAGATTGTCGCTGCCGATTTCCGCAGCGCCAAGGTTTTTGAACAGCACGGCATCGATTTCTGCTGTGGCGGCCAGGTGGCTCTTGCGACCGCCTGCGCGGAAAAAGGAATCAATCTCGCCGCGATAACGAGTGAACTGGCAGCAGTGCAACGTGAGCCGGTTGAACGGAGCCTTAATTATTCCTCCTGGACACTGCCGTTTCTGGCCGACTACATCGTCAATACGCACCATACCTGGCTCAAGGAAAATGACGGGCAGATCGCCGCCTATGCCGCAAAAATCGCCGGAGTGCATGGTGCCCACCATCCCGAAGTGATCGGGATTGCCACTCTGTTTGATACGATTGCTACCGATATGACGGCCCACCTGAAGGAAGAAGAGGACGTTTTTTTCCCTGCTCTCAAACGGGCCGATGCCGACAGAACAGCGGGGAGGGCGCCTGATGAGCATGATCGGGAAATCATCCGTGAGTCCCTGGTCAGGCTCCACCGTGAACACGAGGAGATCGGCGAGGCAGTCCACACCATCCGCCATCTCTCAAACGATTATGCAATCCCTGACGACGCCTGCAACACCTTCATGTTGACCTACCAGAAGCTCAAAGAGTTCGAGGACGACCTCCACAAGCACGTTCATCTGGAGAACAACATCCTCTTTCCCAAGGCGTCGGAACTGTGAGAAACGGAGGGAACCATGAAACAGCCACGCTTTCCGTTTCATGGTTGTAGTGTCGGAATATGTCATATGTAGCGTCATATTGCTTGTAATCCAACCAGTTAAAAAAAGGAGAAGACCATGACTACCAGAGACGAGTATTTGCAAAAATTGCACACCAAGCTGGATGAGCTGAATAGTGAAATAGACCGGCTGACAAACAGGGGGGACAAGGCTGCTGCAGAGTTCAAACAGGAATACCACGACCAGATTGAGGCGCTAAAAGCAAAACAGTCGCTGGCCCGGCAAAAACTGGATGAACTTCAGCACGCTGGAGAAAGCGCCTGGGGAGATATGAAGGCCGGCGTTGATCTTGCCTGGAGCGCCATTGGCGAGGCGCTTGACTCTGCCAGATCCCGCTTCAAGTAGTTTTCGAAAGGGAGTGTGCACTATGGCAAGACCGAATGAAACCACCCACCACCAGACCCTCGCGCTCGGGAGCGACTCGGAACTGCGCCGTCTTTTCATGGTGCTGAATGAGCCGTTGCAGGGGAATCTCCGCTTTGGGCTGTTGCTGGAGATCCTGGATAAGGTGGCTGAAGAGACGGCGCTCAAGTATGTCAATCGCTACCATCCGGATGCCCGGGTAGTAACGGCGGCCATCGATGATATCTTTGTGCGGCACGCGGCCGATGTTACCCGTGATATTGCGTTTCATGCCCGTATCAACCATGTCGGGCGTTCGTCACTGGTGGTCGGTATCCGGGTGGAGCATCCGGGGGAGCCGGTGAACCACATTGCCTCGTGCCATTTCACCATGGTTGCCCGTTCAGGGAGCGGCGAGACAGCCACCAGCCTTGTACTGCCAAAGCTGGAATACCTTGACGAACTGGAGCAGAAACGGGCGGCCAAAGCAGTCGCCAGCCGCGAGGAGTACCAGCGTCAGCAGGCTCTGCTGTCGGAACCGCCATCGCGGGAGGAGTACGAAATGCTGGTCAAACTCCACAAATGCCAGGAAGAATCCGGTTTGACCGGCCGGCGGGTACAGGATGAATCATGTTTCCGGGGATATAAGGCCGGTCGCTTGGTTACCGATTCCTGGGAACGGATGTACCCGGAAAAGGAGAATGTTCCCCGCTCGATCTTTGGCGGTTATCTGATCCGGCGGGCATTCGAGCTTTCATCGATCTGCTCCGCGTTAATTGCGCCGAACCGTTCCCTGATTGCTGCCGTGACCAGGATCAATTTTTTTCAACCGGTGCGGATCGGCGACACGCTCCATTTCACCTCGCGTGTGGTGTATACCAGCGGCAGCTATATCTGTGTGGAAGCAAATATTGAACGGACAAGCATTGACCGGACTACCAAGGCGCTCTCCAATTCCTGCTTTTTCACCTTTGTCAACGTGGATGACACTCTCAAGCATCAACCGGTGCCAACGATCTATCCTTCCACCTATGCCGAAGATGCCAGCTACCTGGCAGCTCGCAGGAGTTTACAGGTTTTGTTGGAGCAGCATTCGTTACTGTAACGGCATGCTGCAGGTGGGGATTTTACCGGAGACAGGACTCAGCTGGTGCAGCATATCTCGAAGGGAAGGGGGCAAAAATGAACATACTGGGAATAGTGTTAATGTGGGTTTTGCTGGCAGTCGTTGTGTTCGTAGCAAACAAATGTTTCGTCGACAAGGATTCTGATGGTCGTCAGGCATACTGGGATCGCTACGAGAAATAATAACAGGTTTGAAACATGACCGAAGGAAGGTGCCTATGACTGTCGCGATCAATCCTGACAGGAGCAGCCTGTTTCAAGCTGCACCTCGTCTGATGCAGATTCTTCGTGTGCTGGTGCGACACAAGTTTATCGGCGCCCTGCGTGGCAAGAATCACTGGCCACCGCCAAAAGAACTGCGGGAAACATTCGAGGAACTGGGAATTACCTTTGTCAAGTTCGGGCAGGTACTCGCCATGCGGCGGGATCTGCTGCCGGATGCCTATACCAGGGAATTGGAGCAATTGCACGACCAGATGCCGACCCTGGGGATTGACGCGATTCGTGCCACGGTTGAAGCCGAACTCGGTTCACCGTTGACCGAACTGTTTTCTTCCTTCAGCGAAACCCCGCTGGCTGCCGCTTCGATTGCCCAGGTGCATGAGGCGACCCTGCTGGATGGGCGGCATGTGGCGGTAAAGGTGCAACGCCCCAATCTGGATGTGATGATCTCCACGGATATCATGGCCTTGTCGTATCTGGTCACAATGGGGGAAAAGCTTTTCCCCCGTCTGCTGGCGCTCGATCTGCCGGTCATTATCCAGGAGTTTTCCAACAGTCTGAACCGGGAAACCGATTTTAACCATGAAGCTCGTTCGATCCTGCTCTTTCGCACAGCCCTGGCAGATATCAGCGACCTCTGGATTCCGGCGGTGGTGGCAGAATGCTCGAACGGAAACATACTCACCATGGAGTTTTCGGAAGGTGAACGGGTAGATCTGTACGCCACGACTCACCCCGAAGAGATGCCGAGAATCATTAAAACCCTGGTGCGACTGATGTTGCAATCGATCTTTGAAGAAGGGGTGTTTCACGCGGATCCGCATCACGGCAACGTGCTGGTGCTGCCCGACGGGCGGCTCTCGTTGCTTGACTTCGGTATGACCGGAGAACTTGACGAGTCGATGCGCCAATCGCTGACGCTCCTGTTGGAGGCGGTTGTCAAAGGGGACGCGCGGGGAGCCAAGGAAGCGTACCTGGAAATGGCGCCGAGAGGGAGTGAAAAGGTCAACCGCGCCGCCTTGCTGCTGGACATAAAAGCGGTGCTGTATGAGATCCACCGCAACAACCTGGAGGATGTTTCCATCGGCGATGCCTTTGATGCAATGCTGCGCGCCGGCAGCCGCAACGGGGTTCACAATCCGGCCGAGTTTTTTCTGCTGACCAGGGTGTTTGTGATCCTGGAGGCGATGATCCGGCGGCTTGACCCGTCTCATAACTACATGGATTCATTTCGCGAAGAGATCAGCCGTTTGACTGCGCAACATTTTTCATTGCCGCGGATACAGGAAAAGACCGGCAAGTTTGCCCGTGAACTGGAGCGAATGATCATTGCCGCCCCCGGCGATACCCGCCGGGTCCTGCGCCGTCTTGCCGGGGGGGATCTGGGGAGCCTTCAGGCTCCCTCGCTCGAAGCGTTGGGAGGACGGATCAGCCGTATTCTCGAACGGCTGACGGTCGCCATGGCAGCAGCGGCCCTGGTGGTCGGCGGTTCGATGCTGACCACTGCTTCCCGGGGGGACTATCATCATCTGCTTGGTGAAACCATGGTAGTGGCGGGAATTGCGGGGACGCTGATTGTCTGGATCGGCACCTTGCGCCGCGATCATGGCCGGGGCGGTGGCCGGCGTTGAAAACGGCATTTTTGTCCACGAAGGACACGAAGAATTACGGCATTACAGCATATATGATGTTCACCGAAAAAAACGTCGTTGATTTGTTCAAAAAGTCTGATCTTCTTCAGTGTTGTCCGGTTTAGTTCTTGTTTCCGTCCCGTAGGGACAGAATGCTGGTAGCCGGGGAATTCATTCCCCGGTCAATGTGGCAAAATATCATCACGTCACGTACGTGACGCAGGGAAATATGGCATTTCACCGGGGGATAAATCCCCCGGCTATATTCGGACGCCCCTAACGGGGCTTAAAAACATTGGTGCAAAGACCAAACCGGACAACGCTGGATCTTCTTGGTGTTTCTTCGTGTGCTTAGTGGATAACTGTTTTTTAGGTTGAATCGAGGTGTGTCAATGGGAACAATCAGGGTCAAATGCAATGCTCCGGCAGTCAAGGAACTGTGCCAGCAGGCTGAAAAACGCTTGGTGGCGAAAAGGTCCTTCTGTCCCCGCTGGAGCAAAGAAGCGTCGCAGCGGCTGGTTCATGAACTTGAGGTTCACCAGATCGAGCTGGAGATGCAAAATGAAGAACTGCGCCGGGCCCGCGAAGAACTTGAAGTGTCGCGCAACAGGTATGCCGAACTGTATGATTTTGCACCGGTTGGCTATTTTACCTTTTGTGCGGAAGGGGTGATTGAGGAGGTGAATCTTACCGGCGCCCTCTTGTTGGGGAGGGAGCGGAATACGCTTCTGAAAAGTGACTTCAGCACGTTTATCGCCGATGCGCCCGACAGGAATGTGTTTACGGAACACCGCAGGGAGATTCTTCTCCAACAGGGTAGCCGCAGCTGTGAAATCAGGCTTAAAAAAAATGATGGTGCGGTTTTTTATGTCCGGCTGCAAAGCATTGCCATGGAGCATGATGGCCGTTCTAGCGGTTGTATTCGCACGACGATCATTGATATCAGCGAACAAAAAAAGTCGGAGGAAATGAACGAGCAACCGGGAGCGTTACAGAGCGCGATCTTCAACAGCGCCAACTTCTCCAGTATCGCCACCGATGCCCAAGGGGTGATCCAGATCTTCAACGTCGGCGCCGAACGGATGCTCGGCTATACTGCCGCCGAAGTGATGAACCAGATCACGCCGGCTGAAATTTCCGATCCCCAGGAAGTTATCGCCCGCGCCAAGGAATTGAGCGTGGAACTGGAAACCCCGATCACTCCCGGATTTGAGGCGCTGGTGTTCAAGGCCTCACGCGGTATCGAGGATATCTACGAGTTGACCTACATCCGCAAGGATGGCAGCCGCTTTCCGGCGGTGGTTTCCGTCACGGCGCTGCGCGACGAGCAGGATGCCATCATCGGCTATCTGCTGATCGGCACCGACAACACCGCGCGCAAACAGGCGGAGGAGGCGCTGAAACAGGCGGGTGCCTTACAGAGCGCGATCTTCAACAGCGCCAATTTCTCCAGTATCGCCACCGATGCCCAGGGGGTGATCCAGATCTTCAACGTCGGCGCCGAACGGATGCTTGGCTATACTGCCGCCGAAGTGATGAACCAGATCACGCCGGCTGAAATTTCCGATCCCCAGGAAGTTATCGCCCGCGCCAAGGAGTTGAGCCTGGAACTTGAAACCCCGATCACTCCCGGATTTGAAGCGCTGGTGTTCAAGGCCTCGCGTGGCATCGAGGATATCTACGAGTTGACCTATATCCGAAAGGATGGCAGCCGCTTTCCGGCGGTTGTATCGGTTACAGCGCTGCGCGACGAGCAGGATGCCATCATCGGCTATCTGCTGATCGGCACCGATAACACCGCGCGCAAGCAGGCGGAGGAGGCGCTTAAACAGGCGGGAGCATTGCAGCGTGCGATCTTCAACAGCGCCAACTTTTCCAGTATTGCCACCGATGCCCAGGGGGTGATCCAGATCTTCAACGTCGGGGCCGAACGGATGCTGGGGTACGCGGCCGCCGAGGTGATGAACCAGATCACGCCGGCTGATATTTCCGATCCCCAGGAGGTTGTCGCCCGCGCCGAAGAGTTGAGCATCGAACTCGGGACGCCGATCACCCCCGGTTTCGAGGCGCTGGTGTTCAAGGCTTCGCGCGGCATCGAGGATATCTACGAGTTGACCTACATCCGCAAGGACGGCAGCCGCTTTCCGGCGGTGGTCTCGGTCACGGCGCTGCGCGACGAACAGGATGCCATCATCGGCTATCTGCTGATCGGCACCGACAACACCGCCCGTAAGCAGATCGAGGCAGAGCAGAAGCAGCTCAGCCAGCGCTTGCGCGACCATCAATTTTACACCCGCTCCCTGTTCGAATCCAATATCGATGCGATCATGACCACCGATCCGTCCGGCATCATCACCGATGTCAACAAGCAGATGGAGGTGCTGACCGGCTGCACGCGCGATGAACTGATCGGTGCGCCGTTCAAGAACTACTTCACCGATCCGGAGCGGGCCGAGAAGAGTACCAAACTGGTGTTGAGAGAAAAGAAGGTCACCAACTACGAACTGACCGCCCGGGCCAGGGACGGCAAGGAAACGGTGGTCTCCTTTAACGCCACCACCTTCTACGACCGGGACCGGAAGCTGCAGGGGGTCTTCGCCGCAGCGCGCGATATCACCGAACGCAAACGCCTGGATCAGGTGCTGCAGGAAAAAAATGTGGAACTGGAGAACGCCAAGTCCGTGGCAGAAAAAGCCAACCTCTCCAAATCCGAATTTCTTTCCAGCATGAGCCATGAATTGCGTTCACCGCTCAACGCGATCCTCGGTTTTGCCCAACTGCTGGAGTCCGGTTCACCGCTGCCAACGGCCACCCAGAAGGGAAGTATCGAGCAGATACTCAAGGCGGGATGGTATCTGCTGGAGCTGATCAACGAAATTCTCGATCTGGCACTGATCGAGTCGGGGCGGCTGTCGCTGTCGCTGGAACCGATGTCGTTGGTCGATGTCATGCTCGAATGCCGGGAAATGATCGAACCATTGGCGCAAAAAAACGGCATCAGCATGAGTTTCCCCCAATTTGAAACCCCCGTATTTGTACATGCCGATCGAACCAGGGTCAAACAGGTGCTGATCAATCTGCTTTCAAATGCGATCAAATACAACCGCCCCCAGGGAACGGTGGAGGTGACCTGCGCTGTGAGCAGCGATAAACGGATCCGTATCAGCGTGCATGATACGGGGGAAGGGCTGTCTCCGGAAAAACTTGCCCAACTCTTCCAACCCTTCAACCGTCTCGGGAAAGAGGGGGGCTCCGAGGAAGGGACCGGCATCGGCCTGGTGGTGAGTAAGCGTCTAGTTGAACTGATGGGGGGCGAAATCGGCGTACAAAGCAGCGTCGGGGCGGGTAGTATGTTCTGGTTTGAATTGAGCCTGGCGGCTGAGCCACAACTTGCCGTGGGGCTTGCCAAGCCGCATTCAGCCCGTCAGCCGCATGTCCCGTATGAAGCGTTGCCGCGGACCCTGCTGTATGTGGAAGACAACCAGGCAAACTTGCAACTGGTCGAACAACTTATCGCCCGTCGACCGGATTTATGTCTCTTGAGTGCGTCCGATGGGCAGCGCGGCATCGCGATGGCGCGCACCCGTCAGCCGGATGTGATCCTGATGGACATCAATCTGCCAGGTATAAGCGGAATCCAGGCACTGAAAATGCTGCGTGAAGATCCGCTTACTGCCCGCATCCCGGTAGTTGCCATCAGTGCCAATGCCATGCCACACGATATCAAAAAGGGGCTGGATGCAGGTTTTCTCAGCTATCTCACCAAGCCGATCAAGGTTGACGAGTTTCTGGAGGCGCTGGACATAGCGTTGGAACGCGCGGAAAGTAATCAAGAAAAAAGGGTGAATCCTCGTGACAGTGAGTAGTGACGATATTCTTAATGCCGGCATTCTGATCGTTGACGACCAGGAAGCAAATGTGCTGCTACTTGAGCAAATGCTGAGTAATGCCGGCTATGTGCGTGTTTCATCGACAATGGACCCGCATACGGTCTGCGACCTGCATCGTGCCAACCACTACGACCTGATCCTGTTGGATCTGCGCATGCCCGGCATGGACGGTTTTCAGGTGATGGAAGGGCTGAAAGAGATCGAAAGCGATGGCTACCTGCCGGTGCTAGCCGTTACCGCCCAGCCGGCCCACAAGTTACGCGCCCTGCAGGGGGGGGCGAAAGACTTCGTCAGTAAGCCGTTCGACCTTGCCGAGGTGTTGATGCGGGTTCATAACATGCTGGAAGTTCGTCTGTTGCATGAGGCAGCCCGCAATTACAGCAAAATGCTGGAAGTTCTTGCCTTGAACGACCCGCTGACCGGGCTTGCCAACCGACGCCTTCTGGCCGACAGGATGTCCATGGCCCTGATTCACGCCCGCAGGAACAGGAGCGCCATGGCGATGCTCTGTCTGGATCTGGACGGTTTCAAGCAGATCAACGACACCCTGGGGCACGGTACCGGAGATATTCTGCTGAAAATGGTCGCGCAGCGCCTGGTGGCAGCGGTGCGCGAGGAGGATACCGTGGCGCGTCTGGGTGGTGACGAATTCATCATCGCCCTGTGGCATGTCACCGGTATCGAGTATGCGGCCTCGGTGGCGTCACGGGCGATCGAGGCACTGGCCCAGCCCTATGATATCGAGGGTGCGTCCGTCAACATCACCACCAGCGCGGGGATCAGCATCTATCCCGAGCATGGCGAGGATGCGGAGACCCTGATGAAGAACGCGGACCTGGCCTTGTACCAGGCCAAACGCACGGGGAAAAATGCCTATCGGATTTTTGAGTGTACACATCAGTAGTCATAGGAAGGGGGAGTGAAAATGCGAAAAGCATGGGTTGATCAGGAAGCGTGTATCGGTTGCGGATTGTGTGCGGCAAATGTTCCGCAGGTATTTCGTATGGCAGACCATGGCAAGGCAGAAGTGTTTGATTCGGGCGGGGAGAGTGAAGAGACCATCCAGCAGGAGGCCATGGACATTTGTCCGGTATCTTGTATCTACTGGCAGGACTAAACCAAAAGGAGTTCACCATGAATATTTTCGATTGTGCGATCAAGATGGAAGAAGAAGCAAGGGAATCATATGAAAACATGGCTGTTGCCAGTGATGTTCCCGAACTGAAGAATCTGTTCACCCTGCTGGCGCAGGCAGAACAGGAACATCACGATGCCTTGCTGGCGCTGAAAAAGAATGTCGATCTGCAGCAGATACCGTTCAAGGGGGTACAGGAGGCAGCCTGCCTGTTTACACCTCTTTTGGCACAACGCGGCCAGATGGAAGGTCTCAAGAATGATTCTGACGCGTATCAGCTGGTCGTGAAGGAAGAAGAACGAGGGATCCGGTTGTACGAGGATCTGGCTTCGCAGGCAGATAACGAGACAGCCCGCGAAATCCTGCTCAAGATTGCTGACGAGGAACGCCGGCATCTCAGTATCGTGGAAAATATCTACTCATTTGTCGAATCACCGAAAAACTTTCTTGCCTGGGGCGAATTCAGCAATCTTAAGGAATATTGAGGCGTGACCTTGATGATGGGTGCCGTGCCGGGGAACTCCACGGACGGCAGGGTCACGAGCAGGGAGGCATCATGAGCGGCGCCACTACAACAGAAAAAACGCAACACCGGGTTCCTACTGCCGAACAGGCTGCCGTAGCGCAATCGATCATAAAGTCGGAACTGCGTTACCGGCGCCTGTTCGAAACAGCTCAGGACGGGATCCTGATCCTGGATGCCGGAACGGGAGCAATCAGCGACGTCAACCCCTATCTGATCCATATGTTGGGGTACTCGCGGGAAGAATTCCTGCAAAAGAAACTCTGGGAAGTCGGCGCATTCCAGGATATTGCAGCCAGCAAGCATTCCTTCCTGATGTTGCAGAACAAGGAGTATGTCCGCTACGAAAACCTGCCGCTCAAGACGAAAAACGGTCGTTTGATTCAGGTGGAGTTTGTAAGTAATGTCTATCCGGTTGGCGATGAAAAGGTCATCCAGTGCAATATCCGTGACATCAGCGACCGCAAGCGAGCCGAGGCCGCCTTGCTGACCAAAGACGAGGATCACCTGTTGAAAATCCAGCGGAATCTTGAACATATGACCGCCCTGGTTGAAATTGACCGTGCCATTAATTTCAGTTTCGATCTTAACCTCAGTCTGACGACGCTGCTGACCCACGTCATTATCCAGCTGGGAGCTGATGCCGCCGACGTGCTGCTGCTCAATCCCAAGTCGTTGTCACTGGAGTATATTGCCGGACGCGGGTTTAACACCAGGAGCATCGAACAGGCGTGCCAGCCGCTGGGAGAGGGGTATGCCGGTCGCGCGGCCAAGGAGCGCACCCTGGTTCATATCCCCGATCTTTCCAAAGCGCAGGACGGCTTTCTGCGCAGGATTCTGCTGGCGGGTGAAAACTTTGTCAGCTACTACGGAGTGCCGCTGATCGCAAAAGGGCAGGTCGTCGGTGTGCTGGAGGTTTTTGATCGTACCAGGCAGGCACGCGATGCGGAATGGCTCGAATTCCTCGGGGCACTGGCTGCGCAGGCTGCCATTGCCATCGATAATGTTTCCCTGTTTGAAAACCTGCAGCGCAGCAACGCCGAACTTTTTCAGGCCTATAACGCGACCATCGAGGGGTGGTCGCGGGCATTGGAGCTGCGTGATAACGAGACGGAAGGGCATACCCGGCGGGTGGCCGAATTGACGGTCAAACTGGCGCGGCTGTTTGGCCTGAGCGATGCGGAACTGGTGCAGGTGCGCTGGGGAGTGCTGTTGCATGACATCGGCAAGATGGGGATTCCTGATGAAATCCTGCTCAAACACGAAGCGTTGAGCGAGGCGGAATGGGTGGTGATGAAAAAACACACCATCTATGCCTACGAAATGCTTTCCCCGATCTGCTATTTGCGTCCGGCGCTCGATATCCCCTGCGCCCATCATGAAAAGTGGGATGGTAGCGGCTACCCGTTTGGTTTGAAAGGAGAACAGATCCCGCTGGTGGCGCGGATCTTCGCGGTGGTTGACGTCTGGGATGCGTTGCGATCCGACCGGCGCTACCGCAGCTCCTGGTCGGTCAAGAAAGTACGGACACATTTGCGGTCATTGGCGGGAACACACTTTGATCCGCGCATTGTGAAGATCTGTCTCGACTCGGACGTGCTTGTCAATTGATGGCGGAATATAGAAAAATGAAATTAGCGCCGTTTCAGCTCGTTGTGGGATGAATGTAGATGCATTTGTCATCCTGAGTGCAACGAAGGATCTGCTTTGCGGCACTTGTGCAGACAACAGATCCTTCACTTCGTTCAGGATGACACCTATTTAATTGAACCTACCGATGGCTGCGGTCCCTGTCAGGTGTAATAAGTCTGGCTATAAAGCCGGGAAAGGCGTACGGTAAGCCACTAACCAAAATGCAGTAATTTCAATTATTTTCCCCCCAGTTTTCCGGTTATCTGCCTCCACTTCTCATCATCCCCACTGGAACAGTCTGCACGGTTCCTTTCAGAACTCGCCCTCTCGTGAAATCCGTCACTTTGGCAGTAAGTTCAGAACACGCTGTATCTAAAGGACATTTCGTGAAAATTGGCATTCTTGTCTGTTATTTCTCCGAGCAGGATGACGCCAGAAAAGCCCAACGGGAACTTGCGCAGCACGGTTTCAGGCGCAGCGCCTTGCTGCAGCGCGGCACGGAGGGTGATGCACAGATCTCAAGCCGGTTGTGGCGGAAGTATATTGGCGGAGTTAATCAGGCCGTGCTGCAGCGTCATGCCCGTTGTCTCATGCCGGGAGAATCGGCTTTGGTCATCCAGGGCTCGATGGAAGCGCTGCTGATACCGGTGAACCTGCTGCGGGAACGCACGGCACTCCCTCCCCAGCTCTTCATACTGCATCCCCGGCGCGAACGGCGGGGAGAGGCACGTGGTCTGGCGGCAAAACTATCCCTTGGTCAAGTCCTGGAGCATGCCCGGCGTCATGCCAGAGAACAACAGGTCGATCTGAAGCCTGAAAACAGTACGCAACTGATCACACGTCTCAAACAATCCCGTCAATGGTTTCGCCTGGTGTGCAGCGATCTGGCCGCTGCCAGCCGCCTGGAGCAAAAGACCACCCCGGCTGCCGACTGGATCCTGGACAACGAATACATTCTGGAAGGGAACTCACGGGATGTGCTGCTCAATCTTCCCGGCAGCTTTTATCAGCAGTTGCCGATGCTGGCAACTCCACCCTACCGCGGTTTGCCCTGTACCTACGGACTGGCCAAGGATCTGGTGTTACATACGGAACTGCGCCTGGAACGGGAAAATATCCTGGCCTTTGTGGAGGCGTATCAATCGGTTCGGGCGCTTACCATCGGCGAGATCTGGGCTATGCCGCAGATGTTGCGCATTGCGCTTATGGAAAGCATCCAGAATCTGGCGGTCACCGCCCTGTCTGACCTGCGCGAACGCCAGCTGGCAGAGTTCTGGGCCAATCGGCTGATTGCCGCCAATCGCCGCGATTCCAATCAGCTTTTTACCATCCTGGCCGAACTGGCCAAGGGAGAACTTGCCCCCACCCCCTATTTCGCTACCCAGCTGGTCGGCCTGCTCTACGATGAGGCCGGGGCGCTGGCACCGGTGCAAACCTGGCTGGAGCGTACCCTCAAAACGCCCCTGCATGAGCTCAATCAACGTGAACAGAACCGGCAGAGCCGGGAGCAGCTCTCCTGTGGCAATGCTTTTACCAGTCTGCGCCAGTTGGCGCTGTTGGACTGGCGTGAGATCTTCGAACAACTCAGCCGGGTAGAGCAGATCCTGCGTCGTGATCCGTCCGGGGTCTATGCCCGGATGGATTTTGCCTCCCGTGACAGCTGCCGCCGGGCGATTGAGTCGCTGGCCCGCGCAAGCGCTGCCAATGAAGAAGTTGTGGCGGAACTGGCCATCAAACTGGCGTCCCAGGCCGCTCTGAGCCCGACCAGCACGGCACACTCCGCTCATGTTGGCACATGGCTGGTCGGGAAAGGGCGGGCGGAACTGGCCCGCCAGCTCTGTGGCCGCGAAACCGTGCGATACCGGGTTCTGGAATGGATCTATCGCCACCATGTGGCTGTCTATGGTTTGGGGATTGGCGGCATTGCGCTGCTGTTGTTCGTGGTGATCTCACTCCTGACGCTCCCGTCATTGGCAACCTTGGGAGTAACCGGACAAACAGGTCTGTTACTGCTCCTGCTGATACCGGTCAGCCAGCTCTCAATCGAGATCATAAACTATTTGGTCACGCGACTGTTGCCACCCCGTAGCTTGCCAAAAATGGATTTTGAAACCAGCGGGATTCCCGATGAATTCCGGACCCTGGTTGTCGTACCGATGATGTTGTCCAGCCGGGAGACGGTACAGGCCGAAGTGGAAAAACTGGAAATCCGCTACCTGGCCAATAAGGAAGCCAATCTGCTGTTCAGCCTGTTCAGTGACTATACCGATTCAGCGGCATTATCCGGCGCTGATGACCGGCAACTGCTCAATCTGGCTGAGACTTGTCTGACAGAGCTTAATCAACGTCATGGGGGGGAGCGTTTTTTCCTCTTTCACCGGGAGCGGAGCTGGAGTGAGTCGGAACAGAAATTCATTGGCTGGGAACGCAAACGGGGGAAGCTGGAGGAACTGAACCGGCTGATCGACGGCACGCGGAGTGAACACGCCCCAGCGCTGGTGTATGTGGGAGACCCGCAGCGCCTGACGGACGTACGCTTCGTCATCACCCTGGACAGCGACACGCAACTCCCCCACGCCTCGGCCCGCCGCATGGTGGAAACCCTGGCGCATCCGCTCAATCAACCCAGTTTCAACGCGGCTGGACAGATCATCTCCGGCTATACCATCATCCAGCCACGGGTCACCCCGACGCTGACCAGCACCAGTGCCACGACCTTCAGCCGCCTGTTTGCCGATGCGGTCGGCATCGATCCCTACACCCAGGCGGTTTCCGATGTGTATCAGGATCTGAGCGGGGAGGGGTCATATCATGGCAAGGGAATCTACGATGTACGTGCTTTCAGCCGTCTCCTGTCGGGGCGTTTTCCGGAAGCCTGGATCCTGAGCCATGACCTGATCGAAGGGGCGCATGTCCGGGTGGGGCTTGCCAGCGATATCGAACTGTACGATGAATTTCCCCAGGGGTACCAGAGTTACAGCAGCCGGGCGCATCGCTGGATTCGCGGGGACTGGCAGATCGCGGGGTGGCTTTTCCCCCTGGTACCGAACGCAGCGGTTGTCCGGGTAGCGAACCGGCTCTCACTGCTTAATCGATGGAAAATCCTTGATAATCTCCGTCGCAGCCTGCTGCCGGCTGCCAGCCTGTTGCTGTTGATAACGGCCTGGTCCCTCTCTCCCGTCATCGCTGCCATGGCAGCACTGCTGGTCGCTCTGCAGCTGCTCTTCCACCCCCTGGCGCAACCGTTTACCATGGCTACCACCCGCCGCGGCTTGAAGTTCTTTTCGCCAGCTAAGCTGCTGCACGATCTGCTGCGGGCCACCAGCGACGCCGCTTTGTTGCCGCACCAGGCAGCGCTTGCCCTGGACGCCATCGCCCGGGTCTGCTACCGCCAGATGGTTTCCGGTCGCAACCTGCTGGAGTGGGCTCCCCAGGCAAGCGAGTGGAGCGCATCCCGCCGGCAGCCGTTTTTCATCGCCGGTCTGGCTCTGGGGAGTCTCTTCAGCTGCATTCTGGGGGGGGCGATCTGGCAGCTCAACCGAGCCGTTCTGCCGTATGCCGCTCCCTGGCTGCTGTTGTGGTTTGTATCCCCCGCGCTCGGCTGGCTGCTGAACCGGCGACCGTCCCTGCAGCAGCGGAAACAAGTGCTGCCGGAAGCGGAGCGCCGCTTTCTGAGGCAGGTCACCCGACGCACCTGGCGCTACTTCTCCACATTTGTCAATGCTGACAGCTCCTGGCTGCCACCGGACAACTATCAGGTGGCGCATCAAAACCGCTGCGCCATGAGAACCAGTCCCACCAACATCGGACTCTGGCTGACCGCTGTGCTGGGAGCGCATGATTCCGGCTACCTGACCGTTAACCAGGTTGTTGAGAGCATACACAACAGCATGGCCAGCATCGGCAAGCTGGAGCTCCATCAAGGCCATCTCCTCAACTGGTACGATATTCAGAGCCTGGCGCCCTTGGAACCGCGCTACGTCTCCACCGTGGACAGCGGCAACCTGCTGGGCGCCCTGTGGGCTCTGGA
The DNA here is from genome assembly GCA_036732725.1 of Geobacteraceae bacterium. Classification (GTDB taxonomy): domain Bacteria; phylum Desulfobacterota; class Desulfuromonadia; order Geobacterales; family Pseudopelobacteraceae; genus CAIPTY01. The sequence goes on along the minus strand of DAINBV010000014.1, from coordinate 38,086 downwards.
ACAGGGACTCCTGGAATTGCTGCACGCCCCGCTCCTGGATGGTAGCGCGTTTACTGCGCTGGCCGACAGCGGGGAAATCCTGAAAAAAAGCATGGCACGGCAGGGAGTCTCCGGCTTCCCCCTCGACAGACTCGAACAACTCCTGATTGCATGGCAGACACCGCCGGCTGCCCTGATCGACCTGGTGCGGCTGCAACAGCGGATGCAGCCGGATGTCAGTGCCGTTTGCGCGGCAGCGGCTGGCTCGTCCTGGGCGACGGAGCTGGAAGATCAGCTGGCGGCGTGGCTTGAAAACAGCCATCGTTATCTGGCCTGGATCGGGATCCTGGCGGAAAAATCAGAGCAGGAACTGGCAGCTCTGGGGACGGACGCCCTGCTTGCCATTCGCCGTGATCTGCAGCAGGCGCCCTCACTGCTTGACCTGGCCCATGGGCGTATCGCCTCGGTTACGATGCTTGGCGCACTGCAGGAAGAACGCCGCCAGGCCGGTCAACCGCCCGACCCCTGGATAGAACGGGTGGTGGCATCATGCGCCACCGCGCAGTGGCTGGCCGGGGAAACCGTAGGGGTGGCCGAAGGTTTGATCGTCAGGGTCGCTGAACTCTCCCGCGGGATGAACATGGGGTTTCTCTATGACCAGAAGCGCAAGCTGTTCACCATCGGCTACAACGTCTCCCAGGATCGTCCGGACAGCTCCAGTTATGACCTGCTGGCAAGTGAGGCGCGTCTGGGGAGTTTCGTGGCCATTGCCCGGGGTGATATCCCCCTGGAACACTGGTTTTCCCTGGGACGTCCCTATGGAGCGGCCGGTCGCCAGCGGTTGCTGCTCAGCTGGACCGGAACCATGTTCGAATACCTGATGCCGCTCCTGTTCCAGCGTTCGTATGACCGTTCGTTGCTGGACAAGGCAGCCCGGGATGCGGTGGCGATCCAGATCGGGTATGGCCGCGAGTACGGTGTGCCATGGGGGATCTCCGAATCGGCCTTTGCCGATCTTGACTTGGCCAAGACCTACCAATACAAGGCGTTCGGTGTTCCCGCGCTCGGTTTGAAACGCTGCCTGGAAGAAAAACTGGTGGTTGCCCCCTATGCCACCCTGTTGGCGCTGGCCGTGGCGCCGCACGAGGCAATCCGGAACCTGAAACGGTTGGACGGCATGGGGATGCTGGCTGATTACGGCTATTACGAAGCAATGGATTTCAGCCGGCAACCGCAGCGTGAAGCCGGGAGCCAGAGTGCCGCGCGCGGCGTGATCATCGAAGCCTACATGGCCCATCATCAGGGAATGGCTTTTCTGGCATTGACCAATTTCCTGCATGACAACCCGTTTCAGCGCCGCTTTCATGGCGATCCGCGTGTGCGTGCCTTCGAGGCGCTGCTCCAGGAGCGCATCCCGATGCTGCCGCCGTTGCAACTTCTCTCGACGCGACAGAGTGAACCGGCGCTGCCGGGAGGAGAGCTGGTGGCACCGGCAGGAATCTGCTTCACAACCCCGCATACCGCCTTCCCCAAGACGCTGTTGCTCGGCAATGGTTGCTACGGGGTGATGCTGACCAACAGCGGTGGCGGATACAGTCAGTGGAAAAATCTGGAGCTTACCCGCTGGCGCTCGGATCAGACCTGCGATAGCCAGGGGAGTTTCTGCTACATCCACGAGGCCGATTCCGGCCGACTCTGGTCCAGCAGCTACCATCCGGTCGGCGGGAAAATTGCGGAATATTCCGTTGACTTTACCCTCGATCGGGGGGTGTTTCGCCGGGTCGATAACGAAATTCATACGGAAACCGTGATCGTCGTTGCACCTGATGATGACCTGGAACTGCGCCGGATTACCCTGGTAAATCATTCCACGCAAACCCGGCGACTGGAACTGACCAGCTATGTCGAGCTCTCCATGGCCCCCCATAATGCCGATCGTCAGCACCCGGCCTTCAATAAACTGTTCATTCAAACCGAAGCGCTGGAAGAACAACAGCTGCTGCTCGCCCAGCGGAGGCAACGGAGCGAAAACGAAACGCCGCTGTATGTGGCCCATTGCCTGATGCTTCAACACTCAAGCGACGACCTATCCCACAACTCTACAAACTCAGTAAACTCGCCGTTCCAATTTGAAACCGACCGGGGGCGTTTCATCGGTCGTGGCCGGACTTTGAGCAATCCGATGGGAGCAGTGCACATGCTTGGCAATAGCCAGGGGTTTGTACTTGATCCCGTACTCGCCATGCGACGCACGGTCACACTGGAACCGGGGAAACGTGCCCGGTTTTCACTGCTGATTGCCGCCGGGGAAAACCGCCAGCAGCTGCTGGAGCTGATGGAGCGTTACCGCGACCCCACGGTCATTGAACAGGCCATGGATTATGCCTGGGGTGCAGCCCAGCAACAGTTGCAGCTGCTGCACATACAGCCTGATGAAGCCCGCCGCTTCCAGCAACTGGCCAGCCACCTGCTGTTTCCCAACCGGCTGCTGCGTCCCCCCGCCGAACGGCTGCAAGAGAACCGCAAAGGCCAGGCCGGATTGTGGCCCTACTCCATCTCCGGCGATCTGCCGCTGGTCGTGATAACGATCAGTGAAACCAGGGAAATTGCGCTGGTTCGCCAGCTGCTCCAGGCTCACAGTTACTGGGGACGACATGGCTTGGCAACCGATCTGGTGATTCTCAATGAAGAAAACGCCAGCTATGAACGTCCGCTGCAGGAACGGCTGGAACAGTTGCTGCGGGAACACTCCCTGTCTGGCGCCAATCAGTCGGCGGGCGCCCTCTTCCTGAAAAGTGCGGCGCTGATGCCGGAGGAAGACCTGACTCTGCTCAAGGCCGCTGCCTGTGTGGTGCTGGTGGCAGCCCGTGGCACACTCCCCCAGCAATTGGGACTGGCTGTGGAAGCTCCGCACCTGCAGGAACTGCTGATCCGCAAACGTGTACCCCGTGAACCATCAGCTCCGCTCCCCTTTATGGAACTGAACTATTTCAACAGCCTGGGCGGGTTTACCCCGGATGGACGCGAATACGCGATCTATCTCGGTCCCGGCACCAACACCCCGGCGCCCTGGGTTAATGTCATCGCCAACCCGAGCTTCGGGGTGATGGTGAGTGAAACCGGAGCCGGCTTCACCTGGTTCGGCAACAGCCAACGTAACCGGCTGAACAGCTGGTCCAACGATCCGGTGCTCGATACATCCTCGGAAGCGATCTATATCCGCGATGAGGAGAGTGGCAGGTTCTGGTCGCCGACTGCGGCGCCAATCCGTGAGGAAAACGCCTATCGTGCCCGCCATGGCGCCGGTTACACGTTCTTCGAACATAACAGCAACGGCATCGAGCAGGAACTGTTGCTGTTTGTTCCGCTGGATGAAAACGGAGGAAAGCCGGTCAAGCTGCAGCGCCTGCACCTTACCAACGCTTCCCCACGCAAACGTACCCTCTCGGTAACCTATTATGTTGAGTTGAACCTGGGCGAACATCGCGAAACCTCCCAGATGCATATCACGACCGCATGGGATGACGAAGCCGGCATGTTGTTGGCTGAGAACCGTTACCACCCCGAATATGGCCAGCGGGTTGCGTTTGCTGCCATCACTCCCCACGCCGAATCGTACAGCGGCGACCGGTCATCGTTCATTGGCCGCAATCGCTCACTCGCTCATCCGGCTGCCATGGATGCCATTGCCCTGTCGCAAAGGATCGGGGCCGGTCTCGATCCGTGCGCCGCGCTCCGTATCACCCTGGAGCTGGCTCCCGGCGAACAACGTGATATCTGCTGCCTGCTGGGAGAGGCCGGCTCGCGAGCTGAGGCGCGTGAACTGGTGGCCGCTTTCCGGGAAGACCAGGCGGTGCTGGCTGCGTTTGATGCCACCAGAAGCTGGTGGGATCGGCTGTTGGGCACGATTGAGGTGCATACTCCCGAGTTGGCCGCCGACCTGCTGATCAACCGCTGGCTGCAGTACCAGTCCTTGAGCTGCCGTGTCTGGGGGCGTTCCGGATTTTATCAGTCCGGCGGCGCCTATGGTTTCCGTGACCAGTTACAGGATGTGCTGGCGTTTCTGCAGACCAGGCCGGAACTGGCCCGCCAACAGATTTTGCGTGCCGCCGGCCGCCAGTTTCAGGAAGGGGACGTGCAGCATTGGTGGCATCCGCCAACCGGCGCCGGTATCCGTTCGCGGATCTCCGACGACCTGCTCTGGCTGCCGTATGTGGTAGCCCGCTACGTACAGACGACAGGTGATCAGGGTATCCTGCAGATTGAAATACCGTTTCTCACTGTGCCGCTGCTGGCGGATGACCAGCACGAGCTGTTTGCCACCCCCGAGGTCAGCCCGGAATGCGCCACGCTCTTTGAACACTGCCGGCGTGCCACCGCCCGCGGCCTGACCAGCGGTCCCCATGGATTGCCGTTGATCGGCACCGGCGACTGGAACGACGGCATGAACCTGGTGGGCGCTGCTGGCAGTGGTGAAAGCGTCTGGCTGGCCTGGTTCCTGTGCGATCTGTTGCAGGGGATGTCGGAGCTTTCAGCTCTGCTGCACCAGCCGCAGCTGGAACAGGAGTATCAGGAACAGCGGACAGCCCTGATGCGCCGCGTGGAGTTGGCCGGCTGGGATGGCGCCTGGTATCTGCGGGGAACCTTCGATGATGGCTCTCTGCTTGGCTCGGCGGCCAACCGTGAAGCGAGGATCGATTCCCTGCCGCAATCGTGGGCCTGGCTTTCCGGCGCGGCGGATCCGTCGCGAGCTGCTCAGGCGCTTGAATCGGCCTGGCAACAGCTCGTGCTCCAGGATGAAGCCATGGTGTTGCTCTTCGAGCCCCCCTTCGACACATCCGTGCCATCTCCCGGCTATATCAAAGGGTATCCCCCCGGTGTGCGCGAGAACGGTGGCCAGTATACCCACGCCGCTCTCTGGCTGGCCATGGCATCGGCCCGCCAGGGAAACGGGGAACGGGCGGTGGCGCTGTTGCGCATGCTCAATCCGATCGAACATGCCCGCGATGCCGAAGCGGCCTGGCGTTATGGAGTCGAACCGTATGTGGTGGCTGCCGATGTCTATCGTCTTCCCGGTCGGGTCGGCCAGGGTGGCTGGTCCTGGTACACCGGTTCGGCGGCCTGGATGTATCGTGCCTGGATTGAAGAGGTGCTCGGACTTGAGTTGCGCAGCGGGAAGATGCGGCTGAACCCGGTCATCCCCCCATCATGGCCCGGCTTCACTCTCAGCTACCGGCATGGTGAAGCGCTCTACGAGATTCAGGTGGAGAATCCGTGCGGTTGCGAGCGGGGTGTCGCCTGGGTGGAGCTGGATGGACAACGTGTGGCCGGTGGTGTGATCCAGTTGGAGCAGGGATTGGTCAAGCATCGGGTAGTTGTCATGATGGGGAGCCTGGAGCAGAACTTTGAACATGATAAATAAATTAAAGGGAGCGCCGGTTTTCCGTACGGCAACTCCCTTACCCGAGAGGATTACCATATGTTAACAGCGCCATACCCCTATTCTCAGAGCAATCTCAGTGCAAGCATGCAGCTACGGCAGATCGAGTCCAATCGCCGCGAGTACGGTGATCAGTATGATCTGTTGAACTTTGCCAGCACGGAACAGCTGGCAGTCGCTTCTAGCGAGCGGAGAGAACTGCTGCAATGGCTGGGGGAGCACGCCCGCTTTGGCTATGCCGGCACCAAGGTCGATTGCAACGGCCTCTCTCCCGGTTGTCGACACTGCGGCGATGGCGGTTGGTCATGCCTGTTCATCAATGGCCGCTGCAACGGGCAGTGTTTCTACTGTCCCACGGCACAGGATGATGACGGGCCACCGGTTACCAATGGTTTGGTGTTCAACACTCCCGATGAGTACGCCGCCTATGTTGCCGCCCTGGGATTCAGTGGCGTCAGTATCAGTGGTGGTGAACCGTTGCTGACGCCGGATCTGACGCTGGCCTATCTGAACGCGGTGCGCAAGCGGTGCGGCGATCAGGTTCACCTCTGGCTCTATACCAACGGTACCCGCTTGACCGCCGATCTCTGCAGCCGCTTGAAAGATGCCGGTCTGAACGAGATCCGTTTCGATCTGGGGGCGGTGCGCTATCATCTTAAAAAACTGCATCTGGCGGTGGGACGTATTCCGACCGTAACGGTTGAAATACCGGCGGTGCCGGAGGATGAGGAACTGCTGAAGCGGAAGATGGTGGAAATGGCCGAGGCAGGGGTCAATCACCTCAATCTGCACCAGATGCGCTTGACCCCCTACAATCTGGGGCCATTGACGGAACGGGGGTATACCTTTCTCCACGGCGAGAAGGTTACCTTGCTGGAGTCGGAACTCTGCGCCTTGCGCATGGTCCGTTTCGGGTTGGAACAGGTCAGGTCGCTGCCGGTCAATTACTGCTCATTTCCCTATAAACGGCGTTTTCAGCAGGCAGCCTCACGGCGTCGTGCGGCCCTGGCGGTCTGTGATTCCGGTGACGCGGTTACGGAAGCCGGCTATCTGCGCACTCTTTCCGCAACCGGGGTGCGCTACTTTGAGGCCGCCCTGCTGGAGAACCCGAGCTATCGTTACCCCTTTACAAAGATCGCACTGGAGACCGGACGAAGTTTGTATATGGAGCGCCGCCCGCTGAACCAGGAACTGGAATTGTCGCCTGTTGAGCGCACTGCTTTGGAGGGGGGGAACCCTCCCAAGCAGGTTGCTCATTTTGAAAAAATCGAGGTTGGTTTGTCAGAGTATTTTTGATGGAACGTCGCGGGCTGCCTGTACTTCAGGTGACAGGATCATGGTGCCACTCCGGCGGCAGTCAGTATCTGCTTGAGTTTTGTTGTTGCCAGGGAAAGCTGTTCTTGGGCCAGGGCATTTTTCTTGCGATACTCAAGCAGGGCCATCGGGTTCTTATCAACCACAAAACTTCTGATTGCCTCAAATGATTCTGCATAGGCTTTGTAGGCTGTGATCAAGCCGGTTTTGCCTTCCATAAGAAGACTCTTGGCTACCGGTGGAAGTGCCTCCGGAATACTCTTTTTGGCCAGTATATCAGCGGTTTTCAGGCATTCTGCTTTTGCCTTGTCAATCAGAGCAGGGAGTGTGACCGAAGCCTCACCACCCGTAAGGACATTCTTCAGTTCGCCAACCGCCAGTTTAATGGCTTTGTCCGTGAGGTTTTCGACGCTCAAGATCTCTTTTTGAAATGCCACGAGTTTTTCTTTATCGGCAGCGGTGAGGGTGATGCTAGGAATCTGTTGCTGCGGCTCAGGCGCCTTTTCGGTCGAGCAGCCGCTGAGCGCCATGACTCCGCTGATGAGAGCAATCACTACGATATGTTTCATGCTGGAATTTCTCCTCTGTTGCTCATGGTTAGCCAACGACGGGAGGATTTGTACCCTCCCGTCGTCCACATCCTGTTAGTCAAATAATTCTGTTAACCAGTTCTTCTTCTTGTGATATCCGCCATTGCCATGGCCATAGCCGTGTTGATCATGATGGGGCCTGCCATGCTGTTGCTGGCTATAGACTGCTCGCTGCTGCGGTTCCGGTTGTACATAGGCGGCTGGTTGGACGCCTGACCGTTCGATGATTTTATCCAGTTCTCCCCTGTCGAGCCATACGCCACGACATTCCGGACAGTAATCGATTTCCACTCCCTGGCGTTCTGACATTTTCAAATCAACTCCTGCGCAAACGGGGCATTTCATTGTAGCTCTCCTTATGGTTTTAGTATTGAGTATGATGGACGGCCAGGCAGAGCTGTCATGGCACTATCGGCAATGAACAGGGATATGCCGATGACAGCCACGGACAGGCGCTTCACTCTTTTGAGCGACCAGCCATCCAGGCGTAGTCCGGGATGTTACCGTTGTCGGGAAACGTTGAGTTTGTTGGGTTGAGTCAGGTCAGGTTTTGAGGGGGGACGTAGATTCTGTCGATCAGGCGCGGCAGCGCAAGATGGGTTTCGAGGCACAATAATTGTGAGGTTTGTTCGAGATAAGGGATTTTCGGAAATGTTGATAAGGGGATGTGGCCGGCACAGCAACAGGTTGTTTCGCAGTTGTCGGCATCACAATCCAAGGGAGATTCATCGGATACATCAGGGGCAAGGGAACTCTGCTCTGCCTGTGCGGCAAACAGCTCGCACGGGTGCCCGAAACAGAGAGCAGGCAGCGTTAGATAGATGATGATTAATAGTACCGATAAGATTTTCATTGAGCGTGATTCTAGCATGGATTTCCCCTTAAGAGAGCAGAAAAAAATCAGGGACTCTTGCTGCCACGGTCATGATTCCGAATCACTCTGGTTTGGAAATGGAAATTTTTATTCTGCTGTGCCCACCTGGATGGTTGCATACGAAATAGATAGTATGCTATCTTTTTCGTATGCCCACATCAAACCAACACGTTAATCGCAGTAATCTCCTTTTTCGCCTTGCCTGCCTGACCCGGCGCTGGCGCCAGGTGCTTGATACGGAATTCCAGTCGTCGGGATTAACCGACGCCACCTGGCGTCCGCTGCTGCATCTCCACATCCTGGGAGACGGAGTGCGCCAGAAAGAACTGGCAGCTTCCATCGGTATCGAGGGGCCGTCACTGGTGCGCCTGCTCGACACCCTGATCGCCAAGGGGCTGTTGAGTCGCTCGGAAGATGCTTCAGACCGCCGTGCCAAACAGCTCTATCTGACCCCCGAAGGACAACAGGTGGTGACCCGCATTCGCAAGGTCGTTGACACCCTGGAAAATGAGCTGCTGGCCCCTTTCAGTGAGAACGACATCGGGCAGTTCGGCGCATTGGTTCAGACCCTGGAGACGACCGTGAACAGCGTGAGGAAACGGGTGAAACCGTGACACGGGAGCGCGTGCCACAGCGCTCTGCCGCTCCCTCACCCCTGCTATTACAACCACGCTTATCCACTGCCGAAGGTGAGCTTGATAGAGTGCACCGGCCGGAGAGAAAGCTGCCTCAATGAAGATTCTGACACTAAATTGCTGGAGCAACTCAATCAAATATCACCTGTTTTCCTGGGATCGAAAACAGCTGCTGGCAATGGGAACGGTCGAACGGGTAGGGCTTGGCAGCTCGTTTATCCGCCAGTCCGTTTCCGGTAAAACGCCCTACTGCCGGGAAACGGAATACATCGATCACCATGGCGCGGTCAGCCTGATCATCGCCTGCTTGACCGACCGGCAGCAGGGAGTTCTGACGGAGCGGGGAAATATCGCTGCCGTTGCTCACCGGGTGGCACATGGCGGGGAGCAATTCCGGCATTCGGTTGCGATTGATGCCCATGTTCTGACCGCCATCCGCCAACTGCAACATCTGGCGCCGTTGCACTGCGCCTCCAACATCGCCGGGATCGAGGCGGCGCTGGCCCAACTGCCGGGAATACCCCATGTGGCGATTTTCGATACCGCCTTCCACGTCTCCATGCCCGAACACGCCTTTCTCTATCCGCTCCCCTATGAATGGTACCAACAGTACGGCGTCCGGCGTTACGGTTTTCACGGGCCGTCCCATCTCTACCTTTCCCGGCGGGGAGCCGTGCTGCTCAACAAACCGGTTGATTCCTGCAATCTGATCACCATCCACCTCGACCGGGGTGTGTCGCTGTGTGCCATTCAAAACGGTCGTTCCATCGATACCAGTATGGGAATGACACCGCTGGAAGGGGCGCTGATGGAGACGCGCAGTGGCGACATTGATCCGGGCATTAACGCGTACATGATGCAGAAGCTGAACCTTTCAGTGCGGGAAATGGAACAGATTCTCAATCACAAAAGCGGTCTGCTGGGATTGACCGGACTGCGCCCGGGGCGACAACGTTTTCTGGAAGCGGTTCTGGACGGGGAGCCGCATTGCCGGCTAGCGCTGGAGATCGAGAGCTATCGCATCAGGAAATACATCGGCTCCTATCTGGCCGTAATCGGGGCCTTGGATGGTATCATTTTTACCGCCGGCAGCAGCAGGTTGGAGTGGCTGGTGAGGGAGAAGGTGTTGGAGGGGCTGGAGGGTTTCGGGATCCGCTTTGACCGGGAGCGGAATCGTGCCGCCTGCCCGGGGAAAGAAGAACTGGATATCAGTGCTGACGGTTCCCGCTTGCGGCTCCTGGTGATTCCGACCAATGAGGAACTGGTCTTTGTGGAGGATACGGCCCGGATCGTCCGGGGAGCTAGCGGTAGTGATGATTGCCATGACTACTCTTTTGCCCGATCCGGATTTATTCCTTTCCGGCCTGAAATCTAGGCTCGATCCGGCAGTAGTAAACATAAATCTTAGCAGAAGCTCGCGTCATTACGTTAGTTGCAATTGAACGTCATATTTATTCGGAGGTGTATCATGGATATCATCACCTTGCCGTTGCCGGCGGAGAAGAAGAAACCGAGGATCCAGGACGAGTCACAGCTCGGGTTTGGCAGACATTTCAGCGATCGCATGCTGCTGGTTGAATGGAAAGCGGGTCAGGGATGGTGTGATGCCCGCATCAAACCGTATGAACCGTTCATGCTCGATCCGGCCTGCATGGTATTTCACTATGCCCAGGAGATCTTCGAGGGACTCAAGGCCTACAAGTGGGAAGATGGCCGTATTGCGCTGTTTCGTCCCGAGATGAATGCGCGCCGTTTCAACCAGTCGGCCGAGCGGTTGTGCATGCCGCCGATTCCGGAAGAACTTTTTCTCACGGGGATCGAACGGCTGGTCGCCCTGGAGCAGGAGTGGATACCGACCGCGCCGGGCACTTCGCTCTATATCCGCCCGGCCATGATTGCCGTTGAACCGGTGCTGGGAGTCAAGCCTTCCGACCACTATTATTTTTATGCGATCCTCTCCCCGGTGGGGGCCTATTATGCTGCCGGGTTCAGCCCGGTCAGCATCATGGTGGAGGACCATTACGTACGGGCGGTGCCGGGTGGCACCGGTGAGGCCAAGACCGGTGGTAACTATGCCAGTTCGCTTAAGGCCGGGCTGGAAGCAAAGAAAAAAGGGTTCGATCAGGTGCTCTGGCTGGACGGGCGTGAGCAGCGCTACGTTGATGAAGTCGGCGCCATGAACATGTTTTTTGTGTATGGTACGACAATCGTTACTGCTCCCCTGACCGGTTCGATCCTCTCGGGGGTAACCCGCGATTCAGTGCTCAAGCTGGCTCCCACCCTCGGTTATCAGGTGGAAGAACGCCCGCTCGATATCAATCTGCTGATGGCCGATATCAAAAATGGCAAGGTCACCGAGGCGTTTGGCAGTGGTACGGCAGCTGTGATCACTCCGGTCGGCAAGCTCTGTTACAAACATGAAACCGTGCTGTTGAGCAACGGCCTGGTGGGAGAAATCACCCAACAGCTGTACGACACGCTGACCGGTATTCAAACCGGTACGCGGGAGGATCGCTTTGGCTGGATCAAGTTTGTAAGTTAAATTAGCATGATAGCTATAGCTACGGGGTGCTTTCCATGGCTGCCTTCGGGTGGGAGTGACTGAAGCGGTAGGGTGATTCGATCAATAACTGCAGCATCAAACTCCGATATCTTCATTCCATAGTTCAGGCTGTTGCTCGATAAAGCTGCGCATCAGCTCGATGCATTCCTCATTCTGCAGCACCTCGACCTGCACGCCACGGGAGCGGAGCAGCTCCTCTTCACCCTGGAAGGTCCGGTTTTCACCGATCACCACCTTGGGGATGCCGTACAACATGATTGCACCGCTGCACATGGAGCAGGGGGAGAGGGTGGTGTACAAGACCGACTCACGGTAGACGCAGGCAGGAAGCCGCCCGGCATTTTCCAGCGCATCCATCTCGCCATGGAGAATGGCGCTCTTCTGCTGTACCCGCCGATTATGCCCTTTTCCGAGGATCTTTCCCCGGTGCACCAGCACCGAGCCGATCGGAATTCCCCCTTCCACCGCGCCGTTGCGCGCTTCTTCGATTGCTGCCTGCATGAATTTGTCCACCGGAAGTGCTCCTTTTTCCATCATGATACTGGTTGTATTCTACGTGGCTTGATCAGGAAAACCAGAATGTTCTGGTTATCGCTTCTTGTGTGACGTATTTCGGCGCACATGTTTCGTGCCAGCATGATTCCCAACCCGTTCGCCGGGCTCTGTGAAGGTTGAATGCCGCAGTCCTGAACCGTCTGGACGGTCGGATCAAACGGCATTGCCTGGTCTATTAAACGGACCCTGATCCCGCTTTCATCAGCCAGGAGCTCCATGGTCAACGGGCCGGGCGCTCCCTGGTAGCCATGGTTGGCAACGTTACGTACCAGATCCTCCACCAGCAGTTCCACCCGCTCAGCGAATTCAGGGGGCAGATCGGAGTAGAGTGCAATTTCCCGTGCTGCGACGGAAAACAGCGCAAAGTTTGATGCTGCAAATGATTGCATTGCAATAGTTGCAGTGACCATCAGCTTGTCTCCAGGGGGAGGCTTGACGTCGGGATATTCCGGCTGGTGCGGTGGAGTTTCAGTTGAAGGAAGCAACGGCATCACCTGGCGTGGCAAAGGCCGGGATGATGGTAAGAAAACCGGACATCCGAAAGACCTCTTCCACGTTTCCCGACAAGCCGGCCAATGCAACACCACCGCCGGCTCCCTTGGTTCGCTTGGCGGCCGCCAGTATGCTGCGCAGGCCGGCGCTGCTGATATAGTCAAGCCTGGCAAGGTCAATTACCAGTTTGGCAAGCTTGGGTTGACCGGAAATCCATTGATCGAATTCCGGCGCGCTGGCAGCATCCAACCGTCCGGAAACTGCTACTATGACCACTTCGTGTTCAACCTGCTGCATGAGTTCCATGAAATCTTCCCTTCCCGATCGGGATACAACGATATATGTTGATCACTTGCCATACCCGCCGGTGCGTACCTCGCTCAGGACGCCGTTGCGGAAGATTAGAAAATGCATCAAACGATCAGCCCCTTCATTGTAACTCCACTCCTGCACCTCGATATAAACGGTTTTACCAATTTCGTTTTGCACCGGTTCTTCGCGACGGACAACATAGGTCGGCTGGTCGCATTTGGCCGCTACCACCGAGATGCTGTCGCCGGTTGATACGATACTGCCATTGGGACAGCGGAAATTGTCGGCGGATGCCGCTGATGCCACCAGCAGAGTGAAGCTTGCCATACAGGCGATTCTTCTGATCATGGTCGGTGCCTCGTTTCTTGTAAATGTGTATTCTTAAATGATTACAGTTTGTTGTATCAAAAACCGGCAGATAGTCAAGCATCATTTGCGGGTCGTGGCACAGCTGGCTGTAAATCTGATCGTTATTCTGCCGTACTGCCGTAGCGTGGTATTTCCAGGGTAAATTCTGCACCTTGGGGAGTGTTGTGGGCCGATACTCGTCCGTTCATATTTTTCTCGATAATCATCTTGGCCATGTACAGTCCGATGCCGGTACCCTGGGACTGGAACTTGGTGGTGAAATAGGGATCAAAGATCTTTTCCATGGCATCGGCGTTGATTCCGCCGGCATTGTCACTGATGATTACCATGACCTTGTCACCCTCACAAAGGGAGCTGATCTCAATCATTGGATCAGGAACCCGGCGTTCTATCAAGGCATCCTTGGCATTGTTGATGATGTTCAGGATCACCTGTACGAATTCATTGGTGAAGCCGATGATCTTGTCGCTTCCCTGCTCATGGATACGCAGGGAAATCCCCATGGCCAGAATACCCGCTTGAACAAGGTTGACTGCATCCCGGATGGTCGAGGCGACTTCAAAGGTTTGTTGCTCCCGGTCCGGTTTGAAATAATACTGAAAATCACTGATAGTTTGTGACATGTACTTGAAATTGTTCATACAGGCTTGCACGCAGTCGTTGATATGGGCCTCATCCAGCCGCTTGTCGGCATAATCGTACTGCAGATTCTGGATCAGGAGACCGATGTTGTTCAGCGGTTGCCGCCACTGATGCGCAATGTTGGACATCATCTCCGCCATGCCGGTCAGGCGGGACTGATGCGCTATCAGTTGCTCCTGTTCCCGGTTTTTTTCCACCGCTTCCCGTACCCGTTCTTCCAGGGTGGCATTGAGCAGCTGCAGTTTGTGGTGCTCTACGGCCAGCGCCTCCTGCGCCACCTGACGTTCGGCCATTTCCTGTTCCAACATGACAGCCTGTTCGTGCAGATCCAGTGTGCGTTCCCGGACCAGATCTTCCAGGTGCTCACGGTAGCGATGGTTTTCCTGGATCAGGCGGGCCCGCTCAAGTGACCGCCTGATGATGATCTCGAATGTGTTCTGATCATTGACCGGTTTGGTGATGTAATCCCAGGCCCCTTTCCGGACAGCTTCAATGGCATCATGGATATTGCCGGTGCCCGAGATGACGATCACCGGAGCATCGGGGTTCTTTTCATGGAGCGCCGCGATCAGCGTCAGCCCATCCATTTCGGGCATGCGCAGATCGGTCAGCACCAGATCAGGCGCCTCTTGTTCATAGACTTTCAGCGCCTCGTAACCATTGCTGGACTCGCTGACGATGAAACCGAGGTCTTCCAGCAGGGCGCGCATGTTCAGGCGAACCATGTTTTCGTCATCAACGATCAGAACGCGAATTTCCTTGTTCATGTAACACCTCCCTGATTGCTGCTCTGCTCAAGTGCCGTTTCAATGGCCAGTATAAGATCATTCAAATCATTCAGTGGCTTGTACAGGCATCCCCAGGCACCCAGAGCAGTAACCTGTCCTGCCACATGGTAATCGCCGGTGCCGGTCAGGGCGATTATGGGGGTCTGGGGACTCCGGGCCTTGATGGCGCTGATTACACCGTAGCCGTCCAATTTTGGCATACGCAGATCGGTTATGACGATATCCGGGTTGCAGCGGGCAAAAAGCTCCACGCCGCTTTCACCATCTTTCGCACCGTATACCTGATAGCCGCTGTCTTCCAGGTACGCGGTCAGGGTCATCAGGATATCGGGGTCGTCGTCGATTAGTAGTAGTGAAGATGGACTAGCCATTGCTCACCTCCTGGTTTAATGGCAGTCGAACCGTAAAGCGTGCACCCGTGCCAGGTTTAGCCGTCACTTCCAGCAACCCTTTGTGGTTCTGGGTGATGATCATGTAGGAAACTGAAAGTCCGAGACCTGTGCCGATCCCCGGTTCCTTGGTGGTGAAAAACGGTTCAAATACCCTCCGTCGGATATCTTCCGTCATCCCCGGGCCATTGTCCTCTACCTCAACTACGGCATAGGACTCCTCCTGCCGGATGCGCAGCATGATGCACGGCTTGCGCTCATCCGGGTTGGCAATCATGGCCTGGGCCGCGTTCTTCAACAGGTTCAACAGTACCTGTTCGATCTCGGTCGCCACGACCGGCACATCGGGCAGACCGGGCGTGAACTCGCGAACGATCTCGATGCTGCGAAAATCGAATTTCTTCTTCAAATCATAATCATTGGCTGCCAGCTCGATCGCCTGCTCCACTATTCCTGATAGTTCGGTCGGCGCCATGGCTGAATCGGGGCGACGGCTAAAACGGAGGATGTTGGTGATGATACGGGAAGCCCGTAGAGTCGCTTCACGGATGCTGGCGACGAACTCGGGGATCTGGCGGCGTTCCAGATAGCCGGTCACGGCGCTCATGGGAATCCCCGCCTCTTCTGCGGCTTTCAGGTTGGCAGGGAGATCGGGAGATACCCTGCGCTCGATGTTCTGTGCTGCCTGGGTGATGACACCCAGCGGGTTGTTGATCTCATGGGCCATGCCGGCCGCCAGTCCCCCCACGGACATCATTTTCTCGGTCTGAATCATCAATTCCTGGATGCGGGTGCGTTCCGTCACATCTTCAATTCTCAATACCGCCCCTTCAATACCATTGGCAATCAACGGATAGAGCATCAGGTCATAAAAACTGCTCTTTCCTTTGCGCTCCAGCAACAGTTTTTCCATGGTTGCCGGACGTTGCTGGTTGATCTCGCCGCGCATCACTTTGATCCACGGGGAAAAATCAGGCAGCAGCTGATCGATCGATCGTCCAACGGCATCCCTGGCCACGATTCCCGTCGTTATTTCCGCTTCATGGTTCCACTGGGTAACTTTCTGCTCCCGGTCCATCCCGACCAGCATGGATGGCATGGAGTCGATGATGTTGGCCAGGTAGTTTTTCAGGTAGCGGATCTGCTCTTCAGCCTGTTGGTGTTCGGCAATCTCCTGCTCCAGCAGGGTCGCCTGTTCCTGTAACGATTCCTGGGCCTGCTGGAGCTCTTCCGTCTCAAGTTCAAGCGCCGTGGTCTTGTCGTAGAGCGTTGTGGTTAACCGTTTAAGCTTGTGGATGCCAAACCCGATTACTATCAGTCCCAGCGACCAGATCAAGACATGATTGAGATACACACTCTGCATGGTTGTGTTCATCATGCCATAAAACGGCTCCAACGGGACCGAAACGCTCAGCCCTCCCCGCACATCCCCTTCGCGATACCCCTGGGGGGCGTGACATTTGAGGCAGGGCTTTTCTGCGACCAAGCGCTTCATGTAACGATAGTACGGTTTGCCATCGATCGTCTCCAGGCTGCCGACCTCGATCTCACCACGCTCAAATGACTGCAACGCCTTTGTTTCCCATGGGTCGGGGGCATTGGCGGGCCTGATCGGTTTGAGGCTGGTGATATGACCACGCCCGGTTCCGGTGTATTCCTGGGCCATCTCGAATACCTGGCGCGTCATATAGGCCGGGTTCATCAGAGTCAGATGTTTGCCGCCGGGGGTTGTGATATCCCGTTCCGGAATATGGGCAAGATAGGGATTGGGCTGGGTGGCCTCGCTTACCGGTACATACACGCCGCCATGCCGGGAAGCCCAGCGGCGGTAGAGCACATCTTTCTCGAAGAAGGCCTGACTCTGCATCTTGCCGAGTAATTGTACCGCCTGCTGCTGTTGCTGGTGCCCCCAGAATATGGAGTATGCAATGATCAACGTCCAGAAAATGGCTGCGATCACACCGTAACGCACGATATGGTGTGTAGGGGTATATTCTGTTGCATGGTTCAGTGGCATGTTAGCTCCCATATCTTTCGATCCATCGGGTCTCTGTTGGTTCTTTACCGGTTCGCTCGTTTATCGAATGGCAAGCGAACCGTAAAGCGGGTACCGTTCCCTGGTACGGCTTCCACGTCCAGCTCTCCCTTGTGATGCTGGGTGACGATTATGTAGGCGATGGAAAGCCCCAGTCCGGGCCCTTGTCCTACCTCCCGGGTGGTGAAAAACGGCTCAAACACCCGCTGTCGCTCTTCCTCCGTCATGCCGGAACCGTTGTCCTCCACCTCGATCAAGGTGTACTGGGCATCCTGGCTGATGCGCAGCACGATGCATGCTACTCGTTCGGGAGGATTGGCAGCTACTGCCTGGATGGCATTGGTCAGCAAATTCAGCAGTACCTGTTCGATCTCCACCGCTGACATTGGTACGGGAACGATATGCGGAGCATAGTCACGCACAATTTTGATCTGCTTGAAATTGAACCTGCTGTTAAGGGTGCCATCATTGGCAGCCATCTCCAGAACACGTTCCAGCACATTGAGCGGAGAAACCGGTTGCATGGTGGTTGGGGCGCTGCTGGCATACTGAAGGATATTAGTCAGAATCTTGCCGGCCCGGGTAGCGGCGTCGCAGATACTGGAAATAAACTGGAAAATCTGGCGCTGTTCAAAATATGCCTGCACCTGCTCCAGGCTGATCCCCAATTCTTTTGCTACCTTCTGATTGGCGGGAATTTGCGGAGAAATCCGGCGTTCAATATTCTGAACTGCCTGGGAGATGATATGCAACGGGTTGTTGATTTCGTGGGCCATACCGAAGGCGAGTCCATGCACTGCCAGCAGTTTCTCTTTCTTGAATACCATTGCCTCGGCCTGTTTACGCTCGGTAATGTCACGCGTCAACATCAATACGAACATGAATGACATGCTGGTAATCAGTGCAATGGCTGACACCATGATAATCAGTTCGTTGCGCCAGGCGGCGAGGTATTCTTTTTCCGCCAGGCCGACAATGATGTAGAGCTGCTGTTTGTCGATCATGCGATAGGAAACTGTGCGGGCGATGTTGTCGGCACTGGTGGGGGTATAATAGGTTGCGCTGGTCTGCCCGGCTGCAATCAGTCGCTGCAGCTCCCTGGAGACCCCGCGCTCTCCGATTGAAGTGCCAATCGCCTTGTCGTCAGGATGACTGACAATTCGCCCCATGTTGTGATCCCGTAGGGCGATCAACCCATGGGGGCCGACATCAACGGAAGAAATTATTTTATAGATATCATCCAGTGCGATGTTGGCGTACACCACTCCGGCAAAAGAGCCATCACTCCAATTCAGACGCCGTGAAATGGTAAGCACCCATTTTTTACTGATCCGTGCAAAGACCGGCTTGGTGATCACCAGGCCGGTCTGGGGATGATCCCGCTGGATGGTGAAATAGTCCCGGTCGGCATTGTTGGTGCGGGAAGAATTTGTGACTCCCGGCCCGCAGATGACCATTCCATCGGCATCGGTGATGCGCAGGCTGGTCAGGTGCGGGTGATGTGACAATTGCTGAACAAGGAATCTGTCGAGCACCGGTTCCTTGAGCGCACCAGCTCTGGCATGCCGGTCAAACTCATCGGTCACGGCGATCAGGGCCAGATCAGCCTGTTCGATGATGCTGGCGATGTTTTGCTCCAGCACCTGTACCAGGTTCTGGGTGGTGACCGCTGCCCGTTCGTCATACTGATTCCTGCTTTGGTAGAGTGACCAGCCTGACAGAACTATTATGAACAGGTTTATCAGTAGCACACCGACCACCAGGCGCTTGACGAAGCTGGCAGAATGCAGTATGCGGTCTGTTTTTTTTTGGGTGCCCTTAGCGAACATGCCCGCTCTCCTTTTCCAATGGCAGTCTGATGCTGAAGCGGGCACCGTTGCCCGGTTTGGACGCCACCTCCATCAGTCCCTTGTGATTCTGGGTGACGATCATGTAGGAGACCGACAGTCCCAGGCCGGTACCGATTCCCGGTTCCTTGGTGGTGAAGAATGGCTCGAATACCCGCCGTCTGATATCTTCCGTCATCCCTGGCCCGTTATCCTCCACCTCCAGGATGGCATAGCGTTCTTCCCGTCTGATGCGCAACAAAATACACGGTTTGCGCTCCGGCGGGTTGGTGATCATGGCCTGGGCCGCGTTCTTCAGCAGGTTTAGCAGTACCTGCTCGATCTCCGTTGCCACCACCGACATCAGTGGCAGCTCCGGTTGATAGTTGCGGATAATTTCAATGCTGCGAAAATCGAATTTTTTCTTCAAATCGTAGTCGTTGGCAGCCAGTTCAACCGCCTGGTCCATGATACTGGGTAACGCTACCTGTTGCATGACCGAATCGGCCTGGCGGCTGAAACGGAGTATATTGGCAATAATCCGGGATGCCCGCGCTGCAGCTTCACGGATGCTGGCGATGAATTCGGGGATCTGGCGTTGCTGGAAGTAGCTGTTGAGCTGTTCCATTGGCACCCCCGTCTCCTGCGCAGCCTTTTGATTAGCCGGCAGATCCGGTGAAACCCGGCGTTCGATGTTCTGGGCCGCCTGGGTAATGATTCCCAGCGGATTATTGATTTCGTGGGCCATACCGGCTGCCAGTCCCCCCACGGACATCATCTTTTCGGTCTGGATCATCAGTTCCTGAATTCGGGTGCGCTCGGTCACATCCTCGATCCTGACCACGGTTCCTTCGATGCAGTTGGCGATCAGCGGGTAAAGTGTCAGGTCGTAGTAGTATTGTTTCCCGTCTTTCTCCACCAGCAGCTTTTCGATGGAGGCGGGACGCCGCTGCCGGATTTCTTCGCGCACTGCCACGATCCAGGGGGTGAAGTCGGGGAGCACTTGCCCAATCGGCTTGCCAATCGCCTCCATGGCGGTGATCCCGGTGGCTGCTTTGGCCTGGAGATTCCACTGGGTGACATTTTCATCCCGATCCATGCCGACCAGCATGGATGGCATGGAGTCGATGATGTTGGCCAGATAGTTCTTCAGGTAACGGATTTCATTCTCGGCGTGTTTCAACTCGGTGATGTCCCGCGCAGCAGCAAAAACCCCTTTCACGCGCCCTTCCTCATCCCGGAAGAGCGAGGCGTTGTAAAGTACCGGTACGACCTCCCCGTCACGATGTCTGAGATCCAGGGCGTAGTCGCGTACCTTTCCTTCTTGAAATACCTGCTGGTAGCCGGCCCGGGCGCGGGGCGGCTCGGTGAAATAATCGGCAAAGTCGGTGCCGATCAGTTCGTCCCGGCAACAGCCGGTGGCTGTTTCCGTGGCGTGATTAACGTCCGTAATCGTGCCGTCGGGACCAATGGTGACCAGTGGATCGAGGTTGGCTTCAATCAGGCTGCGGTTGTAGCTGTTTGCCAGCTTAAGTGCCAGCTCGGCCTGTTTCAGCTCGGTTATGTCTCGTGCCGCGGCAAACACCCCTTTTACTTGCCCCTCCTGATCCCGGAAGAGCGAGGCATTATAGAGTACCGGTATGATACTCCCGTCACGATGCCGGAGATCCAGGGCGTAGTCGCGTACCTTTCCTTCTTGAAACACCTGCTGGTAGCCGGCCCGGGCGCGGGGCGGCTCGGTGAAATAATCGGCAAAGTCGGTGCCGATCAGTTCGTCCCGGCAACAGCCGGTGGCTTGCTCTGTGGCCAGATTAACGTCCGTAATCGTGCCGTCCGAACCAATGGTGACCAGCGGGTCGAGGTTGGCTTCAATCAGGCTGCGGTTGTAGCGGTTCGCCAACCGGAGCGCCTGCTCGGCGTGTTTCAGCTCGGTGATGTCACGCGCGGCGGCAAACACCCCCTTCACACGCCCCTCCTCATCCCGGAAGAGCGAGGCGTTGTAGAGTACCGGTACGACACCCCCGTCACGATGCCTGAGATCCAGGGCGTAGTCGCGTACCTTTCCTTCTTGAAACACCTGCTGGTAGCCGGCCCGGGCGCGGGACGGCTCGGTGAAATAATCGGCAAAGTCGGTGCCGATCAGCTCTTCACGCCGGCAGCCGGTCGCTTGCTCTGTGGCCAGATTAACGTCCGTAATCGTGCCGTCGGAACCAATGGTTACCAACGGGTCGAGGCTGGCTTCAATCAGGCTGCGATTATAGCCACTTGCCAGTTTAAGCGCCTGTTCGGCCTGTTTCCGCTCGGCGCGGGAGCGTATCAGCATGATGCCAAAGGAGAGATCACTGGCCAGTTCCTCCAGCAGCCGGATTTCATCGGGGGTGAAGGTATCCGGTTTCGTGGAATAGATGCAGATTACACCAAATGTGTTGTGGTTTTCATCCTTGAGCGGGAGAGCGATGCTGGAACGGTAGCCGCGTTGCAGGGCCATCTCCCGCCACGGCGCAGCGTGGGGGGCAATGGTAAAGTCCTGGATACAGCTGCTTGATCCGCTCCTGATGGCTACTCCGGCCGGGGCACGGCCAAGATCCGTATCATCCCAGTTGAAGCATGCTTCTGACAGATAACCGTCCTCTGCTCCGCCCCAGGCCGCCGGGGTAATGCTCTTTGCTGTGTCGTTCTCGGCAAATCCGACCCACGCCATGTGGTAACCGGCTTCGCTGCAGACGATGTCACAGATTTCAGAGAGCAGCGCCTGCTCATCCCTGGCCCGCATCAGTACCTGGTTGCAGTCGCTGATCGCCCGCAATTCGCGATTCAGGCGATGCAGAGTTTCCTCCGCCCGTTTATGTTCCGTGATGTCGCGTCCAATGGCCGAGGCAGCCACAATTCTGCCGCCGGCATCCCGAACCGGAGAAACCGTAAGCGACATTTGAATTTCCACGCCATCTTTTCTCAGTCGTAGCGCTTCATAATGCTCAATGTGTTCCCCTGCCTTGATTCTCTCCAATATTCCGGTCAGTTCATTGATCTTTCCCGGTGGAATCAGCATTGTGACCGACTTGCCGAGCATTTCAGATGCGCTGTAGCCATAGATTTTTTCAGCACCACGGTTCCAGCTGGTGATAATTCCATCCAGCGATTTTGCGGTGATGGCGTCGTCGGACGACTGGACAATGGCTGCCAGTTGATTCAGCTGTTCGGCTGCCTGTTTGCGTTCGATGCCGATGGCGATGGCATTGGCAACTGATGCCAGTGCCTTGATGGTAATGTCGGTTAATGCTCGCCGTGAAAACATCCCCATCACCCCTACCAGCTTGTCATCAACCAGCAGGGGATGACCGGCAAAAGCGACCATCCCTTCGCGCTGGGCCCATTCCTGATCAGTCACCTGGGGATCGCCGATGATGGCATTGGTGATGTGCGGTTCGCGTTGCTCGGCAATTATGCCAATCTTGAATTTACCGAACGGTACCCGGCTGTGGGAACCGTCGATCCTGGTGTACATTCCGGCGCTGGCCTGTAGTTCCAAAACATTTTCTGCCGGATTGAGGGTCCAGATCCGGGCGAATGCCACGTCAAGGTGACGAACCAGTGCCACGGCGCATTCATTCAGTACGAAGGGGAGATCATTCTGTTTGGTCAGTGAGAGGCCAATCTCCGCCGAAAGCTCTGCCAGCATTACCCGCTCTGCCATGCTGTCGAGCATGGCATTGAACTCATGGGCCATCATGGCCGCTTCATCACAGCCGCTGAGCAAAGAACGGGAGTCGCTGTTACCGGCGCGGACCTGGTTGATCGTTTTCTGAATTGCATAGAGTCGACCGGTGATCAGACGTCCCATAAGCCAGACAATGATCGAGCTGATGAAGATTGCCGCCATGGCATAGGTTATGCCGCTCTGGGTAATCTGTGCCAGTTTCTGGCCGGTTTCCTGCTGGCCGAGCCCAACCCTGGCCCACCCCATGTGTTGTTCCCCGAGCTTGACCGGTGTGGCCACATCTACCAGGCTTTGGGTTCTGGAAAGCAATGACTGGCGCGCCTGGCGGGGGAGCACGGAGAGAGAATCTTCATGGCCGGATTGGCCGCTCTGGGCCAGGATATGCCCCTGCTGATCCGTGATCATTACAAACAGGAGTCCCGGATAGTTCTGCTGTGCGTCCAACAGTTGCTGAATCCCGGCGATTTTGTCAGTGACGATCAAGCCAGTGGCGGAGTTGGCCAACATCTGGGAGAGGGCGGTTGCATGATCGATCTGGTGCTCCAGCAGTATGTCGCGTTGCCGCATGGTCAGATCGGCGACAAAGAGCGCCATCATCACTGCATTGACTATTGCCACACAGATAATCAGGCGTCCACGCAACGTAGCGAACATAAAACGGTAGAGTTTTCCCATTATCGCTTCTTCCGTTCCGAACAGCCGTCCCGTATTCCTGCTCTGCGGCTATTCCGTTACTGGGTTGTGGCAGATATGCTGCGTTGCGATGAAGTCGCCCGTTGATTATTAACAGGTTACGGCGCTTTCACCGTTAGATCGCCTTAAAACTCATACTACAGATTTGCCGGTTGTCAATCTTGTCACCATCGATTAACCCAAAACGGTAGTAACCAAGTAGGGGGGAAGGGTGGGGGGGGCGGTTGTGCGGTGGTTCCGGCGGAGGGGTGCTAGGAGTGCTCCTCTGCCGGCATGCGTGCCAGCAAAGAGCAGATGGCGGCCATGGCAAACATCACCGCTCCCACCAGATAGACCGTACTGAAGGCAGACAACAGCCGGCTGTGGTCAAGGGATGCGAGCGTTTCCGTGTGCAGAGCGCCGGACTGCAGCGCTACCAGGGTAAAGATGCTTTGAAACAGGCAGACTCCGACCGTCATGCCGACCCGGCCGACCATTCTGAAGCTGCCGGAGACCGACCCCTGTCGTCCCGGCGGCGCCATCGCCATGACCACATTGTTGTTGGACGGGATAAAGGTGGCCATGACCAGCGCCAGCCCCACAAAATATCCGTACACCGGCAGCATTCCTTCGGCTCGCAGCAGTGCGCTGAAACCGTAGGAAACCAGCACTCCGCCGGCCAGGGCGGTGCTGCAGAGCAGGCGCGGGCTGATCCGTTTTGAAAGCTGTCCGGCCAGCGGCCCCATTCCCATATAGATCAGGGAGTAGAGCAGAAAGACCGTGCCGGCCCGTTCGGTAGGCAGTTTTTTGATGGATATCAGATAAAAGGGGGTGATGAAGTTATGGCCAGCCAGGTAGCAGAGGCAGAGAAAATTGGCCAGATTGCCGAAATTGAAGGCTGGAGAGCGAAACAGGGTGTAATCCAGCAGCGGGTGCGCGGCCCGGCGCTCCCAGAACACAAAGATGATCAGAGTGAGCGCGAACAGCAGCAGCGCCCCTTGTACCGATGGCGCGAATCCCAGGTTGTTGAACTTGCTGAAACTGTAGATCAGGCTGACCAGTGCCAGGGCGCTGAAGAGTGAACCGGCATAATCAAAGGAGGGGAGCTTTGTCCGGGTCGACGCCGGGGCATCGCCGGGGAGTGCCCGCCTGGCCACCAGCATGGCCAGCATGCCGATCGGAATATTGATCAAAAAAGCCCAGTGCCAGGAGAACAGCCCGGTGATCATTCCACCCAGCGGAGTGCCGACTGAAATTCCGAGCGCGGCGGCAGTTGCCAGGGCGCCAAAAGCCGGGCCGCGTTGTTCCGGTGAAAAATAGCGTGGCACCATGGCCGGAGTCAGGGCATATAACACCGAGGCTCCGATCCCCTGAAGCGCCCGGCTGGCCACCAGCCATCCCAGGGTCGGAGAAAGTGCGCAGGCCAGGGAACTGAGGGTGAAGACGGCGTAGCCGAGCATGAACAGCCGTTTGATGCCGATCCGGTCACCCAGGGTGCCAAAGACCAGCAGCAAGGCGGTCACGGTCAACTGGTACGACATGACCACCCAGGAAACCGCTTCGGTACTCGCCTTGAAGTAGCCGGAGAGGGCCGGTAGCGAGATGTTGACGATATAGGAATCGGCATTGACCATGAAGGTGGCAAAGGCGATGCTGAACAGGATCAACCAGTTCTTGCCGCTGCCGGTTGGTGTCCCCTGCAGGCCGGTCGGCGTGGCAGCGGCGTCATTGCTCACAGGGGTCCCTCCAGGGCGTAGCGCGCCATCTGCTGGGCGTTCATGCCGGCCAAGCCAAGTTGCTCAGCGCTTCTGCCGGTCGACCAGTAATCTTCGCCGTTGGCCATGCAGGCCAGATTGACTATCGCCTCGATCCTCGGCACTGCTACCCCGATCTGGCGGCCGATGGATGCGATGGTCGCCAGCCCGTAGGGGATGTCCTCGGTTACGTAACGGTGATGCAGGGAATCGGGGGACATCTGTACATTGTGGGCTGAAATCTGATACATCATGTCATAGGCGCTTTCACCCTTCACCTTGTACAGCACCTGCATGGTGTCCATGAAGGAATAGGTCTCACGGCAGAGCAGCCGGGCCACCTCCATCCGTTCCCGGTCCACCTCTTCCATGATCCGTCCCACCGAGGGGGTAATGTCGTAATGGGAATTGCGGTAGGGGCCGATCTGCTCGATCCGGCTCATGTTCATCAGGGTGGAGATCGGGTGGATGATCAATCCCGGCGCGTCGATACTGGTCTGCAACACTCCCATGCTGGGTGACAGCTGGGGATAGAGATCGGTCAGTGTCCAGAGTGCCTCGGCGGTGCGAACCGCCGGAAGGGCGGCGAAGGGGAGTTCCGCCTTGGCAGCCTTGATGTTTACATGTCCCAGCCCCTTGGTCTTGGCGGCAAAGATAAAGGAGCTGGTTTCGCCGATCAGAAAATCGTTGCTGCGACCGGTCTCGGCTAGCATTTTGGCAAAGGCCAGGGTGCCGAACTTGCCTGGGTTGAACACCACGATCTGCCCTGTTTCCCCCTGTTCGATCAAGGCTCGCATATACGGCTGCTGCCCGAAGGCCGGCACCACCACCATCACTACTTCGGCCCCCTGGATGGCTCTCCCCAGATCGGTGGTCATCAGGGCCGGCTTGGCAAACCCGACCGGTGCGCCGCTGGAGGTAACTCCCTCCACCATGATGCCGCCAAATGCCATTAACAGCTGGAGATTGGAAGCATGATCCGGCAGCGCGGCCAGCCGCACTTCATGACCCGCCAGGGTCAGATCTCCTGCCATGGCGATGCCGCCATGCCCTGCTCCAAGAACGGTTACCTTCATACTCGCACCTCATTGATTGATAATTCGTATGTTGTCATGGCTGGAAATAGTCAGCCGTGCTCTTCAGTGAGCGGATGCCGGTTGAGATGCCACTGCCGTTCTGCTTTCTGCCATGCACGACGAATTCGCTCAGCCCGATGTGGTTATTGCTCCCCCAGTCATAGGTGTAGCCGAGCCGGGTCCAGGGGTAGGGGGATGAGGCCGGATAGTTGCGGGGATTGGCGTACAGGTAGTTCTTGCGGTTGTTGAACCAGCCGGTGTAGTTCATGAACACATTCCACCCTGGCCCCTCGGTTGCCCTGACCAGCTCGCCGGAACCGAAGGAGCGGAACGGATCAGCCGGAAAATCGGCCTGGCATTCCCGGTCGGTGATCTCCGGGTCAGGGCAGGGACGGAACAGGTCGCGGGGGGAGACCCACAACTCGACCATGTTCCGTTCCTCAAGAGCGTATTCCGGGGGCACGCCGAGTAACTGGGCGATGCGCAATGGTTGTGGTGTCTGAGTGGAGAAGAAGTTTTTCATTTCCGGCGCCACGGTTACCCACAGATCCGCTTTCAACCGGCAGTCTGAGGAGCCAGGCTTACAGGCGGGATCGACCGTGCCGTCGTAGAACCTGGCGTCGCTGCTTTTGATCCATGACAGCAGCAACAGCCGGGAGCCGGGAACTCCGTTCTCCCAGATCAAGGCCGGGTTGTCGTTGGTGATAGGGGTCAGGTTACGGGAGATTTTTGCGGGGGTGACACTACGGGTGTCATGAACCGCGCTGGAATACTGGGTCTGAAGGTTGGTGGCCGGCTGCGGAGTGCTACTATCGTTGCCGCAGCCGGTGACAGCCATGATACATAGCGCCCCGATGATCAAGATGCTCACTTTGTTGCCGGACATTGTCACCCTCCTGGTTTGGTTATGAAGCGGTATGATCCCTGGTCATGCGATGTATCACAACGCCTTGTTCCGGATAGTGTCGCAGCAGTTCTTCCCGGCTACCCATTTCAAAATCTGCAAAGTCGAAACCGGGCGCCACCGTGCATCCCACCAGTGCGAAGTCGCCCCCCTGCAGCTCCGCCCCAAACCAGCTTCCCGCCGGTGCCACCACCTGATACTCCTCGCCCGATGCGATCCCGGGTCCCAGGCGCAGCTGCCGGTAGCCGTCACCGGGGGTAAAGGTGTGGATCAACAGGGACGATCCGGCATGGTAGTGCCACAGTTCATCGGACTTGATCCGGTGCAGTGCCGAGATTTCTCCCTGCTGTAGCAGGAAGTAGATGGCGGTGCACAAGACCCGGCTGCCGCCGAAACGAGGGGGGAGAGCATGTGCCTCAATCTGCTCCGGGGAACGGTAGCTTTCCCGGAACCAGCCACCCTCCGGGTGGCGGACAAGTCCCAGTGCGCTAATCAGTTGTGTTGCGGTCATTGAATTCATGATGACTCCGGCTGTAGTGGAGCTGTGAAATCTGAACTATGACACAAGATTTGAAATAGTAAAGTTTAGTAAGGGGTGTTTTGACAAAACCGGCACCCCTGCATGGAGAGCGGTTGTTCCAGCCGGCAGGAGGAGAGCAGGTTCCGGTCGGCGAATATTTGGCGGGTATTGCCGTCAGCCACCACCGTGCCGGCGTGGAGCACGATTACCCGCGGGCAGAGCTCCAGCACCATGTCCAGGTCGTGACTGGTGAAGATTTTAGTGTGCTGAAAGTTGCCCAACAGCTGCATCAGCTGGCGTCTGGCATAGGGGTCAAGCCCGCTGGTCGGTTCATCCATCACCAGGATGTCGGGGCTCATGGCCAGCACGGTGGCGATGGCGACCCGTTTTTTTTCTCCTCCCGACAGGTTGTAGGGGGGCTTGTGGCGCAAAGTTTCCGCGCCGACAGCCGCCAGAGAATGCATAACCGCCAGTTCCAGCGCTTCCCCTCGTAGCCCCAGGTTGAGTGGTCCGAAGGCGACGTCATCGTAGACCGTTGGCATGAAGAGTTGATCGTCCGGGTTCTGGAACACCATACCGACGGTACGACGGATGGCGGGGAGGGTGTCCCTGGTAAGGGGGAAATCGCCGATGGTGATGGAACCGGCTGTCGGGGTGAGTGCGCCGTTCAAGTGTTGCAGCAGGGTTGATTTACCGGCGCCATTGGCGCCGATGATGGCGATCGATTCACCGTGGGTAATGCGGAATGAAATATCCTGGATGGCAAGCGTGCCATCCGGGTAGCTGTGGCGGAGATTTTTGACTTCAACCATATGGTGGCTCATGCAAACAGTCCTGTGACAAGATTTCCGAGTAAGAGCGGAATATTCTGCAAGCGGAAGAGGATGAACAGGGCGGACCAGACGAGGCAATAGCCGATATCCGCTCTCCCGAAACCGGCGTTGCTCCCCTGAGGGAACTCGCCGTTGAATCCGCGCGCCAGCATGGCGCCATGGATCCGCTCGGCCCGTCCCCAGGTGCGCAGCAGCAGACCGCCGATCAGGCTGGCATAGCTGCTGATCCCTTGCCCCTTGGTGCCGCAGGAGCGAAGTTCCCGGGCCAGAGAGGCGCGTCCGGCTTCTTCGGCCAGCACACACAGGTAGCGATAGAGCAACAGGAGCTGGGTGGTGAAAATCTGGGGCACCCCGATGTTTCTCAAGGCCTGGCAGGTGGCGCTGAAACCGGTGGTTCCGATCAGGATCATGGCTGCCGCGACAGTCAGGGTTGAGCGGATGATGATGGAGAACAATGATATCCAGCCGCCGGAAACCGTCAGGGAACCGAACTGCAGCAGCGGGGTACGATCAAAAAGCGGATTGAATATCCCGACCAACAGGACGAAAGGGAGGAACAACGCCACTTTTTTAAGGATGAACAGGCACGGCAGGTTGCTGCGGGTAGTCATAACGATCGGGAAGAGGAAGAAGGGGAACAGGGCGATCAGCTCATAGCGGTTGAAGGAGACTACCATCGTGATGAACAGAAAGGTTACCAAGGTTCTGGCTAACGGGTGCAGCCGATGAATCGCCGTATTCCCGTCAGCCAGCAGCTCCAGCTGTTTCAGGTCAAGCAGGGCGTTGGTAATGTTACTCATGGCGTGGGAGTGTTGTTCACGCGGTTGTGCCGCGCCTGCGGAGAGCAAATCCGATGAAGGCGGCAATGGCCAGGGTCAATATTCCGCCGACCAGGCCGGAAAGTGAGGTGGCGAGTTTGTTTCCCTGTTCTTTGGTTGCGGAGTTTTTTTCACCCATGGCCGGTCGGGTTGCATCTGTTTGTACTGGTGCGCCTTGCTTGAAGGAATAGCCCGGCAGGAAGGCCAGCTGCCCCTGCAATGTCACCAACATCGTGTGAATGGCGTCTTGTGACGCTGCCACTTCAGCTGTGCCGGTAATTTTTTCAATCGACCATTCCAGGCCGTCCGGCTGCTGCGAAGCAAACCAGGACCCAACCCCTCCGGTCAGAATGGTTGCTGCCAGAAATGCCACTGCCAGGCCGCGCACGGAATAGGGGGGTGTCGGAGTTCCCGGCAGGGACGTGCGAAAAATTTCCGGACGCGCCTGATACACAAATGCGATTACCGCAGCGGTTACCAGACCTTCCACAACTCCGATGGCGAGGTGGATCGGCTGCATCAGCAGTGCAAAGGTCGAGAAGGGGAGTGCCGAGATACCGGATGCTACGGTTTCCAGCACAACGGCAAAAGCGCCGATCTGCAAGCCGGCCACGGCTGCGGCAATCGCGGCCATGGTACGTTTTACCTGGGAGGGGGAATAGCCAACGATAGTTTTGTAGATCAAAGGATAGGCGATGAAGGCCGGGAAAAAACCGAGGTTGAAAATGTTGCACCCCAACGCCAGCAGTCCGCCATCGGCAAAAAAGAGCGCCTGTACTGTCAGCACCGAGGCAATCACCAGAAAGGCGGCCTGGGGACCGAGCAGGATCGAGAGGAGCAAGCCGCCCCCCAGATGGCCGCTGGAGCCGGTGGCAGGGATGGTGAAGTTGATCATCTGGGCGGCAAAGATAAAGGCGCCCAGCACCCCCATCAGGGGAATTATTTTGTCATCAAGCCTGGGCCGTACTTTTTTTGAGCACCAGGCGATGGTTCCTGCCGATATCGCCCAGAGAGTGCCGCCAACCGCCGGAGAGATGATCGCGTCTGCCATGTGCATGGGGTTGAACCTCCTCAGAACGCTTGATCGTGATAAACAGGATGATTTCTAACGAACTAAAATTTCAAGGTCAGGCCAAAAAGTCCGGTTGCATCGGTTTCAGCCTTGGTCAGTCCGATTTTGCCGCCAACGCTGACATCAATCTGTTTGGTGAGGGTGTAGATTGCTCCCAGCAGCCCAAACACCGGCATCTGGCTGACGTTTCGGTCATTGTTACTGCTGGCACCGATATCAGCCACCAGCTTGCTGTTTTTCATGAGGTCGTACACCGCTGCGCCGGAAAAACTCCAGATACTGTTTCGCCCTGATCCCGGCAGGTTATAGTCGTAGTAGCTGTAGCCGATGTTCAAGTGAAATGCCAGCGGTGCGACCTCCTTGGAAAATACTATCCCGGCTCCATAGCTGAGGGAGTAATCATTTTCAGGCGCATTGACGGCATAGGAGTAACCGAAAACCGGTTTTACGGCGACGCTGAAACCATTCTGTTCATAGAGTTGCCATTTCAAATTAAATCCGACGTCAAGCGAGCCGGCATCATTACATCTGGCCCCGTCCACGTCGATGCTCCCCCAGGGGCGGGTGAGCCCCAGTGTGAAGTCGAGTTTGTCGTTGATCCCGTATGAGAGCGTTGTGGCAATCTGGGCCCGCTCGGTTCTGGTAGTGGAACCGGCCACGGTTTCCTTGTCGCTACTGATTTCGCCGTTCAGCTCAACCTGAAAGGTTCCCTTTTCCACGGTTCCGGCATCGTCGCTGATCAGTGGATGGGAAGCGAATGCTGTTCCTGAAATAAACATCACAAATACTGCAGCAAGCATAACGATTTTCTTCATCGATAGTTTCCCCCTTTGCGTGCAGATCGGTGGTGCATACGAAATTCAAAAACGTGCTACTCAATACCATGTACCGATTGAGCCGTGCAATCGGTTTTTTTGTCAAAAATGGTTCGATTGTGTATACGGTTTTGCCTGGGGTAATGGTGAACTGAAACCGGTTGCGTGATGTGGAGCGGATGTGCTAGATACAGTGCATGAGCGAAGAAAAAGTACTACCGTTTATTGAACATCTGGTGGAGTTGCGCAAGCGGCTGATGGTGATCGTGATCGCCGTGGTGATCGGCATGGGTGTGGCGTGGAATTATTCCGGCGATATTCTTAATTTTATCGAAAAGCCGCTGACCGGCACCACCTATCTGACCGGTATCAAAAAACAGGTATATCAGCAGGTCAAACAGTGGTCTCCCGCGCTCTATACCCGTTACCAGCTGGAAAAAGAAATTTCAGCGCCGGTCAAGGCCCATCCCCTCAACTACAGTGCTCCGCTGGAACCGTTCTTTATCCAGTGCAAGATTTCCATGCTGGCCGGTCTGGTGCTGGTGCTGCCGATCGTGTTTTACCAAATCTGGCAATTCATCGCCCCTGGTCTGACCCGCCGTGAACGAACGCTGGTAATTCCGTTTGTCACCGTTGCCACCATCACCTTTTGCATTGGTGCGATGTTTTTCCTGGTGGTTATCTGGCCGGTGATTATCAACTTTTCTCTTTCCTACGAAGCGGAAGGGTTACAGAGCTGGTTCAATATCAGTGCCTACGTCAATTTTTGTCTGCGCCTGATCCTGATCTTCGGCCTGATCTTCGAACTGCCGGTGCTGACCCTGCTGCTGGCCCGTTTCGGCATTGTCTCCTACCAGTTCCTCGCCCCCAAGCGCAAATACGCGCTCCTGGCCAGCTCCATCGTGGCCGCCTTCCATGCCGACCTGATCACCATGTTCGTCATCATGATCCCGATGTACCTGATGTACGAAATCAGCGTCTGGGTAGCGCTGATTTTCGGCAAAAAGAAACCGTCATTGGCAGAAGAGGTTCCTGCTGTCTGACGGTTCGAAAATCCATCTTTTGGTCAAAAACAACTGCGCAACCACAGAGGGCTCAGAGGGACATGAAGTAACATCGCAATGAATGAGGCTGGGAGGTTGGTTTGCAAAATCTCAGTAAAAAAACAGTGCCTTGTTGGTTGTTTTCTCCGTGTTCCTCTGCGTACTCTGTGGTTAATGCTTTCGGATAGTTAATCCCTTGGTATGGCCAGCATCCTGTCCAGGGCCCCCTTGGCCTTGAGACGGATATCTTCCGGTACGGTCACCACCGGCGACATGGTCTGCAGCGCCAGCAGGATATCTTCCAGCGAGGTCAGCTTCATGTTGGGGCAGATCAGGGCCGGCGAGGCGAGGATGAATTCCTTGTCCGGGTTCTCCTGGCGCAGCTTGTAGAGGATACCTGCTTCGGTGCCGATGATGAACGATTTGGCCGGACTGGTGCGGCAATAGTCGTACATGCCGCTGGTGGAGCAGACGTGATCCGCCAGGGCCGAGACTGCCGGCGCCGATTCGGGATGACAGATAAAGAGTGACTGCGGATGCTCCAGCTTCTTCTGCTGTACCGCCGCAACTGTCATCCGTTCGTGGGTCGGGCAGAACCCTTCCCAGAAAATGAATTCCTTCTCCGGCACATAGTTGGCAATCCAGCGCCCCAGATTACGATCCGGCACAAAGATCAACTGCTGTTCCTGCAGTGAGCGGACGACTGTCAGCGCATTGGCCGAGGTGCAGCAGATGTCGGAATGGGCCTTGATTTCAGCCGAAGAATTGACGTAGGTCACCACCGGAACGCCGGGATGCTTGGCACGCAACGCCTCCAGGTCGGCCACGGTCACCATGTCGGCCATGGGGCAGCCGGCGTCGGGACGCGGCAGCAGCACCCGCTTGCCAGGGGAGAGGATGGCGGCCGATTCGGCCATGAAGTGCACGCCGCAGAAAATGATTACATCGGCGTTTGTTTTGGATGCCGCGATGGAAAGGGCCAGGGAATCACCGGTTATATCAGCGATTTCCTGAACTTCGTCACGCATGTAATTATGGGCAAGCAGCACGGCATTGTGCTGTTTCAGCAACTCTTTTATCTGTTGAACAATGGGAAGCATGGTGTTCCGATTCCTCCGGCCGGTCAAAATGAAAACGTCGTCGGGGGGAGAGTGCCATAAATGGAAGCGAAACACAATCTTCAAGACGTTCTGCAACGCTGTTTCGATTGCCCGGTCTGCCGCTTGCCGTCTGCCGGCGGTAGTATTGGATTGACGCGGGCAAGCTGCTCGGGGTACCATGCGCGATCATGAAAACCGTTATCTCACTCTCCGATATCCGCCGGGTCTTTGTCATGGGAGACCAGCAGTTTGAAGCACTGAAAGGGATTTCCTTCGATATTGCCGAAGGGGAATTCGTGGCCATCATGGGCGCTTCTGGCAGCGGCAAGTCAACCTGCATGAACCTGCTCGGCTGCCTTGACCGGCCGACCTCCGGCAGTTATCTGCTGGATGGGGTGGATGTGGGGGGGATGGATGTCAACCAGCTGGCTGACATTCGCAACCGTAAACTCGGTTTCGTGTTCCAGGGGTTTAACCTGTTGCCCCGCACTCCGGCCGTGGAAAACGTGGAACTGCCGCTGGTGTATGCCGGCATTCATGGTAAGCAACGTCATGTCAGGGCGTTGGCGGCGCTGGAACAGGTCGGGTTGGCCGGCAAGGAGTACAACCACTCCAGCCAGCTTTCCGGCGGTCAACAGCAACGGGTTGCCATTGCCCGTGCCCTGGTCAACCAGCCGGCGGTGATCCTGGCCGATGAGCCGACCGGTAATCTGGACAGTACCACTACCGCCGAGATCATGGGACTGTTCACCAGCCTGAACCGGCAGGGGATCACCATCATCATGGTGACCCACGAGCACGATGTGGCTGCCTACGCCGGTCGCCAGATTACCTTTAAGGATGGGCGGATAATTGCCGATAGTCAGACCGGCCTGAAGGCATAAGATCATGGATTTCCTGCAAACCCTCAAAATATCGCTGCGCGCCCTGCGCACCAACAAGATGCGCTCATTTCTGACCATGCTCGGCATCATCATCGGCATTGCGGCGGTGATCGCCATGATGGCGGTCGGTTCCGGCGCCAGCTATGTCATCTCCCAACAGATCGCCAGCATCGGGAGCAACATTATCCTGGTGATCCCCGGTTCAACCACCAGTGGCGGGATTCGCACCGGTTCCGGCGGTTCCCAGGCGCTCACCTCCGACGACGCAAAGGCGGTGATGGCCGAATGCCCTTCGGTGGCGCGGGCCAGCGGCACGGTGCGCAGCACCTCCCAGATTGTGTATGGGAATATGAACTGGTCCACCATCGTGATGGGTGCCACGCCCGAACTGTTTGAAATCCGTGAATGGCCGGTGGTGAACGGCCGCAACATTACTTCGCAGGATGTGGATGGCGCCGGCAAGGTCTGTCTGTTGGGGCAGACGGTGGCTGACAACCTGTTCGGCAGTGATGAACCGGTGGGGAAGATCGTGCGGATCAAGAAAATCCCGTTCACCGTGATCGGGGTACTGGAACGCAAGGGGCAATCCCCCCAGGGAACTGACCAGGATGATACGGTCTTTGTGCCGTTGCGTACGGCCCAGATCAAGCTGTCCCGTTCCCAGTTCCCCAATTCGGTCAACGCCATTCTGGTGCAGGCCAAGAGTGAGGATCTGCTGGACAAGGCGGAAACGGAAATCAACAATCTGATGATGCAGCGCCACCGGATTACCGGTGGTAAGGAAAAGGATTTTACCACCCGCAATCTCTCCGAAATCCTGGCGGTGGCCGAACAGTCCTCCAAGGCGATGTCGCTCCTGCTGGGAGCGGTCGCCTCCATTTCGCTGATCGTCGGCGGTATCGGCATCATGAACATCATGCTGGTGTCGGTCACCGAGCGGACCCGTGAAATCGGCATTCGCATGGCGATCGGGGCGC
Organism: Geobacteraceae bacterium; assembly: GCA_036732725.1. Classification (GTDB taxonomy): domain Bacteria; phylum Desulfobacterota; class Desulfuromonadia; order Geobacterales; family Pseudopelobacteraceae; genus CAIPTY01. The sequence goes on along the minus strand of DAINBV010000014.1, from coordinate 3,097 downwards.
GCAAAAACGATATCCTGTGGCAATTCATGACCGAAGCGGTGCTGCTGACCATGCTGGGGGGGATTATCGGCATATTGCTCGGTTCCCTGGGAGCCACCGTAGTTTCCCGCTTTCTGGAATGGCCGACCCTGATCTCACTGCAATCGGTGCTGGTCGCCTTTTTCTTTTCCGGAGCAGTCGGCATCTTTTTCGGTTTTTATCCGGCCCGCAAGGCCGCCGGGCTCAATCCGATCGAGGCGTTGCGCTACGAATGACCTCTCCCCGCTTTGAACAAACCATCCGGACCCGTTACCATGAACTTGACTGCCACGGCCGTTTACGGCCGGTGATGCTGCTGAACTACCTGCAGGATTGCGCCGGTCTGCACGCCCGCCGGCTCGGTATTTCGGTGATCGATCTGCGCAAGAACGGCTATACCTGGGTGATCTCCCGGATCCATCTCCTGGTGCAACGTTATCCGCGCGCCGACGAAACCGTCACCATCACCACCTGGCCTTCCACCCGCCAGGGGCTGTTCAGTTGCCGGGAATTTCAGCTGCAACAGACGGACGGAACTGATCTGGCAAAGGCTACCACCTCCTGGGCGGTGCTGAACATGGCGACCAGGCGTCCGGTCAGACTGAGCACGGCGCTGCCCGAATACCCGCTCGACCCGCTGAGGATGATCCCCGATGATTTTACGTCACTCCCCCCCTTTTCAGCGACTGCAGTCCATGAACATTCCTTCCGGGTGTTGTTCAGCGATCTTGACAGCAACCAGCATGTCAACAATACGGTGATTGCCGGCTGGGCGCTGGAAAGCCTCCCGGAAACGGTGCTGCATGGTATGCTGGTTGAGCTGGAAATCTCGTACCGGGCTGAAGTGTTATACGGTGACACGGTGATTGCCCGTGCCGCCGAAGCAGGGGACGGGGTCTGGCTGCACCAGATCGTCAATGCTCTTGATGGGCGGGAGCTGGCGCTCCTGCGTACCCGCTGGAGCGAGAAGTGAAGCTGCCTTCCCAAACAGTTATCCACGAACTGCACGAATAAAGACAAAGTAAATCAAAGTGTTACTGTAACTTTTCGATCATCGTTTTGGTGAACATCCTGCTGACTGTTCACTTGCCAATTGTTCGTGAAACTTCGTGTCATTAGTGGATCAAAATGCCGCAATTTATACTATAACGAATATACCCCAAGGACTAACCATGACCCCACAACCTTGCACCTTTTGCGTGCGCTGGCAGGAACAGCCGGAATTCCGCATCGCGGAGTTTGAACAGTGCTACCTGGTTCTCAACCCGGACCAGTTCTTCAGCGGCTACTGTTTCCTGTATGCCAAGCAGCATGTCGCCGAGCTGTTTCAGCTGGAACAGGCTGCCCGCAGCACCATGATGGAAGAAATCAGCCGGTCGGCCCAGGCGTTGCAACGCGTCTTTTCGGCGCACAAGATCAATTACGAGCTGCTGGGCAACATGGTTCCCCATATCCACTGGCATCTGGTTCCCCGCTTTACCACCGATCCGCTCTGGCCGCGGCCGATCTGGTCCGAAGCGCACCAGGAACTCCTGTTGACTCCCGAAGAGTATCGCCAGCGGATTGCGGCGATCAGGCAGGAGCTGCAATGATTACCCCGTATATGCACACCATGCCCAACGGGCTGCGGATCGTCTGTGTCGAAATGCCCCATCTTCATTCCGCCGAACTGGCGGTCTACCTCAACGTGGGGGGACGTAATGATCCCCATGGCAAGGAAGGGCTCTCCCATTTTCTGGAACATATCCTGTTTCGTGGCAGCCGGGATTTTCCCTCTTCCCTCGCTATCGAACATGCCTTTGAGGAAATCGGCGGCGCGCCCAATGCTTCTACCGATGCCGATTCCACCTGCTTCTATTCGCGGCTGCACCCGGACAATATCCGGCGGGGCATGGAAATTCTGGCCTCCATGCTGATGCACCCGCTGTTTGCCGGTATCGAGATCGAAAAACGGATCATTGCCGAAGAGGCGCGGGAAGACCTGAACGAAGCAGGGGTGGAGATCAATGCCGATACGGTGGTCAGTCGTCTGCTCTGGCCGCGTCATCCGCTCGGCAAGCCGACGGTCGGCACCCTGGCCACGATCGAAACCATTGACCAGTCCGATTTGCAGCGCCACCAGCAACGTTACTACTCCCCGACCAACGCGGTGGTCACCGTGGCCGGACCGGTCAGGCATGAGGAAGTCTTTGCCGCCGCCCAGAAGATCTTTGGCGAGTGGCAGCAGCAGGAGTTACCGCCGCTCAAGCTGGTTACCGACCAGCGAGGTGCCCCGACCATCCGGCTGATCCGCGACTCGGACAGCCAGATCACCCTGCAGCTGGCATTTCTGGCTTTCAGCCGTCATGACCAGCGCATGACTCCCCTGCGCCTGCTGCGCCGGATCCTGGCCGGTGGCGGCAGTTCACGGCTCTATCTCAAGCTGCGCGAGGAGTTGGGAATAATCTATTCGGTGGAAGCGGCGGTCGGTACCTACCGGGAAACCGGCTGTATCGCAATTGATCTTTCCACTTCCCCCGATACCCTGCTCCAGGCAGTGGCGGTCACGCTGGAGGAATTGTCAACCGTCTGCCGTGAGCTGGTTCCCGAGGCTGAATTGCAGCGGGTCAAGCGTTCCTACTGTTATGATCTGGATTACAGTCGTGATTCGGCCTATGAGATGGGGGTTCGTTACGGGTGGGGAGAATTGATGGACGTCACCCGCAGCATCGAGGATGATTACCGGGAAATCTGTGCCAGCACCGCGCAGCAGTTGCGCGAAACGGCCCGCACTGTTTTTGCCCCCGATTCGTTGAAGCTGGTGGCGGTTGGTCCGCTCAAGAACGGCATGAAGAAGCGGCTGACCGAGCTGGTGGATGGTTATCGGAGTTCGTTGAGTTTATTGAGTTAGAGAGTTCATTGAGTTGAAGAGTTGAAGAGTT
>DAINBV010000013.1:32639-76804 GCA_036732725.1 Geobacteraceae bacterium | reverse complement strand
CGTAATACCCGTCAGTTTGTTGCCGGTTTTCCTGCCAATAACGTTTTGTTATGGGGGGAACGGGGATGCGGAAAATCATCTCTGGTTAAAGGGATGTTGACGCTGTTTGGCGGATCCGGGCTCCGTTTGATAGAAGTGAGCCGTCGGGATCTGCTGTCACTCCCTAAAATTTCAGAGCAGTTGCGGGGCGCAGCGTACCGTTTTATCCTGTTTTGTGATGATCTTTCTTTTGAAGCTGGTGATGGAGATTTCAGGGCATTGAAAACCATCCTGGATGGTGATATTGAAGAGCGTCCCGCTAATGTCCTTTTATATGCAACCTCCAATCGTCGGCACCTACTACCGGAACGGATGGATGACAATCTGGGAGGTGGCGAGATTCACCCCGAAGAAGCTGTGTCCGACAAACTGGCACTGGCGGATCGTTTCGGGATCTCGTTAGGGGTTTATGCTCTCAATCAGGATGAATATCTGGCGGTGGTTCGCCATTATGCCGCTGTTCGCAAACTGGAGGTTCCTGATAATGTGTTGACGCGTAATGCCTTGTTATGGCTTCGTTCTTTTGCATCAAATTCCAGTGGAAGAACGGCACTGCATTTTATCAACGATCTGGAAGGGCAGCGAGGAGTAGCGGCAGTCTCCTGACGACATTTTCTGTTCACGGCTCATGTCGTTACATCCTGTCTTGTAATACAATTGCTTTGAATTTCTTTTCTATTTCAATGAGCTTCTGCGTAAAGGAGTCGGTCTCCATGTCAACAGCATCCATACCGGAAACGGTACGAAAATTACTGGCATCACAACCAATTGAACTACCCATATTTCATCCGGTTGCGCTGAAACTTCAGCGAATGCTTTCGGACTATGATTTTACGGTTGACGAAGTAGCCCAGGTGGCAACCGAAGATCAATCTCTGGCCAGCCAGATGCTGAAAATTGCAAACTCACCCATGTATATGGGACGTACCAAGGTTGCCACGATCAAGGAAACGGTGATTCGACTGGGTGCCCAGCAGGTGATCAACCTGGCCATAGCCGCATCCCAGTCGTCGGCACACGGATCTGAAAACGAAGCGCTTGATCGCTATATGAAAACCCTCTGGCTGCATAGTCATGGCTGTGCCCTTGGTTCCAAATGGTTGTCATACGCCTGCGGCATGCGCGGAGTTGCCGATGAAACCTATCTGGCGGCGCTGTTGCACGATGTTGGCAAGCTGTATCTGCTCAAGGCAATCGAGCGGCTGGTCAAGGCAGGAGTAATCAGCTCCATGTTTGATGACGACCTGATTCTGGAAATCTTCGATGTCATGCACGTGGAACAGGGGTATCGTCTGATGCAACACTGGAATTTTCCGGCCATGTATTGTGATGTGATCCGTGATCATCATTCCGAACGTTGGGACAAGGTCAACAAGATGCTGGCGATTGTCCGCTTTGTCAATCTGGCTGCCCATCGGGTCGGGCTTGGACTGAAACATGAACCGGACCTGGTGTTACGGGAAACGCCGGAAGCGGAAGTCCTTGATATCAGTGATCTCCAGATTGCTGAACTTGAGGGGGTGCTGGAGGAATCACGTGACGTGGTGCTGGAAGAGTGACAACCATCATGCGCCAATTTCCTGATCAGGTGCGAATGTGAAGCCTCGCAACACAGCTCTTAGCTCATATTTGCAACTGTTCCGTCCGGTGCAATGGCTGAAGAATCTGATGCTCTATTTTCCTCCCTTTCTGGGGGGGGGGCTGGCAGTGCTGCTGCGACCGGAAGCGCTGCTCCCATGTATGGCATTCTGCCTCTGTTCCAGTGCCACCTATATTGCCAACGATATTCTCGATCGGGGCAATGACAGCCACCATCCGAAAAAGAAACATCGACCGATCTCTTCCGGTCAGGTTTCGGTGGCCGCAGCCGGTTGTATCGGGGCAATCACACTGCTTACCGGAATGGCAATTGCGCTGTATGTGTCAGTACACTTTCTTCTCTGGATCGTACTTTACCTGGCCGTTTCGCTGTCATATTCCCTGAAGCTTAAACAGATCGCACTGCTTGATATTTTCTGTATTTCAGCCGGTTTCTTGATCCGTTTACAGGCAGGCGGAGTTGCCTTTGGTGTTGAAATCAGTGAATGGCTGTTTCTGTGTGTTTTTCTGTTGGCCCTCTTTCTGAGTGCCGGCAAGCGCTTGAGCGAAAAACGGCAACTGGGGGAGGATGCCCATTATCATCGCATGTCGTTGACAACCTATCCCCATGGTTTCCTGGAAGGGGTGATGCTGTTGACCGGTGGTTCGGTACTGGTCACCTATGCCATGTATGTACTCTCCCGTCATAGTCAGCTGTTGCTGTATAGTGTGCCGCTCTGTTGTTTTGGTCTGTTGCGCTACTCGCTGCGAGTTCAGACCGGGTCTGGCAGTGGTGATCCGACCGAGTCGCTTACCCATGATATTCCGCTCCTGATTACCGGTCTCGTCTGGTCAGGGATGGTCGGGTGGGGGATCTACGGATAATGAGAACTACGATCCTGAAAACATTGTACACTCTCTCCCCCTTTGACCTGAACGGTGACTGCCCGGTTCCTCCTGGCTCCGATCAGATCCGGATTTCCTGTGTTATCAATTTCTATGGTCGGCTCGATCTGTTGCAGGGAATTCTCTGGTCTTTGGCGGAACAGGAATATCCACGCCAGGATTTTGAAGTGTTACTGGTGGAGGATCAGGGGGGAACCGCTGCGGCCCGAAGTCTGGCAGCAGAGTTCGGCGAACGTTTGAATATCGTTTATCTCCCCTTGGATGCCAATTTTGGCAGGATGGGGTACTCCCGTAATTTCGGTGTTGCCCGCACGCGGGGGGAGATTGTTCTGTTCCTGGATGACGATACGGTACTGTTGCAACACGACTTCCTGTCACGGCTTGACGATCTGTTTAGCGCACATCCCCACGCTGATGCCATTGTTCCCCATGGTCATGCGGCTTATGCCTGTCTCGATGATCACTACGACTTTCACGATCCCTACTTTATGACCAGTCGCTGTACCGCCTATCGTCGCCTGGTATTACAGCAGCTGGGCGGTTTTATGGATGCGTTCGTCGGTCAGGAAGACGTGGAATTTGTGACCCGTTTCACCATTGCCGGTAAAACGAGTATCAACAGCGATCAATTGCACTATTATCACCCCCCGCTGCTTGTGCCGAATACCCGCAAACCGAGGGCGGTCGGGTTCTCCTTTTATGGTCTCAAGCTGCGCTACTCACGGTTGATCTGGATGCTATTGCTGGTGAATTGTGCCCGTCACGCGCCGTTGCTGTTATGCCCTTCCCGTAAATGCCGGGAACAGGGGCGCTTTGGATTCGGATTTCTGCTCGGTATTATTGACGGATGGCAGGGGAAAAAGGGGCAGGTCTACGGATGAGTAAGGAAGAGTACGATTTAATCATCGAACCGGGGGGGAGTATCCAGCGTTATTGGCGGGATATCTGGAAGTACCGTGAACTCTTCTATTTCCTTGCCTGGCGCGATTTGCTCGTCCGATACAAACAGACAGTCATTGGTATTGCCTGGAGCGTGCTACGCCCTTTTCTGACCATGGTGGTCTTTTCCCTGGTATTCGGAACACTGGCCAAACTTCCTTCCAATGGGGTCCCTTACCCGATCATGGTCTTTGCCGCCATGTTACCGTGGCAATTCTTTGCCAATTCACTGAGTGAGAGCAGCAATTCGTTGATCGACAATGCCAATCTGCTGACCAAAGTTTATTTTCCCCGTCTGATTGTACCGGCAGGATCGGTGATTGTCGGCCTGGTTGATTTTGCCATCTCGCTGGTTATCTTGTTTGGAATCATGCTCTGGTACCATTTTGTGCCTGACCTGAGGATGCTGCTTCTGCCACTGTTTCTGATCCTGGCCTTTTTGGCCTCCTTTGGCGCCGGACTGTGGCTCTCGGCGCTTAATGTCAAGTATCGGGATTTCCGGTATGTAATTCCTTTTTTAGTGCAGTTCGGGCTCTATATTTCACCGGTCGGTTTTTCCAGTTCCATCGTCCCGGAAAAATGGCGTATGCTGTATTTCCTGAACCCGATGGTCGGTGTGATTGATGGTTTCCGCTGGGCTATCCTGGGGGATGCCTTTCCGGTTTACTGGCCGGGACTTGCCGTGTCAGCCGGTTTGACACTTTTGATGTTTATCGGTGGGCTCTTGTATTTCAGAAACATGGAACGCAGCTTTGCGGATGTGATATAAGCTATGTCCACGGTGATAAAAGTCGAAAACCTGGGTAAAAAATACACCCTGCACCACCAGCAACGGGAGCAGTACACCGCCCTGCGGGATGTGATTACCAACAGTGTTGCTTCATTTGGCAGAAAGATTTTGTCCCCCTTCAGCAGTCGATTGTCACAAGCTGTTTCAGCCCCAGAATCCGAAGATTTCTGGGCATTGAAAGATGTCTCCTTTGAGGTCAAGCAAGGTGACCGCATCGGTATTATCGGTCGCAACGGGGCCGGTAAATCGACACTCCTCAAAATTCTCAGCCGCATTACCGAACCGACGACCGGCAGTGTCAGGATCAAGGGGAGGGTGGCCAGTCTTCTGGAGGTCGGAACCGGATTTCATCCCGAGTTGACCGGGCGGGAGAATATTTATCTCAACGGTGCCATTCTTAGCATGGGGCGCGCCGAGATCCGCAAGAAGTTTGACGAGATCGTCGATTTCGCCGAGATCGAAAAGTTTTTGGATACACCGGTAAAGCGGTATTCATCGGGGATGTACGTGCGTTTGGCATTTGCGGTGGCGGCGCATCTGGAACCGGAGATACTGATTGTCGATGAAGTGCTGGCAGTCGGTGACGCCCAGTTTCAGAAGAAGTGTCTGGGGAAGATGGAGGATATTTCTATCCATGGAGGCAAAACGGTACTGTTTGTTAGTCACAACATGGGAGTTATTGGCCAGTTGTGTGGCTGGGGGGTATTGCTTGAAGGCGGCAGAACTGTGTTTAATGGCCCGGTAGCTGAAACAGTCAGTCAGTATCTTTTAAATGGTATGCTGCCAAGTGATCTGGAGATTGATCTGAAAGAACATCCCCAGCGGCTCGGAGGGATGAAAAAGTTACTACAGAACATTTACTTAAAAAATGGTGAAGGGGTGTCAACTGCAAATTTCAGTCAACTGGATATCATTTCCATCAATATAAAGTACAATTCCGGTTCTGTTGCCTCCCTGGCAGGAGCAGGGTTTATTGTCTATTCTCAAGATGGGGTCAGGGTCGGAGGTGGAAATACTTACATGTCTTTCATGCCTCCCCACCATCTTCCTTCAAAAGGCAAAGTGACCTTCAATCTGCCAGCCCGTCAGTTGACCCCTGGTGTTTATTCGCTCACCGTATCTCTTGGTTCTCATCAAGGCTCACTTGAGGATAAGGTGGAACATGTTGCCAGTTTTACCGTACTTCAAGCAGATATTTATGGTACCGGATACCTTCTTACAAAGGAAGACGGAGTTATGTCGCTTTCATTTGAATCACATGTAGAGAATTTATAAATGCCATGAATATATTTATGGGTGTTAGACATTTTGCGTCTATGTGTCTGAAAAGGTATAGAACTCTGTATGACAGGATTTTGCTAGAAGTACGCTTAAAACGGCATGTGAAGATTATATTGGTACAAATGAATTACCCCTCCAGTCCATTCTCTGGTTCTAATATTCCTGTTGGGCTTGGGTATATTGCAGAACAGCTTGATGTTCATAGCATTGATTATGAAGTATCAGATCTATCTATTGAAACCAAAAACCTTTTTTTTAGAAAAATAGCAAAGTTCAGCCCGGAATATGTTGGACTATCGATGATGTCCTTGGATGTTTATCAACATTATACATTGGCAAAGGAAATTAAAACACTATTTCCTGATGTCAGGGTGGTTGCTGGTGGTGCGCATATATCCTTTGTTCAAGCTAAAGCGCTAGAAGACTGTCTGGCAATAGACTTTGGGGTTGTTTATGAAGGGGAGCAGACAATTGTAGAGTTGCTTGATGGCCGCCCATATCATGATATTAAGGGACTTCTTTACAGGACAAAAACAGGAGAAATCTTATACACTGGCCATCGCCAATTCATGGAACACCTTGACCAATTGCAGTTCCCACGGTACCGAAAATTTAAACTTGGCCGATATGGCCGAAAAGTAGCCCTGACTTCATCCCGTGGATGCCCTTTTAATTGCACTTTTTGTGGTGCTTTTTTGTCAATGGGGAAAAGGTGGCGCGCTCGAAGCGCACAGAACTTAAACGCTGAAATTCAATTTTGGCATAATAAGGGATATAAGCATTTCGACTTTATAGATAGTAACTTTTTCATGTCAAAACAGAGGGTTCTTGAACTCTGCGATTGTATTGAAGAAACAAATACCTCAATTACCATCTCTTCAGATGGTATGCGAGCCAAAGATGCTGATAGGGAGTTGCTTGCAAGATTGAAAAAATATGGGCTCAAACGGATTGCAATAGGATTCGAAAGTGCCAATGATGATATTTTACAGTCGATTAAGAAAGGTGAAACTGTTGCTGAACTGGAAGCATGTTTGCAATTACTTGATGAGCTTGATATTGCAGTTATAGCTTTTTTTATTATAGGGCTTCCAGGGGAAACTCCTCAACATGTGCTTAATTCTTTTAAGCTTGCGATGAAATATCACAATATTTGTAATGCTTTCTTTTTTAATCCCAATCCGTTGCCAGGGACAGAGCTTTATCTATCAGCTAAGGAAAATAATATTCTTAAAGCTACAGAATCACAAATTTATTCAAATATCGGTGGGATGGGTAATGAATCTCTTTTAGAAACAATCGAACTTTCATCAAAGGATAGAATGTTACTCTCTGAAACAGCTAAGGAAGTTTCTCGTTTGGTGGAAATTAATTATTTGTTTGCTCATGGGAACCACAAGAAAAATACCACTGTTAGTCTTGAGAAAGAACGACAGAAGATTAAAGCTTCAATAGAACAATCGTTTGCCAAGATTAGCACCCCACAACCTCATGTAAAGTGATTTGGTACGAGTGTCAAACGCTCGCCGCAGGATGAGGTTTTGTTTTACCATCGTTGCTATCAATTAACGCTCGGGATATTAACATGACAGATAATGGAAAAGTAGCCGACAGAATTGTTTTTAAGCTGTTGAGCTTCTATGTCCGCATGATGTGTCGAAGTGATCTATTGATCAAGACTCACCTGACGTTGCAGGAAAAAATACTGCTTATGCAGCTTGCACGGAAGCGTCGCGGTCAGACCTATGTAGAAATAGGATCGTACCTCGGGGCGTCGGCCTGTTTCATATCACGGGGTATTCGTCTCACCTCTGGACGGTCAAAAGCTCGTTTGTACTGTGTTGATACCTGGATGAATGATGCCATGACTGAGGGAAAGCGTGATACCTACCGGGAATTTACTGAAAATACGCATGCCTATAGAGATATGGTTGTGCCACTTCGATTAAGAAGTGAGGAAGCAGCAGTCTTAGCGCCAAATGAAATTGATTTTCTGTTTGTAGATGGTGATCATTCCTACGAAAGAGTAGTTGCTGATATTGGGGCCTGGTTCCCCAAGCTTTCCGCAGGTGCCGTCGTTGTTTTTCATGATTACGGTTGGGCGGAAGGTGTTAAAAAAGCTGTAGAAGAATTTGTAAAACCTGTTGAACTCTCACCCGGATGTATGTTTGATAACACCTATTGGACGATTGTGGGGTCTTGATGATCTCGGTAATCATTCCCACCTGTAATAGACCTGATCTCTTGAAGCGAGCACTCGTTTCCCTCGCGGGTCAGTCTTTGCCGCAAGATTCTTTTGAAGTTATCGTGGTAGATAACAGACCAACCAACGAAACTGCCGATATCGCAAGTTTTTTTAAAAAAAACATTTGCAACTTGCGGTATGTAGTTGAACCCTTGCCGGGCCTTCACAACGCAAGGCACAAAGGATTAAAGGAAGCTTCTTCAGATATTCTTGCATATATAGACGATGATTCGGAAACCGAACCGGATTGGCTTGTTGCTTTTGTTAAAGTATTTGAGGATCCTGAAGTTGCCCTTGCAGGAGGTAACAATTATCCCTGCTTTGAGATAGATCCCCCTGAATGGCTTTTGCGATGGTGGCAAAATTCTGACAACAATAGGCGGGCCTTGGGATATCTTAGTATCCTTGATTATGGTGAGGGGGTACGCTCGGTCGATCCAGCTTATGTATGGGGTTGTAATTTTGCAGTTAGAAAAGAACTGCTGGTGAAGTCAGGAGGCTTTCATCCCGATTCTTTTCCCCGTGATCTTATTCGTTTCAGAGGAGATGGTGAAACACATGTGTCGAATGTAATCCGTGGATCCGGATTCCGGACGGTCTTTGATTCTCGAGCAAGTGTTCATCATTTTGTACCGAAAGAGCGCATGACAAAAGCCTATTTTATGCAGCGTGCATACGATCAGGGAATTTCTGACTCCTACGCTGATATACGTGCGGGGCGTTGCCAAGGAATCCCTTTGCGCTGGAGGATCAATTGGTTACGTTCTCTTTTGCGGGCATATACCCGCATAGCTCTTAATGCTGGAGATCGGGTCGCTCGGGAGTTACTAAATGTGCAACGCGAAACCATATCTGCTCACTGCCGTGGTTATCGTTTTCATCAGCAAGAAGTTGGAATGGATCCGTTGTTGCTGGATTGGGTGCTAAAAAAGGATTATTTAGAATGAGGAATTTTATTTCCCGGATAGTAGCACTTGGCCCGGGCGAGATCGTCAATAGTGTCTTGTCTCACTCTTTCAGGTTATGTCATACAATTCGTACCGCTGCAGTGGATGAATACCGCAACCCTACCGCTGAAGAATTGGTTTCAATTGAGAGTAGTCTAACGGAGCAGGGAATAGAATGTCATGATTTTGTTGCTGATGGAAAAGAGTTTGATGATTTTATCCGCCTAACTGGATTCCCACATGACTATCACGGTGGGATCGGGTCTGGTGTCTATCGTGAGAAACTTCTGGAACACTTTGTTGCCTGGAAATTTCTCGCTCTTGATACATCCCGTCATACCCCCTATGTGGATGTTGCGGCTGGAGGTAGCCCTTGGGCATTATTGCTGGCTAAAAGTGGCGTTGATGCGTGTGCAATTGATTTGGCAATTTCTGCTGAATTTTTATCTGAAAGCTGTTACCTGCGCCAGGATGCAACCAAGACCGATTTTAGAGATGAGACCGTGGGTGGGGTGTCATTGCAGTGTGCCTATGAAATGTTCTTAGAAAACCAAGATGTTACGTTTTTGCGTGAACTCGGCAGGATTCTCAAACCAGGCGGTCGAGCCGTGATTTCACCATTGTATATGCATACCCATACTTGCTATTACCAAACGCCTGAGTATTACGGAATAATATCGGGTGACATTGATGCAAAACGGTATGTTCGGCGTGATTGCTGGGGAGTTCCTTTTTCACGTAAATACAACCCTCAAACCTTAAAGGACAGGGTTTGGGTAAGTGCATTCAATGCTGGTTTAGTGCCGAGTCTATATGTATTGCGCAACAAGAGTGAAATGGGGGACGATATATACCTCCATTTTATTTTAGTAATCGATAAACCAATGACATCGATTCACAACCAAAATAATCTTAACCAGATTGGAAACAATCGTTAATGCATACTTGTGATGAGACAGATACTATCGGTAAGCGAATTGCTTTTATCATGTACGAGTATGGCCTTGGCAACTCTCCATCACTAATAAATGCGGCTAGATACCTTGCAAAACAAGGTTATTTAGTAGACTTTTTTACTTGTGGTACATTTCTGGGAAACGTAAAATTTGATGACTGTCGTATACAGATTCATACTATTGTTGATGTTAACAAACCCTCTCCAGCCGGTGGATTGTTTTCGAAGATAAAACAGGCTTTATATAACAGGATAAGTGGCTTATCATTTGTTTTGCCGTGGCAAGCCAGACTTACTATTGAAGAAAATAATATACAAAAGTCAGTCGATTGCTTCGTTAAATCCGTAATATCAATTTTAGAAACTGCTCGCTATGAGTGCTTCATCGGAGTTGAGCCACCTGGTCTAATGGCGGCATATCAACTTGGTTTGTATACGGTCGTTCCATTTGCATATTATAATTTAGAATTGCATATTGAATCCGATGCAGTAACCCCGAATGATTTTATAATAAAAAAAATTGAAAAAACATTTAACAAGTTTGCATCGTTTACAATAGTTCAAGATATTGAGCGTGGCAGATTGTTGGCTAAAGAAAACGGAATTGTTGATCATTCTTTAATTGTTGTTCCGGTGTGTGCTGATGGGGAAACTTTCAAAGTAAAAACAAGTTGTCTGCGAGACATGTTTGGGCTTACTGCCGAAACGCGTATAATTTTATATGCTGGTTATATTGCTGATTGGGCAATGTGTGCTGAAATAGCGGAAAGCGCCCGGTCTTGGCCTGAAAATTGGGTGCTTATTTTTCACACTCATGGCTATAACGACGAAAACTATATAAAAAAGGTCAAGCAATTTGAGAATCGCAATGTACTGTTTTCACTGACGCCAGTGCCGTATGAAGAACTATCAGCTTTTTTGGCTTCTGCTGATATCGGTATTGCACTTTACAGGGATTTGGGAGCAAATTTTACACTTATCAGCTCGGCTTCCGGTAAGTTAGCCCATTACCTGAAAAGTGGACTTCCAGTCATAGTTAATTCATATCCTGCCATAGCTAAACTAGTTGACCACTATAATTGTGGAAGCTCTGTTAACGAACCAGAACAGCTACGAGAAGCAATTGGTGAAATATTAGATAATTATGAACAAATGCACTCTGGTGCATATCGGTGTTATGAAGAAAACTATCAATTATCCCGCTATTTTTCTAAGGTTGTAGACCGGATTGAACAATTGTGAAAAACAGTTCAATATTAATAATTAAATGCACAATTTGTGGTGTCATACTTGATTTTGAAAATTGTTTGTTTGACGATAGATATGGATATCCAGGATGTTTTGATCTTTATAAATGCAGCTCTTGCGGGCATAGAATCATCAATATAGAATTTACTCCCGCTCAATTAACAGAACTTTATACAGATTATTACCCTCGTGCATCGTATGATGTAACAAAATTTAAAGCGGCTGAAGGCTCTCGCGGATTTTGTGCGTGGTTAAGCGGTGTTGGCCGCTCTGCATATTTATGGGTTCCAGAAAATGTCAAGGTACTGGATATTGGCTGCGGTTTTGGCGAAACACTTGCTTATCACAAGGCACGTGGCTGCGATGTTTACGGGGTCGAAGTCGATGAAAATATCCGCAAGGTTGCTGATATGTATGTTTTTAACGTACATGTCGGACAATTTACCCCGGATCAGTATGAACCTGAGTTCTTTGATTATGTGACACTTGATCAGGTAGTCGAGCATGTTTGTGCCCCTATTAAAACATTACAGGGAGTGGCCAAGGTGCTTAAACCAGGTGGTTTGGCAATTCTGAGTTTACCGAACTCAAACGGTTGGGGGGCAAGGTTGTTTGGCAGTCGCTGGATCAATTGGCATGCTCCATACCATTTGCATCATTTTAGTGAACAATCGATGCGGATTGCCGCATTGAATGCTGGGTTATGTATTGATAGTGTAAGAACGGTGACAAGTTCGGAGTGGCTTCATTATCAATGGAACCATATGCTGATGTATCCCCGAATGGGCGAACCATCAATATTCTGGTCACCTAAAGCTAAGCGAAGTTTGAGAGATAAGCTGGTTTTAGGGATTTTAAGCGTTATTCATCGCACAAAGTTAAATCACCTGGTAACACGATTGTTCGATGTGCTTGGCATTGGAGATAACTATCTCTTCTTTTTGAGGAAGACGTGACCGAAACGACCTATATTCTGCTTCCAGTCCACAATCGTTTTAACGTTACCAAACGGTTTATTGATTGCCTCAAAACTCAGACATACCAAAATTTTCATCTGGTTCTTATAGATGATGGATCAGTTGATGGCACTGCCGAGATGGTTTGTGACAATATTGCCTCTTTAACTGTAATACGAGGGAAAGGCGATTGGTGGTGGGCAGGGTCGCTACAACAGGGATATTTGTGGCTTCAAAAACAAAAAATTTCAAAAAACAGTCTTATTTTAATAATAAATGATGACACTGTTATTGAGCCTGACTTTATTGAAAAAGCAAATTCGTTACTACAAAACCAGACAAGGGTGTTATTGCTTGCTCAATACTATAGCTTGCAGGATGGGAGGTTGATAGACGCCGGATTGTATATCGACTGGCAACGTTTTTCATGTCGTCAGGTTGAAAATCCGAGTTGTATAAATTGTATGTCAACTCGTGGGCTATTTTTAAGATGTTCTGATTTTATGGAGATTGGTGGTTTTTTCCCTAAGCTGTTGCCACACTATTACTCAGATTATGAATTCACGATTCGTGCACACCGCAAAGGTTTCAGGTTGTACTCTGATTCGTCTTTACAGCTTTGGGGAGATGAAAGCACTACTGGCACCCATTTTGTTGAAGCAGAATCGATCTTATCCACAGTGAAACAATTATTTTCAATAAAAACTATCCCGAATCCTGCCGTGATATCAGCATATATCATTCTTGCATGCCCATATCGTTGGGTACTTATAAATTTATTAAGAATTTGGCATAATGCATTCTGTATCTTAAAAACAGCACTTCTGAGAGATTTTCAAAGAATTTTCTCTTGAACTGTAACTTAGTGCATTTTGAGTACAGTTAATCCTAACCATCGTGTCAATGATCTTGGACTTTTGTTTTTCGCGCATAAATAGCATCACAGCCGGTTAAGTTTGTTAGATAGCATCTTGTCTTTTGGAGAAAGAAAAATGTTCGTAAAATTCTTGATTAATCTGGCGGATAAAACAGGAATCATTAAATTAAAAAGGTTGATTTTTAAGCGATTTAATTATTGCAGAACGATTTATCTGAATGACATGAGGATCATTATACCATCGATTCATGGGGTAAAGTATAACTCATCGGAAATGTGGATGTTTGAATTGCTACATGAACTTGTTAGTAAATCAAATGGCGTTTTTCTTGATATTGGCGTAAATGTAGGTCAGACATTGGTTAAGTTGAAGGCACTTGATCCTGATCGAAACTATGTTGGTTTCGAGCCCAACCCAACATGCATCTATTATGTTAATGAATTATTAAAGGTAAATGAATTCAGAAACTGCATATTGGTGCCAATAGGTTTGTTTACTAATGACGGATTATTACCTCTAGGGATGTATAGTGACGACGCTTCAGACGCTTCGGCTTCATTGATTGAAGAATTCCGTCCCGGCGGTATACTAAGCGGCAAAACACTTGTCCCGATTTTTCGATACGACAGCGTTGCCTCATTGCTGGGGATCAGTAGCGTTGGCATCGTGAAAATTGATGTGGAAGGTGCTGAATTAGATGTGTTAAATGGTCTTCTAAGTATGATTCAACGTGACCAGCCAGTTGTCTTGCTGGAAGTAGTGGCGACATACGAGATTGCCTTCCGGATAAATCGACAAAAGAAGTTGGAAGATTTTTTCCATAATATCGGTTACACCATATATCATATAGAAAAAACAAAAACGGATGGATTTGCTGGTTTAAAACAGATTGAAATATTCTCGAATCGTGATGATCCCACTAGGAGTGATTATGTGGTGTTTCCACACGGTCAGGTTCCCATTAACTTATTAGTTTAAATGCTGAGGTGTTAGCATTCAATTTCATTTAGAAGAAAAGTATTGATGCCTATTCTAGCTTCACAACCTCCCTTAATATCAGTTGTAATCCCAGTTTATAATCGAGCTGCAACGATCTTACGTGCGGTAACTTCTGCTTTGAATCAGACGGTTCCACCATTAGAGGTTTTGGTCGTTGATGATGGATCCAGTGATGAAACGGTTAAAATTCTCGATAGGCTACTTGATCAAAGGGTAAGGGCCCTGCGCTTAAATTGTAACCAAGGAGCCCAGCATGCAAGACTGAAGGGGATTGCAGAAGCTCGTGGAATGTTCATTGTCTTTCTAGATTCAGATGATGAATTGCTTCCTGACTCTCTTGAAAACCGATTATTTGCTCTGAAAAAAAGTGGGTGGTCTGAAGCAATTGTGTATGGTGATGTAATCCGGAACGGGAAAATTGATAGATACGAGCCTTTGGTCGGTAATGTCTATTCATATCTGCTTAAAGAACTATCTCTTTGTCCGTATTCGGTTATGCTTATACCGAAAAAATGTTTTTCTGTGGCTGGTTTTCCCGATCCTAATTTTCCCAGTTGGCAAGATGATGATATGGTGTTGACAATTGGCAAATTTTTCCCGGTTATCCACTGTGGAGTTCCTGTAGCAATCATGAATGTGGAAGTAAACAGTATCTCAGGCAATAAACGCGCAGTAGTTGAGGGGTGTCGTAGGATGGTCGCTAAATATACAAGCGACATACTTGAAACACATGGCCACTTTCGTCTGCTCTGTTGGCAGGCAAGAATTTATAGATCTGTAATTGTTGCAAAATGGTGTGAATCTCGTCTTCGGTTACAAGAGAGACTCACTATTCCAGATATGTTGATTTTTGTCTTGTTGACCGGCGTACGCATTTCAATTACGGTTATGCTGAAGCCTTTTTTCAGGAATTTTTATGGGTGATAGGGAAGAGTAATTATAATGATTGAGAATATTCTGGATAAAGAAAATTTGTTGGCAATCATCATTCGCGCAGGATTTAGCAAGCCCGGTATACACTTCATTACACCGGATGAGTTCTCACAACAGCTGGCTTACATGCAACATCCGGCAGGCAAGATCATCGAGCCACACGTGCATAACCGTGTCCAGCGTGAAGTCTTTTATACGCAGGAGGTTTTATTTCTGAAACGGGGACGCTTACAGGTTGACTTTTATGATAATAACCGCACTTATCTTGAGAGTCGCATACTTGAAACAGGCGATGTGATTCTGCTGGCATCCGGTGGACATGGCTTTCAAGCACTGGAAGAAATTGAAATGGTTGAAGTTAAACAGGGACCCTATGCCGGAGATGCTGATAAGACTCGGTTTTCCGGTATTTCTTCCGGCGTTGTAGCGGTTAATAACCATGAGTGATTTTATACCGGTCAACGAACCGCTCTTGGGAGGCAATGAAAAGAAGTACCTTCTTGAATGTATTGACACTGGCTGGATATCTTCCGAAGGCCCGTTTGTTAAACAGTTTGAAGAGCTATTTGCAATACGGGTTGATCGTAGCCACGGCATAGCTGTGGCAAATGGTTCTGGTGCTCTGGATATCGCGGTTCAGGCGCTCCGGTTGGAACCAGGTGATGAAGTGATACTCCCTACCTTTACTATTATCTCCTGTGCTGCTTCTCTTGTGCGTGCCGGAGTCATACCGGTGCTGATTGATGCCGATCCTGTTACCTGGAACATGAATGTTGAGCAGGTTGCGGAGAGGATAACTGTGCGTACCAAGGCGATTATGGTGGTGCATATCTATGGGCTGCCTGTTGATATGGATCCGATTGTTGAGCTGGCTCATCAACATGGACTGAAAGTTATCGAAGATGCAGCGGAAATGCATGGCCAGAGATACAACGGAAAACCATGTGGCAGTTTTGGTGATATCAGTACCTTTAGTTTTTATCCCAATAAGCACCTAACCACCGGCGAAGGAGGGATGCTTGTTTGTGATGACCCTGAACTGGCTGAACGCTGCCGAAGCTTGCGTAATCTCTGTTTTCAGACCAAAAAGCGGTTTGTGCATGAAGAATTGGGGTGGAATTACCGGATGACCAACCTTCAGGCAGCATTGGGACTGGCACAGCTTGAAAGGCTTGACGAGTTTGTTTTACGCAAACGTGCAATGGGAGAACGTTATACCGCTTTGCTCAAGGAAATTGATCTGCTTCAGCTTCCTCTTGAAAGAACGGACTATGCCGAAAATATCTATTGGGTATATGGATTGGTGTTGGACGATGCTCTCACCTTTGATGCTGAAGAGGCGATGAATCGTTTTGCAGCGAACGGTGTAGGGACACGTCCATTTTTCTGGCCGATGCACGAACAGCCGGTGTTCAAAAAAATGGGGTTGTTTGCGGGAGAAAGTTATCCGGTGGCTGAACGCCTGGCTCGCCGCGGCTTTTACATTCCCAGTGGGATGTCGTTGTCAGAACTGCAAGCGGAGCGGGTTGCCGGAGTAGTTAAAAAGGTGTTGTCATGAGCGATTCAGTTTTTGGGAAATATGCCGAATATTATAACCTGCTGTACAAAGATAAGGATTATGCCGCTGAAGCTGGCTTTATCCATGCTTTGATCCAGAAGTTTAATCCAGGGGCAAAGACGGTTTTGAGCCTTGGTTGTGGCACGGGAAGCCACGATTTTGAACTTGCAAAGCTCGGTTACGAGGTTACTGGCGTTGATCTGTCCGATGAAATGCTGACGGTTGCCAATTCCCGCATTTTATCAAGTGACAGCATCATCCCGCAGCCGGTTTTTCACAAGGGTGACATTCGTAATGTCCGCCTTGGAAAAACATTTGATGTGGTTATTTCTCTCTTTCATGTGGTCAGTTATCAGACCACCAACGATGATCTTCAGGCTGCCATAAACACCGTACAAGAGCATCTGATTACGGACGGTTTATTTGTTTTTGACTGCTGGTATGGACCTGGGGTGTTGACTGATCCGCCGGTGGTGAGGGTTAAACGTTGTGAAGATGAAAATATCTCGTTTGTCCGGATTGCAGAGCCGAATATTTGGCCAAATGAGAACCTTGTTGATGTGAATTATCAAATTCTGATCACCGATAAGCTGACCGGCAAGGTTGAAGAGGTGAAAGAGACACATTGCATGAGGTATCTTTTCGTCCCGGAAGTGACACAGCTCTTGAAAGGAACGGAGCTGACCATGACTGCTGTGTATGAATGGATGGCAGATAGGCGCCCGAATCTCTCGACCTGGGGCGCCTGTTTTGTTGTGAAACGATGAAGAAAATTGGTCTGCTATTAACTATTGAGCCGACTTGGGGCGGGGCGTTTCAATATGATCTCTCTATTCTGGATGCCCTGGCGCAGTTGCCACAAGGTGAAATTGAAGTTGTTGTTGGCTATTCACACCCGGCATGGTTGCACTATTTAAGGCGCTACAACTTAAAGAGTATCCCTGTTCCGCTTGGCTATTGGGGGCGCTTTTTCGGGCAGTTGCTGCACTGTTCGGGGATCGGGATAGCTACCTGGCGTGCTGTAACTCCATTTTTCCATCCCACTATTAAAGCGATAATTAGGGAAAAATGCGACCTCTGGATTTTTCCATCTCAGGATCCGTGGTGTTATCTGGCGCCGGTTCCTGCACTTGCCACGGTTCACGACCTTATGCATCGCTATGAGCGCCGTTTTCCTGAGATTGGAACGTGGTGGCAATATGCATGGCGAGAATGGCATTTTCGGAACAGTTGTAAGTGGTCACTCGGCATTCTTGTTGATTCTAAACTGGGTAAACAGCATGTCATTGACTCGTACGGGACTGATTCGGCACGGCTGCACGTACTGCCATTTATTGCTCCCTCTTACCTTGATGATCATGCGATTGCTCTACGGATGATGGAGGAAAATAAGCTCCCTCCCAAATTCTTTTTTTATCCTGCCCAGTTTTGGGAACATAAAAACCATAAGCGTCTGGTACAAGCTCTCAAGCTTCTCAAACCTCGATTTCCGGATATCAAACTTGTTTTGGCCGGCGCACAGAAAAATATTTATCCCTCGATTCGTCAAACTATTGAACAACTGGGATTGACTGATGATGTAATGTTTCTGGGGTATGTACCTGATAATGAAATGTCGGTTTTGTACCGGAAAGCGAGGGCAATGATAATGCCGACTTTTTCTGGTCCGACCAACATTCCGCCGCTTGAGGCTATGAAATTAGGGTGTCCTTGTGCAGTTTCAAATGTCTATGCCATGCCTGAGCAGACAAAAGGGGCCGCGTTATTGTTTAATCCTGAGTCGGTTGAAGAAATGGCTGATATCATGGCGAAATTGTGGGAGGATAACGACCTCTGTCGTGAGCTGTCTAAACGGGGCAAGATGGTGAGCGCCGAATGGACGCAGGTGCATTTTAATAATTATTTTGGCGAGATTTTGTCTGAAGTCTTGGCAAACAACTAAACGAGCGTATGAAACTATTCCTTAATGCAACCTGTTTCCATTCCGGCAACCCGACCGGTATTGAGAGGTTTGCGGTAACCATATCTAGGGAACTGGCTACAATTGATCAAGCATCAGTCGTGGTTGCGTCAGAACAGATCGAGAATGTTTCAAATCTTGTTTTTTCCCGGTTGTTGTCGCTTTCAAATTCGATATTCCCAAAGTTTGAATACGTTATACGAGCAATATGGGATCAGACTTGTTTTAGATATTTAGTTGCCAAACATCATCCGGATCTAGTTTATTTTCCAATTCAGGATGGCATGTTGTACCCGCCAGTTAAACAGATTGTTACCGTTCACGATTTGCATTACCTCCATTTTAACCGTTCCATTCGGGAATGTACGCATGAGATACATCCCCTCAGAAGAATGATCTATCAAGGCAAGATGCCGCATATTCTTGAACATTCTGCTGCTGTTATTGCGGTTTCTGAAGCGACAAAACAGGATATTGTTGCTGTCTTTGGTATTAAGCCTGATAAAATTCATGTAGTTTACAATGGTTACGATGAGTTTCGTTTCCGGGTTATTGAAAATCCGCAACCGGTTCTGGATAGTTATGGCCTGCAATCAGGGCGGTATTTTTTGTATGTGGGAAGCATTCTTAGACACAAGAATATTGTGAGGCTCGTGCAAGCATTTGCAGCTCTGAAGGATGAATCTATACTGGTGCTTGCAGGTGTCTGTAAGGATGCTGAATACCTGACAGAAATAATGGCGATTGCAGCTGAGAGCGGGATTGCTGAACCGTTCTTACGCTATTTTGAATATGTTGCTGATGATGACCTGCCGTATCTCTATAGCGGTGCCATTGCGTTTACGCTTCCATCATTGCACGAAGGGTTTGGAGTCCCGATAATCGAAGCCATGGCTTGTGGAACATCCGTAATAACCTCCAACTGCTCTGCCATGCCAGAGGTTGCCGGTGATGCTGCACTTCTGGTTGATCCGTATTCGGTTGCCAGTATTACCGCAGCCATGCAGGAAGCAGGGGAAAATACAGACCGTATCAAAGAACAAAAAAAAAATGGGTTTGAGCGGGCAAAGCTTTTTAGATGGTCGTGTTCAGCTCAAAGACTTTACGATGTCTGTAAAAGCGTGTGTGAATCATGAAAATCCTTATCCTCGGTGCGGGCCCCTGTGGCCTTGGTGCTGCCTATCATCTCAACAAGCTTGGCTATTCCAACTGGCAACTGTTCGAGCGTAACAATCATGTTGGTGGTCTATCTGCTTCTTTTGTCGATGATAACATGTTTACTTGGGATGTCGGTGGCCATGTTCTTTTTTCCCATTACGACTATTTTGACCGAGCGGTTGAAGAAGCGCTCGGGGGTGCCTATTACGAACACCAGCGTGAAAGCTGGGTGCGTATCCTCCAAAACTGGGTTCCATACCCTTTTCAAAATAACGTCCGCTATCTGCCCGATGATGTCTTGCAGGAGTGTGTGGATGGATTGCGAAATCTGAAAGGGATCCCTGGGAAAACTTCTGATTTCAGGGAATGGATGGACACGGTTTTTGGCGCTGGTATCGTCAAATATTTCATGGAACCATACAATCGCAAGGTCTGGGGCGTTCCACTGGAGTCCATGAGTAAGGAATGGATTGCCGAGCGGGTCAGTCTGGTCGACTTGGCTCGGATTGAGCAAAATATTGCCGAACAGCGTGATGACTTGAGTTGGGGGCCAAACAACACCTTCAAATTTCCGCAAGTTGGTGGCACCGGCGCCATTTATGTGGGAATTGCCAATGGTTTCAGGGAGCGGATTCAGTTTAAGCAGTGTATGCGCTCAATTGACCTGGAGCAGAAGCGGGTTGCCTTTGAAGATGGCAGGGTGGAAGATTACGATCTGTTGATCAATACTACGCCACTTGACCTGCTGGTCAGTTCGTGTAGCCATATTCCGGAACAGCTACGTTCGGCAGCCACCGATCTGATACACAATGGTGGTCTGATTGTGGGTTTAGGGTTTGAAAGCCGACGGGATGACTCAAAGTGCTGGATGTATTTCCCGGAAGATAGTTCACCGTTTTATCGCGTGACAAACTTCCATAATTATTCCCGTTTCAATGTTCCGGGAGGCGATTTGAGCCGCTATTGTTCTCTGATGTGTGAAACGACTTATTCAGATCATAAGATAGTCCGTGGTGATGGAATCGTGGAGTTATCTCTTCAGGGGTTGATCAAGAGCGGTATGCTTGCAGCGTCTGAACGGGAAAAAGTGGTCAGCCGTTATCTGATCGATATTCCCTATTCCTATCCCGTTCCAACCTTGGGACGGGATAGGGCGTTACAGGTTATTCAGCCATACCTGGAAGCGCGCGGAGTCTTCTCGCGGGGGCGTTTTGGGGCCTGGAAATATGAGGTCGGGAATATGGATCACTCATTCATGCAGGGTGTGGAGGTGGTGGAACGGATTCTGCGGGGGACACCGGAAACGGTTTGCTGTCACTGTTAGTAGTAATGGCAGGGAGATGGCCACAACGTAAAAAGGGGATGCCGTTTAAGCATCCCCTTTGATATTCTGTCAGTAGCCGCTATTAGCCGAGCGTGTTAACCAGCTTTGTCAGGCGGGAAACACTACGTGATGCATTTGATTTATGGATGACGCCTTTGGATGCAGAAGCGTCAATGACAGGAATAGCAGCTTGAAGAGCTGCCGTGGCTGCTGGTTTGTCTTTTGCTTCAACAGCTTCGCGAACTCGCTTGACGAATGTTTTCAGGGTCGAAGTAATATGACGATTGCGAGCAGTACGCTTTGTGGTTTGTTTGATTCGTTTGATTGCTGATTTGTGATGTGCCAACCTGCACCTCCATTGATATGTTTGAATTTCTACGTATTAGTGTGTAGGAAAAGATATTTCTATCATGTGGTTCTTGATACTGTCAAGCTTATTTATGGCTGGATCAGGACATTTCTCCCGGAAATGGACAGTTTCCCGGTAAGCCAGAGTTTGAGTACCTGGGGATAAAGGCGGTGTTCTTCTTTCTGGATGCGTGCCGACAACGTCCCCACCGTGTCATCCTGAAGTACCGGAACAACTGCCTGTTGAATGATTGGCCCGGTGTCGGTCCCGCCATCCACAAAATGAATGGTGCAGCCAGAGAATCTTACGCCATAGTCAAGCGCCTGTTGCTGGGCATGCAAGCCGGGAAATGATGGCAACAGGGCTGGGTGGATGTTGATAATGGCGTTGGGATAGGCCGAAATCATGACATCGCTCAGAATCCGCATGTATCCTGCCAGAACAACCAGGTCAACTTCATGCTGCTGCAGCAGGGCAACCAGGGCTGCATCATATTCCCGACGGTTTGAAAAAGCCGAGGCAGACAGGATTTGGTTTGCAATCCCATGGCGCTCGGCACGTGTCAGGGCAAATGCATCGTGAGTGTTGGATATGACAACCGCAATCGTGGCGTCAAGTTCTTTGGCTTCTATTGCGTCGATGATCGACTGCAGGTTTGTGCCACTCCCTGATACCAGCACCGCCAGTTTTTTGGTTGCTGTTGTAGCCATTATTTCACCAGCTGAACACGTTCATCGTTTTCGGAACAGGAACAGATCTCACCCAGAACCCAGGCTGATTCTCCCATCCCTTTCAGTCGGCAGAGCATGTCATCAGCGTCTTTTTCGGCAACTGAAAGCACCATTCCGATCCCCATGTTAAAGGTACGATACATTTCCGCTTGTTCCACATTGCCTGCCTGCTGCAAAATCGAAAACAACGGCGACTGATCCCAAGAACCGAGTTTGATTTTGGCGCAGCAACAATTGGGGAGCATGCGGGGAATGTTTTCCAGCAGTCCGCCACCGGTAATATGAGCCATACCGAAAATGGAATAGTCCTTCAGCAGGTTAAGGATTGAGCGGATATATATTTTTGTCGGAACCAGCAATTCTTCTGCCACGGTTTTACCGGTTTCCGGCAGAATCGAATCAATGGCGAGATTCCGCTTCTCAAGCAGAAGTTTACGGGCCAGGGAATAGCCATTACTGTGCAAACCGCTTGAGCCGATACCGATCAATCTGTTACCGACCGAGATGCTGGAGCCATCAATGATCTGATCACGCTCGACCACACCAACAGCAAAACCTGCCAGATCGTATTCACCATCCTGATAAAATCCGGGCATTTCGGCAGTTTCGCCACCGATCAGTGCGCAGCCTGCCTGACGACACCCTTCGGCAATACCTGATACAATGGCGGCACCTTTTTCAGGGAGCAAACGACCGGTAGCGAGATAGTCAAGAAAAAAGAGCGGTTCCGCACCCTGTACGATAATGTCGTTGACGCACATGGCAACCAGATCAATCCCGACCGTATCATGCTTGTCAGCCATGAAGGCAATTTTGAGTTTGGTTCCCACGCCGTCGGTGCCGGAAACGAGCACCGGGTTTTTGTATTTGGCTGCATTGAGTGAAAAAAGTCCACCAAAACCGCCAATCTCTGTCATGACTTCGGGGCGAAATGTTGACTTGACCAATGGTTTGATCAGGTTGACAAAGTTGTTGCCAGCCGCAATATCAACGCCGGCATCCTTATAGGTAATGCTTTGATTACTCACGTCGTACCTCCTGAAAACAAAGAATCTTTTTTAGTGCATGGTGTTTGAAATGTCAATTGTAACTTTTACGACCGTATGGCCGGGTAGGGTGATATTGACTATTATACTTGACAAATCGGGAGTTTCTGTAATTATTTACACCAATGAAAACAAACTTGCTGCACACATGTACACTCTGTTTGGGAGTGACCCTGCTGGTTGGTACTGCTCATATAGCATGGGGAGATATTTATCGCTATGAGGATGATGAAGGTATCATCCATTTTACCGATGCTCCGACCGACAAACGTTTTAAAGTGTTTATGCGTGATCTGAAAAAAGACAAGCTGTTGCGAACCCGCTTGATACCGATGGGAGCGGTCAATGCAACGGAATACGATGCGATCATTGCTGCTTCGGCTCAAAAGTATGGAGTCAGTGCTTCACTGATCAAAGCGGTTATCCAAGCGGAATCGGGGTATAATCCCAATGCCGTTTCCCGTAAGGGGGCCAGTGGCTTGATGCAACTCATGCCCGGGACGGCCCGCTCTCTGAAAGTCAGCAACAGCTTTGACCCCAAGGATAATGTGGAAGGTGGCGTCAAATACCTGCGTTTTTTGCTTGATACCTTCCGGGGTGATGTCTCGCTGGCTCTGGCTGCCTACAACGCCGGTCTGAACAAAGTCGCCAAGTATGGTGGCATTCCACCCTATAGTGAAACTAAAAATTACGTCAATAAAGTACTTGGCTTCATGCAAGCATATCAGGCAAACTAACCATTATGACATCTGCTACCCCATCCCCGATTTTTAATATTCCCAATATGCTGACCATGATGCGAATTGCTGCTATTCCTCTCATGGCGGCCATTCTCATGTCCCCATCGAAGTCAGCCGGTTTTTGGGCTGCAGCACTCTTCTCGATCGCTTCAATTACCGATTGGCTTGATGGTTATCTGGCACGCCGCATGGGGATTGTCACTGTCTTTGGCAAGTTTCTTGATCCGATCGCCGATAAATTGATTGTGATGGCGGCCATGATCATGATTCTCCCCTTCAATCGTGTACCGGCCTGGATGGTTCTGGTTATTTTAGGTCGCGAGATAATTGTCACCGGTTTGCGAAGCATCGCGTCCAGCGAGGGGATTGTGATTCAGGCGAGTGATCTCGGTAAGTATAAAACTATTTTTCAGATTACTGCGATTATCGGTCTGTTGCTCCATTACGATTACAACTGGTTTTTCGGAATCCAGCACCCGCTGTTACTGGTTAATATGCACAATGCCGGGATGTTTTTTCTCTGGATTGCTTTTATCCTGACGGTCTGGTCGGGTGTTGATTATCTGGCGCGCTTTATGAAAGTAATCACCCGCTAAGTTGTCACGGTTTCCGGCTGATTTTCCCCAACTCCACATCAAAAACCTTATCCTTGTTTCGAAAAGAAACCCGATCCGGATGGATTTCTTCCACCGTCACACCTTCCACCACGGAATCTTTTGAAACTGTCACTCCGTTAACCACCGCGATACTCGATCCGTTTTCCCCTTGAAAGGCAATGCCATTCACTTCCAGTCTCGGTTCCGTTGTTGACGTTACCTGCGGTTGCGCTGTTATGCTGGTTGGCAAGGGGAGGGGGGGCTTCATTGCAATCGTTGTTTGAACCGCTTGTCCTGCCGTGTGAAGTTTTGACATTCGTTTCCCTGCAGCTGCCGTACTGGCAAGAGGGGAAAGAGGAATGGTGAGATTGGCCGGTGCAATTGCTGATGGTGACGGGCGCCTGGCAAGCGGAGGCAGTGTTGAATCAGGTTGTAGCGCTTTCTTACTGCTCTGTTCCGTTGCTTGTTGTGGTGCTATTTGAGGTGTTGGCGTGACAGCGGGGGGGCGCATACTCAGATATACCACCATGCTGCCCAGAATGACAATGATCCCACCCATGACGAGTTTGCCGGGTGTCAGTGACGACGTACTGTTGCTGCTGTAGCGCGAGATAGCACCGAGGGTTTTGGGACGGTGGAATTCCTGTGCGTTTTCGGCTTTTTTGAGTGCTTTGAGTATGGAACTCATGGCTACCTGCCACCTTTGGTAAGGGTCGGAGTCGTCTGTTGTATCTGATGGCGGGAAAGTAATGCCACGGTTAATTCACCCAGGCTGGCGTCATCGGGAATCCCGTTCTGTCGCTGATAGCTGCGCACTGCCGTTACGGTCGCCGGGTTATACACACCGTCGATCGGCTCGCGATACACTCCCGCCTGTTGTAGAAGTCTTTGCAATGCCATGATTTCAAAACGTCTTTCCCCTGGTCTCAGATGAAACGGAATCTTGCCGGTGTTTTTCCAGACCAGGTAGAATTGTCCTTTCAGTACCGGTTTCAAATCATCCTTGTTGATCGTATCACGGGAAAAAAGTGATGGAGCAACAGACAATATGTTCTGATTGCGGCCTGTAATCGCCAGGGAATAATTGCCAAGTTCGCCTAGTACACGAGTCACTGCCAGCATGGGAAGATTAAAAGCGAGGGCGGTATCAAGTGGCCCCTGGAATTCGGATATATTCAGATTCCGCGTTTTAGCCAGCTTCTGGTACATGTCAGGAATTGTCAGCGGTTTTTTAACTATTTTTGCCTGGCGTTCCCCCCACATTTCAGCCAGGACGTTAAAAACATGGATATGCACATACTGCTGATTATACATGTATATTTCCTGCTGCAGTGCATTGGACGTTGCCATCGTGTTGCTTTTTGTGGTGGCGGCAACATTACTCTGTGGGGCGGAGATCGGCAGGGGGACAACCTGCTGCGCCTTGGGTGGCGGAGAAGCCGGGGCGGCAATCGGTGCTTTGACTGGGTAAAGCAGTCTCCAGGCCACAAAGGCAATCACGATGCTGGTCAGTGCGGCCAGCAGCATGGTTCGCTGCCGTTTGTGATGGGGGAGGTTCAGGATTTCACGAATCCCCCGGCTGACGATGCCGGCTGTTATGTTGCGGCGCTCATCGCCATAGGCAATCAACAACGAGCGATCACAGAGGATGTTGATCATGCGCGGTACGCCACGGGTATAGAGGTGGATCCATTTAACGGCCGAATCGGTAAAGGAAACGCCGCCCGATTCACCGGCAATCTCCATACGGTGCCGGATGTAATCACGGGTTTCCGCCATGCTCATTGACTTGAGCCGGTAGCGAACTGCAATGCGCTGGTTGAGCTGCCGCAGATCGGGACGTTCCAGCAATGCTTCCAGTTCAGGTTGCCCGGCCAGGATGATCTGAATCAGTTTATCATTGTCGGTTTCAAGGTTTGAAATCAGTCGGATCTGCTCAAGAACATCCGGTTGCAGGTTCTGAGCTTCATCGATCACCAGTACCACGGTTTTTCCGCCTGCCGTTTCGGCCAGCAAGAAACGGTTCAAATCAGCTAACAGCTCGTTGGTGTAATCACTTTTTGCTTCCAGCCCGAATTCGTGACTGATTGTACGCAATAATTCTGTGCCCGAGAGGCATGGGTTGAAAATCAGGGCAGTGCGATAATTTTCTTCCTGCAGTTGTCCCAGCAAAGTCCGCAAGACCGTTGTTTTACCCGTACCAACTTCTCCGATCAGTTCGATAAAACCATAATGGTTGTTGATGCCGTAGAGTAAATGGGCAAATGCTTCCTTGTGGTTTTTACTGAGGAAAATAAAGCGGGGGTTTGGCGTCAGGGTAAACGGTTTTTCGTTGAATCCAAAATAATTAGTGTACATAAAAGGGGTACCGTAGATTATCAGCAAGTATGATTTAACGGTTGAATATTCCATAAATTCAGATTATTTTCAAGAGAATTCAAGAAGATCCGGTCGTGTTCGTACCGCGGTCGGAGGGCTTTTACGCTGCAATGAACTACATCACACTACCCACATTCGAAACAGTTTCCCCGATCGTTCTGACTCAACAGCAGCTGCGTGTTGCCCGGATCTATCCGTACAAGGTTTCCTCCTATTATGCCGGCTTGATAGCTAATGCTGCCGATCCGATCTGGCGGCAATGCATGCCGGATGAAGAGGAATTGATCGAAGATGGTCAACAACCTGACCCGTTGGCGGAAGGCGAATTAAGCCCGGTTCCTGGTTTGATACACCGCTATCCCGACCGTGTCGTGCTGCTGGTTTCCAATCGTTGTCCGGTCTATTGCCGCTTCTGCATGCGCAAGCGGCATGTGGGAAATGGTGAAGAAGCGTTGATCACGGCTGAAACCTTGGAGGCTGCCGCACTCTATATCGAAAGCCATCCGGAAATTCATGATATCATTCTTTCCGGCGGTGATCCGCTGATGCTCTCCGATGCGTCTCTGGCAAGAATTCTGGCACGACTGCGCAAGATACCGTCAGTCTCATTTATCAGGATTGGCACCAGGATTCCCGTCACCTTGCCGGAACGGATAACCTCTGATCTGTGTAGTCTGCTTCGTCGCTTTCATCCACTTTATATCAATACCCATTTCAACCATCCGGCGGAAATAACGGTTCAATCGGCACAGGCGTGCGCTCTCTTGGCCGATGCCGGCATTCCGCTTGGCAATCAGTCGGTGCTGCTCAAAGGAGTAAATGATGATATTGCCACCATGCGCGAACTGGTAACCGGTTTGCTTGCCATACGGGTTAAGCCGTATTATCTGCATCAGATGGATCTTGTGCGTGGAACCGCCCATTTCAGGACCACTGTTTCCCGTGGCCTGGAGTTGATACGCGGCTTGCGGGGGCACGTTTCCGGACTGGCGGTACCGCAGTACGTGATTGACCTGCCGGGAGGGAAAGGAAAAGTACCGCTTTTGCCCGATAACGTGAAGTGTGCGGGGAATCTGTTGCAGCTCACCACCTACACCGGTGAAATAATCAGCTATCGTGATCTGGACGAATTCCCGTAAGAAACGCGGACAACGCCTTTTCCCTTTACTTTCATCCACGCTTTATTTATTCTTCAAAATTCTTGTTTACCGAAGTTCAGACGTGTAACCGTACCGAAGGAACCCATGGATATCAGCAAAATACGCAATTTTTCGATCATTGCCCATATCGATCATGGCAAATCAACGCTGGCCGACCGCTTGCTCGAATATACCGGTGCACTTTCCGACCGTGAAAAGCAGGATCAGTTCCTGGATAAAATGGATCTGGAGCGCGAACGGGGCATCACCATCAAGGCACAAACCGTGCGGCTTAATTATCGTTCCGATGATGGCAATGATTACATCCTCAATCTGATTGATACCCCCGGTCATGTTGACTTTACCTATGAAGTTTCCCGTTCTCTGGCTGCCTGCGAAGGTGGATTGCTGGTGGTCGATGCGTCGCAAGGGGTCGAAGCGCAGACCCTGGCCAACGTCTATCTGGCGCTGGACAACAATCTGGAGGTCTTCCCGGTACTCAACAAGATCGATCTGCCGGCGGCTGAACCGGAGCGAGTGATTCAGGAGATCGAAGAGATTATCGGTATTGATGCCCACGATGCAGTGCTGGCAAGCGCCAAGGAAGGGATCGGTACCCACGAAATCCTGGAAGAAATTATCAAAAAGATTCCAGCACCCAAGGGGGATGCTTCGGCACCGCTCAAGGCGCTGTTGTTTGACTCCTGGTATGACCAGTATCAGGGCGTTATCATCCTGGTGCGACTGTTTGATGGTACGCTTAAAAAAGGTGATAAAATCCATTTGGTTGTAGCCAATAAATCTTACGAAGCACTTAAGGTGGGTGTGTTCTCACCTGTTATGCGCGAGGTGGCGCAGCTGGAAGCGGGTGAAGTCGGATTTGTGATAGCCGGGATCAAGGATGTGGCCGATGCCAAAGTCGGCGATACGGTTACGATCTTCAATCGACAGTGTGGCCATCCGCTGGAAGGTTTTAAAGAAGTCAAGCCGATGGTTTTTTCCGGTCTTTATCCGATTGACACCTCCCAGTATGAACAGTTGCGCGATGCATTGGCAAAATTGAAATTGAACGATTCTTCCTTTTCTTTTGAGCCGGAAACATCCGTGGCACTCGGATTTGGGTTCCGTTGCGGTTTTCTCGGTCTCTTGCATATGGAAATCATCCAGGAGCGCTTGGAGCGGGAGTTCGGGCTTGATCTGATTACCACTGCTCCAACCGTTGTGTATCGGGTCAACAAAATGAGTGGCGAGGTGTTTTCCATTCAAAGCGCTAACCAGATGCCGGAGTTGCATAGTACCGAGTTTATGGAGGAACCGTTCATACTGGCGCATATCCATGTACCGAATGAATATGTGGGTGGCGTGCTGGCGCTGTGTGAAGACAAGCGTGGCGTTCAACGTGAAATAAAATATCTGACGCCGACCAGGGTGATGATAATTTATGAACTGCCGCTGAATGAAATTGTGCTTGATTTCTATGACCGCCTTAAATCAATCACCAAGGGATATGCCTCACTTGATTACGAACATCTGGAATATCGTCGCAGTGATCTGGTGCGGATGAACGTCATGATCAATGGTGAGGTGGTGGATGCCCTGTCACTGATTCTGCATCGTGAAAAAGCATATTTCCGCGGTCGCGACCTGGTTTCCAAGATGAAAGAGCTGATTTCACGTCAGATGTTCGAGGTTGCCATCCAGGCGGCCATCGGTAATAAGGTGATTGCCCGTGAAACGGTCAAAGCAATGCGTAAGGATGTTTTGGCAAAATGTTACGGTGGCGATATAACCCGTAAGCGCAAATTGCTTGAAAAACAAAAGGAAGGTAAAAAGCGGATGAAGAATGTCGGCAATGTTGAATTGCCCCAGGAAGCATTTTTGGCAATCCTGAAAGTCGATTAATATAAACATTCATTTTCATGCCCAAGGATATAATTTATGGAAGAAATTAAGGAACCTTTAGCTGATGTTGAAGCTGAAACACCGGCTGTCCCACCTGAACCGGTTTTCAAAAAAAAGAGTGTTATTCGCGAATATGCCGAATCCATAGCTATTGCCGTATTGTTGGCGCTGGTGATTCGCACCTATCTGGTGCAGGCCTTTAAAATTCCCTCCGGGTCAATGGAAGATACCTTGCTGATCGGTGATCATCTGCTGGTGAGCAAGTTCATGTATGGTACAAAACTTCCTTTCAGTGAGGGGAGGGTGCTGAAAGTCCGGGATCCTCGGCGTGGCGATGTGATTGTTTTTGAATATCCGGAAGATCCAAGCAAGGATTTTATCAAGCGGGTAATTGGCACTCCTGGCGATGTGGTTGAGGGGAAGGACAAGAAAGTATTTGTCAATGGCACGATGTACGAAAATCCCCATGAGATTCACAAGGAAAAAGAGATCATACCGAAGGAAATGAACCCGCGTGACACCTTTGGTCCGGTCACCGTACCGGCCGACTCCTATTTTGTCATGGGTGATAACCGTGACCGCTCCTATGACAGCCGTTTCTGGAAGTTTGTTAAACGTGATCAGATCAAGGGATTGGCAATCATCAAATACTGGTCGTGGGATCGTGATAAATTGCGTCCCCGGCTTGGCAGTATTGGAACTATCATAAATTAAGAGACAACGGCACGGTGCAGAGGAGAATTGACGTTCTTCTCTGCACCGTGCGCCCGTTGTCTCTATCTATTTGGAGGTTTGATTATGGATACTCTTGGAACTTGGAAACGGACGCAGTATTGTGGTGATCTTAATGCGTCAAACATCGGACAGGAAGTGGTTCTGATGGGATGGGCGCTTCGCCGCCGCGACCATGGCGGTCTGATTTTTATCGATTTGCGGGATCGGGAAGGAATTGCCCAGGTCGTCTTTGATCCGGAGGTTAATGGAGCGGCTCACGCAATAGCCGAATCCGTGCGTAGTGAATTTGTGCTGGCCGTTAAGGGGAAAGTTATTCCGCGTCCCGAAGGTACGGTCAATCCGAATATGAAAACCGGAGAAGTTGAAATCCAGGTGCTGGAATGCAAGCTTCTTAACCGTTCCAAGCCGTTGCCTTTCATGCTGGATGAACACACGGATGTCAACGAGAACATCCGGCTCAAATATCGCTACCTTGATCTGCGTCGTCCGCAATTGCAGAATAACCTTATTCTCCGCTCGAAGGTTTCGCAGCTAACACGTTCATATTTAACTGATAATGGATTTATTGAACTGGAAACGCCATTTTTGACCAAGTCAACTCCTGAAGGTGCGCGTGACTTCCTGGTTCCTTCCCGCATCAACCAGGGGTGCTTTTACGCACTTCCCCAGTCACCGCAGATTTTCAAGCAGATTCTGATGATCTCCGGTTTTGACAAGTATTTCCAGGTGGTACGTTGTTTCCGTGACGAAGATTTGCGTGCTGACCGTCAGCCGGAATTTACCCAGATTGACTGCGAGATGTCGTTTATCGATCAGGAAGATATTATTACGGTTATGGAAGGATTGATTGCCCGCATTTTCCGTGAAGCCAAAGGGGTTGATGTTCAGCTGCCGGTTGAGCGGATCACCTATGCCGAGGCTATTCGGCGTTTCGGGGTGGATAACCCTGATCTGCGTTTCGGCATGGAACTGGTTGATTTGACCGATTTGGTCAAAGGGGCCGGATTCAAGGTGTTTGCCGATGTTGCTTCCAAAGGCGGCCTGATCAAAGGAATTAACGCCAAGGGATGCGCCAAGCTTTCACGTAAGGATATCGATGAGTTGACTTCGTTTGTCTCCATTTATGGTGCCAAAGGTCTGGCGTACGTCAAGATTGAAAATGGTGAATGGCATTCACCGATCGCCAAATTTTTCAGCGCTGAAGAAATCGCCTCCATGAATACCGCTTTTGGCGCTGAAGAGGGGGATCTGTTACTCTTCGTGGCAGACAAGGCCAAGGTTGTGCACGACTCGTTGGGGAAATTGCGCAATCATTTGGCCGGTATCCTCGGTTTGACCAACAAGGATGACTACCGCTTTGTCTGGGTAACCGAATTTCCGCTTCTGGAATGGGATGAAGATGAAAAGCGATGGTGCGCCGTGCATCACCCCTTTACCGCTCCGATGGATGAGGATGTTGAATATGTTGAATCCGATCCAGGTCGCTGCCGTGCCAAGGCGTATGATCTTGTGCTGAATGGCAATGAAATTGGTGGCGGTTCGATCAGAATACATCAGGAACAGGTGCAGTCACTGATGTTCAAGATGCTCGGTATGACGGTGGAAGACGCCCGTGCAAAATTCGGCTTCCTGCTGGATGCGCTGGAATTTGGAACTCCACCCCACGGCGGCATCGCCTTTGGTATGGATCGTTTGATCATGCTGTTGACCGGCAGCGATTCCATTCGCGACGTGATTGCCTTCCCGAAAACGCAGCGTGGAACCTGTATGATGTCTGAAGCTCCGTCTACGGTTGATAACAAGCAGTTGCGCGAACTTGGAATTCGTCTGGCCGAAAAACTTCAGGCGTAGTTTGACGTCATGAGCAGCTGGTATCGTGTGATTGGTTTCATGGTGGTGGCGGGAGTGCTCAACTCCTGTGCTGCACCGATGCCGAACTGGAAAAATGAAGCTGCCACAGCGGTTGAAAATCTGGAACGTAACAATGCCAAAACATGGTTTCCCCAGGAATTTCACAATCTGATGGAAACCTATGAGCATGGTGAAGCTATACTCTATGTACAAAAAGATGAGCAGTCTGCTGATCGCTATTATTTGTTCACCCTGCAAAAAAGTGTCCTACTCAATGCTGCCATAAAGCGGGAAGAACAGAAAAAGAAAGAAGAAGAACGACGACGGGCTGCCGTAGAGGCAGCCCGTTTAGCTGAAGAACGGTTGATGCAACAGGCACTTGAGGCTGAAGAGCGTTTGCAGCAACAGGAAGCACGCAAACAGCAGCAGGAAGAACCACATGCCACCACGCGCAGCAATCAAGTTGCACCCGCCAAAGACAACCATCAGCCCCGAGTTACCTCCTACACGGTTCGACGAGGTGAAACACTCCCCCAAATTGCAGCCCGCTCTGAAATCTATAACGACGCCTCCCTGTGGACACTTCTTTATCGTGCCAATCGTGATCAAATCCGTGATCCGAAACAGCTCTGGCCCGGGCAGGTTTTGTCAATCCCACGAGGGGGGGGGGAAAAGAAATAGCCATGTCTCGTCCACAAATGAAAACAGTTTTTTGCTTGACAGTAATGCCTCCTTTGTATACTGTATACAAAATTTATCATGCAATAATATTGTATAGTTATATCAATAAGTTATAAGTAGATTGTAGCTGTTTTTAGTCGTAGTTAAAATGATTGACAGCAGAAAAAAATCAACAAGGAGATTCCATGAGTACAAAAACGATTATCTGGACCGAGATTGATGAAGCACCTGCGCTGGCAACCTATTCTTTGCTTCCCATTGTTCAGGCATTTACCAAAGGAACTGGTGTTGCGGTAGAAACTCGCGATATTTCTCTCGCTGGTCGTATCCTGGCTACATTCCCTGAAAATCTTGCTGCTGATCAAAAGATTGAAGATTACCTGACACAGTTGGGTGATCTGACTCAGAGCGTCGATGCCAACATCATCAAACTTCCCAATATCAGTGCTTCCGTTCCCCAGTTGAAAGAAGCTATCAAAGAGCTTAAAAGCCAGGGTTATAATCTTCCCGATTATCCGGAAGATCCACAGAATGACGCTGAAAAAGAAATTCAGAGCCGTTATGCCCGCTGTCTTGGCAGCGCTGTCAATCCAGTTCTGCGTGAAGGTAACTCCGATCGCCGTGCACCGCTTTCCGTTAAAAACTTCGCTAAAAAGAACCCTCACAAACTGGCTGCCTGGAGTGCAGATTCAAAAGCTCACGTGGCCAACATGACTGCCGGTGACTTTTACGGTAACGAACAATCGGTAGTGCTGGAAGATGGCGGCGAATTCAAAATTGAACTGGTTGGTGCAGATGGTAGCACAACCGTACTGAAGGATAAGCTGACCGCCACCAAAGGTGAGGTTCTTTCCGCAACCTTTATGAGTGCCAAGGCATTGCGTGCATTCTTTGCCGAACAAATTGAAGATGCCAAAAAAACTGGTGTATTGTTGTCGCTGCATTTGAAAGCAACTATGATGAAAGTTTCCGATCCGGTCATGTTCGGACATGCCGTAACGGTCTTTTTCAAAGATGTCTTTGATAAACACGGTGCAACCTTTAAAGAAATCGGCGTTAACCCGAACCTCGGTCTGGGTGAATTGTACAAGAAAATTAAATCATTGCCGGCAGAAAAGCAGGCTGAAATTGAAGCAGATATCAAGGCTGTTTACGCAAACCGTCCGGCATTGGCCATGGTTGATTCTGACAAAGGGATCACCAATCTCCATGCACCGAACGACATTATTGTTGACGCTTCCATGCCGGTTGTGGTTCGCGACGGCGGAAGAATGTGGAATACCGAAGGTAAGCTTCAGGATACCAAGGCTGTTATTCCTGACCGTTGTTATGCCGGTTTCTACCAGGAAATTATTGAAGATTGTCAGAAAAACGGCGCATTTGATCCCGCAACCATGGGGTCTGTTCCCAACGTTGGTTTGATGGCTCAAAAAGCGGAAGAATATGGTTCACATCCCACAACATTCATTCTTCCTGCTGCCGGAACTGTCCGCGTGGTTGATGCAAGCGGAAAAGTCCTCATGTCACACGTGGTTGAAGCTGATGATATCTGGCGTATGTCACGGGCTAAAGATATTCCGATTCAGGACTGGGTCAAACTTGCCGTAACCCGTGCCAAGGCAACTGGCGCTCCAGCCGTATTCTGGCTCGATAAAAATCGTGCCCACGACGCCAACATGATTGCCAAAGTTGAAAAATATCTGAAAAACCACGATACTGCCGGTCTTGAATTCCATATTCTTGCTCCGATTGAAGCTATGAAATTCTCCCTGACACGTATTCGTAAAGGTCAGGATACCATCTCCGTTACCGGTAACGTACTGCGTGACTATCTGACGGACCTGTTCCCGATTCTTGAACTCGGCACCAGCGCTAAAATGCTCTCCGTTGTGCCACTGCTGGCTGGTGGTGGACTGTTTGAAACAGGCGCTGGCGGATCGGCTCCCAAGCATGTTCAGCAGTTTGTACAGGAAGGATATCTGCGTTGGGATTCACTGGGTGAATTCTCAGCTCTGGGCGCCTCGCTGGAGCACATTGCTGCCAATTTTAATAATGCCAAAGCACAAGTTCTGGCTGAAACCCTCGACCTGGCGATTGCCAAGTTCCTCGACAACAATAAATCACCTGCTCGTAAAGTAGGTCAGATTGATAACCGTGGCAGTCACTTCTACCTGGCTCTCTACTGGGCAGAAGCGCTGGCCGGTCAGTCCAAGGATGCTGAGTTGCAGGCCAAGTTTGCTACAGTTGCCAAACAGCTGGAAGAGAACGAAGCAAAAATCAACGAAGAATTGCTGGCAGCTCAAGGCAAACCGGTTGACATGGGTGGCTACTATCACCCAGATTTTGCCAAAACATCGGCAGCCATGCGTCCGAGTGCAACCTTGAATGCAATTATCAATGCACTCTAAGTTCTAGTTTACCGATTCGGCTGTCCCATGACAGCCGAACAAAATTTACAACAACCCAGTAAAGGAGAAGAACAGAATGGCACGTAAAAAGATTTCTCTCATTGGTGGCGGACAAATTGGCGGCGTATTGGCTCAGCTCTGTGCACTGCGCGAACTTGGTGATGTTGTCCTTTTCGACATCGTCGAAGGACTTCCCCAGGGCAAAATGCTCGATATCGCAGAAGTAGGTCCGGTTGACCGTTACGATGTTGATCTCAAAGGAACCAACAGCTACGAAGATATTAAGGATTCCGATGTCGTAATCGTAACTGCCGGTCTGCCACGTAAACCAGGCATGAGCCGCGACGACCTGATCGAAGTTAACTCCAAGATCATGACTTCGGTTGCCGAAGGTATCAAAACGTATGCTCCGAACTCCATCATCATCGTTATCTCCAACCCGCTGGATGCCATGGTAACTCTCTGTCAGAAAATTACCGGCTTCCCTTACAGCCGCGTTATCGGCCAGGCTGGCGTACTTGACTCTGCTCGCTTTGCTTCCTTTATAGCTTGGGAACTTGGCGTTTCCGTAAAAGACGTAACTGCCATGACTCTTGGCGGACATGGCGACGACATGGTTCCTCTGGTTCGTTACACCAGCGTTTGCGGTATTCCGGTCATGGAACTGCTGGAACAGAAATATGGCGCAGAAAAAGCAAAAGAAGTTATGGAAGCAATGGTCAAGCGTACCCGTGGTGCTGGCGGTGAAGTTGTTGCCCTGCTGAAAACCGGTTCTGCTTTCTACTCACCTGCTTCTTCTGCCATCGCCATGGCAGAATCAATCCTTAAAGATCAGAAGCGCGTTCTCCCAACCTGCTGCTTCCTACAGGGTGAGTTCGGTGTCAACGGTTACTACGTTGGCGTGCCCGCTGTCTTGGGCGACAAAGGTGTGGAATCAATCATTCAGTTCAAACTGGATGCTGAAGAACAGGCCATGATGGATAAATCTGTTGCAGCCGTCAAAGGTCTTGTTGACAGCATGAAATAAATTATTATCAGCAACTCTGAAGTGATTGCAAAAGAAGGGTAAATATGCCCTTCTTTTGCCACGTTTTGGGAGTTGTATTACACACCTTTTATTACGGAAATAAAGGAGTCTTTCCCGATGGCAAATAATGTCAAAATTGAAATCAACGAAAAGTTTTGCAAAGGTTGTCACATCTGCGTCGAATTCTGCCCAAAAAATGTTTTGGAAATGCAGGGTTTTGTCGCCGCTGTGAAGGATCTTGACGCATGTATCAAATGTATGCAGTGCGAACTCAGATGTCCTGACTTCGCTATCAAAGTTATCACCGAATAATACTACGGGAGGAAATCAACAGATGTCCAAAAAAGTAGCGTTTCTTCAGGGTAATGAAGCTGCAACCTATGGCGCATTGTACGCTGGTTGTAATTTCTTTGCAGGCTACCCGATCACCCCTTCAACCGAAGTTGCTGAAGTCATGTCCGCTGAATTGCCAAAAATTGGCGGTAAATTTCTTCAAATGGAAGACGAAATCGGCGCAATGGCCGCACTGCTCGGCGGAGCACTGGCAGGTGCCAAGGTCTTAACTTCAACTTCCGGCCCTGGTCTTTCACTCAAACAGGAATTGATCGGTTATGGTTGTATCGCCGAGATTCCTTGCGTTATCTATAACGTCATGCGTGGTGGTCCTTCCACCGGTATGCCGACCGGCCCGAGTCAATCTGATGTTATGTGCGCCAAGTGGGGAACCCACGGCGACCATCCTGCCATCTGCCTGACGCCGGCTTCTGTTCAGGAAACCTACGAAGAAATGATTCGTGCGTTCAACCTGTCCGAAAAATACCGCACACCGGTTATGGTTATGCCGGACGAAATCATTGCTCACATGCGTGAGCGCATTGTGTTCCCTGAACCGGGCGAAATTGAAGTTGTCCCACGTAAAACTCCGACGGTTCCACCAGAACAGTACAAACCATATGACACCAGCTTTGGTGATGTACCTCCGCTGGCAGCATTTGGTTCCGGCTACAAATTCCATGTAACCGGACTTAACAAAATGCAAGATGGTTTCCCGACCACCAAGGCAGAAATCGTACAGGCTGAAGAAGAACGTCAGGTTCGTAAAGTTGATGCCAACATCGATGATATTGTTCAGTTTGAAGAATATCTGCTGGATGACGCGGAAATTGTTGTTGTTGCCTATGGTTCAACTTCACGTTCTGCCCGTTACGCTGTCAATGCAGCCCGTGAACAGGGGATCAAAGCCGGCATGTTCCGCATCAAGACGTTCTGGCCATTCCCTGACAAACAGATCAAGGCGTTGGCTGACAAAGCAAAAGCCTTTATTATTCCGGAAATGAACCTGGGCATGTGCTCACTCGAACTTGAGCGCAATGTACAGGGTAAAGCACCGGTACTCGGTATTTTCCGTGTTGATGGTGAACCAATCAATCCGGATCAGATCCTCGACAAGATCAAGGAGGTTAAGTAACATGGCATTTGACTACGAAAAATGGATTCGTCCCGGTAAATTACCCCATATCTGGTGTCCTGGCTGCGGTCATGGTATCGTCATGAAAGGGTTGATTCGCGCTTTTGAAACTCTGCAACTGAAAAAAGAAAATACGGCCCTGGTATCGGGTATCGGTTGTGCTTCACGTCTTCCTGGCTACATCGATTGTTGCACCCTGCACACTGCCCATGGCCGTGCTGCAGCATTTGCTACCGGTGTAAAAATGGCTAAGCCTGAAATGAATGTAATCCTGGTCGGCGGCGATGGCGACGGAACTGCAATCGGCGGTAACCACTTCATTCATGCCTGCCGTCGTAATATCGACATGACCTACATCATTCTCAATAACAACATCTATGGCATGACCGGCGGACAGTTCTCACCCTGTACCCCTACCGGCGCCAAAGCTTCCACAACACCTTACGGCAACCCCGATCCAGGTTTTGATATTGCCAAGCTTGCAATCGGTGCTGGTGCGACATTTGTTGCCCGTGGCACGGCTTTCCATGCCAACCAGATCGATAAACTGATTGCTGAAGCAATTCAGCACAAAGGTTTTTCGGTTGTTGAAATCCTTGATGACTGCCCGACTACCTACGGACGCCGCAATAAATACAAGTCGGTCATCGAAATGATGAATCGCTTGAAAGAAGTTGCTGTTCCTGTGAAAGCCGCTGAAAAAATGACGGCTGAACAGTTGCAGGGCAAAGTGCTGACCGGCGTATTGTATAAGGAAGAAACAAAACCTGAATACACCGCCGAATACGCCAAGGTTATTGAGCGTGCCCAGGCCGCAAAGTAAAATTACAGGAATAAGGAGCGATAAAGATGGCACGTTATGAACTCAGATTTTCCGGTGCCGGCGGACAGGGGCTTATCACCGCTGGTATTATTATGGCCAAAGCTGCCTCTATCTATGAGGGTAAGCAGGCTGTTCAGTCACAAAGCTACGGTCCGGAAGCCCGTGGTGGTGCATCTAAATCGGAAGTTATCATTTCCGATACTACCATTGACTATCCGAAAGCTACCAAAGTTGATGCTCTTCTGGCAATGACCCAGGAAGCATGTGACAAATATTCACATGATCTTAAAGAAGGTGGCGTACTGCTGGTAGATTCTGATCTGGTCAAGAAAATGCCGGAAGGTAATTTCAAGGTAGTTGCTTTCCCGATCATCAATACCGCTAAAAACGATGTTGGCCGTGAAATTGTTGCCAATATTGTTGCTCTGGGCGCCATGGTTGCCCTGACCGGTCAGGTTACTTTTGAAAATGCTGAAAAAGCTGTGCTTTCCAGCGTACCGGAAGCATTCCTTGAGCTGAACAAAAAAGCGTTCAGCATGGGGTATGAAAGAGCTGCAGCGGCTGCCAAAGCTTAGTATCCGACACGTATATATTAGAGTCACAAAAAAACCGGCGCAGCATGCGCCGGTTTTTTTGCTTTGCAGAGCGATTATATATCGGTAGAATGCCCCCATGAACCATATCTCACCCCGCATACTGTTAGTTGATGATGAAGAAGGAATCCGTTTTGCCCTCGGTGCGCTTCTCAAAAAAGAAGGGTATCTGGTAGAAGGTGCTGCATGTATACGTGAAGCCAAAGCGCTCCTTTCGGCTGTAAACTTTGATCTGGTGCTGTGTGATATCCTGCTGAACAGTGAAAGCGGAATTGACCTGCTGACTGACATCAAAGCTGCCTGGCCTGCAATTCAGGTCATCATGTTTACCGGTCGTCCAGAGCTGGAAACCGCTATCCGGGCTGTCCGGCAGGGGGCCTTTGATTATCTGACCAAGCCGGTAAAATACGACAATCTCTCCTCAGTTATACGGCTTGCTCTCAGTCATAAACAGATACGAGAACAGGCCGAACGGTATCGTGCTGACCTTGATGCTATCTTCAGAAGCATTGCTGATGCTGTTATCATGATTGATACCGCCGGTAAGCTGGTGCGCTACAATGAAGCCGCCCATACTATCTGCGGTTACGGTGACCAGCAGTGTGACAAAGAAATTGCCACAATGGAAACCGGCTGCGAAGGGACGTGCCGTGATGTTATCATTACATCATTACAAGAAGGCAAACCATCCATTGTCCGTCGCATGGAGTGCCGTCGGCGGACTGGTAAACAGCGGATTGTCAGTCTGACCGTAACGCCGGTAGCTGACGCAGATCAGGTTGTACAAGGTGTGGTAGCGGTTGTTCGTGACGAAACCCGCCTGGTGCAGTTGGAACAGAGCTTGAGTCAACGGGAACAGTTTCACGGGATACTCGGTAATCACCCCTCCATGCACAGAGTCTTTGCCATGATAGAGGCATTGGCTGATCTTCCCACCACGGTTCTGATCAACGGTGAAAGCGGAACCGGTAAAGAACTTGTCGCTGCCGCTCTCCACCACGGTGGCTGCCGAAGCAATGCTCCCTATATTAAGGTTAATTGTTCAGCCCTTTCGGAAAGTCTGTTGGAGAGTGAGCTGTTTGGCCACGTCAGAGGAGCTTTTACGGGCGCAATAGCTGATAAAAAAGGACGTTTTGAACGGGCCCACGGTGGTACTATTTTTCTCGATGAAATTGGCGACATATCTCCTGCCATGCAAATGAGGTTGCTACGGGTATTGCAGGAAATGGTTGTGGAACGGGTAGGGGATGCCACGCCGATTTCAATCGATGTTCGGGTGGTTACCGCAACTAACCAGAATCTGGAAGAAAAAGTACAGCAAGGTCTATTCCGAAGGGACCTGTACTACCGGCTTAATGTGGTCAAAATAAAACTTCCGCCACTGTGCGAACGAAGGGACGATATTCCGCTGCTGATGGATCATTTTCTTTCTCATTTTACAACCCGTTTCGATCGCACTGTTTCCGGGTTCAGTGATGCCGTGCGGTCGATTTTCATGCGTCATTCCTGGCCCGGCAATGTGCGCGAACTGGAACATGCGGTAGAACATGCCTGTATTCTCTGTCAGACTGCAACAATTCAAAGTGATGATTTGCCATCAGAATTGCTGCATAATCAATCACCTAAATCACAGCTTTCTCTCCCCCAGGAAACTCCTCCCCATACGCTGCACGATGCACTGATTCTCTGCAATGGTAACAAAAGTCTGGCAGCCAAAATGCTCGGTATCAGCCGTAGAACGGTTTACCGTCATTTGGGTGAATAAAAGAAACAGCTGCAGTCATAGGTAACTCACGTAGAGACCCCTCTCCTGAACAGGTCCCTTGCCCATTTTTATCCCCATTTCTTTCTATTCCCTGATGTACTTTTATGTGTCATGTCACACACCATACTGTGCCAGTGACACATATTGTCTGTGACATTGGCACAGACAACAACCCGCATTTGCCTCTTCCCTATCTGTAATCCCCTTGTTTTGCTGCACTGGACTGTGTTTGATCAGCATTGGCGCATTTCTTGTAATGATCATTAATCATGCTTAAATATAGCACTGAGGGGAGGAAGCACGGTATGGCTGAAACAGCTGAAACAACCCAGTATTTAACATTTAATCTGTCTGAAGAAGTGTTTGCGGT
The DNA here is from genome assembly GCA_036732725.1 of Geobacteraceae bacterium. GTDB lineage: Bacteria > Desulfobacterota > Desulfuromonadia > Geobacterales > Pseudopelobacteraceae > CAIPTY01. The sequence continues at coordinate 35,507 of DAINBV010000013.1, read as the reverse complement.
TGATGTGGGGAGGGTGCGTGAAATCCTGGAAATTACCACGATCACTAAAGTCCCTCAGACCCCCGGTTTTATGCGAGGGGTAATTAATCTACGTGGCAGTGTGGTTCCGGTCATTGATCTGCGTCTTAAATTTGGCATGACTGAAACCGAGCGCACCGTCAACACGTGCATCATTGTGGTGGAAGTCGATATGGACGGAGAGACGATAGTGCTCGGTTCGCTTGCGGATTCGGTTCAGGAAGTTATCGAAATGGAACCGGAACAGATTGAAGCCGCCCCCCATATCGGTACGCATCTTAACACTGACTTTATCAATGGAATGGGGAAACATGACGGACGCTTTGTCATGATTCTTGATATTGACCGGATATTTTCAGCTCAAGAAATCAGTGCGGTAACGAGTGGTGATACCAGTTCAGTCCCCTGATAGTGTAATTAAACTATGATTTGTTAGTGCGCTTAGTAACACGAGACAAAGGTTGTAAAACGAGGAGCAGGTTTACATCATGGCATTTACTTTTTTTTTCAGGGATTTACCTGTACTTGAATATGCGGTTGAAAACACGCTTAAACTGGCACTGGGACGTCTGCGCATTAAAATCTGGGATGCCGGATGTGCTCTCGGTCAGGAGCCATACACCCTGGCAATGGTCTTTGCCGAACGGATGGGGCAGTCCTTCAATAATCTCTATCTAGATGCTACCGATTATGATTCTGAAAACCATTTTGGAGATATCGTAACGGCGGCAACCTATAAGTATGAAGAACTGCAGCGTATTCCGGTTGATATCTTTGCCAAATACTTTGAAAAAACCGATACCCCTGACTATCACCGTGTCATAGATAAAATCAGAAACCGTGTCAGATTCCAGTACCACGACCTGTTGTCGCTGCACGCGCCCGGCAGTGACTACAGTCTGATTGTGTGCAAAAATGTCCTGCTCCATTTCCAGTACAACGAACGGGTCGAGGTATTCAAAATGTTTCACCGCTCAATGGCTCCAGGAGCTTTTCTTGCTAATGAAAATACTCAGAAGCTGCCGCCGGAAGTCGCTCATTTATTTGAGCAAATAGCACCGGATGCACAACTTTACCGAAGAATTGATGGGTAATCAGTATCACGATCCTAGCTTGAAAAGAGGCGTCACATCCGAGTTATTTCTCTTTCAAAAAACCCTGATCTGTATACCTGCAGGTCATATCTGCTTCTGGGGGACTGGAACCTTATCAGCGATGTCAATACCCTTGTAGATCCGGGAACGGATGGATTTATCATTGAAGAAATTGAAAGGATTTCGACCGGTTTTGGCAAGGTTCCCGTAGAGCAGATTATTCTGACCCATAACCATTTTGACCACTCGACCGGCATCGAATATCTGAAGAAACGTTTCAATGCCAAGGTGTATGCCTACAACGATATGAAAGGTGTTGATGAACTGTTGCACGATGGTCAGATATTACGGGGAGGGGACGATTATCTGGAAGTGCTGCATACACCTGGGCATTCATCCGATTCCATATGCCTTTACTGCCAGTCTCTCAAAATACTCTTTTCCGGTGATACCCAGTTACACATTTTGAGTCCCGGTGGGATGTACACCGAAGAATATGTTGATTCATTACTGAAAATATCGCGCCGGAATATTCAAACTGTATATTCAGGGCATGATGAACCGGTGTCTGTGAACGTAAATCGAATGATATTGGAAACCCTAAAAAATGTGCGTAACACCAATAGCGGTATAGTACGAATTTAACAAAAGGCTCGTGGTGTTATGTTGGTATAACCCAAATTAAGCGGTAAAAACTAAAGGAGGTTTCACATGCAATGGTTCTATAACATGAATCTGAAGGCGAAGTTGATGACCGGGTTTATTCTGGTTGCGATTGTAGCGGGAGTAATCGGTGCAATTGGAGTCATGGAACTCAAACAACTTGATGCTGCTGCTTCCAAAATGTATGAAAAAGTAACGGTTCCGCTGAGTGACCTCAGTGATATTTCGTCAGAATTCCAACTTGTACGCATTAATATTCGCGAAATGATTGATCCTGAATCAAGCGCACAGGAAAAAAGAGCAGCAAGTGATTCTATTAAAAAAAAACGCCAGGATATTAACGAAAAAGCCGACAAATTTGAGAAAACAATTATGACCGACGAAGGGCGCAAGCTCTTCGATGAATTTAAAAAAACCCGCATCGAATATGCCAAACATTTGGATTATGTTGCCCAGTTGGTTGATGCCGGAAAAATAAGGGAAGCCGAGAGCCATGTCCGTGGTGACATGCGAAAGGCAGCACTTGCTGAAAATGACGCAATTGACAAGTTACAGGCTGCAAAAGTGCAGCAGGGTAAACTGATTGAGGACAGTAATGAAAAACTAGCGGGATCAGCATCAAAAATCATGATTGTTCTTTCAGCTATCGGTATCATTCTTGCCGTCGGTTTTGGCCTGTTTATCTCAAAAATTATCATGGCTCAATTGGGGGGAGACCCTTCCTTGGTCAGTGACATTGCTGTGAAAGTTGGTGCAGGAGATTGTTCCGTTGAGATCAATACCGCCGGACTGAAGGATGATAGCGTCATGATGGCCATGAAAAAAATGGTTGATTCCATCCGGTTGCTTGTTCGCGATGCTGGTATGCTTTCTGATGCAGCCATTGCTGGAAAATTGGCCACTCGCGCCGATGCTTCCAAGCACCAGGGAGACTTCAAAGCGATAGTTCAGGGAGTCAACGATTGCCTTGATTCCGTGATTGGTCCACTGAACGTGGCTGCCGAATATGTTGACCGAATCTCCAAGGGTGACATTCCTCCCAAAATTACCGATTCCTATAACGGTGACTTCAACGAAATCAAGAACAACCTCA